>CAZSRS010000002.1:246305-248742 GCA_964609625.1 uncultured Desulfovibrionaceae bacterium
GCACCCTGGTTGTTGCTGGCGTAAACCTCACCCGAGACCGTGCCGGAATTGGTGACGCGGTTGGAGCCGCTGCTGCTGTTATCGCCGACGTTTTTGGCGGCATAGACGCTGCCGCCCACGCTGCCGGAGTTGGATACGGTGTTGTCGGCGCTGGAGGTTCCCGCACCCTGGTTGTTGCTGGCGTAAACCTCACCCGAGACCGTGCCGGAATTGGTGATGGTGTTTGAGCCGCTGTTGCTGTTGTCCGCTACATTGTTGTTTCCGTAGATGCTGCCGCCGACTTTCCCGGAATTGGTGACAGAGCTGGAACCGCCACTGCTACCAACGCCCTGGTTGTCGCTGGTGTAGATGCTTCCCGAGATGTTGCCGGAGTTCTTGACGGTATTGGAACCGCCAGAGCTGCTGTCGCCGGCGTTGTTGCTGCCGATAATGCCACCGGCGACAGTGCCGGAGTTGGTGATGGTGTTGCTCCCACCGCTGCTGCTATCGCCGGTGTTGTTGCTGCCGAAAATGTCGCCGCCCACTGTGCCGGAGTTGATGATTGTGTTTGAACCGCCGCTGCTGTTGTCACCTGTATTGTTGCTGCCCGCGATCACACCGTCCACGGTGCCGGCATTGGTGATGGTGTTTGAGCCACCACTGCTGTTCGCGCCCTGGTTGCCGCTCCCATATATATATTCCTCGACATATCCGGAAGCGGTGTTGCGGATCGTATTTGTCCCTCCGGTGGTGCCCGAACCCTGGTTGTACGATCCCATGGCCCCACCGTCATAACCGAGATAATTGTCAGTGCCTGAAAGGACATCACCTGAATTGACGATGGTGTTCGATCCACCGCTAGTGTTGTCCGCAAGATTGGAGCTGCCGAGAATGGTGCCCCTGAAATCACTGCTCCCGTGGTCTCCGGTCAGCGGGCCGCCGACTTGGCTGGAGTTCACTATATAATTGGAACCGCCGCTCGTGCCGGTTCCATAGTTCTCGGTGCCTACCAGAAAATACCCTGTTTTTCCGGAGTTGGTGATGGTGTTGCCGCCTCCGGTGCTGCTATCGCCGTCGTTGACAGTGCCGTAAACACCTTCATAGATGATGCCGGAATTCTCGATGGTGTTTGAACCGCCGCTTGTTGCATCTCCTCCGTTGTTTGAGCCTATGATCCCGAAATCAAGCTCGCCTGAATTGGAGATCGAGTTTCCTCCCCCAGTGGACCAGTCCCCGGTGTTCATACTTCCTGTAACGACTCCAACATGGCTTGTGTTCTCGATGTGGTTGTCTCCACCGCTTGTCCTGTCTTCTTTGTTAATCGATCCAAACAGATACAGAGCAATCCCAGAGTTCCTGATCGTGTTACCACCACCAGTGGATCGAATGGCATCATTGAAGGAGCCCCCAATCAACCCCGCGATTGGGCCGGAATTATCGATGGTGTTGTTTCCGCCGCTGCTGGCGTAGCCGAGGTTGATCGAGCCGTAGATCATAAATGAAAAGCCGGAGTTTTCTATCGTGTTGCTTCCACCAGTACTCCTGAAGCCTGAATTGTCGCTCCCCACAATGTACCAGGCAACTCCCGAATTGAATATCCTGTTGTTGCCGCCCGTGGCCAGATCGGCATCGCCAATGCTGCCATATATTGACTGCACTAGGCCAGAGGTCGTGTTCTTGATGACGTTGCCCCCCGCACTGCTCCCCGTGCCAGTGGCCTCGACAATTCCGCCGACGATCATGCCCGAAATCACACCGGAGTTCACGACGGTATTCCCTTGGGCGGCATGATTCACGCTTTCCACGACGCTGCCGTAGACATCCCCGCCCACCGCTCCGGTACTTGTATTCGTGAACAGGTTGCCGCCGGTCTCGCCACCCATGATGTCGTCAACCACGGTGCCCCTATTGATGACGGTGTCGCTCCCGCCCTGGGTCATGTCGATGGAGCCGGCAATGGTGCCGGCGGCATTGTTCACGTACCCGTCGTTGGATGCGGTTCCATCCCAGTTGCCCACTCCACCGTAGCCGCCGCCGGGATTGACGTCGTCCAGGGCCAGGACAGAGGAAGAAACCAGCAGACAGGCAACCAGGGCACAGACTGCTGGGAAAAGACGGAACATGTGTGGCATGGCAGTCTCCTAGGCAGGGAGTTCGATCCACACAGAACTCCCTGGGGACGCTGGGGGCGGGGGCAGGCTATTTGGGAAATGATCCAACTTTTTTGGACTAGATAAAAGCAGACTACAATTATGTCAATATCTTTTTCCATTTAAGATCCTGGTTGAACGCATGAACAACCCATAGCCTCTCTTCTTCATGCAGGATCCTAAAAACCGTTCCCGAAGGCCGCGACCGGAAACCGCTATTGACAAGGACGCCGGAATCCAGAACAATTACCCGATGCGCATACTCCTGGTAGATGACGACGAATACAGCCTGCAGAGTCTCGCCGTGG
>CAZSRS010000003.1:0-217934 GCA_964609625.1 uncultured Desulfovibrionaceae bacterium
GTGCGTACTTTCATGGGCAGCAGCCTGACCTTGCTTGGATTCATCCGTAGGATCTCTGAACCCCTGTGATCGGTTACAAATATCACAACCATGGCAAAGAGCGAATAGAGCATATTCTTGGCAAGAATGTCGCGCGAAAACTCTACCCATGGATTGGCCACGTAAAAAAAATCCAACAGCAGTATGAGCAAGGCGTAAGCGGCGACGTAGCGAACAGCGTTGATGTAGTGGGAGATGATGGCGTCGAGTTTCAATTTGTTCTCCTCTGTCAGTCGGGCAGGTTTTGTCGGGACAAGGGGCTATTCCTATGCCGCTAGCCGTCGCAAGGTAACTCTCTCTATTCTTCAGCCTTGAGTTGATCCAGGTAATCGGCCCAGACCTGCATCATGCGTCGACGCTCGGCCAAGTGTTGGGCAAAGTTGTAACTGGCCCTGATCTTGTTTCGGTCGCCATGGGCAAGTTGTCGTTCGATCCACGCGGTGTCGAATCCCATTTCGTGCAGGCGTGTAGAGGCCAGACTCCGGAAGCCGTGGCCGGTCATGGTGTTTTTATCGTAGCCCAGATAGCGCAAGGCCGCGTTGATCGTGTTTTCCGACATGGGCCGGCCATTGCCTCGCCGCCCTGGGAAGATGTAGCCTTCAGGACCTGTCAGAGGATGAATCTCCCGCAGGATACCCCCGGCTTGCTGGCTCAAGGGTACAATATGCTGCTCGCGCATCTTCATTTTCGCGAAAGGGATACGCCATTCGGCCGCGTCGAAGTCGATTTCCGACCATTCCCCGTTTCGGAGTTCACCGGGCCTCAGGAAGACCAGTGGAACCAAACGCAGGGCACATTGAGTGACGAAGGCCCCGGTGTAGGCGTCGATGGCGCGCAGCAAGGCGGCAATGTCTTTGGGATCGGTCAGGGAAGGATGGTGCGTAACTTTTGCAGGGGGCAAGGCTCCACGTAGGTCGGAAGACGGGTCGCGCTCGCCCCTGCCAGTGGCCACGGCATAGCGGAAGACCTGCCCGCAATTCCGGAGCGCCCCCCGGGCCATGTCCATGGCGCCGCGCGACTCCATGCGCCGGATCACTGCAAGCAGTTCAGGGGCAGAGATATCCTTGATAGGGCGATGACCAAGCCAAGGGAGTACGTCCTTCTCGAAACGGCGAAGGATCTTTGAGGCGTGTTTTTCACTCCAAGATGGCTGGAATTTTGCGAACCATTCGCGCGCAATATGCTCGAACGTTGTACTCGCCGTCAACGTCTCGGCGCGCTGTTCTTGTCGGGCCTTGGCTGGATCGATTCCCTGGGCGAGTATACGTCTTGCTTCCTCTCTGCGCTCGCGCGCCTCCTTCAAGGATACATCGGGATAGACGCCCAGTGAAAGCATGTTGGCCTTGCCATCAAAGCGGTAGCGGAAGCGCCAGCGTTTTCCGCCGGATGGCGAGATTTCAAGGCTCAGGCCGCGGGCGTCGGCAAGGCGAATGATTTTAGGGCCGGGTTTGGCGTTACGTACGGCGATGTCGGTCAGGGCCCTGTGAGTAACTCCCGAGATCAAGGTGGACGCGGGTTTTTGGAGTTACTCACAGGGTGAGTCTCCTGGCCTACGCGTTACTCACATAGTTACTCACAAAAAACTGGACGTCAACGCACACAAACGCACAAAGCCGGACCTTTGGTCCGGCTTTGTCTGTTATTTTCAGGGGTTGTGGATTGTATCGCACGTCCCTGGATATTGCCTTGGTGCCGGGGGCGGGAGTCGAACCCGCACACTGTTGCCAGTACTGGATTTTGAGTCCAGCGCGTCTACCAATTTCACCACCCCGGCACAAGACGGTTTTTATACGACTTGTGGATTTGGCGTGTCAAGCGGCTTTCCAGGAATGTGTTTTAAGCACGTGATCTGTCCAGTCCAGGTGGCACATGAACTGTCCGCTTCCGCCCGAGCAAGAACACCTAACGGTACTTGACGCGGTCGAGACCGACGGCGCCGGCACTCCCTTGCTGCCTAACGCAACTCGAGACGCTTGAGATAATCACCAAGTTCCGCAAGAGTCTGGCGTATGATCAAGGCATTTTGCTCCAGCGCCGCCTGCTGGATCTGTGCTCCCTGTTCGCTGATGGGGGCGAATCCAAAGGCCCTGCCCTCCCCTTTCATTTGATGCCCCTTGTTGATCAGGGTGTCAAAATCCCCCTTGTCCAGGGCCTCGCGCATCTCCACCAAGTTCCCGGCCATCATCTCCAGATAGCGCGGGACGATCTCCCTGAATTCAGGATCCACGCGGACCACCCGCGCGCCCTCGGTGCTGTCCCCGCCGGAGTCTTCCTCCTGTCCGTCCGAGGGAGGAATGTCCTCCAGCCACAGCAACCCGAGGGAAGCAATGGCCTGGAGCAGTTCCTCCTTGCGCACGGGCTTGGCAAGGTAGTGGTCACACCCCACGGCCAGGCTGCGTTCCCTGTCGTCCTTGAAGGCCTGAGCCGTCATGGCGATGATGGGGGTGGGGGTGCGGTTCTGCTCGGCCTCCCATCGCCGCATCCGCGCGGTAGCCGAATACCCGTCCATCACCGGCATGCGCATGTCCATGAGCACAAGATCGTATGCCCCTCGAGTGAACTTTTCGAAACCTTCCCGGCCGTTTTTGGCGATATCGATCTCGCTACGGCTCTGCTTGAGATAGGCCAGGACAACGTAGGCGTTGTACTCCGAGTCTTCCACCAGGAGCACCCGCAGCGGTCTGAAGCGTCGGCCCGGCTCCAGTGCCCCGGACTTGGCCGTGGGCTCCGCCCCTACCGCCGCCACGAGCTGGAAACGGGCCGTGAAGCTGAAGGTGCTGCCCTGTTCCGGCACGCTGTTCACCGTGATTTCTCCGCCCATGAGTTCCACCAGACTTTTGCAGATGGCCAAGCCCAGCCCACTGCCGCCGTATTGCCTGGTGATGGAGGAGTCGGCCTGGGTGAATCGCTCGAAGATGCGCTCCTGGCTCGTGTCCGGAATGCCCATGCCCGTGTCGCGCACGGCAAAGCCCAGGACGACGTCGTCTTCCCGTTGTGACTCCAGGAAACAGCGGACGGACACTTCACCGGAGGAGGTAAACTTGACCGCGTTGCCGATGAGATTGCCTAAAACCTGGCGCAGTCTGTCAGGATCGCCCATCACGCTCCCCGGCACCTCCGGCGTGACCTTCCAGGAGAGTTCCAGGCCCTTTTCATGGGCGCTGGCGGACATGATCCTGCAGACAGTGGCCATGATCTCGCGGGGAGAAAACGGCACCCGCTCCAACTCCATTTGCCCGACCTCGACCTTGGTGATGTCGAGGATGTCGCTAAGCAGGGCGAGCAGGGCGTCACTGGCAGTCTGAAATATCTGCATGTACTGCTGCTGCTCGGGACTGAGTTCGGTTTCCCTGAGCAGTTCGGCCATACCTACCACGGCGTTCATCGGGGTGCGTATCTCGTGGCTCATGGCGGCCAGGAACTGGCTTTTGGCCTCGCTGGCCGCTTCGGCCGCGATCTTATCGCGCTCCAGGGCTTCGGCACGCTTGCGCTCGCTGATGTCGATGATCGAGCCCTCCTGATACAGCACATTGCCGGCGTCGTCCCTGACGAACCAGCAGGTTTCGAAGAGCCAAACAGGCTTGCCATCCTTGCGCCTGGACTCCACTTCGAGACTGTAGGGCCGGGTACGTTTGCCCAGTTGGTCATGCAGGGCTTGGCGCTGTTCCGGATTCGCGTACAACCGGGTCGCGTCCTGGACCTCGTTCATCAGCTCCCTGGCCGAGTCGTAGCCGAAAAGCCGGGCCATGGCATTGTTGGCCGCCAAGAATCGACCTCCAAGGGTACTGCGGTACATGCCGGCCGGTGAATTCTCGAAAATGCCCCGGTACTGCTTCTCCGCCTCGACCAGAGAGTCCTGCTTGCACCGCAACTCGTGGATCATGGCCGTGAAGGCCTGGAAAAGATCCGCGATCTCCAGGGACCGTGGTCCAGATTTTCCCGTTTCCAGATCGATACCGCCGTTGGGGTAGGTGCGCATGACCTCAACCAGATTCTTCATGGGGCGTAGGACCCGACGCATGATCAGCGTGGCGGCGAACCCGAGCAAGAGGGCCAAGCCGGTCGCCATGCCCAGCATTTGCCCCCGCAGGGAGCGCAACTGGGCCCGTCTTGTGGTGTTGTCCTGAAAGATCGTGACAGAGATGTCCGGGCCGAGTTCCGGTGAGAGTTCAAAGCCGGCCTTGTCCCACCCCCCAAGCTTCTCGGGTGAGGCCGTGCCCGCCAGCCGCCGCCCCTGACGCTCCATGACGATATGCACCGACGGGTAGGCTCCCACCAGCCCGAAAAATGTGCTGGCCTCGGACATCCCAACGAGGACTGCGCCCACGACCTTCTCGTCGTAGCGTACAACCGGAGCCACGGCCAGGAGATAGAAGGAACCCTCCAACTCCACGAACCGGACGGAGTCTTCCCCGTGTAGCACCCTTTCCACGAAAGTATTGTGGAGCAGACTGTCGCCGAAGACGAACTCGTTGTGTCCCCTGACGATAACCGTGCCCGCGGCATCCACGAAGGCCACGTAGTCGACCACGTCACCCACGAAAGACCTGGCCCGGCCAAAAAGCAGGTCGTTGTCACCGTTGTGCAGGGCGGTATCCACTTCCGGACCGGTGGCCAGGAGCGTTGCCACGCTTCTCAGGTAGGCTGTTTCCAGTCGGAATCGCTCTTCCACGCTTTCCCGGGTCTGCGTGAGGTCCGCATGGATGGACAGGTCCAGCAGGTCCAGGAGACTGCCGATCTGATACAGATACATGCCGGCCATGATGGCGAGCGGCAGGTATACCAACAGCAGGATCTGATAGATGAGTCTCATTCGGCACTTCCACTCCGTCCGGCCTTGAAGCGGTAAAGGACGGACACCCCCCGTGCGAATCGTTCAGCCTCAGCCGATCCTCCCGTGCTCACGGCTCACTGCAACTCGTCGTTGGCCTCGCGCACAACGTCGTAGAACGCGTCGCCGCGCACCACGAAGCTATGCGGGCTGCCCGGAACTTCCGGCGTCCTACCGGGGTAGCTCTCGTATTCCACCAAGGCCCTTTGCAAGGCCAGGACCATCTCCGACTCCATGTGCTCCCCGGCTGCGTAGGCGTCGAAAGGTATCTCCGGGGTCTGGGCGATCAACCGGAGCATGCCTGGATGTTGGAAATCCATCTCGTGAAACGCGTCGTCATAACAGGCGCCGGCGTCGATTGAGCCCTCGAGCACCGCCAGCAGCACCTTGTCGTGCTTCTTGAGCATGAAAATGCGGCTGAAAAATGTCTCCGGATCGATGCCCTCTTTTTGCAGCAACAGCCTGGGATAGAGATATCCCGAAGTGGACTGGTGATCGGTGAAGCCGAAACGCATGCCCTTGAGGTCCTGGAGCGTGCGGATGGGCGAATCCGAACGAGCCACGACATAGCCGCGAAAATGGTCGATGACTTCGCCGAAGGCATTCAGCTTGCGGATGGAAGCCAGGTACTGCAAGCCCGGTAACCGTTTCCGCGCCTGGACATACGCGTTGGGAGAGAACATGCCCAGGTCAACGGCCCTTGCCTCCAGACGATCGGCCAGTTCTTCATAGTCACGGGCCACATGGAACACCACCTCCACGCCCAGTTTCTCTTCCAGGTAGCGCAGCAGTGGTTCGTGCACCTTGTGCAGGACCTCTGGTGTTTTCCAGGGAGTACAGCCAAGTACCAAGCGACCTCGTTCCTGCCCCCAGGCCATGGAGCATGGCGGGGCGATACCGCAGACTGACGCCGCCAGGATCAAACATAAGAGCGCGAACCCCGGATATCTGCTCATCCGCATGGCCCTCCCTTTGAGATGCGCCGCCAGCGTCAGGCCAGACGCAACCGCGTTTTGCCAGACCGCTGCAATCAAGACAAAGGACATGTCGCGAGTGCAGTTCGGTATCAGAACAGGGAATACTGCTTCTCGATCACGCGCTTCTTCACTTGCTGCCGCCCCCCTTCCCCAGGTTCACGTACTTCAAGGGGCAATTCCCCGGGTGCCTCTGGATCAAGACCCAACCGATAGGGGAAAAGCGGGCATTGCCGGAGGGCGCATTGCCTGACCTCCTGCTTGTCCCCCCCCGAACATTCCAGGCATTTCTTCTTGATGGCCTTGAGCGGCGTATTTCTAGGCATGTGCTCCCTTCCCAAAATCCGTATCTCGCACGGCTATACCCAAAAACACAGGCGTCGCCAAGCGCCTTCACTTGCATCGGGCGCCCTTCCCCTTGTCCCGGAAACCATGCCCCGTCGGATGTATTGCACCCTGGCACAGGCACACGACCGCCTGAACTATCCCGACGGCTGGATTTCCCCCGGCAAAGCCTGTATACTGGAACCATGTAGGCCAAGAAGGAACATCGGGACCGGACCATGTCCAGCGTGGAGACGCGAGTGCTCCGCGAAACTCCAAAGGGGTGGGAAACAATGTCTGGATACATCGCCGGGCCGGAGCATTCGGGAATCGTCGAACCGAGGCGAGAGGGTTCCATGCGCACGGTCGTTTCATGTTGCCTGGCCACGTTGTTGCTCTTGCTGCTGGCAGGCTGCGGGGAATCGGAAAAGGAAGGACTCCAACAGGCCCTGACGGAGCAATCCCACGAACTTCTGGCCTGCCGGGAACAAATCCTCGAACTCGAGGACAAGCTGCAAGCCCTGGCCGAACTGGCCAAGGAACCCCTGGCCCGGGTCGATGACAACGACGAGAAGGACAAACGGATCAAGCAGCTGGAGTACACCCTCAACAGGGCCTACATCGACATGAAGGCCGCGCTCATGGAACGCGACGAATTCCACCGTGACCTGGATAAGGCCCACCGCCGCATCCGCGATTTGGAGCAACGGCTGCGCTCCCTGCAAGGGGGCGGTTGATCCTACTGGACCCGACCTACAGCGAATCCTCCAGAATGCGCGTCAGCTCCGCGGGCGTCAGCTCCACCGGGTTGCCACGCATGCTGCTGGCGCGGACCGCCCGCTCCACGATCAGCGGGATGCCCCCTTCCTTCAGACCCAGGGCGCCGAGACCCGGTGCCCGCAACTCCCTGCACAGGGCCGCTGCCCAGGCCACACCATCGTCGGCCTCGGCCGCGGCATCGCCCCTGAGCACTCCAGCCAGCTCCCGGTACCGCCGCAAGCCGTCGCCGTCGGGGTCTCGCAGCCGCAAGGCCGCGACATTCCACCGCATCACGGCCGGTAACAGGGCCGCGCAGACCATGCCGTGGGGCGCGTCCAGCACACCCCCCAAAGGCGCGGCCAGGCCGTGCACCGCGCCCAGGCCGCCATTGGCCAGGGCCAGCCCCGAAAACAGGCTTGCCAGGCACATCTCCTCACGGGCAGACATGTCGCCGCCGTCGTAGTAGGCCCGACGCAGGGAGCGCGCCCCCCGCACCAAACCCTCCAGACACAAGGCGTCGGTCAGGGGGGTGGCCTTGCAGGACACATAAGCCTCCATGAGCTGCGTCATGGCGTCGATGCCCGTGGCGGCGGTGATCTCCGGCGTCATGCTCAGGGTCAACTCCGGGTCCACCAGCACCAGGGCTGGCAGCAGCAAGGGGGAGCGCAGGCTGACTTTCACGTCCTTGGCCTTGAGCACGCTGTTGCGGGTGACCTCGGCGCCCGTGCCCGCTGTTGTAGGGATGGCCACGCAGGGCACCGGCCTCGAACGCAGGGGGAGCCCCTGCCCCACCACCTCCAGGAATTCGTAGGGATCGCCGGTATTGGTCATGAAGGCGGCCACGGCCTTGGCGGCGTCCAGCACGCTGCCCCCGCCGATGCCGATCACGAAGTCCGTGCCGCTCCGACGTGCCGAGGCTGCCGCTTCCAGAACCATGTCCACCGTGGGCTCGCCGCGGATGCCGTATTCATGATGTACCAGGCCCTGGGCCTCGAGCACCCGCAGTAGGGGCGCGGCACGGCCGGCGTTGCCGCCATGCAGAACGAAGGCGCTCCGCCCCAGACATCCCAGACACTCCCCGGACTCGGCCAGGATGCCGCTGCCGAACCTGATCTCACCAGCCGTGGAAAAGTTGAAGCGCATGGCAGCCTCCCGTGATGTCTCCCGTCGCCCTCAGCGGATCACCTTTTCGGCCGGGGCCCAGCCTTCGACACCCTCTTCATAGGACCAGATCCTGGCCCATTTGGTGTTCCCGCCGCGGTAGGTGTATTCGAGGATCTCGATGGTCGCGCCCCTGGGCAAGTACAGGATCGCTGGACAGCCCTTGCCGGGGCATGTCAGCATCTGCAGATCGGTGCGCAAGGGTTTGATTCGCTCGGTGCTCTCCCGCAGGTCGTTTTCCTTGACAAAGCCGCGCTCGCCAAGGGCCGGGACAAAAATTCTGACCCAACCGTCGTTGCACCCCAGGATCTCGACCTTGTCTCCATACCACACAGCGCCCACCACCACGCCGGAAAGCCCCTGGGTCTTGCGCAGGGGTGCGCTGGGCTTCATGATCATGGCCCACTCCCCGGCCCACGCCGGAAGGGGCTGGGCAGCCAGAAGCATACTCATCACCAACATAGTCAATACGCTCGATATCCACCGCATGACGCTCCTCCCTGCCCTGTAACGCACGACCGCCCCCGATGTGACCGCCGGCAGGCGCACCGCACGGTCGTGTCTGACCACGATTTGAACATCTCCCTACCACAGTGTATGGGTCTTGGGAACTCCGCCGTCACGAATCCCGACGCCGCCGAAGTGGACGTTTCATCCCGCACCCTGCAACCAAGGAGGATCGCATGCCCACCTTTGTACCTGTCACGGCCGAAGACTATGCCGCCTGCCTGCAATACCCCCCATCCACGATCCAGACCAGCGCCGGCGCGGTGGAATACGCCATGCGCGGTGAAGGACCGGTGCTTCTGACGGTGCACGGCGGTCCCGGCGGGTACGACCAAGGGCTGGCCCTCGGAGAATTGTTCCGCAAGAACGGGTTCTCGGTGCTCGCGATGTCCCGCCCCGGCTATTTGGGCACGTCCCTGGACACGGGGGCATCCTTGGAGGGGCAGGCCGACGCCCTGGCCGCGTTCCTCGACGCCCTGGGCCTGGATAAGGTCGCGGTGTGCGGCGCCTCGGCCGGCGGCCCCCCGTCCTATCTCCTGGCCCAGCGCCATCCGGACAGGGTGGTTGCCCTGCTGGAGATCGACTCCGTGAGCACCGACTATGCCAAGGCACGCGAGATCAACCGAACAGAGGAGGTGCTCTTCCTGAGCAAGCCCGGCCTCTGGATCATGGACTTCCTCACGCGCCATTTCCCGGAGGCCATGGTAAAGGCCCTCTTGCAGAGCGAAAGCGACCTCGAGGGGCACGAACTGGGCGAGCGGGCCAGACATATCGTTGCGGACCCGGCCAAGCTGGCCTTTGTGCAACTGCTGGCCAGGACCATGTCCCACGACTGGGACCGGCGCAAGGCCGGGGTGCACAACGATCTGGACAACATGAACGGCATGCCTCCGCTGCCCTTGGACAAGATCAGCTGCCCCACGCTGCTGTTCCACGGCACCGCCGAGGCCGACGTCACCATGGAACACGCGGAATACGCGCACCAAGCCATTGCCGGGTCGGAACTCTTTTGGATCGAGGGCGGCTCCCACGTGGGCTTCTGGGCCTCGGACAAGGCCCTGGAGGCCCAGGGCCACGCGGTGGCCTGGCTGCGGGAGAAGATGGGGCTGTGAGGAAAGTGGATGTTGAGGGCGCGCACAGGACCCGCTGCGCTCCCTCACGGAACAAACCGAAAAACCCTACAATGCCGCCAGCTTCTGCAGGGCCGTGAAGCTCGCGTCCACGGGGCTGGCTTCGGACACGTCCTGCTGCAAGTACTTGCGGATGGGGTCGAGCATGGCCAGGGATTTGTCGATCTCCGGGTTGGAGCCCTGGGAGTAGGCGCCGATGTTGACCATGTCCTCCACCCGGTAGTAGGTGGCCAAGCTGCGCACGATGACCCGACCGGCCTCCAGCACCGTCTGGGGGGCGATGTCGGCCCGCAACCTGCTGATGGACTTGAGCACGTCGATGCTGGGATAGTGCCCCTGATCGGCAAGCTCGCGGGTGAGTACGATGTGGCCGTCCAGGATGGAGCGCACGGCGTCGGCCACGGGTTCGTTGAAGTCGTCGCCGTCCACCAGCACGGTGTAAATGCCGGTGATGGTGCCCGCGTGGCTGCGGCCGGCGCGCTCCAGGAGCTTGGGCAGCTGGGCGAAGACCGAGGGCGTGTAGCCCCTGGAGGTGGGGGGTTCGCCCACGGCCAGGCCCACCTCGCGCGCCGCCATGGCGAAGCGCGTCACTGAGTCCATCATCAGCAGCACGTCCTTGCCCTGGTCGCGAAAGTATTCGGCCACGGCCGTGGCCGCGAAGGCCGCGCGCATGCGCACCAGGGGGCTCTGGTCCGAGGTGGCCACCACCAACACGGAGCGGGCCAGCCCCTCGGGCCCCAGATCCTTTTCGATGAATTCCCGCACCTCGCGGCCGCGCTCCCCGACCAGGGCGATGACGTTGACGTCGGCCTTGGTGTAGCGGGCCATCATGCCCATGAGGGTGCTCTTGCCCACGCCCGAGCCGGCCATGATGCCCACGCGCTGCCCCTTGCCCAGGGTGAGGAGGCCGTTGATGGCGCGCACGCCCACGTCCAGGGGCTCGGCGATGCGCGGCCTGGACAGGGGCGGGGGCGGGTCGGCGTAAATATGCGTGAAGGAGCGGGGGACGAGCGCTCCCTTGTCGTCCAGGGGGGTGCCGAAGGCGTCCAGGGTGCGCCCCAGGAGACGTTTGCCCGCGGGGAACAAGGGGGGCTGAGAGTCGTTGAGGATCAGGCTGCCGGGGCGGATGCCGCGCATCTCGCCGTAAGGCATGAACAGGCAGGCATTGTCGCGAAAACCCACGACCTCGGCGGCGATGCCCCTGACCTGCTCCTGGACCAGATGTCCGGCGATCTCTGGCAACAGCCGGCAGACCGAGCCCAGGGGGGCCTTGATGCCGCGCCCCTCCACGACCATGCCCACGACCTTGTTCACCTTGCCGAAGGTGCGACAGGGGTCGGTATCGCCGAGCACGCCGAGGCAAGCCCTGGGATCGAGCCCCATGATCAGGCTCCGTTGTTGTCGTCAAGCTCCTCGATTGGCAGCTCCAACTGCCGCAGGATGGGCTCGACGATGGCCATGCGGCCTTCGATGGTGTTGTCCACCATGCCGTGATCGCTCTCCACCAGGAGCCCGCCGGGTTGCATGGCCGGGTCCGTCTTGACGCGCCAGGCGCTCAGCTTGGGATATCGCTGGGCAGCCATGGCCAGGACTTGGTGCATGGCCTCGTGGTCCTCGGGGTGCACGGTGAGGGTCAGCCCGGCATGCGCTTCCAGTGCCTCCACGGCCTGGTCCAGGAAGCCGGCCAGTACCTCGTGCCGCTGGTTACCGAGTTCGATGTTCAGGATCTTTTCCACGGCGATGCGCACCAAGCTGACGAGCGCTTCCCGGTGGTGTTTCCAGATGGTTTCGCTGCCCTGCTGGACGGCGGCCAGGGCCTGACCCAGGGAGTCGGCCATTTCCTGGTGCGCCTGCTCCAACTGTTGCTGGGCCTGGGTCACGCCGTCGGCGTAACCCTCTTCCGTGGCTTTGGCACGGAGTTCCCTGGCCTCGACCATGGCCGCGGCGACGATGTCCCTGGCCTTGGCCGCGGCCTTGGCCTGGACACGCTCCATGACTTCCTGCTCCAGCTCCTTGCTCCAGCGTCCGAGGGACTCGTGATGCTGCAAGTCGTCGATGCTGAGCTCCATGCTCTGTCCGGAGCCGACACCCATGAACACCCGGCCGGTGATCTTGAGGGACTGCTTGGTTGTGGCGTCAGACGAAGACATCGCTGGAGCCCCTGCTGATGATGATCCGGTTTTCCACTTCCAGCCTGCGTACGGTCTTGACCACGTTCTGCTGCGCGGCCTCCACGTCCGAGAGCCGCACCGGGCCCATGATCTCCAGGTCTTCCTTGATCATGGTGGCCGCGCGCTCCGAGAGGTTCTTGAAGAACTTGTCCTGCAAGTCCTCGGAAGCTCCCTTGAGACTCAAGGTCAGATCCTCGTTGGAGATCTCCTTGAGCAGCTCGCGGATGGAGCGGTCGTCCAGGGATTTGATGTCGTCGAACACGAACATGAGGTTGCGTATTTCCTCGGCCATCTGCGCCGATTCCTCCTCGATCTCGGCCAGTACCTCCTCCTCGGTGGAGCGGTCCACGGCGTTGAGGATCTCGGCAACGGCCTGCACACCGCCGACCTTCTTGCCTTCCTTGCCGCCCATGGCGATGAGCTGGTTCTGGAGCACCTTGTCCACTTCCACCAGCATTTCCTCTGGCACGGCCTCGAGCTTGGCCAGGCGCATGAGCACCTCGGGCCGCACACCGGCCGGCAGGTTGGAGAGCAGCTCCGCGGCCTGGTCCGGGTGCAGGTGGCCAAGGATCAGGGCCAGGGTCTGGGGGTGTTCGTTACGTAAAATCTGGGCCAGTATCCTGGGGCTGACGTTTTCCAGTTCGCGGAAGGGCGCGGGGCCGTGGTCCATGTCCAGGGCGTCCATGATGTACTTGGCCGTGTCCGTGTCCAGGTTCTTCATCAGCATGCGCTTGACCACGTCCTCGCCGCCGCTGATCATCTCCTGCCCGGTGATGAGCGCCCTGTGGTACTCACGCACCACTTCCTCCACCTGTTCCTTGGGCACGGTGTCCATGTCCACCATGGCCTTGGAGACCCGGGCGATCTCGGATCTGTCCATGCGCTTGAACATCTCCGAGGTGAACTTGTCACCCATGGCCAGGAGCAGGATGGCGGTCTTTTGCGGGCCGGTCAGTTGCTCAGCCAACTTTCACTCCTTCCGGTTCTTTCAGCCAATGCCTGAGGATGGCCACTGCCTGGTCGAGGTTCTGCTCGCTCAACTGCGCCGCATGGGCCTTGATATCATCGATCTTCTTGAGAGCGTCAAGGGCCTCGGCTTCCTCTTCGTCGCCCTCCACCAGGGCCAGACGCTCCTGCCCCTCGGGCAGCCCTTCCAGTCCTTCCACGGCTTCTCCCTCCACGCGGGGGCGTATCAAGGCCAGGATCACGGGTCTGACCACCAGGAGCATGAAGAGCAGGATCAGGAGGGCCTGAAGCACGGGCTTGCCGATGCGCATGGCGTAGTACATGATGGTCTCGGCCAGGGTGCGGTGGGATTCGATATCCGGGCCGCCGAAGGAGATGGTGGAGACCTCGATGGAATCGCCCCTCGCGGAACTGTATCCAACGGCATTTTCCACCAGGGAGCGGATGCGTGTCAACTCCTCATCCTGGCGCGGTGTGAAGACCAACTCCCCGGTCTCGGCGTTCTTCTCGTAGGTGCCGTCCACGATGACGGCGACGCTGAGACGATCCACCACACCCATGGGCGCGATGATCTGCTGCTCTGTCTTGTTGATCTCGAAATTCGTGGTCCGGGTCTCCCGTGTGCTCTGCTGCTGGCTGAGCGCGCCGGCGATGCCGTCGCCCCGGAAGTTGGCCTCGGGGATTCCGGCCTCGGTGTTGGCGCGGCCCTGGGTGGATTCCTCGCTACGCTGCTCCGAGCGCACCACGGTGACGTCGGGATCGTACTCTTCCTTGCGGATGGTACGCTGGCTGAAGTCCAGATCGGCGTTGACCTTGGCGATGACCTTGCCCGGCCCGATGACCGGAAAGAGCATCTCCTCGATGCGGCGCTCCAGGTTCTGCTGCATCGTGAGCTTGTACTCGAGCTGGCTGGTGCTCAGGCCTTCGAGGGTGGCGTCGTCGGACGGCGAATAGAGTATCCTACCCACGGTGTCGGCCACGGTGATGCGATCCCGCTTCATGCCCTCCACGGCCATGACCACGAGGTTGACGATGGCCTCGACTTCCTTGTTCTTCAGGCTCTTGCCGTCCACGAGCTTGAGCACCACCGAGGCGCTGGGCGCGTGCTGCTCCTCGATGAACAGACTCCTGCTGGGGATGACCAGATGCACCCGCGCGCGTTCCACGGCCGGAAAATCGGAGATGGTGCGGGCGATTTCCCCTTGCAGGGCGCGCTGGTAGTTGATCTTCTGGACGAAATCGGTCTGACCCACCTTGATTTCGTCAAAGATCTCGAAACCCACGCCTTGCCCCACCATGGTCCCCTCGCCGGCGATCTTCAGCCGCAGGTCGAAGACATTCTGATCCGGCACCAGAATGGTGGTCCCGTTGTTGGTGAGCCTGTAAGGGACCTTGTCGGCCTTGAGGCTCTCGACGATCTTGGCAGCGTCTTCCGGATAGAGATTGGAGTAGAGCACCTCGAAATCGGGGCGGTTCAGCCACAGGACCATCACCAGGAAGGAGACGATGACTGTCAGGGCCAGTCCGGCGATGAACACCCGCTGGGTGACGTTGGTCCTGCCCCACAAGGTACGCAGCTTGCTGAAGTAATCGGTGAAAATCGACGGCATGGCGGTTCTCCCGTGACGTGACGACTGCTGACGTCCCTCTCGCTATCTCCCTAGAACTGCATCCTGGAGAGTTCCTTGTAGGCCTCCATGACCTTGTTGCGTACGGTGCTGGTCATGTTCATGGCTATACTGGCCTTTTGCAGGGTGATCATCAGTTCATGAACGTTCTGATTCTCGCCTGAGGCAAAGGCCTCGATCATGCTGGTCTTTTCTTCCTGCATCTTGTTGACCTGCTGCAGGGAGTCGGAAATGGTCTCGGCAAAGGAAGTCTTTTCATTGGAATTTTTCTGAAACGCCTGCCTGCTGAGCCCGGTCTGCCGCCCCTCGATCCTGTTTCCGACCTCCAGGGCGTTGGTGTATGCCTTCATGGCGATGTTCTGGATGGCCATCTCGATTCCTCCCTAATGCACCAGGCCTGTCTATCGTCCGATGTCCAGCGCCTTGGTGTACATGGCCTTGATGTTCTCGATGGATGTGGCGCTGGCCTCGTAGGAACGCATGGACGCGAGCATGTTTGTCATTTCCTCGACGGTGTTGATGTCGGGATAGAAGACGTAGCCCTCCTCGTCCGCATCCGGATGGCCGGGCTCGTAGACTCGTTTCAGGGGGCGTTTGTCGATGGCGATGTCCATGACCCGCACGCCCTTGAGTTCCCTGTCAAGTGCCGAATTCATGGCCTTGGCAAAGGGTGACTCCACGGGCGTGGCGGCAAACGTCACGCTCTTGCGGCGGTAGGGGCCGCCTTCGGCCGTGCGCGTGGTCTTGGCGTTGGCCAGGTTCATGGAAATGATGTTCATGTTGGTGCGCTCCGCGGAGAGCGCGGACGATGCGATGTCGAATGCCGTCATGAAGTCCATCAGCGTCCTCCCTCGCTTATGATCTTGTTCAACCCCTCGAAATTCTTCTGGATCACTGTGGACAAGGACTTGTACATGAGCACGTTCTTGGACATCTTGGCCATTTCCTTGTCCATGTCCACGGAATCGTCACCCATTATCACATGCGGCCTGAAGGCCTTGTGCCACTCCGGACCAAAGGACTCGGGGGAGAACACCGCGGGCATGTGCCCCTGCTCGGTGCGGGTCATCTTGCCGCGCGCGTCCCTGCCCAGGGCGGCCTGCAGTTGTTCTTCCCACTCCATGTCCAGGGCCTTGTAGCCGGGCGTCTTGATGTTCGCCAGATTGCTCATGACGAGATTTTGACGCTCCAGCTGCATATCCAGTACCTTGCTCGAAAGCTGCAAGTGCAGCGGGAACAGGCTTTTCATGGTGTCTCCTCCTTTTTCCGCTCCTCTGGGGAGCAGACTTCGGGCAATGGTCTGCAATGAGCGTTCCACTCGTGTATCCATATGATGTTACTCCACTTCATTCCAACATGACAGGGGAATCCCGGCGGCCACGCCGGGATCTGGACCTGGGTTTCGCCATGCAAACAACCTTCGATGTCCGTGCATCAAACCTAAAGGTTTTTCCAGGAGCGCCGATGCATGCTGTGTCAGCGGCCTCTTGGGAAGGACACCCGCCACGAGAATGGCTACCGGACTTGTCCAGTGCACGAACGGTGGGTGGGAGCGACGTCACGCGGGGGCAGCGACGCCGCACAACACACAATCGACAACCCTTTGGGAAGAGTTCCAGAGATGTTGGCACGACATCTGCATACATTCTTGCGACCTGAGCCGGCGGCAAAGAATACCGGGTACACTGACCCGGTCCAGGCCACACCGCTCAGGCAACAGTGCCGTCAAACGTGCCGTTTACGTTGCATCACGATGGGGACAAATCTTCCTGGAAATGGAGGGGAACCATGAGCGATCATCTGGACTACGAAATCAACAAGGAACTCGGTGAGTGCTACCTGTTCATGGGCGACATGGACAAGGCCGAAGAGTACTACCGCAAGGCCGCCAATTCCAACGGCGTCCATCCCGATCCCTACCTGGGCCTGGCCACCATTGCCGTGCAGCGCGGCGAGTTGGACATCGCCCTGGAGAACTACCGCAAGGCCGCCAAGATCGAGCCCACCGACAAGGCTTGTGCCGGAATGGCCCTTGTGGAGATGGAGATCGGCCAACACGCCCAGGCCCTGGAGCACTTCGAGCAGGCCCTGCGCCACAACCCTGAAAACCTCATCGCGGTTTTCGGTCTGGTGCAGGCGGGGTATGCCTCCAACAACCTGGAACAGGTGGTTCGGACACTGCACACCGTGCTGGAAAGCATTCCCGGCAAGCACGACGTGCGCTACACCCTGGCTGGCTGCCTGGTGGCCCTGGGCCGCAACCATGAGTCAGCCGCGCACCTGAAGCTGATTCTCGAGCAGGATCCGGGCAACGCCCAGGCCAAGGAACTCTACAACCAGCTCCAGTTGGCCGCCTAGGCCGCACTGCGGAACAAAGAGATTTTCCAGATCTCCCCTCCCCATTCGATATCTCGGCCCTTATTGCTGGCGCGAAAGGGCCGAGGTATCACCCATTGCCGCATGGAGAGCCCGCACCCACGCCTGGGAAAAGTCTCCCCCGACCTGACGCGCTAGAGTCTGTTCCTACCGCCGCACCCTTCCGCCCCCTTGTCACGCCCGGACTGCAAGGATCCGTGTGGCCTGAGCCCTGACCTTGGCCGCACCCTTCCGCCCCTCGTGACGACAGTTCAGACCGCACCGCTTGCCAGAGCGGGCTTCCTGTGGCAGTGGGCTTGGAAAACAAGGAGTACTCCCATGTTGCTGCTGCCTGTCACCCGCGCTCTGCTCAGTGTCACCGACAAGACCGGTCTGGTGGAATTCGCCCGTTTTCTCGCCTCCGGCGGGGTGGAACTGGTCTCCACCGGCGGAACCAAACGCGTTCTCGAGGACGCCGGGCTGGAAATAACCGGAGTGAGCCAGGTCACGGGATTCCCCGAAATCCTGGACGGCCGGGTCAAGACCCTGCATCCGCGTATCCATGCCGGCATCCTGGCTGACAAGGACAAGCCCGAGCATCTGGACGCCCTGGCCGGACTGGGAATCACCGCCTTTGACCTGGTCTGCGTGAATCTCTACGACTTTGCCAAGGCCAGGGACCAGGGCCTGGAATTGAAAGCCGCGGTGGAACAGATCGACATCGGCGGTCCCACCCTGCTGCGCGCTGCCGCGAAAAACTATCACAGCATGCTTGTGGTGCCCGAGACCGCCGTGTATGATGCTGTACGAGAGTCTTTGCAGGAAAACAACTTCGCCGCTCCCCTTGGCATGCGTCGTGAACTCGCGGCGCGCACCTTTGCGGCCGTCTCGCGCTACGACGCCATGATCGCCGAGTACATCGCGGCCAACGAATCTTGAACGGAGGCCTGGAAGCATCGCCACCAAGCCACAGGGAAACATCCAGGGCCTGAAGCCCGGCCAGATCAAGGCCCTGACGCGACTCTACCAGCGCCGCTACCCCGCGAACAGGAGCTACACCCTGGAGCAGGCCAGGGAACTCGCCGGCCTCTCCATGGGCATCGGACGGCAGATCGGCCTGCTCATCGACCGCAAGGGACGTCCCTCCATGGTCATCGTGGGGCAGCCCGACTCCATCTTCATCCCGGATCTGGAGCGTTCCAGACAGTCGCCAGGGCGTTTGCGCGGCCTGCGCCTGCTGCACACCCACCTCCGCGCCGAGCCCCTGACCCAGGATGACCTCATGGACCTGCTCTTCCTGCGGCTCGATGTCATCGACGCCCTCACCGTGGGGGACGATGCCGAACCCGGCATGCTCCACACGGCCCACCTGCTGCCGGCCAACGAAAAAAACGAGCCCTACCGCCTGCTCGAACCTATCCGCTGGGATCAGGCCGAGTTCGATCACACAGCCCTGGTCCACTCCCTGGAAGAGGAGCTGGCACGCATGGACACGGCCGCGGGCCGGGACACCGGCGCCGCTTCCGGACAGCAGCGCGCCCTGCTCGTGAGCGTGAGCCAGGCGCCCAGGGAGGAGCAGGAACGCTCCCTGGACGAACTGGCCGAACTCGCCCGTACCGCCGGGCTCGACGTGGCCGGCAGGATCGTCCAGCGCGTACGGCAGCTCAACCCCAAACACATCGTGGGCAAGGGCAAGCTCGCCGAACTGGAAATCCAGGCACTGCAGGACAACGCCTCCCTCATCGTCTTCGATCGCGAACTCTCCCCGGCGCAGATGCGCAACTTGGCGGAACTCACCGAACGCAAGGTCCTGGACCGCACCCAGCTGATCCTGGACATCTTCGCCCGCCGCGCCACCTCCCGCGCGGGCAAGCTCCAGGTGGAGCTGGCCCAGCTCAAGTACACCCTGCCCCGCCTGGTGGGCATGCACACCGCGCTCAGCCGCCTCACCGGCGGCATCGGGGGACGCGGTCCGGGCGAGACAAAGCTCGAACTCGACCGCCGCAAGGTGCGTGAACGCATGACCCGCATCAATAACGAACTCAAGGGCCTGCGCAGGCAGCGAGCGGCCGCCCGGGCCAGACGCGCCAAGGCCGGCGCGCCCGTGGCCGCCCTGGTGGGCTACACCAACGCCGGCAAGTCCACCCTGCTCAACGCCATGACCAACGCCGAGGTCCTGGTCGAGGACAAACTCTTCGCCACCTTGGACCCCACCACCAGGCGGCTGCGCTTCCCGGAGGAGCGCGAGTTGATCCTCACCGACACCGTGGGTTTCATCCGCCACTTGCCAGAGGAACTGCGCGAGGCCTTCCGCGCCACCCTCGAGGAACTCGAGGCCGCGGATCTCTTCCTGCACGTGGCAGACGTCTCCCACCCCGAGTGCCACGAACAGATCCAGGCCGTGAAATCCATCCTCGAGGACATGCGGCTGGCCGACATGCCGTGCATTTTGGTGCTCAACAAGTGGGACCGGCTCCAGGACGAGGCAAGCCGGACCGACGCCCTCGCGGTATACCGCGACGGCATACCGGTCTCGGCTTTACAGAAACTCGGCCTGGAACGTCTCTCCCAGGAAATCGTCTCGCGCATCGATTGGAAGCGTCACCTCCTCAACCCCGCCGCTCCCATGCCAGGAGCGGCCACAGACATGGAACCACATGCCGTCATGAACCAGGAAACCAGGATCAGGAATCGATGCAGACCATACGACCCACCATCCTGATCGTTGATGACGAGGAAAGCATTCGCTTCACCTTCAGGCTGCTCTTGCAACAAGCCGGGTACAGGGGCGTTTCCGTGGAAGACGTCCCCCAGGCCTTGCATATCCTGGATACCGACGCAATCGACCTGGTGATCACCGACGTCATCCTCCACGGCCCCACCGGCCTCGACCTCCTGCAGCGGATCAAGGAGCGTCCGTCCCCGCCCCCAGTGGTGGTCATCGCCGGGCAGCCGGACATCGCGGCCATGAAACGCGCCGCGAGTCTGGGCGCCTTCGATTACCTGCCGAAACCGGTGGTCAAGGCGACCTTGTTGCATACCGTGAAAAACGCTCTTCAGCACCGACAGGCTCCACGGGCCTGACAAGCCCGCTGGATCGATCCTCGCGACCATCCGGGGCTACGCCATGTCCCGTGCCCGAGGTCAAGGGTCGTTCCCTGTCAGTATCGACTACAATTTATGTCATGAATACAAATGTTTAGCCAGCATTGCCCAAGCGGCTTTCATGCAGGAGAAATCTGCGCTATGGAAAACGAGCTTCCTGCGCGGGTCCCCGCATGGAAGTGGAGCCAAAACACATAGTTCCACAAGAGGAGCCACATGGAACGTATTCTGATCAAGGACGCCCTGGCCCTGGATACTCCGCGCCAGGCAGTGCTGGTCAAGGGCTGGCTGCGCTCCCGGCGCGACGCCAAGGGCTTTTCCTTTCTCGACGTCAACGACGGTTCATGCCTGGCCAATCTCCAGGCCATCGTGGATGAAAACACCGAGGGATACGAGCAGCTCAAGGACCTGAACACCGGCGCCGCGGTGGAGTTACGCGGCGACATCGGCGAATCCCCGGCTAAGGGGCAGCGCTGGGAACTCAAGGTGCACCGGGTGACCTGCCTGGGACCGGCAGACCCAGAGAGCTATCCCCTGCAGAAAAAGCGTCATTCAGACGAATTCCTGCGCGGCATCGCCCATCTGCGCCCCCGTACCAACAAGTTTAGCGCCATGTTCCGCATCCGCTCCGAAGCGGCCTTTGCCGTACATTCCTTTTTCCGCGAGCGCGGATTCCACTACATTCATACGCCCATCCTCAGCAGCTCGGATTGCGAGGGCGCCGGAGAAATGTTCCGCGTCACCACCCTGCCCCTGCATCATGACACCCCGACAGAGAGGCTGCACGAACTCCTGGACCAGGACTTCTTCGGCAAGGAGGCCATGCTCACGGTATCGGGGCAGCTGGAGGCCGAGGCCCTGGCCCAGGCCCTGGGGCGGGTCTATACCTTCGGCCCGACCTTCCGCGCCGAGAACTCCAACACCCCCCGCCATGCCGCGGAGTTCTGGATGATCGAGCCGGAAATGGCCTTCGAGGACCTCCAGGGCAACATGGCCCTGGCCGAGGACTTCGTGAAGGAGACCGTGCGCCGGGTTCTGGCCACATGCGGGCAGGATGTGGAACTTTTCGCCCGCTTCGTGGACACAGACCTCATGCCTCGGCTGCATAACATCCTGGAACGCCCCTTTGTGGGTATCCCCTACCGCGAGGCCGTGCGTATCCTCGAACAGTCTGGCAAGCGCTTCGAATACCCCGTTGGCTTCGGCCTGGACCTGCAGACCGAGCACGAACGCTTCCTCACCGAGGAATACGCCAAGGGGCCGGTCATCGTCTTCGACTACCCCGCGAGCATCAAGGCCTTTTACATGCGCGTCAACGACGACCAAGAAACCGTGGCCGCCATGGACGTGCTGGTGCCGCGAATCGGCGAACTCATCGGGGGCAGTCAGCGCGAGGAACGCCTGGAGGTGCTGGAACGACGCATGCTGGAGCTGGGGCTGAACCCGGAGCCCTACTGGTGGTACACGGACCTGCGGCGCTTCGGCAGCACGCCACATGCAGGGTTTGGCATGGGCTTCGAACGCTTTCTCATGCTGGTCACGGGCGTGGGCAACATCCGCGACGTGATTCCCTTCCCGCGCACGCCAAGAAACCTGGAGTTCTGACGGGCAGTCCGGAACACCACGCGCACCCCGCGGAGGGCGGGTAGGACTCTTCACGCCGCGCTCCCGACGGCACAGGCCACTCGCGGGCGCGGCATCCGGGTTTCAGGCAGGCTCCGTCAGGTTCGGGGGGGCGGGCAATTCCTCCGCCACCGCCGCCAACAGGAAGGTGTGGGCTCCGGGAAAACGCGCGACCATGGGCGCGGCCCAGGCGCGCAGTTTCCGGGCCGTTGCATGCAGGTCGTCCCGCCCCGTCAGGCGTGCCAGACGCTGCAGAACCAACACGGCCACGGCGTTGCCCGAGGGCAGGGCAGCGTCGTGGAGTTCCTTGGGGCGGCAGATCAGTTCCTCGCCGGTGCGCGGCGAGGTCATGAAAAAGCCGCTCCCTTCCTTGTCCCAAAACAGCTCGAGCATCAACCCGCAGAGTTCCAGCGCCGTGTCCAGATACGCCTGACCGGCGCCGGCCAAATGCAGCTCCACCAGCCCCCAGCAGAAAAAGGCGTAATCGTCCAGATGCGCGGGCAGGCCGGCACAATTTTCCCGATAGCGATGCAGCAGGGGGCGGGTTTGCAGCGTCTCTCCGCGCGGGATTTCGCCACGCAGCCTGCGCAGGATGAATTCCGCGGCCCTGGTGGCGTCGCGCAGGTAACGAGTACCAGGGAAACACCTGGCTGCCCGGGCCAAGGCCGCGATCATCAGCCCGTTCCAATCCGTGAGGATCTTGTCGTCGAGCAAGGGCCGGGGGCGGCGTTCCCGCATGGCGAAGAGCCGCTGCCTGGCCTGCTCCATGCGGGCGGCCAGGGTCCGTGGTGCCTGCCCCAGGACCTTGGCCGTGTGCTCCAGTGGCGTGCCAAGGTGCAGGATATTGGCGCCGGTATGTTTTCCGCTCGCCTCGTCCCGGAAATTGCCCTCGGGCGTGCAGTTGAACAGGGTGGTGGCCAAGTCGGCGTCCTGGTCCAGTGCCTGGCGCGCCTCTTCCAGGGTGAAGACGTAGAACCTGCCCTCCTCCCCCTCGCTGTCCGCGTCCTCGGCGCTGCAAAAGGCGCCCTCGGGCGAGACCAAGTCGCGCAGAACATAGGTGAAGACTTCTTCGGCCGTGCGCCGGAACACGTCGCTCCCGGTGGCCTGATGCGCCTCGATGCAGGCCAGGGCCAACAGAGCTTGGTCGTAGAGCATCTTTTCGAAATGGGGCAGTAGCCAGCGGGTGTCGGTGGAATAGCGGTGGAAACCGAAACCCACATGGTCGAAGATGCCACCCAGACGCATGGCCGTGAGGGTCTTCTCCACCATGGCCAGGGCCTCGGGCGCTTCCGGGTCTCCGGCCAAGTGTAACAGAAAAAGCAGGTTGTGCGGTGTGGGGAATTTCGGTGCCTCGCCAAAACCACCATGCTGTGGATCGAAGCGCGAGCGCAACTCCCTGTATCCGGCCAGGAGCAGGGAGCGGTCGATGTCGCTGACGGCCTCCCCCCCGCCGGGCTCCTGCCGACAGGCTTTGAGCAGGCTTTGGGTCAGGGATTCCGCCGCATCGAGGATGTCCCGCCGCTGTTCCTTCCAGAGCCGGGAGACCCGCCGCGCGAGTTCACCCACGCCCATACGGCCGAAGCCGCCCTCGCGGGGCAGGTAGGTGACGGCGAAAAAGGGCTTGGCCTCCGGCGTGAGCAGCACGTTCAAAGGCCAACCACCCTGGTTGCTCATCAGCTGGCAGGCGGTCATGTACACACTGTCCAGGTCCGGGCGTTCCTCGCGGTCCACCTTGACGCAGATAAAGGCCTGGTTCATCGCGGCCGCGGTTTCCTCGTGCTCGAAGGATTCCCGCTCCATAACGTGGCACCAGTGGCAGGTGGCGTAGCCGATGGACAGGAAGATGGGCTTGTCTTGCTCCCGCGCGGCCTGCAGGGCTTCACCACCCCAGGGGCGCCAGTCCACGGGGTTGTGGGCGTGTTGCAGGAGGTAGGGACTTTTTTCGTGGATCAGGCGGTTGGGTGGACGGCTCATGGGCTCTCCTGGTCGGCTATGTTCCGCCCCCCAAGGATGTAGAACAGGAACTTGACGCTTTCGAGGAGCACCTGCCGTGCGTTGTCGCGATTCTTCCACCATTGCTCCGCGAATGGATCGTAGGGCGTGCCCACCACCTGGAGCGCGCAGCACTGGAGCTGGTCTTCAAGGATGTAACGGGTTCGGCGCACGTGGTAGGGTGAGGTGACCACCAGCAGCCGTTTGGGTTCCTTCTCGAAGAGCGCGCGCAACTCCAGGGCCTCCTGGGCCGTGCTCATGTTCCCGGGGCCGAACACGGACACCGCGTCCGCGGGCACGCCGCGCTTCTCCAGCACGGCCAGGGAGACCTCCTCCTCCCGGGGGTAGTCCACGCCCAATTCGTCGAGCATGCGCTCTTCGCGGCCGCGCCAGCTCCTGCTCACCAGGACCTTGGGCGCCAGCCCCCGCAGATAGAGATCCGCCGCGTGGAGCGGCCTGGTGTAGGAGCCGCTGAGTACCACGATAACGTCCGCGGGCTCGGGTTCGCCGTACACGGGGAACCATCGGCCGGCGGTCAACAGCAGGAATGCCACTGCCAGGCCGCCGATCAAGGCCAGGGTGCCCAGGATTCTGATGAGCAGGGAGAGAAGGCGTCGCATGGGATCATGTGCTCCGATTCGGATGGTGCTTCTCGAAACGCGCTACAGCCTTCATGCACCACCCTGCCCCCCAGGATATAATGATCCGATGGCGGAAGTGTGCCACGTCGAGAGAGATAATGGAAAAGTAAACTAGCAGGGCCGTATGTATACGTCAATCATTCGATTATTGTCCCTGGCCCGCTGGCGGTGGACTGGCAACTCCAGCTCACCTGGCCCGCTGGGCCAGGCTCTATTCGAGAGCGCCCCTTCAGGGCCACGTGGGTATTTCTCATGACAAACCGCTACAGCAGGAGATGTGATGATGCGTCACCATGACTCAATCCAATGCCTGGCCGGCATGCGGCAGGGCGCTTCACGAAGCGCCCCTACGCCCCTCTCGGGAGCAGGGAGATGGTGTAACGGGCAAAGACATTGACCAAGGATACGTGAAACAAGGCCAAGCCAGGGCAGGAAGCACTACCGGAAACGACCCATGCCCTTTGACCTCACCTGTAGGGTGGCTCGAGAGGCGCCCTCGGTACCGACTTCATGCCTCCGTCCTCATGCCGCGCTCACCGCTTTCCGCCGCATCTCTCTTCCCCCTTGCAACCGCCTTACTCCTCGGGGATCGCGAACATGGCCTCGTAGCTGCTCTTGAGGGTCTGGAAGGTACCTCCTTGGATCGCCTCGCGGATCCCGCGCATCATGCGCAGGTAAAAGGCCAGATTGTGGATGGTGTGCAGCCGGTAGGAGAGCAGCTCCTTGGCCACGTAGAGGTGACGCAGGTAGGCGCGGGAAAAGGTCCGGCAGGTGTAGCAGTCGCACGCCGGGTCCAGGGGCGTGCTGTCGGCCTTGTATTCGGCGCGCTTGATGTTCACCTTACCCACCGAGGTGTACAGGGTGCCGTTGCGGGCATTGCGCGTGGGCAGCACGCAGTCGAACATGTCCAGCCCGGCGGCCACGCCTTCCAGGATGTCTAGGGGCGTTCCCACGCCCATGAGGTAGCGCGGCTTGTCCTCGGGGAGCAGCGGGGTGCAGGCGTGCACGAATGTATGCATGGTCTCGGTATTCTCTCCGACGCTGAAGCCGCCCAGGGCGAAGCCGTCAAAGGGGATGGCCGTGATCTCCTCGGCGCTGCGTTGCCGCAGGTCCATGAAAAAACCGCCCTGCACGATGCCGAAGAGCAGATTGCTCCCAGCTCCGGAGGGATAATGTCGGCGGGAGCGCGCGGCCCACTCCGTGGTCAGGGCCAGGGACTGCTCCGTGTAGGCGCGGTCCGCGCCGTAGGGCACGCACTCGTCCAGGACCATCATGATGTCCGAGTTCAGGCTACGCTGGATGCGCACCACCTTTTCCGGTGTGAAGAGGTGTTTGGAGCCATCGATGTGGGAGCGAAACTCCACCCCGTCCTCGCCGATGCGGCGCAGGGCGCTCAGGCTGTATACCTGGAACCCGCCTGAATCCGTGAGAATGGGCCTGTGCCAGCCAGAAAAGCCGTGCAGCCCCCCCAGGGATTCCACCAGTTCATGGCCGGGGCGCAGGTATAGGTGATAGGTGTTGCCCAGGATGATCCGGGCGCCCACGGCTTCCAGGTCCTGGGGGCAGAGCGCCTTGACGCAACCTTGGGTGCCCACGGGCATGAACACGGGCGTGGGCACCGGGCCATGGGCGGTGCCCAGGAGTCCGGCGCGGGCCAAGCCGTCTCGAGCCTGGCATTGGAACACGCCAGGGGCAGGCCCGTCGGCATTCTCGGAAAATCGGATGTCGCTGTCTTCGCAATGGTGCATGCTGCTTCTCAGTCCGTGCAGGCCGTTTCCTGCTGGAGACGTGGTGTGGGTTCGATGCCCGGGGGTTGTCTGCTGATGCAGCGCCTGGCCAGGATGCGGCAGATTCCACAGTCCTCGCAGTCGGCTTGGCAGTCACCCACCAGGTCGAGGAAGTTCTCGGGGAGTTTGTCGTTGGCCAGGAACAGCCTATGGGCCAGAGGTTCCTGGCTGTCGTTGAGCCAGAGCAGGTTGCCTTCGTAGCGCCCCTGCGCGTAGGCGAGGATGATGCAGCTCATGGTCTTGCCCCCCCGGCTGCGGCCGCAGAGCTTGATGATGTCTGCCAACCCCTTGTAGCGCTGCTGGTCCTCGGGGCGGATGAAAGGCGCGGAAATGAGCAGCTCGGGGCGTTTGTAGAACAATTTGGTGCAACCCAAACTCCGATTGGCGGTCATGTGCCCCGGACCGTAGCCGCCGTGCTCCGGCATGTGGGCCAAGGCCATGTGCCCGGCGTGGGTCTGACGGAAGGGGCAATGATCCAGGCAGCCTTCGTTGGCCAACAGAGCCACCTTGAGTTCCGGGACACGCAGCCCCAGTTCGTGGCGCAGGGCTTCCAACTGCCTGATCCGGCGGTTCAGACCACGGTCCAGGACGACTTTCGTCGGCAGGACAAAAGGCGTGCGCGCGATGTACCCCAGCTGTCGCAGCACCTTGTCCAGGCTGTCCAACTGGCAGTTGACACTGGGCACGGCCTGGAGCCGGGCGCAAAGATCGGGGAAGGCCCCGGCCAGGGCCAGGAGCAGGTAGTGATCCACATAGATGATGCCGTGCAGGATGCCCGCGTCGGTCAGGGCCTGTAACCGCTCCCCAAGGGCCAGGAGAAAGGCTTTGTCGCCATAGACCGTGGGCGCGTGGAAACGGCTGTTGAGCAAGCCGAAGCACTGGACACCGGCCTTGGCCAGGGGGGCGAGCAGCTCGATCATCCGTTGCGCGTCTTGGGCCTGTCCCGGTGGCCTGGCGTCGGCCACGCCCGGCAGGTGCAGGGGCACGTGCAGGGAGTGTACACGGCTCTTGAGCTTGGCCAAGAAAGCCATGTATCTGGCATCCGGGATGAAGGGCAGATCAAGGGGCAAATGCCCTTCCCTGATCGGCATCGGTGTTTCGCTCACGAGACTTTCTCCCGCGAAGGGGGGCAGGTGCATGGCTGCGGCTGGGCCTGCTCCTCACACCCCCTGATGCAAAGCCAGAACAGGGTGTCCAGCGTGTCCAAAAGCATTCCGTAGGGGCCGCCGTGCTCCATGGGATCGCCGAACAGGGCTTGGCGTTGACTCTTGAGTGCGTGCTGGTCCACGGCATCCGGAAAGGTCTTGGCCAGGGTCATGGCCAGGCGCTCGGCCAGGAGGTAACCCCTGGCGCCGTGGCCGAAGTCGTGCAGGGCCTGGGCAAAGGGCTTGGCCTGCGCGCGCAGCAGGGCCAGGGCCTCGTCCGAAGGCTGCAAGGCCAGGAGCTGACGCAGCAGGGAATAGATGTTGTTCAGGGCCGCGCCTGGGATGCCGGCACGCCAGCCCAGCAGCCAGGGGTTGCGGGCGAAGAGCAGGAAATGGTCGCGCCCCAGGCCGATGAGGTTGTCCAGCACCTCCCTGGCCTCCAGGAGCAGGGGATCGTCCCAGCAACTGGGCAGGGCCTCCAGCTCCCAGGCCGGGATGCGCGTGGCCTCGGGTGTCCCTCCTCCGAGCAGCGTGCAGAGGATGTGCGCCAGCCAGGCATTGGCGTGGGGCGACTGAGGCGTCTCCAGGTGGGCGTAACTGAGCACGTAACGCCCCTTGCCGTTTTCCCCGCTGATCACGCAGGGCTGGCCCGGCATGCTCGCGGGCCTGAGGGCCACGCCGTATAGCGCTTCCCAGTCCCCGAGCGTGCCCTCGGGCAATGTCTCCAGGGGCAGGTCCGCCACCCAGAAGTCCGGACCCGGCGCGGCATAGGTGGCCAGCACCGTCACCGGGCTTTCGCGCTCCATGGCGAAACGCGCCGGCCACCACACCGGCAGCAGGGGCCGCGCGGGCAGTGATTCAGGGATCAACGCATGGGGGCGGTTCAGATCGTTGTACAGGTGCCCGCTCACCAGATGCAGCATGCGGTCCTTGAGCGCGGCGCGCTGCCAAGGGCAGAGCTTCAGGCCAAAGGCACCGGTGAGCCCCAGGCCCGAGCCGCCGCAAAAGCCCACGTAGGCGCCGCCCGAGGCGATGTACTCCCGCACCGCGTGCATGCCCGCGGTGCCCAGGCGCTCGGCTTTGCGACGCGCCACGCCCCCCGGTACCACGAGGGCTGCAGGCCGCTTGCGGGAAAGCAATCCTTGGGCTATCTCTTGGCCCCGCACCAGTCGATGCGGCAGGCCCAACGAACGGATGGCCCGCCAAGCCAGAAGGCCCCAGATATGGGATTCGTCCCAGAGAATATGAAGACTTGACATGTTCCTTGCGCTCGCTAGTCTGCACCGAAGCTAACAGGCCGGCGCCCCCCAAGGCAAGGGGGGAATGACCGGAAATGACTCGCACGCGCATACACTATTTCACCGGAGATGAATGTACATGCCCCGTACAGAATTGCCTAAGGGCTATGAGCCAAAGGATGTCGAGGAGCGCTGGCGGCGCTTCTGGGAGGAGAATAAATCCTTCACCCCGGACCTGGACGCGCCCGGAGAACCCTACTCCATCGTCATCCCGCCCCCCAACGTCACGGGTTCCCTGCACATGGGGCATGCCCTGAACCTCACCCTGCAGGACGTGCTCTGCCGGTTCCACCGCCAGAAGGGACGCAAGGTGCTCTGGGTGCCGGGTTCCGACCACGCCGGCATCGCCACACAGAACGTTGTCGAGCGCCAACTCAAGGCCGAGGGCAAGACCAGGCACGACCTGGGACGCGAGGCCTTCATCGAACGCGTCTGGCAGTGGCGCGAGGAATACGGCGGGCGCATCACCCGCCAGATTCGCGGCATGGGCGCCTCGGTGGACTGGACCCGCGAGCGCTTCACCCTGGACGAGGGCCTGTCCCGCGCCGTGCGCGAGGTCTTCGTGCGGCTCTACGAGCAGGGGCTCATCTACAAGGGCGAATACATCGTCAACTGGTGCAACCGCTGCCACACCGCCCTGGCCGACGACGAGGTGGAGCACGCCGGCCGCAAGGACAAGATCTACATGCTGCGCTATCCGCTGCAAAAACCCATGGGCGACGTGGACAGCGTGGTGGTTGCCACCACCCGCCCCGAAACCATGCTCGGCGACACGGCAGTGGCCGTGCATCCCGAAGACGAACGATACGCCGAACTCATCGGATGCCACGCCGTGCTCCCCTTGCTGGGGCGCAAGCTGGTCATCATCGGCGACCGCTACGTGGACAAGGAATTCGGCACCGGCTGCCTCAAGGTCACCCCGGCCCACGACATGAACGACTGGGAACTGGGGCGCGCCCACAACCTGGAAATCATCTCGGTCATTGACGACGAGGGCCGGATGAACGAAAACGCCGGACCCGACTACCAGGGACTGACCAAGGAAGAATGCCGCGAGCGCGTGGTGGCAGAGCTGAAACGCCAGGGCCTGCTCGTGGGCATCGAGGACCTGGAGCACAACGTGGGGCACTGCTACCGCTGCAAGTCGATCATCGAGCCCCACGTCTCCACCCAGTGGTTCGTGGCCGTGAAGCCCCTTGCCGAAAAGGCCCGCGCCGCCGTGCCCGACCAGACCCGCATCCTGCCCGAGTCCTGGGCCAAGACCTACTACAACTGGCTGGACAACATCCGCGACTGGTGCATCTCCCGCCAACTCTGGTGGGGGCACCGCATCCCGGCCTGGACCTGCCAGACCTGCGACAAGCTCGTGGTCTCACGCGAGGACCCCACGAGCTGCCCGGACTGCGGCGGCGCGCTCGTGCAGGACGAAGACGTGCTGGACACCTGGTTCTCCTCGGCGCTCTGGCCCTTCTCCACCATGGGCTGGCCCGACGACACCCGCGAACTCCGGACCTTCTACCCCACTTCGGTGCTGGTCACGGCCTTCGACATCCTGTTTTTCTGGGTGGCGCGGATGATGATGCTCGGCATCCACTTCCGGGACGAAATTCCCTTCCGCGACGTCTACATCCACGCCCTGGTGCGCGACGCCGAGGGCAAGAAGATGAGCAAGTCCACGGGCAACGTCATCGACCCCATGGACATGATCGGCAAATACGGCACCGACTCCCTGCGCTTCACCCTCACGGCCTTCGCCGCCATGGGCCGGGATATCAAACTCAGCGAGGAGCGCATCGAAGGCTACCGCCACTTCGTGAACAAGATCTGGAACGCGGCGCGCTTCGCCCTGATGAACCTGCCGGACGAGGCCCCGGCCGCCCCGACAATGTCCCCGGCCGAACAGGGCCTGCACCACGCCTGGATCTGCCACCGCATCGAGGCACTCAAAGAGGACCTGGACGCCTCTGTCAGCGAATACCGCTTCAACGACGCGGCCCAGGGCCTGTACCGCTTCATCTGGCACGAGTTCTGCGACTGGTACCTGGAGATGATCAAGCCCGAGCTGGCCAGCGAAGACCCAACCCTCAAGGCCGCGGCCCAGTACCGACTCCTGACCGTGCTCAAGGAGCTGCTCACCCTGCTGCACCCGGTGATGCCCTTCGTGACCCAGGAGATCTGGAACAGCCTGCCCGGCATCGAGCGCGAAGACCTCTCCAGGATGCCCTACCCTCCGGCGCGCCCCGAACACCGCGACCCGGAAATCACGCGCAAGATGGAGCTGCTGCAACAGGCCGTGGTGGCCGTGCGCAACATCCGTGGAGAGCTGCACATCACACCCTCCCTGGAACTTGAGGTGATCATCCGCACCTCCAGCGAGGAGGACCGGGCATTCTTCCTGAGGCAGCAGGACATGGTCAAGCTCCTGGCGCGAGTCAGGCACATGGAGGTCGGCCCTGACGTCAAACCGCCCAAGGCCACGGCCAGCGCCGTGATCCAGGGCAATGAGCTGTTCGTGCCCCTGGTGGGCGCGGTGGACTTCGACGCCGAGCTGGCCCGGCTGGACAAGGAGCTGACCAAGTTGGACAAGGAACTGAACACCGTACGCCGCAAACTGGAGAACGAGGGTTTCACCAGTAAGGCCCCGGCAGAGGTGGTGCAGAAGGAAAAGGAAAAGGAACAGGCCCTGGCCGAGAAGCTGGAGACCCTGCTCAAACTCCAGGAGCGGCTGCGCAGTGCCATCGGCTGATCGGGAGGCCAGGTTTGTCCCTTGCCTTTGGAGCGGGTCTCCGGCTATCGTATGCTGTTGTCGTTTCCTGGCAAGCGCTCTGCCCGTAGACTGCAACACCCGCGCACCATACGGGTGATACAGCGACGCGTGCCCCGGGCCAATGCCCTGCGGCAGGAGAAATGCGATGCACATTAACCGACTGGACATGCGCAACTTCCGGGGATTCGAAGAGCTGCGCCTGGAGTTCCATCCACGGCTGAACGTCCTGGTCGGAGTCAACGGCATTGGCAAGTCCAGCGTCCTGGATTGCCTGGCCATCCTCCTCTCCAGGCTGACCGGCCGGATTGTGGCTGCCAAAGGCACCGGGCGCCTGTTCACGGAATCCGACGTACGGCAGGGTGAAAAGCAGACCAAATGCGAAGTGGAAATTATACTTGAGGGAGCGGCATACCGGTGGGAAGCAGGGAAGAGCATCCTCAGGGGGCGCAAACCGACCCTTTCCAATCAGGCTGATATCGCCAGTCTGGTCAGCAGTATCCACGAACGCCTCGACGCCGAACCAGACGCTGGCGTGCCCATTGCCGTGCTCTATTCCGTGAACCGCCTGGTGGACAAGGTGCCCCTGCGTGTAAAAAAGACACATGTCTTCGACCAGTACGCAGCCCTGCACCACTCCCTCACCGGAAAGCGTGAAGAGGCCGATTTCAAGCTCTTCTTCGAATGGTTCAGAAACCGCGAGGATCTGGAAAACGAGGCGCGACGGTATCTCCAGGACGACTTCAGGCCGGAGGACTGGGAATTTCCGGACAGGCAGCTCCAGGCCGTGCGCAATGCCTTGGAAAGACTGATGCCCGAGTTTTCTGATCTCCAGGTACGCCGGAAACCTAAGCTGCGCATGATAATCAATAAGCAGGGGCAGGAGTTTCAGATCGAGCGGCTCTCCGACGGCGAGAAATGTCTCCTCGCCCTGGTGGGAGACATGGCGCGACGCCTGGCCATCGCCAATCCTGCCCTGGCCGACCCGCTGCAAGGGCGCGGGGTGTTTCTCATCGACGAGATCGACCTGCACCTCCACCCCGCCTGGCAGCGCATGGTCATTCCCCGCTTGCTGGAGACCTTTCCCAACTGTCAGTTCATCGTAACCACGCACTCGCCGCAGGTCCTGGGCGAAGTGGCCCACGAGTGCATTTTCGTGCTGACCGCCGACGAACAGGGGAAGGTCGTGATGCACACCCCCACCCGGAGCTTGGGGCTGGAGTCCAGCGAGGTGCTGACGGAAATACTCGACGCTCCGGAACGTAACGTGAACGCCAAGCGCCACCTGAATGAGATTTACGACCTCATCTTCGAGGGAAAGCTGAAGCAGGCGCAAGACGAAGTGGAAAAAGCGCGGAAGCGTTTCGGAGACATCCCCGCCCTGTACAAGGCCTTGACCTTGATCGAACTCGGCTGAGTGCTTGTCATGCGCACTATTGTGAAACAAAATGAGCCACGCTCCCTTTCCGAGCACAAAAGCAAGTTCAATGCCGCTTTCGACAACATCCCCACGGCCACGAAAGACGCGCTCAAGGACTGCCTACTCCGCGAACAGGGCGCCATCTGTTGTTATTGCATGCGCAGGATAAGCAGGGACACCATGCGCGTGGAGCACTGGAAATGCCAGCGCCACAATCCTGGGTTGGAACTCGACTATTCGAACCTCCTGGCGGCCTGTCACGGCAACCCAGGACAGGAGGCGACCTGCGACGTCCGTAAAAAAGACAGGGACTTGAAGTACAACCCCGCATCCTTCGATGTCGAAAGCATCATCGCATACCGCAAGGACGGCACGATCCGCTCCAGTGACATGGAGTTTGACAGACAGTTGAACGAGGTCCTGAACCTGAACTGGAGCGTGTTCAAGAACAACAGGAAAGGCACCCTCGATGCCTGTATCGAGAGAGTGCAACGCTGGAACAAGAGGGAGTTGGAGCGGCTCGTGGAGCAGTATTCACGCTCCGACGCGAGCAATCAGCTCAAACCGTTTTCCGGCGTGGTGCTCTTCTTCCTGCGGAAACGATTGGAACGAGCCTGACTATCTGGAACTGGACGAGCAAACACGAGCTGCACGCCATGAAAGCACACAGCGAGACAGACATCCTCCAGGCCATCGGCCCCTGCGGCCTGCACTGCGGCGGCTGCCTGGCCTTTGCCAATGGCCCCATCCGGGAGCATGCCGAGCGCTTGCACACTCTGCTCGGAGAGAATTTCGGCGCCTATGCCGAACGGTTCCAGCACATGAATCCCGTGTTCGCGAACTATCCGGCCTTTGCCGCGCTGCTGGAGTTCCTGAGCCAGGGGACTTGCCACGGCTGCCGCGAAGGCGGTTGCCTGTTCAAGGAGTGCGCCGTGCCCCCCTGCGCCAGGGAGCGCGGGGTGGACTTCTGCCACCAGTGCGCGGAATTCCCCTGCGACAGGCACGGTTTTCCCGAGCCCCTGGCCCAACGCTGGCGCAAGAACAACGAGATCATGCGAGAAAAGGGCCTGGAGGCCTTCCATCAACTCGTCAAGGACCGGCCGCGCTACCCCTGAGCGCCCCGGTGGAGGCAACATGAAAGTATACCTTCTGGGCGCCGGACCCGGCGATCCCGGCCTGCTGACCGTCAAGGCCAAGGAGATCCTGGAGACCGCGGACGTGGTGGTCTACGACTACCTGGCCAACGAGAGCTTCCTGGACTACTGCAAGCCCGAGGCGGAGATCATCTACGTGGGCAAGAAAGGGGGCGATCACACCCTGCCCCAGGACCAGATCAACGCCCTGCTGGTGGAAAAGGCCAGGGAAGGCAAGACCATCGCCCGGCTCAAGGGGGGCGATCCCTACGTCTTCGGCCGTGGCGCCGAGGAGGCCGAGGAGCTGCTCGAAGCCGGCCTGACCTTCGAGGTGGTGCCGGGCGTTACCAGCGCGGTGGCCGCTCCGGCCTATGCCGGCATCCCCCTCACCCACCGCAAGTACGCCTCCAGCGTGAGCTTCATCACTGGGCACGAGGACCCCACCAAGGACGAGAGCGCCCACAACTGGGACGCTCTGGCCAAGAGCGCCAGCACCCTGGTCTTCTTCATGGGCGTGAAGAACCTGCCCATGATCGCCGGCAACCTGATCAAGGCAGGGCTGCCCGAGGACACGCCCGCGGCCCTGGTGCGCTGGGGCACCACCTGCCGGCAGCGCACCCTCACCGCCACCCTGGGCACCGTGGCCGAAGAGGCCCGGCGCCTGGACTTCAAGCCGCCCTCCCTGATCATCGTGGGGCAGGTGATCCGCCTGCGCGACACCCTGAACTATTTCGAGAAACGCCCCCTCCTGGGTAAGGGAGTGGTGGTCACCCGCGCCCGGGAACAGGCCAGCGGCCTGGCCCGCCAGTTGGAAGACATGGGCGCCTGCGTGGTGCAGTTCCCCACCATCAAGATCCAACAGCTGCTGGACGACGGACCCATCGAAAAGGCCATCCTGGGCCTGGGCGCCTACGACTGGCTGGTGTTCACCTCGGTGAACGGCGTCAAGCACTTCTGGCGCGTGCTCGAGGACATCGGCCTGGACACCCGCATCCTGGGCGGGCTCCAGGTGGCGGCCATCGGCCCGGCCACGGCAGAGGCCCTGGCCGAGCGCGGGGTCAAGGCCGACTTCGTGCCCCCCAAATATGTGGCCGAGAGCGTGGTGCAAGGCCTGCTGGAGCGCGGCGTGGCCGGCTGCAAGGTGCTCGTCCCCCGCGCCCGCGAGGCCCGCGAGGTCCTGCCCGAGGAGCTGCGCAAGGCCGGGGCCACGGTGGACGTGCTGCCGGTGTACGAGACCGTGCTGGACCAGGGCCGGGTGGAAGCCTTCACCCGCCGCCTGGAGGCCGGGGAAATCCACTGCATCACCTTTGCCAGTTCCTCCACGGTGGACAACTTCTTCTCCCTGGTGCCGCCCGACACCCTGCGCCAGCTCGCGCCGGACGTGCGACTGGCCTGCATCGGTCCGGTGACCGCCGAGACCCTGGCAAGCCATGGCTTCACGCCCCACATCCAACCGGATGACTTCACCATCCCGGCCCTGGCCGAGGCCGTGCGTGAGGCGTTGGGAAGGAAGGAATAACGGCGGGAACGGATTTTGCGGGGGGAGAAAATTTTGTTAAATTTTCTCCCCCCGCACCCCCCTTTTCAAAACTTTTGGAATGGTGTTTGATCGCAGTGGACGTCCGCGGACACTCCTGGCCACGGATAGAAGCAAGGACACGCTGCCATGGCTGAAGAACAGATCAACTCCCGATCCACGGCTGAAACCGAACGGGATGCACTGATCAAGGACAAGCATCTTCTGGAAGCAACTCTTGCCTCTGACAAACGCATTGTCTCCCAGGACAAAAAGGCTCGCGCCCCTGCCAGAACACTGGCCGCGTCCTGCGCCTTGGTCCGCCGCATCCTCTGGATCAGCCCGGCAATCCCCGACGAAACACCGATCAAATGGCTCCAGGCCGGCGCCCCCATGGATGAACATCGTCTACTCGGCCATCAGGCGCGGTAACCCAAGCAACAGGACCCATCATGCCCCTTTCCCTGGCAGTGCTCATCTCCGGCAGTGGCTCGAACCTCCAGTCCATCATCGACAAGGTCGAGGCCGGCGTGCTCGATGCCCGGATCAGGCTGGTGATCTCCAACAAGGACGGGGTCTACGGTCTGGAGCGCGCCCAGCGCCACCAAATCCCGCAGCTGGTCATCGCCCACAGGGACTACCCGGACCGCGCCTCCTTCGACAGGCGCATGATCGAGGCCATCCGCGATGCCGGTGCAGACACCGTGGTCATGGCCGGGTTCATGCGCATGGTCACCCCCGTGTTCCTCAACGCCTTTCCCGGCCGGGTGCTGAACATCCACCCCGCGCTGCTGCCGAGCTTCCCCGGTACCCACGGCCAGGCCGACGCCAACGCCCACGGCGTGAAGATCTCTGGCTGCACCGTGCACTTCGTGGACGAGCACATGGACAACGGCCCGGTGATCATCCAGGCCGCAGTGCGCGCGGTGGCCGGCGAAGGCGCCCAGGACCTCGGCGAGCGCATCCTCGCCCTGGAGCACCGCATCTACCCCCAGGCCCTGCAATGGCTCGCCCAGGGGCGGCTCGAAGTCAAGGGGCGGCACGTCTTCGTGCGCGGCGTCGGGGAGCCGGCCACCCTCGCGGCCCAGCCGTTGGGCGCCCTGGTCAGCCCCCCGCTGGAGCCGGGATTCTGATGGCACGTTGCCCCGAACCCTTTGCATAATCGCGCTTCCCCGGCTATGCTGATCCCAAAAAGGGAGAGGTCCATGGCTGCGAAGGAATTCCGCTTTTCGCTGACCGAGGAAGAAAAGCGCTGGTTGCACGAGTTGGTGAAGCTGAGCATCCTGAAGGGATTCAAGGCGCGCGGTGGGAAAGACGCCCCCTTGCCCACGCCCCCCACCAGTAGGCTCACCGAGCGCTTGGGCGCCTTTGTGACCCTGAAGATCGGCAAGAACCTGCGGGGGTGCATCGGCAATGTGACCGGCGAACGCCCCCTGCATGAAACCGTGGCCGAGATGGCCAGGCACGCAGCCTTCAAGGATCCGCGCTTCCCGCCCCTCTGCTTGGAGGAGTTCGAGAAGCTGGATATCGAAATATCCATTCTCAGCCCCTTGCAGCGCTGCCCCGACTCCGGCAGAATCGAGGTGGGACGCCACGGCTTGGTGGTGCGGCGCGGTGGGTTTTCCGGTCTGCTCCTGCCGCAGGTCCCGCTGGAGTGGGGATGGAACCGGGAGCGGTTCCTCGAGCACACCTGCCGCAAGGCGGGCATGGAGCCCAACTGTTGGAAGGACCCCGAGACCGAGATCTTCTGGTTCGAGGCCGAGGTGTTCTGATGTGCGCATTGCGCCCCTTGATTTAGAACGCGGGGACGCATATTGTCCTGGCCGTGAGGCGGATAATCTTTCCAAGGAGAGGCTCCATGCGCAGGGTGTTGCTGATGGTTCTGATGGTGCTTGTGGCCTGGCTTCCCACGTCTGCACAGGCAGAGCAGGACGCCAACGCCACCGTGGCCGCGCCCAAGCTCGACATTCCGGACAAACCCGATCAAGTGAAGCAGGAGCGCGGCAAGATTCCCGTTACCGTGGAGCTGCGGGGCGACGACAACGTGGGCGGCAGGCTGGCCTACCATCTCAAGGAACTGTTCGAGAAATCCGGTCTCTTCGAACTCTCCGCCAAGGACGAGCGCAAGATCAAGATCATGTTGCGCACCGTGGAGGAGTTTCCGGGCCGCCCCAACATGAGTTCGGCCTATGCTGTTGTCATTGTCTATTCGGAGACTGAAGGCACACTGAAGTACCTGCTGGCCCATGACGTGGGTTTCGTGCACACCTCCTCGGTGAAGGAGGACGCGGAGACCCTGGTGGCCAAGACGCACGAGGTTTATTCCAAGTATTCCTACCTGTTCGAATGAGCCGAGCCTCCCAGGACTCCCCGCCACGGCCCCTCATGGCACCTGCCGTGTGATATCTTCCCAGCGGCCGGCGCGGGTATTCCTGGTTTCCCGGCATGTGGCGCGGAGAATCCATGGCCCGTTTTCTCGTAGTGGACGATGAAGAAAACCTGAGATATTCCTTACGGTTGTTTCTCCAAGGAGATGGCCACGAGGTGTCCGAGGCCGCCGGCTTTGACCAGGCCGTGGTCCAGCTGTCCAAAAACACGTACGACGTCATCTTCGCCGACATCCTCCTGGCCGGCAAAAGCGGCCTGGAGTTGCTCAAGCATTGCAAGCAACGCAAGCTCACCGGCCCCGTGGTGATGATCACCGGCGAGCCCAGCGTGAAGACCGCGGCCGAGGCCGTACGCCTGGGCGCCTTCGACTACGTGCCCAAGCCCATCAACAGGGACGCCTTCCTGCGCATGGCCAACGCGGCCCTGCGCCACAAAACCCTGGACGACCAGAACCGCGCCCTGGAAGCGGAGCGCAACCGTCTGCGTCTGCATCTCGAGGCTGTTTTCCGCAGCGTGCCAGATGCCATCATCACCGTGGACAAGGAAGGCCGCATCCTGCAGACCAACCAGCACGTGGAAACCATCCTGGGACTGCCCCCCGCTTCCCTGGAGCAGCAGGAATGCCAGACAGGGCTTGGAGACCGCTACGACACGCTCTCAGCCGTGGTCATGCAGACGCTGCGCACCCGCAAACCCGTACGGGAATATCGCGTGGAATACACGCAATCCCGCAACCGTGAGCGCACCCTGGTGCTCAACAGCGCCCCCCTGATGGATGCGGCCGGTGAATTTATCGGTGCCGTGTTGGTGGTGCGCGACATCTCGCTCCAGGCCGGGTTGGAGCGCCAACTCACCGAGCGCCGGAGCTACCAGCGCATGGTGGGCAAGAGCCCTCCCATGCGCGAAATTTTCGGACTCATCGAAGATCTGGGCGAGACCGACACCACCGTGCTCATCACCGGTCCCAGCGGCACGGGCAAGGAGCTGGTGGCACAGGCGCTGCATCATGCCGGCGCACGCTCCACACACCCGCTGATCAAGGTCAACTGCTCCGCCCTGTCCGAAAACCTGCTGGAAAGCGAACTCTTCGGCCACGTGCGGGGGGCATTTACCGGCGCCATCAAGGACAAGCCCGGTCGCTTCGCCCTGGCACACGGCGGCACCATTTTTCTGGACGAGGTAGGTGACATCTCCTCGCGCATCCAGCTCAAACTACTGCGAGTCCTGCAGGAAAAGGAGTTCGAATCCGTGGGCGATACCCGCACCATCAAGGTTGATGTACGGGTCATCGCCGCCACCAACCAGAACCTGCGCGAAAAGGTCGCCATGGGCGAATTCCGCGAGGACCTCTTCTACAGGCTCAAGGTGGTGGAAATCTCACTGCCCCCCTTACGGGAGCGTCGTCAGGACATTCCCCTGCTCATCGAACACTTCATGGGCTTCTTCAACAGGCAGTTCAACCGTGGAATCACCGACGTCAACGAAGAAGCCAGAACCGCGTTGATGCAACATCCCTGGCCCGGCAACATCCGGGAACTCAAACACGCCATCGAGCACGCCTTCATCCTCTGCCGGGGCGAAACAATAGAATTGCGGCACTTGCCGGTGGAATTGCGACAGGGTCTCCCCAATGGAATTGGCAACTCCAGGGATGGCGTCCTGACCATGCACGAACTGCAACAGGCCCTGGAAACCGCCGGCGGAAACAAGGCCAAGGCTGCTCGTGCATTGAACGTCAGCAGGCAGACTGTCTACCGCAAACTCCGCGAATACAATATGTGACATGGCATTGTCACATCGACGTGCTGGATTCTGTTACAGAGTTGTCACGTGTGACATTCCTTGCCCAGCTGCAAACTCCCTTGATACGTCAACAATCCGCGCTGGTATGCTCCTTGCTTGACAGCAAAGGATTGTGTTTACAGCCCGAGTCCTTGTCCACTCTCAATGCAACCATCATGTATCGTTCGGAGTTGGAGTGACGTCACTGCTCACGCCGTGACGTCTCTGTACCAGGACGGCACCCCTGGACACCTCTGACGTGCCACATGCAAAGGAGCAGGTACGGACATGGTTCCAGTCGTCAGGATGGAAGATTTCAAGACCCAGGTCCTCGACCACCCCACGCCGGTGATGATCGCCTTCTTGCGTTGCGACCTGGAACCCTTCGAACAGCTGGAACTGCTGGCCACGGTGGCCAAAGCCTTCGGCCCCGCCCTGAAGGTCTGCGTGCTCGATGCCCTGGAGTCCAACGGGTTCCGCAAGGACTACAAGGTAATGGGAACTCCAACCTACATCATCTTCCACAAGGGTCGTGAAACCGAGCGCATGCTAGGCAAGGCCGATATCGACTCCATGTACATCTTTCTGGACCATGTCCTTGGACTACCCCGCCCCACCGTGACGGAGACAAGCAAAGCACCTCACGCAACCATATAATTCCACTATATAAAAAATTTCACTTTACAGAGTTTCAGGACTCGGTGTAAGGGAAACCAGACAAGAACGACGCCACCCAGCGCAATGCCGCTGGCAGAAATCGAGCGGCCCGCTTTTCCTTTGGATTGCCCCCCATTAGCCAGGGATTTAGCGGTGCCGCTCCTTTCTTTTCCATCCCTTGCTACGGCACGACGCGTTTCCACATAGCTGACCAAGTCCAAACCACAGCCTCGGTGCGGTACTTCGCACGAGGCGCCAGAGAAAATCAGACCCCGGGTATGACTTCCACCCGGTTGCGTCCCCTTTCCTTTGCCCGGTAGAGGGCCATGTCCACCCGGGAGATGATGGCCTCCATCCCGTCTCCCTCTTGGTAGGATGCCACGCCCAGGCTGACAGTCACCACTCCCGCGACCTCGAATGCATGGGAGGCAAAGCGTCGACGGATGCCTTCCGCCAGCACCGCGGCTCTGTGAAGTTCGGTTTCCGGCGCAACGATCAGGAACTCCTCCCCGCCCCAGCGTCCGTAGACGTCGGATTTGCGGATCTGCCCGCCCATGAGCCGAGCCACCGCCTTGAGGACCATGTTCCCGGTCGGGTGTCCAAAGGTGTCGTTGACCCGTTTGAAGTGGTCGATATCCATGAGGACAATCGAAAACGGCCTGTTGTACCGCGTGGCCCATTCAATTTCCCGCGACAATACCTCTTCGAGCTTGAGTCTGTTGTAGACGCCGGTCAGGGGGTCGGTCTCGGACATGGCCTTGAGCGCGCGATTTTTGATCGCCAACTCTGCATGAGCCTCGGCCAACCTGTTCTGCATCTCCTTGAGTTCGGAGATGTCCACGATGATGGAATACTTGACCGTGCGGCCGTCGGGCCATTGCATGGCCCGCTCGTGCAACTGCTGCCAGCAGTCGTCCTCCTCGTTGAAATGCTCGAAGACGACGGTTTCGTTGCTGGGTCGGCCATCCGGGGTCAGCAGTTCACCGATTTTGCAATGGGGACAGGGCTGGTCCCTGAGTTGCAATTTCTCGTAGCACAGCTGCCCTGCAATATCATTCCCGAAGCGCTCTTTGAGAAAGCAGTTGATGTAGACAATCTCGAAGGAAAGTACATCCACCACATATATCCCGAAGGGAATCAGGTCGAAATGCGTTTCAAAGAGTGAGCTTTCATACATATTCTTTGTTCATCAAATAGTGTTGTACAATGCTCCGGGTTCGCGTGTCCGCGACACAACACTCCCTGCGGAAATTCCATGACCGCGAAGGATGCCCTGCCGCTTCAACCGACACTGATCTCTCATTCCAACGGCGGTACAATGTCTCACTGATGTCCGACTGGACGCCCTGCACAGGGCTGCTTCGGTCCTTGAAGGAGTGGGGTCTCCGTACTACAGGCGAACTACTGGGAGCGCCTCCCGATCACCTCGAATCAGTCCACGCCTCGTGCCCTTCCAGGGTTTCCCCCTGACCAGCGTTGGAATCCAGTCTCGTCGCCTTGTTATCAGCCACGGGCGAAGAGATCGGCAGAATGGTACTACTCTGTCGGTCCCAGCCAGTCAACACCCGGCACCGAATGGTGTCCTGGTTGGCTTAGCGCTGCCCCGCGCGGGCTAGAGCCTCTTGGGCCTCGCGTTGCTTGCCCTGGGCCTCGAAGGCCCGGGCCAGCAACAGCCAGAAGGCCTTGTTCTCCGGCCGCAGGGCCACGCTTTCCCTGGCCAGGGAGGCCGCGATGCTGGGATCCTCCCCATTGTCCAGGTAGAGCTTGGCCAGCAGGTGCATGGAGAAGGCGTCCTTGGGGTCGTGCAGCAGTGCCTGGTGCAGCCGCTCCCTGGCCTCTTCCACCTTGTCCTGGCGCAGGGCCAGGCGTGCCAGATAGCGCTGCGTCACACCGCGCCCCGCTTCCAGGGCCGCGGCGCGGTCGTAGTAGCCGCGGGCCTGGGACAGGCGGTTGTCGCGTTCACTGAGCTGCCCGAGCCTGATCAGGACGTAGACATGGTTGGGCTCGTAGCGCAGGCACTTCTTGTAGGCCTCCCTGGCCTCCTTGGCCTCGCCCATGCGTTGGCGGGTGAAGCCCAGGTTGTAGAGCGCCATGACGTCCTTCTTGTCGCGCCGCAGCACCTCTTCGAAGTGCCGCCGAGCTTGGGGTAGTTGGCCGATGCGCGCCAGGCAGATGCCCAGGGAGTTGCGGGCCATGGTATTGTCCTCGTCCGCCAGGAGCGCCAGCTTGTACTCCTCCATGGCGGCATAGAGGTCGCCCTGGCTGAAGAGTTTGTCCGCGCTGATGTTCAGGGCCAGGGTGTCGATGCACCCCACATGGGGCTCGGGCAACAGCAGGCCGTATTCCAGGGCCTTGCGGCTGTTCTCCAGGGCGTCGGACTTGCGGAAATGCAGGTACGGATGACAGGCCAGGCCGGCCGCGGCGGTAATGCCGTGACGTCCCAGGCGTCGCACCAACTCCGTGTAGCCCCCGATGCCCTGCTCCACCTCCATGTCCGGATGAAAAAGCAGCAGGCTGGCAAGGCTGTAGCGCCCCCCTATGAGGTCCTGCCCGAAGTGCTCCCTGGCCAAGGCAGCTGCCTCCACGGCCTGCTGTTCGGCGCGGGCGTGTTCCAGGTCCTCGTCCTTGACACCCAGGCGCAGGAGTCCGAGGACGAACTTCTGGCAGGATTCCCGCGCCCTGGTCCAATGCAAAAGAAAGTCACGGTAGAGCAGCAGTCCCGTGAGCGTGTCCCGCTGCTCGACCTGCTCGGAAACGTCGGAGCGAGCCGACGGCCCCAGGGACTCCTTGAGCAGAGTGAGACGGTCGCCGACCTCGATGCTCCAGGCAGGATCGCCGAGGTGCATGATTTCGGCCAAAGCCGTCCGCTCCAGCACCTCCATGAGCGCCACCTCGCCCTTATACAATGGGGGGCGCTCCTCGCTCCCGCCCCTTGCCGGCGACCAGACTAGAAAGCGCTGCCCTTCCTTGGCGCCGGCGTCCCGGCCCAGGCTGAGCAGCAGGCGGTTCACGGGCAGGACTTCCTGCACCTGTCCTCCTTGTTCCAGGATGTCGGCATAGGCGAGCACCGCTCCAGGCCCCTGCTCCCTGGCCACGGCCGCGCCCTTGAGGGACTTGCGCAGCAGCTGCCTGGCCTGCTCGGCCAGGGCGCGTTCGAACAGGGCACCCTCCATATCCTGGGGGTAGTTGGCCAGCCCCACGGAAATGTCCGCGCGCACCCGCTCCCCGGTAAGCTCGTGGGTATGGCGGAGCTGCGACAGCTCGTGCGCCAAATCCTCGGCCAGTTTACGACAGGCATTGGTCATGGCCTCGGGCATGAACAGGAAGAAACGTCCCTCGCTCCAATGGGCCGCGTGCACCTGCTTGGGGCGCAGGCGGTCCACGCTCTCGCCGATTCGGGCCAGGAGACGGTCCGCCAGAAGAAATCCATACTGCTGCTGGATGCGTTCGAGGTCATCGACTTGGATGCAGATGACACCCAGACCCGCGCGATAGACCGGCAGGGAAAAATCGGCACACCCTCCGGCGCCGGGCCGCACGCAGTTGCGCACCACGTCGAGTTCACGCTCCAGGGCTTCCGCGAAGGGCCCAGGAGCCTCGAGTCCGGTGAGTGGATCGGAGATGGAACGCTTGTACAGGGCCAGCTTGTCCAGACACAGGGACGCCATCCTCGCCAGAAACGGAAGCAAGGCCTTGGGCGCCTTGAAGCTGACCCCCCGGGCCTGGAACACTCCGAGAAAACGCCCCTCCCGCACCAGGGGCAGCAACAGTTTGCGTTCCGAGGGCAAATGGATGGCCAGGGCCCCGATTCCGCCCGGCTCCGCGTCGGGGTCACGCATCTCCAAAGGCATTTCCTGAGGAAAATAGAGGCTGTAGGATGAAAAGGGAATGAACGCGGCGATCTCGTCCTTGAGCGCGTGCTCGAAGCGGATCAGGTCCTGACTGCCGAAGGAAATCTGCCTGCCGGCCATGGTCGCACCTCCATTGCCCGGGGCGTAGCAGAGTCTTGAAAAAATCTCAACATGATGCTGACCTCGCGACCTTGTTTTTCAGGCGGCAACGAACGGCAATGAGCGCGACAGACCCGATCATGTTCTTTTTGGTTGATTTCATACCAATTTGGTCATATATCTAGGCTGTGACGAATCAGACCACCGCAACCAGCCGCCTCGGCGGCACTACGCCAAGGAGAGACCATGGGTACCGTCGTGGCCGTGTGCCTGAGCACCAGAAAACATGAACGGAAAGTGGATGTGGAGCACGCCGAGATCAGGAAGGACCATGGCCTGGATGGTGACGCCCACGGTGGCTCCGAGCGCCAGGTGAGCCTGCTGGCCATGGAGCACATCGCGGCCATGCAGGCCGACCTGCCCAGCCTCGTGCCCGGTGACTTCGCCGAGAACCTCACCACCATGGGCATTCCCCTGGAGACCCTGGAGATTGGGACCAAGCTCCAGGTAGGGGGGGACTGCCTGCTGGAAATCACCCAGATAGGCAAGAAGTGCCACACCAAATGCAACATCCACAAGCAGGTGGGCTACTGCATCATGCCCACCAAGGGCGTTTTCGCCAGGGTCCTGGCCGGCGGCAGCGTGAAAAAGGGTGATAGCGTCACGGTGGTCGGCTGAGCCATGTACGCCAACGCCCTGGGACGACACCCCACGCTGCGCTACAAGGACGCGGCACTGGAGCGCATCGACGACGACGTGGCCGTGGAAGAACCCCTCGAAATCGTCATCGACGACTTCCCTTACGCCATCACCATGCGCATGCCCGGCGACGACCTGAACCTGGTACGCGGCTTCCTGTTCACCGAGGGCGTCACCGGCGACGGTCTGGAGGCCGTATCCATCGCCCACTGCAACGGCGCGCAAGGGCACAACCGCGTCCTGGTCAGCCTGCGCTCCAACGGCCGGGCACGGGGCGGCTTCTTCCGCCAGCGCAACGAATTCCTCAGCAAATCAAGCTGCGGTGTGTGCGGCAAGTCGGCCATCGAGGAGATCTTCACGGACATCACGCCGGTAGCGGCCCGCGACAGCTTCACCTTCCGCGACATCCTGGCCCTCAAGGACGTTTTCGAGGCCCGCAAGAGCGTCTTTCCCCTGGCCGGCTCCACACACTCCGCGGCGATGTTCAGCCACGAAAGGCAGTTGCTGGCCTTTGCCGAGGACGTGGGGCGCCACAATGCCCTGGACAAGGCCATCGGCGCGGTGCTCGACGCGCATGACGAAAACGCGGCAGCCGTGGCCCTGGTCTCATCGCGGCTGTCATTCGAGATGGTCCAGAAGGCGGGGAGGCTCGGAGTGCAGCTCCTGGCCGGGGTCTCCGCGCCCACCATGCTGGCCATCCGCTTTGCCGAAGAACTGGGGATCACCCTCATCGGCTTCCTGCGGCGGAACCGGATGAACGTGTACACCCACCTGGAGCGGATGGTCTGATGCCACATGAGAAGAATCGTTGTCTTCTGCAACAAAGCCCCGGAGGAGTGTCCCTGAATGGAGCCTGGCCCATCGGGCCAAGTGCGACGAGACCGCGCTCTTGCCGAAGCGGCTCCTTTGGTTCCACCCCGGCCCACGCGGCCAGGTGCGTGCCTCCCGAGACGTTCGCGGCAATCACCACTCCGGCCGCAGATTGGGCGCTTCGGTCAGCAGGGAAAGGGCAGGAGGGTGGTGCGCGGCCCGTTGCAGCTCTTCGGCCCAGAGCCGTCGCAGCAGGCGTTTCTCACGCCGGAAGCGGGCGCGCTTGGCAGCCGTGTCGTCGCGCCCCCTGGTCATGGACTCGTGATGCACCAGCAGCGCATGGGGCGTGAACAGGTTGGTGCGGCCCTGGGCCGCGATCTTCAGGCAGTAATCCACATCGCCGTAGGCTACGGCAAAGCGTTCGTCAAACCCCCCCACCGCCTCGTGCAGGGAGCGCTGTACGGCCAGGCAGGCGGCGGTGACCGCGCCCACCCGGCGGGGGCAGTGCAGCACGTGAAGCCAGGGCACTCTGTCCGGCGGAATGTGCCGGAAGACATGCCCTGCCGTGCCATGCATGCCCGGCACCACGCCGGCGTGCTGGATCAGGCCGTTGGGGTAGAGCAGCAGCGCGCCCACCGCGCCGACCCCCCGCTGTATGGCCCAAGCAGTCATCTCGGTGAGCCAGCCCGGCTCCAGCACCTCGATGTCGTCGTTGCAGAAAACCAACACCTCGCCCCTGGCTTGCTCCGCCCCCAGGTTGTTCAGTCGGGAGTAGTTGAAGGGGAAGTCCGCGGCGACGAGCCGGATGGCGCCCCGTGCGGCCAGGGCGCGTAGATGCTCCAGGGTCGCCGGATCCCGGCTGCCGTTATCCAATACGATGATCTCCAGGTCGGGGTAGGCCGTGTCTTCCAGCAGGCCGCGCAGGCAAGGGCCCAGATTCCGTATGCCATCGCGCGTGGGGATGATCACCGAAACCTTGGGGGGCGAAATGGGTAATTGGGGGCGCACCCGGATGCAGGGACCACCCTGCTCCAACCGTAGCGAGCAGCCCGGCAGGATGCGGGGCGCGAACAGCTCCAGCAGGGGTATGGCCTCGGCATCTGGAGGACGCCCGACCACGTTGCGCCCCTTGGGGCGGTGCAGGAGCACCTGGGGCACGTGCACCGGCTGCCCGGCGGCCGCAGCGGCCAGAGCCATCTCCAACCGCAGGATCTCGGGGCTCGTCGCGCCGAGGGGCATGGTGCGCACTGCCTCCACGGTGTGAAGCGCGGCCGGCCCCATGAGGTTGCAGCCCAGGGCCAGGAAGGGATCCCAGCCCGGTTTGAACAGGGGGTTACAGCGCCGGCCGGATGCTTCCACCTCGTCCTCGTCGCCGAACACGCAGGCCGGGGAGGCGGCCAAGGCGTGGGAGAGAAAGCGCCCCCATTGGGGATGGACCCTCTCACCGGGGAGCAGCAGCCAGAGATAAGCGGCGTCGGCATGCTCCAGGGCCTGGCGCAAACGGATGGATGCGTTCGTCTCCGCCGTGCGCAGTTGGGTCAGCCAAGGGCGGCCGGTCGTGCTGTCAGGCGCTGTTTCATCCGTGAGCAGCAGCGTGCGGGCAAGGGGGGTGGGCTGCACTGTCGGGAGGTCTGGAGCGCCTAGAGAATCGAGGGTGTCGGCCAGATCCTCTTCGGTGCATGGAGCGTGAGCGTCCACAACAATACAGACGTCTCTTGTACTGGTCGAAACCGCTCCGGCGGTCCGCGTCCGTTCCCGCTCCGCGGCCCATTCCGCGTATTCTTCCAGGGGCACGGCCGGCCGCGCCATGCGGCGTTGCGCCCTGAGGTAGAGGTCTTCAAGCCCGTTTCGCGGAGGCGTGAGGGCGATATCCGGAGCCGATGCAAACGGTCCGAAGCGCCGCAAGCCCTGCAACCCTCGACCGAAAAAGACCTCATCGGCCAAGCGCGGAAGCATGGGCACGAGGTGCAAGCCCCAAGGCAGGGAGTGGATGCGCAGCCGCGCATCAGGCATGTTGACAGCGCCCAGGCCGAGAAAGGGTTGCAGCTCGAGGCCGGACACTGCCACGGGCAGATGGACCACATGGTCCAGGCGTCCGGCCGGGGAAAATGGCAGGTAGAGTTCCGTGACGGCATTGTCTGAATTTTCCGGATCCTGCAACAGCCTGAGCCGGGCCAGGCCGTGCTTTGGAGCCCGGCGCATGCGCATGGAGAGGCGATACCAGCCCGGCGGAAGAGGCGCATTCAGCCCGGCGAGGGTGAACCAGGGGCCCGGGCCCGTGGCGAGCCACTGGCCTGGGGATTCGCCCGGCGCCAGATCCCTGGCCGGGGTGCAGTGCAGCGTCAGGCCCCGCATGCCGCCTTGCCCCTCCCTTGTGGTTAGAGGTCCAACTCCAGGCCCACGGGGCAATGATCCGAACCCATGACCTGGGGCTCGATCCAGGCACGCGTGACCTTGCCCCTGAGTTCTTCGGACACGAAGAAATAATCCAGGCGCCAGCCCACGTTCCTGACCCTGGCATTGGCGCGGAAGGACCACCAGGTGTAGAGGTCCGTTGTCTGGGGCTCGAAAATGCGCAAGGTGTCCACGTAGCCGTGGGCCACGAAAGTATCCATCCAGGCGCGCTCGATGGGCAGGAAACCCGAGGTGTTCTCGTTCTCCTTGGGGCGGGCGATGTCGATTTCCTTGTGCGCGGTGTTGAAGTCGCCACAGACCACGATGGGCTTGCGTTTGCGCAGTTCTTCCACGTGGGCCAGGAAGGCGTCGTAGTAGCCGAGCTTGTAGGCCAGGCGCTCCTCGCTCATCTGGCCGTTGGGGAAATAGACGTTGCAAAGGTAGAAGGCCTCGAACTCGAGCAGGGCCAGGCGGCCCTCACCCCGAAAACGATCGTCGGGCAGGTCGAAGGAATGAGCCAAGGGGGGGCGCGTGCTGAAGGTGGCCACGCCGGAATAGCCCTTCTTCACGGTGGCGGGATTCCAGAGGGCGTGCACGTCTTGTGGCGGAAAGTCCTCTTTCTTGAGCTGTTCTGGGCGGGCCTTGATCTCCTGCAGGTTGACCACGTCGGCCGCGCTCCCTGAGTACCAGTCCCAGAATCCTTTTTGCAGTACGGCGCGATACCCGTTGACGTTCCAGGAGTAGAGTTTCATCCGTGCCTCGCGCTTCAGTTGGCGTTGAACAGGTGTTTTTCGAAGTGCTGGTAGTCCTTTCTGTCCGTCCAGGCACCCCCCCACTCCCAGCCGCGGCCGACAAAGGCCTGGTGGCAAAGCTCCCCTTCCAGGACATAGCCCGGCTGGGGATGCTTGTCCCTGGTTTCGGCGTTGGCGTGTGGTTTGCCCTCGGGCGGGGAGACATGCACCCCCCGCACGTAGGGGTTGAGCAGCGGGTTGATGTCGATGGCCAGGCCCCAGCTGTGCATGGAAAGCGTATTGGTACCGCTGATTTTTCGGCAGTTGAAGGCCGAGGTATTGTTGGCGCGCATGGAGGCCATGTCGTTACCGCCGAACTCCTCGATGATCCGCACGCTCTCCAGGGGGAAGCGGGCCTCGAAGAGCGCGGCGAAGATATCGATGATCTCCAGGGCCACGTCCTGATGCACGATGAGCGCGCCCTGATGCACGGCGCCGTCAAAGCCCCAGTGCCGCAGTTCCACGTAGGCCAGCTTTTCCACGGGCAAGGGGCAGCCCTCGCGCCAGGTGGCAGGGTTCATGCTCGCGCGGACGCTCTCGGGCACAGGGCCGAGCCGAGCCGCGAAGCCCTCCACGGCGGTTACGGCAGGCTCCCCGGCGGGAGGCTCGCCGGCATGCAGGGGAGAGTCCCAGCAAAGGGGCAGAAGCATGGCGAACAGGAGAAGCGTGATGGCTGGCATTGTGTACGTGAGTATGCCCGGAAGAGTCCGGATCGGCAAGGGTGTGGGCACGGGGAGCGGCGGGTGCATCAAGCCAGGGGGGCGCCGGGGCGGGGCAGCAGCAGAGCCAGAACCATGCCCAGCAAGGTCAGACAGGCGGAAACGCCGTAACTGACCGAGAAGCCTCCGGAAACATCCGCCAGGATCCCGGCGGCGAAGGGCCCGACCACCTGCCCCACGGCGAAGAAAAAGGTGATGAAGGAAAAGCCCATGGCCGTGTGCACCGGCCCAAGGCGGTCGGCTATGGTGGCGGACATCACGGTGGGGATGGCCCAGGCCGCCAGGCCGTACAACACCACGGAAAGGTACAGCGGCGTGGTCCCCATGTGCAGGCTGGCCAGCACGTAGGCCGTGGTTTGAACGGCGAATGCGGCCATCAGCCCTGCCCGTCGGCTGAACAAGTCCGAGATGCGGCCGAAGAGCGGCCCGGAAAACAGGCTGAAAAAACCCACCCAGGCCCAGAATCTTCCAGCCAGCTCGTCGCTGAATCCGTGCTCGTCGATGAGCGAGGTCACGAAAAAGGTGCCATAGATGATGTAGGTGATGCCGAAACAGAAATAGGTCACCCCCAGATGCACAAGCAGCCGCTGTTGCGCCGGGGACAGGGAGAAGCTCTCCGGAGGCACAGGCCGCCGACCGAAGTCGCCGGCCATCCGCAACCCCATCTGCGACGGGCTGTCTCGCAGCAGGAGCATGGCCAACAGGCAGACCAGGGCCGAGATCAGGGCCAAAGCCCCCCAGCCCAGCCGCCAGCCCTCGGCACCGGCGGTGAGCACGATCCAGGGCACGAGCATGCCCGAGACGATGATGCCCAGGCCGTTGCCGCCGATGACCAGGCCCGTGGCCGTACCCCGCAGGGACGGCGCGAACCAGTTGGCCACCAGGGCCATCATGGCGATATTCGCGGCGCCCGAGCCCATGCCCGTGACGGTGTAGAAGAGCAGGGCCGGGAGATAGGCTCCCGAGGCAGCCAAGAGCCCCATGCTCAGGGCGATGGCCGCGAGCCCCAGCCAGATGGAGGTGCGCAGGCCCAGGCGCTTGACCATGGTGGGTGCCAGGGCGACCATGACCAGGTAGCCCACGAAATACCCCGTGCCCAGAGCGCCGCGCCGGGTGTAGCTCAGACCCAGAGCCTCGGCCATGGGGGGCAGCAACACACCGAAGGAAAACCGCGCCAGTCCCAGACAGGAAAACATGACCAGCACACCGGCGGCCACGATGACCCAGCCGTAATGCAGGAGCGGTTGCCTGGATATGGATTCCGGACCCGGGGACATAGGGCATGCTTCTACACCCTCTTCAAGGACATGTGAAGACTTTCTCAAGGGGGCGGTGCCGAAGGCGGGACAGCTCCCACCCGCGGCACCGTGTGGCGTTACTTGCGCAGCACAAAACCCTGCGGCAGCAGGCCGGTGCTGGATGGAGTCCCGGCGATGCGCGAGAGATAGGCCGCACCCAACTCGTCGATGTGGCTCTGCACGTTCTCGAAGTAGCTGAGGTGCGCCTGCTCGTCGTCGATGAGCTGCTCGAAGAGCTTCATACTGATGCTGTCGCCGTTTTCACGACAGACCAGCAAGAACTGGTTGTAGGCGTCGATGGCGTCCTCTTCCTGGCCGGCATCGAAGCCGAAGATCACCTTGATGTCCTGGTTTTTCACCACGGGTTCGGCCTTTTCCGTGGTGGGCTCCCCTCCCAGTTCCTTGATGCGCTCGGCCAGCATCTCGGCATGGCGCATTTCGTCGATGGCGACGAGTTTCATGTTCGCGGCCAGCTCGCCGTAGTCCTGGTCGTCGAGCTTGTAATGCTGGTTCATGTACTGGTGAATGGCCTGAAGCTCCAGGGCTCTGGCCTTGTTCAGTACCTCGACGACGTTTTTCTTGCGATCTTCCTTGCTCATTGGGCACTCCTTTCCATGGTTGAAGCATTGCTGTGCCAAGCCTGGCACATGGTGGGCAGCACCGGCCGAACGCTTGTGCCGCGGCCGGCACATCTTTTCAAACACATGTTTGGAACCTAGCACAATGCCTTGATTACGCAAAGTATTATTGACCAGGGCAGGCGTACGACACTGGCACGCAAATTGATATCTCCAGGGAAGCATAGGCAATGCACCCCAAGTACCTCAGGCCAAAGGAGCGTCTCATGTTTTCCCAGTCCAGGCAGTTGCGACACACCCGGCCCCGCCCCTCCTGCTATCAGCCGCCCAGGGGCGTTGTGGAGCCCGAACAACCCCGGCAGGACGCCTACCAGGACCTCGGCGAGCTGATCCGCATCCTGCGCATGGCCACGGTTAAACCCGCCGCGCATTGACCGACCGCACCCCGGCATGGAGTGCGGCACATCAGGAATCAACGCCACTGGAGGCAGTATGAGCAAGAAAGCCCCTGACAGAAATCTCGCCCTGGATCTGGTACGCGTCACCGAAGCCGCGGCCCTGGCCTCCTCACGCTGGCTGGGCAAGGGTGAGCGCAAGAAAGGCGACGCCGCGGCTGTGGACGCCATGCGCATCAGCTTCAACATCCTAGACATCGATGGCACGGTGGTCATCGGCGAAGGCGAGAAGGACAACGCGCCCATGCTTTACAACGGAGAGCGCCTGGGCACTGGCAACGGCCCGGAACTCGACGTGGCCGTGGACCCCGTGGAGGGCACCAACCTTTTGGCCCTGGGGCGACCCAACGCCATCGCGGTGGTGGCCATGGCGCCGCGAGACGCAATGTTCAACCCTGGACCGGCCTTCTACATGAAAAAGCTCGTGGTGCCCGCGGAGGCCAAGTACCGCGTGGACATCAAGGCGCCGGTGTCCCACAACCTCAAGCGGGTGGCCCAGGCCCTGGGCAAGGATGTGGACGACCTGGTGGTCTTTGTCCTGGACAAGCCCAGGCACAAGGAACTGGTGGAGGAAATCCGCCAAGCCGGCGCGCGCATCCAACTGCACACTGACGGTGACGTGGCCGGCGCGCTCATGGCCGTGATGCCCGAGAGCGAGGTGGACGTGATGATCGGTACCGGCGGCACCCCGGAAGGTGTGCTTGCTGCCTGCGCCATCCGCGCCCTTGGGGGCGAAATGCAGGGCGTTCTCGACCCCCAATCCGACGAGGAACGCAGTAACCTGGAAAAGGCCGGCTACAACCTGGAGCGCGTGCTCACCACCGAGGATTTGGTCAGCAGCGAGGACGTGTTCTTCGCCGCCACCGGCATCTCCGGTGGCACCTTCCTGCGGGGCGTGGAGTTCACGGGCGCGGGGGCCATCACCCACTCCGTGGTCATGCGCGGCAAGACCGGCACCGTTCGCCACATCCGCTCGCAACACGCGTTCGCCAAGCTCATGCATTTCAGCTCGATACAATATGACTAGTACACAGCCAGAAAACACCAAGAAAACACTGCGAGGGAGGTGAACATGCCCCGCAAGCGACCAGTGCTCCTCGGTATCGTCGGCGACAGCGGTACAGGGAAGACCACCATATCCAAGGGAATAGAACAGATACTCGGCCCGGATCGTGTCACGAACATCTGCTCCGACGATTATCACAAATACAACAGAGTCCAGCGCAAGGAGTTGAACATCTCTGCCCTGCACCCTGACTGCAACCACATCGACATCATGCAGAACAACTTCTATCAACTCCGACGAGGCGAGGCCATCCTCAAACCCGTCTACAACCATTCCACCGGCGATTTCGATCCGCCGGTGTACACCGCGCCCAAGGACTTCGTGATCATCGAGGGCCTCTTGGGCTTCTACTCCAAACGCATGCGCGACGCCTTCGACGTCAAGATCTATCTCGACCCCGAGGAAGAACTGCGCATCGATTGGAAACTCAAACGCGACATGTCCAAGCGCGGCTACACCAGGGAGCAGGTCATCGAGTCCCTGGAGAAACGCAAGGAGGTCTCGGGCAAGTACATCCGCCCCCAAAGACAATACGCCGACATCGTGTGCAGCTTCTACCGGCCCGAGGAGATGGCCGGGGAGACGGGTACCGGACTGAACACCAAGCTGATCCTGCGCCCCACCATCCGACACCCCGACTTCTCGGAATTCATCGACCAGCGCCCCGACGTCAAGGAGCAATGCCTGTCCATCTCATTGGGGCGCGACGGCGGCATGCCCGTGGACATCCTGCACATCACGGGCAAGATCAGGCCGGTCACGGCCGAGACGCTCATGGACATCATCATGGATCACCTCCCGGGAGTGGAGCCCCTGCCCACCCAGGGCGTGGGAAAATACATGGACGGCGACGTCGAGAGGACCAGCTACCCCCTGGCCATCACACAGCTGCTGACCTGCTTCCACCTGCTCAACGCCTACAAAGACATCAACTGAACCCGCCGACGCCCCCTGGAATCCTAGAGAGATTCCGGGGGCGCGGTTTCACCCTCCCTCTGCAGCCCTGTTGTTTCCCGTGGTTGTTTCCCGTACTGACCGCACGGCCCAACCCACTGTTCGACCTCAGGGTCTAGACCTTCAACTTTTTTCCACAAGGAAACACGCTCCGGTTTCTTTCTCCGTTTTTCTCTGGTAGGATGCTTCCTTGGATTATCCTTTTCTCGGCCAAACCATAACCTACGGAGCCCGCGTCGTGTCCAAGAGCCTCTATCTCACCTCCACCGAACCCAAAAGCGGCAAGTCGGCCATCGCCCTCTGCGTCATGCGCATGCTCCTGGCAGGGGTGCAGCACGTGGCCGTTTTCCGCCCCATCATCAACGACCATGAAGGCGACTCCCGTGACCACGACATCGATCTCCTGCTGCAAGAATTCAAGCTCGACATCCCCTACGAGCGCACCTACACCTACACCCTGGGGGAGGCGCGTGAGCTGATCAACAGCGGCCGGCACGCCATCCTGCTCGAAAACGTTCTCCAAAAGTTCAAACAATTGCAGGAAGAATACGACTTCGTGTTCTGCCAGGGAACCGATTTCCTGGGCAAGGACGCCGCCTTCGAGTTCGAACTCAACGCCGACATCGCCTCCAATCTCGGCACGCCCATGCTGCTGGTGGTAAATGGCAACTCCAAGCCCAACGGTGAGCTGCTCTCCTCCACCCAGATGACCATCGACACCCTCGGTGAAAAGGGAGTGGAACTCGTGGCCGTGATCGTCAACCGTTTCACGGGCAGCGCGGCCGAGGCCGAAAATGTCAAAAGCTCGCTGGTCTGCCGCGTGCATTGCTCCCGTCCCTTGCTTATCTATCTGATCCCCGAGGAGGAGAGCCTGGGCAATCCCACCGTCAACGACGTTCGCAAGTGGATGAACGCCCAGGTGCTCTACGGCCAGGGCCGTCTGGAGGCCCAGGTGGAGGACTATGTGGTGGCGGCCATGCACATAGCCAACTTCCTGGAGTACCTCCAGAAAGGCAGCCTGGTCATCACCCCCGGCGACCGCTCGGACATCATCCTCAGCAGTCTGGCCAGCCGTCTTTCCCCGGCCTATCCAGACATCTCCGGCATCCTGCTCACCGGCGGGCTCCTGCCATCTCCAAGCGTGCACCGGCTCATCGAAGGCTGGAGCGACGTGCCCCTGGCCGTGCTCTCGGTCAAGGAAAACACCTTCAAGACCGCGCGTCGGCTCATGGAACTGCACGGCCGCATCTTTCCCGAGGACGTACGCAAGATCGCCACGGCGCAGGGCCTGTTCGAAACCAACGTGAACACCGAGGAACTCAGGCAGCGCGTGGTCACCGCCGTGTCCACACGCGTCACGCCCAAGATGTTCGAGTTCGCGCTGGTGGAACGCGCCGCCGCTGACAAACAGCACATCGTCCTGCCCGAGGGGCAGAGCGACCGCATCCTCCAGGCCGCGGACATCCTGGTGCGTCGCGGCGTGGGACGCTTCACCATCCTGGGCGATCCAGTCGAACTGCGCGCCAGGGCCTCGGCACTGGGTGTGCCGCTGCACAACGACATCCAGCTCCTGAATCCGGCACAGAGTCCCATGTTCGAGGATTACGTGCAGACCTACCTGGAACTCAGGAAGCACAAGGGCATTCGTCTGGAAGACGCGCGCGACCGCATGCTTGATCCCACCTATTTCAGCACCATGATGGTCCACAAGGGGCACGCCGACGGCATGGTCTCGGGTTCCATCACCACCACCGGGCAGACCATCCGCCCCGCTTTTGAATTCATCAAGACCAGGCCTGGCTTCTCCGTGGTCTCCAGCGTGTTCCTGATGTGCCTCAAGGACCGGGTGTTGGTCTTCGGCGACTGTGCCGTCAACCCCAACCCCGACGCGGCCCAACTGGCGGAGATCGCCCTGAGTTCCGCGCACACGGCCAGGGTCTTCGGCATCGAACCGCGGGTGGCCATGCTCTCTTACTCCACCGGAAGTTCCGGCAAGGGCGAGGACGTGGACAAGGTGGTGAAGGCCACGCGCATCGCCCAGGAGCGAGAGCCGGACCTCCCCCTGGAGGGACCCTTGCAGTACGACGCCGCCATCGACCCGGAGGTGGCCGCCACCAAGATGCCCCATTCCCGGGTGGCCGGCCGGGCCACGGTGTTCATCTTCCCGGACCTGAACACCGGTAACAACACCTACAAGGCCGTGCAGCGCGCCGCCGGCGCCGTGGCCATCGGTCCCGTGCTGCAGGGCCTGAACAAACCGGTCAACGATCTCAGCCGGGGCTGCACCGTGCCGGACATCGTGAACACCGTGGCCATCACCGCCATCCAGGCCCAGGCCCTGAAACAGGCGGCCGGGGCGGCAAGCGGAAAAGGACCGGACGCATGAACATCCTCGTGCTCAATTCCGGCAGTTCATCCCTCAAGTACCAGCTCATCCAGATGCGGGACGAATCCGTGCTCGCGGCGGGGCAGGTGGAGCGCATCGGCATGCAAAACCCCTCGGTGCGGCACAGTCGCCGACCAGGGACATCGGAGGAGCTGCGCGTCGAACGCCCGGTCCAGACCGATGACCATGCCCAGGCCTTGCGCCTGGCCGTGAAACTGCTCACCGATCCCGACGTGGGGGTGATTCGGGATGCGGAGGCCATCCACGCCATCGGGCATCGCGTGGTTCATGGCGGAGAGCGCTTCCGTGAGCCAGTACGGATCGACAAATTTGTCATCGAAGGCATCCGCGCCAATATCCCCTTGGCGCCCCTGCACAACCCAAGCGGCCTGCTGGGCATCGATACGGCTCTGGCACTGTTTCCCGGCGTGCCGCAGGTGGCGGTGTTCGATACAGCCTTCCACCAGACCATCCCGCCCAAGGCCTTCCATTACGGTATTCCCTACGCGCTCTACGAGGAACTGGGCATCCGGCGCTACGGCTTCCACGGTACGTCCCACCGCCACGTGGCCCAGGAGGCAGCCAAACTGTTGGGGAAACCCCTGCACCAGTGCAACCTGATCACCCTGCACATCGGCAACGGCGCCTCCATCACGGCCATCGAGAACGGCAAGAGCGTGGACACGTCCATGGGCATGACCCCGCTTGGGGGGGTGATCATGGGCACTCGCAGCGGGGACATCGACCCGGCCATCGTTACATTTTTGGAAAACCGCAAGAATATGAGCCTGAAAGAGATCGACACCCTGCTGACGAAAGAGAGCGGTCTCAAGGGGATATGCGGTGCCAGCGACATGCGCGACGTGCACGCCCTGATCGAGAAGGGTGACAAAAAAGCGCAATTGGCACTGGACATGACCGTATATCGGTACAAGATGTATGTTGGGGCGTACTTCGCCGTGCTCGGCCGGGTGGACGCCATGGTCTTCACCGCCGGCATCGGCGAGAACGACCCCATAGTCCGGCATGGTGTTTGCATTAGCCTGGAGAAACTGGGCATCGTGCTGGACCAAGACAAGAACAGCGCTCTGCATCGCGGCGTTGCCCGTGAAATCGGCGCAGCCGCCGGCGCGGTCAGGATCTTCGTCATCCCCACCGACGAGGAGCTTGAAATCGCCAGACAGACCGCGGGAATCATCAAAGGAGAATGACGCTACGTTGTTCATAAAAGGGGCACCCATGAATCTGCATCTCGACACCGAACGCATGCGCGTCATCTGCGACTGGGACGAACCCAGGCAGGTGATCATGAACAAACTGAACCGGACGGTCGCCAAGCGGCGCTCCCTGTCCGTTCGCATCACCCGGCGCGGTCGGGTGAACAGGCGCGACATGGAGCGGGTGGGCGGTCATCCCAAACTCCCGGCCATGCTCTCGTTCATCGAGACCATGAAACGCCAGAACCTGCTGCCCGTAGAGGAGGCATCGGTCAGGATCTGTGAAATCTGCGGCCAGACCGAACGGGTCTTTCCGCACTATGACCGCGAGAAACGCAGGATTGTCTGGCTTTGCGGACAGCATCGCCATCATCTGGAAAACCGGGGACAGCTCCAGGCCTGACCCCAGAACCCGCACCGCGCCTCCGCACACCACGGGGGCGCGCGTCGGGAATGCCGCCGCGCCGTTGGTTTCACGTCATTTCGTCATCTTTTTTTCCGGACAACAAGGAACAAGCCCCTCACTCCGCCGCAGCGAGGCGCTGGATGTTCAAACGGCGCAGGTTGTCCGCCCAGGCCCGCGGGCTCATGTTCGACGGCAGGCGCGCGGGCTCGCCTCCTCGACCGCAGACTCCCTGACGCACGTCGTTCAGGGTCCGGACCAGCTCCTCCGCCAGGGCGCGGGGGCAAGGCGCGTCAATGGAACGGATGCCCGGATGATTCAGGGAGAGATCCTTGCTTCCGAAGCGGTTGGTGATCACGGCCAAGCCCATGACCGCCATCTCCAACGGCGGATAGGAGGGATGCGGCGAGGCCATCAGCGACACACCCAGGTGGGCGCGCTCCAGCAGCGCTACATAGCTCTCCAGGTCCAGTTTGCCCACGCTGCGAACCACCACGCCGGGGCACAGCTCGATATCCGGGTGTTCCAGCCCGGCGCTGACGATTTCAACCCCTTGGCGCTGCTCCTCGCTCAGTTTCTGGAAACAGCGGTACAGCCCGGCCATCAGGGAGTTGAAACAGTTGCGGCGGCTCTGGGGGCGGCCGTAGATCACCATGGTGACCTTGTCCACCGGCTTGAGCGGCAGCATGTAGTTCAGGGCACGCAATCGTGCCGCGATCACCGGATTGAGGGAGGGCAGCAAGGTGTACTCGCGGGCGAAATGAAGCCCCTGCTGTTTGAAATGCCGGGCGAGTTCGGCCGCGTTGAACAACGCGTGGGTGTGCTCTCCGTGGGCGTAAGTGCACAGGCAGAGGGCGTGCTTGGTACCGAAGGCATAGAAACCGGGCTCGTAATCCTGGATGAAGTAGTAGAAGGGGTTGGGCTGGAATCCTTGGTTCTGGAGGGCCTGGGTATAGGCATCCCAGATCAGGACCGTTTTCCAGTACGTGCAAAGAAATATCTCCCGATCATGGCAGTGCAGGATTTCTCTGCCGTGGAGCGTCTCCACGCCGAGGTTCTTTTTCGCGCCGCTTACGACGTAGTCGGTGAAGTCGAACATCTCCGCCGCCCCCCCGAGGGGCGAGAGACTGAGAAAACGCACGGCTTCGTAGTGCCTGCTGATTTCCCTGGCCAGCTCCATGGCCGAGGCGATACCGCCGAAGGCGTAATTCTTGAAGTAATTGGGCAACACGACATTGAGCCGCTCCGACGACGCCGCATGCGGGAGCAGTTCCACCTTGGGCACGGCCGGAAGCTGCTCGGGTATGCCGCTCGCCGCGTAGGCGACGGTATGATTCTCCTGCGACATGGCACCCCTCCAAACGATTCCTTTTCGCGTTCATGCTTTCGGCTCAGCTGTACCGGAATCGCCGGCGATTGACCACCGATTCCGTTGCGGAACCAGCCCGCAAAGATCGTTTCCCGCCCATTCACAAGACAGGGGAAATCGTGCTAATCTGTTGCAAGAAGAGCGCGGATCATCATCGCAGCGGATTCCCACGCACAAGGAGTTGTGGCATGCGCACCCCCAGTGAGCAGCTCAAACTGGTCATCGATTCCGCACGCATTGCAGCACGGGTGCGTACGCTGGCCCAGGAAATCGAAGTGTGGCGACAGGGAGAACCCCTGCTGGCCATTTGCGTGCTCAAGGGCGCGTTCATCTTTTTCGCTGACCTGGTGCGCCAACTCTCGCACCCCGTGTCCATGGGCTTCCTGCGCGCCGCCAGCTACGGCAAACAGGACCGCAGCTCCGGTCAGGTGCGGCTGTACATGGACCTGGATCTGGACGTGAAAGACAAACGCGTTCTGCTGGTGGAAGATATCGTGGACACCGGCCTCTCACTCAAGGTGATGCGCGAGGCCCTGGAGTCCCGCAACCCTTCGGCACTGGCCATCTGCGCCCTGGTGGACAAGAGCGAACGCAGGGAACACGCGGTGACCGTCGAGTTCTCAGGGTTTCAGATCCGCAAGGGATTCCTGGTGGGATACGGCCTGGATTATGCGGAGTGCTACCGCGAACTGCCGGACATCTGCGAGCTGCATTTCAGCTGAAACGTCAGGGTGTCGGCATCAGATCTCCAGCTCCACATCGTCGCAGGAACCCCAAGGCGTTCCCCCCATCTTCAAGGAGATCTCCTTGACACAGTAGCCCTTCTCCTCCACGGACCGGAGAATGTCGCGCCTTTCTTCCTCGCCGAGCAGGTCGTCGCTCGCCAGATCCAGCTCAAGCTCGGGATAGAGCCGACCCAGCTCACGCCGCAACGCTTCGGGCAAGGCGTCCTCGCCCCTGTCCCGAGGAGTGAACACTGACCAGTACTTCCCGAAGCCCGGGGAATTCTCGGTCTTGTATTCCATGACAATCATCAGGATCCCCCCCTGGTGCGCGGCTGAGGCGAAGCGGAAGGGCGCATTGGAGAAAACCACGTTTTCCCAATGTCTCGCCCCTGAAATGCTGGGCGCGCGTTTCAGGGACATATGCTCTTGGCACCGCCCATATATACTCCTTCTTAAATCAGTCCCCGGGCAAGTCAATGCGCCCGAGACCGAGCCGCTGGTCCAAGACCAAAACATCTTGTCAGTGGCGGAGGATGCATTATTATCATACCATGTTGCCTTGCACGAAAGCGGGCCGGCATCGCGCGGCCGAACCCCGCGCAGCCGGGAGCTGACATAAACACGACGACCTCTTGCCCTGAAACCATAAGGAGCCGGCAATGCACGACAAGGAACGATTCGGCGTGAGCATGGAAGAACAGTTGCGCTCGTGGCAGGAGAAGGTGGTGGCGAAAAAGGCCGAGGCGGAGAAAAAAGGCAGGGACTTCTGGGAGCGTGTGGCTCCGGATTTCGACGCCTTGACCGCGAAGTACGAAGAAGCCAAGTATAAGCTCAAGCTCTTGCGCATGAGCGGCGCCGACGCCTGGGAAGAAGTGCGCGGCGGATTTGAAAAGGCCTTCGAGGAATTCAAACGTGGCGTGGACAACGCGCTCAAGAAGTTCTAACATTAAGGGGGCACTCCCCCATGCCTTGATCCGATGTACGTCCTCCACTGGATTCTCGCAGGCCTCACCCTGCTCACGGCCACGCTGACGGCCGGGCACGCCCTGTTCTACAAGCGTGACCCGCGGGCCGCCTGGGGGTGGATCGCCGTTACCCTGATCTTTCCCCTGGCCGGCCCCGGCCTCTACGTGCTGTTCGGTGTGAACAGGGTGCGCACAAAGGGCTCGCAACTCTCCAAGCGCGCGCCCTTCACCCTCGGCAGGGAGCCCTCCCCCGACGCCCTGCTGGCCGACGCCCCTGAACCATACCGACTCCTGGCCCGCACTTCCTTCGCCATCACGGGCCGCCCCCTGCTGGGAGGCAACGACCTCGCCCCACTGTTCAACGGGGAGCAGGCCTATCCAGCCATGCTCCAGGCCATCGAGAACGCCAGGGAAAGAGTCTGGCTGGCGACGTACATCTTCGAGAACAACGTCACGGGCAAACGCTTCGTGGACGCCCTGGAACGCGCCATGAACAGGGGCGTTGACGTCCGGGTGCTTGTGGACGGGGTGGGCGAGCTGACCGGACTGCCCACCATCGGTTCGCTGCTCAAGCGACGCAAAATACCCTTTGCCCGATTCCTGCCTCCAGGGATTATTCCCCCGTCCCTTTCCGTGAATCTGCGCTGCCATCATAAGATCCTGGTGGTGGACGGCCTCCTGGGGTTCACCGGCGGCATGAACATCGGCGACCGCTATCTCGCCGAGGTCACGGACAATCCCAAGCGCGTTCTCGATCTGCACTTCTCGGTGCGTGGCCCCATCGTGGCCCAAATGGAGGAGGTCTTTCTCTGGAGCTGGGGATTCGCCATGGGCCGGGAGATCACCCCCCCCCTGAGCCATCCGGAACCGGCCGGCCGGATGATCTGCCGTACAGTGGCCGACGGCCCCAACGAGGAATTGGACAAGCTGCCGGCCATCCTGCTGGCGGCCTGCGCCTCGGCCCAGGAGTGCCTGCGCATCATGACCCCCTACTTTCTCCCACCTCGGGATCTCATCGGCGCCCTGCAGAACGCGGCCCTGCGCGGGGTTAGGGTGGAGGTGATGCTTCCGGAGCACAGCGACCTCGGATTCATGGACCGCGCTACCAGGAACATGCTTTGGGAAATGCTGCAATACGGCGTACGGGTCTATTACCAACCCAGCCCCTTTGCCCACAGCAAGCTATTCATGGTGGACGACCATTACGCCCTGGTGGGCTCGACCAATATGGACCCGCGTAGTCTGCGACTGAACTTCGAATTCGCCATGGAAGTCTACGATCAGGAATTCGTGCAACGGCTCCAGGAGCATTTCAACGCCGTGCGCGCGCGCTCCCGCGAAACAAGCCTGGAAGAGGTGGACGGCCGGCCCTTTGGCATGCGCCTGTTGGACTCCCTGTGCTGGCTGTTTTCCCCCTACCTGTGAGGTGAAACCAATGCTTGTGCTGCTTCTGGCCCTGCTTTTTCTGCTTTTCGGATTTCCTGACCAAGCCCTGGCCTGGGGGCCGGGCGTGCACATGGCCATCGGCAACCAGCTCCTGCACGTGCCCCATCTCCTTCCCCAGACCCTGGCATCGGTGCTGGCCACGCAGCCCCATGCCTTCCTCTACGGCTGTCTTTCGGCCGACATCTTCGTGGGCAAGGGCTGCACCTCCAAGCCCGGCCACAGCCACAACTGGGACACCGCGCGCATCCTGCTGCTGGCCGCGGACTCGCCTCCCTTGCAAGCCCACGCCCTGGGCTACGTGAGTCACCTGGCCGCGGACGTGGTGGCCCACAACTATTACGTGCCCACCATGCTGGGGCTGACTCCGGGCAGCGGCAAACTCAGCCACATGCTCGTGGAAATGCAGGCCGACCGCCGGGTGCGCTGGTCGGCGCGCCAGGCACGCGGCATACTCCTGCACCCACATCTGGATCAGGACTCCTGCCTGCTCATGGCCACCCAGCGCAAGCGCTGGCCATTCCAATTCAAGAAACGGCTGTTCATCAACAGCGTGAGAGTCTCGGGGAGCAGGGAATTGCGCAAGCACCTGAGTAGCCTGCGCCGGATGCTGCCTCTGGCGCCCAGCATGGCGCCCGGCCTGGAACCGCCACCAAAGACGGAAAGGCTCGTTGCCGATCCGCAGGACAACTACAACTACCTCATGCGCATGCTGGACCTCAGCCTGACGCTGTCCATCCAGGCAGTGACCAGGTTCGAGAGCTGCCTGGCCCAGGACTTCGACCCCATCGGCGGGGAACATCTGCGCGAAGTCCGCAGACTCAGGCGGCAGGGGCTGCACATGGTATCCCAGCACTCGCCCAATCCGGCCGGAAACCTGTTTCCCTTGGATCCCAGGCTCGACGCCCTGACCAGGGGAGGCACGTACGTGCTGGTGTCCGGCCCTGCTCAGGCCCGTTCCGGAACGGAATTGCGCCGGTAGGCCTGAATGGTGTACTTGGCCACTGCCAGGATGGCGCGAAGGTTGGAAAGGGGCTTGGGGTTCCCTGCTGTCTGCTCCCCTACCCCAGCCTGGCGAACATGTCCGCCCACGACTGTCTGCATCCGGGAGCCCTCATCCAGCAGCCTGCCGCGCAGGATTTTCGCCGTGGAGGCGGCGCCGGCGGCCTCCAACTTGGCGCACAGCTCCCTGGCCGTGTCCATGGGGCTGCTGGTGAAATAGCAGACCCTCGCCACCTGGGCCAGGGTTTCGGGGCTCAGCTCCACCCCCCTGTGCAGGTCGGCCAGCAACTCGGCCGTGGCGTCCAGGTCGTTGTTCTTGAGATTACTGATCAATGAACCGCGGATGGGATCCTCGGCCTCTGGATCGCGTCGCCGCAATTCCTCGAACACGATCTTGGCCTTGGCAAAACGCCCCTGTTCCGTGAACTTCCTGATGGCAAGACGGAAGTGTTCCTTGGCCAGGGCCGGATGCCCGGCCATGATCCAGCAGCGCGCCAGGCCGTGGTGCGCCTCTGCCCGGTGAGGGGCAAGTTCCAGGGCGCTCTGGAAGAGGTTCTGCGCCCTGAGATGTTCCCTTGCCTTCAGCGCCTTGACACCCTCTTGCAAGGCCTCTTCCACGGGATCCACCAACCGCTCGTTCGCCTCTTCCAGCCTGGCGAGTTCTTCCTGCACGGCATGCAGCGACGAATGGCGCGCCTCGGTCCGGGTTACTCCTTGCAATCCACCGGCCAGGGCCTGTTCGATCTTTTCCCTGAAACAGTCCAGGGAGTAGGGCCTGAGCACATAGGCCGAGCAGCCCGAGGCCAGGGCCCGCAGCACCATGGCCCGCCGATTGTCACAGGAAAACAGCAGCATGGGCGTGGCCTGCAAGTCCGGATGCAGTCGCAGCAGCTGGATGGCCTCGGCTCCAGGCATGTCGAGCAAGGCATCATCGCAGAGCACTAGATCGATGCGGTTATTCAAGGCATGGCGCAGGGCGTCGCGCCCCGTATGCAGGGTGACCATTTCATGCGGCACGTCCCTGAGGATGTTGCGCAGGCATTTGTGGTCGGTCCTGATGTTGGCCTTGTCCCGCCCCAGCAGCAGAATACGGCTGCTCTGCGCGGTCGCCGCGAGTAACTGGCTCTGTCCGGACATTGTTCTCACCCTGTTGTTGTTGGTTGCGTGCACCAGGGAGATCGGACGATTTGGAATTATCTTTAGTATGCGGGACGTTGAAAAAGACTGATGCCTGGCCGCATCCTGCCATGATCCGTTTTGTTTTTCAGCAGGGCGACCCTGGCGCGGATGCATCCATTCCCCACGCAATTCAGGCCACGGGACAGGCTACGGACGCGTTGTCGCGCCGTATGGCCCAGACATGCTGCTTTTCCAACAGCCCGCGCGGAGTCATGGATGCGCCTTGCCCGGCGCTCACGATGTGGTGGGAGGGGCGATACCGCGGTGTGATCCGGGTCTATTTGTAGAGTTGGATGACCTTCCCAGTATGCGCGCGTTCCCTGACAAGGGGTGTCGCCGCATCTTCCACGTCGCCTTTGTGACGCTCGAAAGACGCGCCGCAGGTGAGGCACTTCCAGCCTTCTTCGTGCTCGTGCAGGCGGATGAGCAGTCCGTCCTTGTCGAAACATTGCTGGCAAAATGGGCCCTGCTTGATATTCCCAGTCTTCAGCCAGTAGCTGAAGCCGTCGTATTCCAGATTTTTCGCCAGGTAGAGGATATCCTCGTATTCCTGCACCTGGGATTTGAGCAGGGCGTTCTCGTCACAGGTCTCGATAAATTTTGCCTGCAACTCCTTGAGAATGAGCCTGGCGTTTTCGGTACGCCCCTGCTCATAGAGGTCGTGCACCTGCTTGAAAAGATAGTAGTCGAGCATGTCCATCCCCTTTGACGAAGTTGCAGCGCATACTGCCGCGTTCCCTGACTTTATCGGATTCGCTTCTCGAAACTTTAGAGGGGTGGGCATGCTTTTTCGGTTGCGTGCCGCGCACCGGGCCACACTGTATAATCGTATGCGCGCGGCCTTCCAGAACCGCGCTTCCGGTATAACGGCCTTGACAAGCAAGGCCCCTGACCAGATAGTATACGAAATGCCGAGGAGGGTCCTTTGTTGGGGCAGCACGTTGTTTCCATCTCCGACATGCTCTGGTCCACACGGCCGGATGACGTGCTCGTGACCTATTCCCTGGGTTCCTGCATCGGTGTCACCGCCTACGACCCCCAGACCCGTGTGGGGGGGCTTATCCATTGTCTCCTGCCACACGCCAGTGTATCTCCGGACAAGGCGCGGGATAACCCCTACATGTTCGTGAGCACCGGTGTCGTGGACATGATCAAAACCCTCCTGCGCAACGGCGCCTCGCGGGAACGCCTGATCATCAAGGCGGCCGGGGGGGCCAAGATGATGCACGTCAACAACATGTTCGACGTTGGGGCGCGGAACGCCACGGCCCTGGAAAAACTCCTGGCGCACAACAGCATGAAACTGGCTGGAAGGGACTTCGGCGGCAGTATTCCCCGGACCATGTTCCTGCACCTGAACACCGGCATGGTCGTGATCAAATCTCTTGGATCGGAGCGGATCCTATGAGCAGACGCAAAGCCATCATCGCCGCATTGGTCACGGTGCCGCCCCTGCCGGCTTCCGTGCAACGCACCCTGGTGTTGTTGCGCGACCCCGAGGTCGATGTGGCCGAGGTCGCCAGGGCCATCGAGATGGATCCCAACATCACGGTCAACATCCTGCGTTTGGCCAATTCGCCCCAGTTCGGGGGCATGCGCTCCATCAGCTCCGTGCGAGAGGCCTTGATCCGGCTGGGGGGCAAGCGGGTCGCCCAACTCCTCGTGACCGCCGGCATCTCGCCGCACGTCAACAAGGAGATCAAGGGCTACGGACTGCCGGCCGGCGCTCTGCTCGAACACTCCATCGCCACGGCCCTGGCGACCGAAGCCCTGGCCTTGAAAACCGGTCGTACACCACCCGAACACGCCTTCACCGCCGGCCTGCTCGCCAACCTGGGCAAGATCGTGCTCGGCACCTTCCTGGAAGTGGACGCCACCCCCATCCTTGAACTCGCCCACAGCGAGATGATCCCCTTTGATCAGGCCGAGGAACGTGTCCTGGGCATCAACCACGCCGAGGTGGGCGCCCTGCTCCTGGAGCGCTGGGGCCTGCCCGATGACGTCGTGGAGATCGTGCGCTGGCGGTTGAATCCAGATGACTATCCCGGCGAGAACCTGGCACTGGATCTGGTGCACGCCGGCGAGGCCCTGGCCAAGCTGAGCAGTATCGCCCTGGGAGTGGACGGCCTGCACTACCAGCCATCCACCCTGGTGGTGCAGCGCTTGGGGCTCACGCCGGAAATCGTGGAACAGGTCATGGCCCAGGTGGCCGTGGACGCCGCGGAACTGCGTCAAACCTTCAACGCGGACGATTGACATCCTGGTTTCCTCCCATGTCGAGACAACCCATCGGGTTCCTGTTCCTCGCGCTGACACTCCTGCCGCTCGTTCTCTGCCCCGCCACCTCCCAGTCCGGCACTCCCGCTCCCAGACAGCCCAGGCCATGGCTCGTGGCCATCGACGTGGGGCATTCCCTGCCCCAACCCGGCGCCACCAGTGCCAGGGGGCGCTCCGAATACCTCTTCAACAAGGAATTCGCCCCGTTCCTGGCCAAGGCTCTGGCCGAACTGGGCATCCGGTCCTTTTTCATCGATTCCGGGCAACGGCACCGCAGTCCGGAGCAGCGCGGCAAACTGGCCGCCAGGGACCGCGCCGACATCTTGATCTCGGTGCACCACGACTCTGTCCAGCCCCACTACCTCCGGACCTGGGTTCACGAAGGAAAAACACAACGCTACTGCGACATGTTCCAGGGCTATTCCCTGTTCTATTCCGAACTGAGCAAACGCCCACGGCAGAGTCTGGCCCTGGCCAAGGCTGTCGGTGGGCGGCTGCGGAGCCACGGCTTCACTCCCACGGCCCATCATGCCGAGCCCATTGCCGGAGAGAACAGGGAGTTCGTTGACCCGGAACGCGGGGTCTACCGCTTCGACCACCTGCGCCTGCTCAAGAGCGCCGCCATGCCCGCGCTGTTGCTGGAGTGCGGTGTCATCGTCCACCGCGAGGAGGAACTGCTCTGCCGGGACCCGGAGCGCCAGCGCCTCATGGCCGTTGCCGTGGCCCTGGGCATTGCCGACCATCTACGGCAGGCACCATAGAGCGTAAAACACTTGACAAACAGCGCGGTAAAGGCCAGTTTCCGTGTGTGGAAATTTTCCCAAACATACAGGAACCGACATATCGAGCCCATTGATCTTAAGGAGACGCCCATGGAAGTCATCAGCGAACTCTTTCAGAATGTTCTGAAGTCCACGGCCGCCGGCTGGGTGGGCGTGAGCGGCATATTCATCTACATGGGGGTCATCGTGGCCGTCGCCCTCTACCGCATCCAGAAAGCGGATCACATGCACCACTAGACCGCAGCCCTTCGTATCGGCTTTTCGCCCATTGCACATGCAAGGCCCGCCCCGCCGCATCGCGCGGCAAGGCGGGCTATCTTTTTTTCCACCCCACGGGCATTCCCCACCCTGGAAACATCAGATGTCGTCGTTGTCCGCCACTTCCATGAGATACCTGCCGTAGTCGTTCTTGATCATCTCCTGGGCCAGGGCCCTGAGCTGTTCCTTGCCGATGTAGCCCTTACGGTAGGCGATCTCCTCCACGCTGGAGATTCTGGTGCCCTGTCTGGACTGCACGGCCTGGACAAAGCTCGCGGCCTGGTGCAGGGACTCGTGGGTACCGGTGTCCAGCCATGCGAAGCCCCGGCCCAGAATCTCCACCTTCAGCCGCCGGCGCCGTAGGTAGACGTTGTTCAGGTCCGTGATCTCCAACTCGCCCCTGGCCGAGGGCTTGAGCGAGGCCGCCACGTCCGGGGCCTCGTTGTCGTAGAAGTACAGGCCGGTCACCGCATACTTGGACTTGGGTTTGGCAGGCTTCTCCTCGATGGAGAGCACGTTCTGGATATCGTCGAATTCCACCACGCCGTAGCGCTGCGGGTCACTGACCTTGTAGCCGAACACGATGCCGCCCCTGGTCAGTTCCACGCAACCGCTGAGCAGGGCGGAGAGCCCGTGGCCGTAGAAGATGTTGTCGCCCAGCACCAGGCAGACCGGGTCCACGCCGATGAAGTCCCGAGCCAGGATAAAGGCCTGGGCGATGCCTTCGGGCCTGGGTTGCTCGATGTAGGTGAAGCGCAGTCCCAACTGGGAACCGTCGCCGAACATGGCCTCGAAGCGGGGCAGGTCCAGGGGCGTGGAGATGATGCAGATTTCTCGGATTCCCGCCAGCATGAGCACGGACAAGGGATAGTAGATCATGGGCTTGTCGTAGATGGGCAGCAATTGTTTGCAGACGCCCCGCGTGATGGGGTAAAGCCGGGTTCCGGAGCCACCGGCCAGGAGAATGCCTTTCATGTTCGAACCTCGCTTCTGGGATTGCGTTTTGTCCACGGCCTGATACGTTGTCTTTGCCTGAAAGAACAGCGGCTGCCAAGCGGCCGCAAACCACCACGGGGGTCTGGAATGCACATGACCTGCAAGGGATTGACCCTGCGCCTCAGCGGTTTCGAACTGGAGAGCGGTGACGAACTCTCCATCGGCTTTCGCCCGGCTGCCCTGGGCAAAACCCAGGATATCGTGGACGGCGGAGTCTCCCTGCGCTTCGAGAAAACGCCCCCCATCCTGCCCGTGGGCGCCCTGCTCGTGAACGAGACAGAAACGCCCCTCCTGCAGGTCCTGGCCAACCTCTGGGAACCCAAGACCACGCTCTCGCCACTGCCCAATCTTGCGGAAAACTGCGTCTGGGTACGCGCCCTGGTCAATTACGATATCCTGGAAACGCCCCTGCATGTGCGCAAGGATGGCCTGAGCCTGGCCTGGATCACCCTGAGCGACAAGGGTGCGGCCGGAGAACGCCAGGACGCCAGCGGCCCGCGCATGGAGGAATTGGCCAGGCGGGACCTGCCGATTATCCACGCCCAGGGCTTCCTGCTCCCGGACGACCCCGGACTGCTCAAGGCCCTGCTCCTGGACTTGGCCGCGCGGCAACGCTTCGACCTGATCCTGACCTCGGGCGGCACGGGTCTGGGTCCCAGGGACACCACGCCGGAAGCTGTCGGGGCGGTACTGGACAAGCGACTGCCCGGCTTCGAGCGCACCATGCTCATGACCAGCCTGCAAAAGACACCCCACGCCATGATCTCCCGCGCGGTGGCCGGAACCATCGCCGAGAGCCTGGTCATCACCTTGCCCGGCTCGCTCAAGGCCGTGTCCGAGAACCTCGAGGCCGTGCTGCCGGCCGTGAAGCACGCCATCGAGAAGCTGCAGGGCGACCCTGCCGACTGCGGCGCGTGACCTGGCGCTTGGCCGCGCCCTCCTGCGTGCTCCCCGGCACGGTACTGGAGAACTGCCGCTTCCTGGCCCACAGGGTGGACAGCGTCGGCTTGTGTTTGTTCGAGAGCGCCCCTTGCCTGGCCTACACCGACGCCGACCTGCCTCTGGAGCTGACCTCCCTTGCGGGGCGCGGCGGTCGCCCCCTGCGCTACCACGCCCACCTGCCCCTGGACCTGCCCTGGCACGAGGGCCCCGAAGCCGTGGCCCAGGTCTGCATCGCCCTGACCAGACTGGTGGCGCACCTGAGGCCCGAGGCCTACGTGCTCCACCCCCCGGTCGATGTGGCTGCCCTGGATCGTTTTCTGGCGCTCTGGCAGGCCGCGGGGCAGGATCCGTCCCTGCTCTGCCTGGAGAACATCGCCGATAACGACCTTGCCCAAACCTTGCCCCTCACGTATGCATACCACTGCGGATTCTGTATCGATTTCGGCCACGCCCTGGCCTATGGACAGCAGTGGTTGCTTGAGCACCATGCCTTTCTGGAGCGCACGCGCATGCTGCACGTCTACGCCCCTGGAGAGAGGGGGGCCGTCCCAGGCCACCGGCACCTGCCCCTGACACGGCTGGAGCGCTCGGACCGCCCGATCCTGGAGCACTTCCTGGGCGCTGTTTCCCAAGCCCAGTCCACGGAGGGAGGGTTGCTGGTCCTGGAGCTGTTCTCCTGGTCCGACATCGAGGAATCGCGGGACATGGTGGCCCCCTGGCTCCAACCCGATGGGTGAATGCAAGGACAAAGACCCATGCTGCATCTGGTTCTTGGTGGAGAGAAATCGGGCAAGTCGGCCTTTGCCCTGCAGTGGTTGGAGCAGGCCTCGGCGCCACGCTGCTGCGTGGTCACGGGCCTGGCCCTGGACTTCGGCTTCAGGGGGCAGTTGCGCCGCCACAGATTGGAGCGCACTCCACGGTTGCCTGTCCTGGAATCCGGCGTTGATCTGCGAGGCAGCCTGCATCAGGCCCTGGAGCGCGGCTATCGCGGCCTGCTGCTGGACAGCCTGGATTTCTGGCTGTTTTCCTGCCTCATGCAGGGGCGGCAGGAGTATGTGGCGGAATTCACCACAGGCCTTGACGACCTGACTAACAACCTTACCGCGCACCGGGCTGAACTCTGCGTGGTCTCCTGCGAGATCGGCCTTGGTCCCATCGCCGCGGACAGCATCACCCGGTCCTTTGCCCGACGCCTGGGTGCGCTGCACCAGGAACTGGCCGCGCGGAGCACAAGCGCCTGCCTGGTGCTGGCAGGCCTGCCCTTGTACATGAAAAGCGGCCCGCAGGGCCCAACCCCGGCCGCTCCAGGCCGAAGCTAGAACATCAGGGGGGTCCATGGCCTATTTCCGCAAGCTCGATACCCAGTTGAACGCCCTGGCCGACCTCTTCAAGAGGGACGAACGCTGGCTGATCATGATCAACGCGGATCCCGACGCCCTGGCCTCGGCCATGGCCCTGAAGCGCATCCTCAGCCACAGGTCCAGGGACGTGGGCATCGCCCACATAAACGAGGTACGCCGCCCCGACAACCTGGCCATGATCCACTACCTGCGCATCCCCACCATCCGGTTGACCCCCAACGTGGCCGCGCAGTACGACCGCTTCGCCCTGGTTGACTCCCAACCGCACCACAGCCCCGCCTTCAAGGATTACAACTTCTCCCTGGTCTTCGACCACCATCCTGTTTCCGAAGAGGAACCCGTGCTGGCCGACTTCAAGGAGATCAAGGTGGAGTACGGCGCCAACTCCACACTGCTGACCGAATACCTCTACAACCTGAACATCCGGCCGGGGAAGCTTCTGGCCACGGCACTGCTCTACGGCATAAAAACCGACACCCAGAGCTTCGAACGATCGTTCTGCGACGTGGATGTGCGCGCTTTCCGCTACCTGAGCAAGTTCTCCAACCCCATGCTGCTGCGCAAGATCGTGCGCAGCGAGTTCCGGCTGGAGTGGCTGAGCCATTTTTCCAAGGCCTTCCAGTGCATCCGCTACCTGAAGCACGGCTTCTACATCTTCATGGACGAGGTGGAAAACCCGGACATCCTGGTGGTTCTGGCGGACTTCTTCATGCGTGTGCACGAAATCACCTGGACCAGCGTGGCCGGTGTCTGCAACGACATCCTGGTGATCGTCCTGCGCGGGGACGGCTCTTCCCGAGGCATGAGCAACGTGGGGCGCGTGGCGGCCGAGCTGTTCAACGACGTGGGTTCCGCCGGGGGGCACATGGCCATGGCCCGTGCCGAGATACCACTGCAAAACATCCCAGCGGCGATTTCCCCGGACGACTTTGTCTGGGCTCGGCTCAGTGGCAGGAGCCCTGCCGGAAGGCCGTCCTCCCAGGAGTTCGAAGAGGAGGCCTGATCCGCGGTGGACTTCAGCCTTGTGCTCCCCTGAATCTCGGCAGTTCCACCACCGCGCTGGTGTAGCTGCCCGGTTCGCTGTCGTAGACCAGCCTGCCGCCGTGCTCCGTGACGATCTTATGGCTGATGGCCAGCCCGAGGCCCGTACCCTCGTTGCGCGGCTTGGTGCTGAAGAACGGTTCGAAGATGCGCTTCATGACTTCGGGGTCGATACCCACGCCATGGTCGTGAAACACCAGCCTGACCACCTCCTCGCCCCGTGACTGGCTTTTCTCCAGGAATATCTCCAGCTTCTTGTCCGGATGCGCTTCCGGATACCGGGAATTGAGCGCGGAGCGGGCGTTGTTCAGCAGGTTGATGCACACCTGCTGTATCTCGTGGGCTTTGGCGCACACCCAGGGTACGTCGTCGTCCACCTGAACCGTGAGCAGGATACCGTCCTTCTCCAACTGGTTGCGGGTCAGGCGCAGGGCATCGGCGAGCACTTCGGACATGGGCACGGGCATGGCGCCCTCGTCCTGGTTCCTGGCAAAGGAAAGCAGGGTGCGCACGATGGCGGCGATGCGCTCGCCCTCCTTGATGATCCGCTCTGGCAGGTCGGCGTAGGTCAGGCGTTTCCTGGGGTCGTCGCGAATGAGTTCGGCGAAATTGATGACGCCGTTGATGGGATTGTTGATCTCGTGGGCCACACCGGCCGCCAACTCGCCCAGGGAGGCCAACTGGGCCGTGCGTATGGCCTCGCTCTGCAGGGCCTTCTTCTCCGTGACGTCGCGGCCAATAGTCAGCAGCGCGGGCACATTCTCGAACGTGATGGGTACAGTGGCCACTTCCAGGCTCAGGCGCCTGTCCGCCCCGCTCGTGACCTCTATCTCGGTGAGTCCCGTGGCCTGGCCCGTTTCCCTGGCCTGCTCGAAGAGCCGCTGCAGGCGCGCGGCGTCGACCCCTTCCACGAAATCGAACAGTGACCGCCCTTCCAGGGGCCAGTGGTCCCCGTTCAACAACTTCCGTGCCGCCGCGTTGGCAAAGAGCACGCCCTGCTCCCCCTGAATCCCATGAATCCCCTGAATCCCATGGACGAGGATGGCATCGGGCGACAGCTCTGCAATGCCCCGGTAGAGCTTTTCGGATTCCCGGCGGGCCCTTTCCGCCGCCAGGCGTTTGCTGACGTTGTGCGCCACCACCATGCCCGCACTGACGGCACCGCCTTCCCCCAGGATGGGCACCGTACGCATCTCGTAGCCACGCCCTTGGAACCGGACCTCGAAATCCCCGGCCAGGCCTTGCAGACACAGCCTGAAGTGCTCGGCCATGACCTCGCCGACCTCCTGGGGAAAGATTGCGTCCATGGTCTTGCCGGTCAGATCCTCGCTCCGCCAGCCCAGGGAGTGCAATTCCAGGCCGTCGGCCAGGGTGATGCGCATCTCCCTGTCGAACAGCGCAACGCAGCCCTCGGGGAAATTCTGGACCAGGGTGCGGTAGCGGGTCTCGCTTTCGCGCTGCTCCCGTTCGGCCTGTTTGCGCTCGGTGATATCCATGGCAATGTTGCAGAGAGCGTAGGGCGTGCCCCTGTCGTCACGTAACAGAAAATGCGTGAGCATCAGGGTTCGGCCCCGGATGCCCAGTTCCATGGCCGCCGACCGCCCCGTGCTCCAGGCCTCTCGTTCCCGAGACGTCAGCAGAGCCTCGATATCCTGTTCAGGTGCCCCGTCCTGGGGGTCTGCCCCGGGAAAGAACTCTTCGGACTTCGGGTTCCGCAGCAGATACTTGCCTGCTTCGTCCTTGAGATCGATGGCCGTGGGCGAGTGCTTCAGGATGCCATCGAGCTGACCGTAGGTGCGCTTGAGCTGCTCGGTGCGCTCCTCCACCAGACGTTGCAGTTCCCGCTCACGCAAGACCGCGGCGCGCAGTCGCCACTGCACGAACAGGACTATCGCTCCCAGCACCGCGAGAACCATGAGCACCCTGAACCATGTGGTCCTCCAGAACGGTGGGGTGATGACCACGGCCACGCTCAGGCCGTCCTCGTTCCAGACGCCGTCACTGTTGGCGGCGCGAACCCGGAAGACATAGTTGCCCGGATTGATGTTGGTATACGTGGCGCTGTGTCCTTCTTCGGCCTGCACCCAGTCGGCGTCGAATCCCTCGAGCATGTAGGCGTAGCGATTCTTGGCCGGATTTACGTAGTCCAGACCGCTGAAGGTGAAGGAAAAGAACAGATCCCTGTAGGAGAGCCGCACGCTCTTCATGCTGGTGACGTTTTCCGACAGCGAGGCCGGCTTGTTCATCACCCGGAAGCCCGTGAGCACCACCTGGGGGCGGTGCGGGCTTCTGGTTATCCGCTCCGGATGGAAGCTGGTCAGTCCGTCGAGGCCACCGAAGAACGCCTCGCCCCCGTGACTCAAGAAGGCACTGTTGTCCAGGAACTGATAGCCCTGGATACCGTCCTCGGGCAGGAAATTGCGCACCTCGCCGGTCTTGGGGTCAAAGCAACTGATACCCTTGAAGGTGCCGAGCCAGAGCCTGCCCTGATCGTCCTTGAGCATGCAGGCGATGGACTCGTTGGCAAAGGCGTAGCCCTGCTCCATGGTGAAGCGGGTGAAAGTCTGCTGCTCGATGTTGAACTGGTTCAGCCCGTTGTGCGTGCCGACCCAGAGGGTGTCCTCGCTGTTTCCCGGCAACAGGGCCGTGACTCTGTCATCCGAGAGCGTGGCCAGATCCTTGGGATCGTGGCGCCAGTGCGTGAACACCCCGTTCTCCATATCCATTCGGTTGAGACCCTTCCCCGTGCCTGCCCAGAGATGACCCTTTTGCTCCAGGATGGCGCGCACCCGGTTGTGGCTCAGGCTCGTAGGGTCGCCCTCGCGGTTCTGATAGCGCTTCACCTTGCCCGTGGCCTTGTCCAGGCGGTTCAACCCGCCTTTGCTCATGCCCACCCAGAGGGTGCCCTTGCCGTCGTCGTACAGGGAAAAGACATTGTTGTGGCTCAGGGAGTGGGGGTCATCATCCACCTTGGCGAACTGCCTCCACTCTCCTGTTTCGGGATCCAGTCGCAGCACGCCGGCGTCCGAGGTGCCCAGCCAGATGAAGCCGGCCTCGTCCTGCAGCATGTGGCGGATCTCCTGGGCCGGAAAGCTGTCCGGATCGCCCGGCACGGGCTGGAAGTGCTCCATGTGACCGGTATCACGGTCCACCTTGTTCAGCCCGCCGTAGGTGGTGCCCACCCAGAGGCGATCCTTGGAATCCAGCAGTACCGAGGCCACTTGTTGGTCCGATAGCGTGGGAGTTTCCCAGGGTTTGCGCCGCAGCAGGCCGAATTCCTGCACCGCCGGGATCATCTTGTTCAGGCCGTTGCCATAGGTGCCGACCCAGAGAATGCCCGAGGCATCCTCGAAAATGGTGTAGACGTCATCATGACCCAGACTGGTGGGGTCATAGGGGCTGTTGGTGTAGATCTTGAAACGGTCCGTGCCGCCTTCCCTGCCCAAATGGCGGACAAGCCCGATCTCGGCGCCGATCCAAAGGATATCGCGGCTGTCCTTGAACAGGGACATGACCCAGCGCCCCGGAAAATAGTGCACACATCCGCCGCTCTTCGGGTCGAGGCGGACCAGGCCGTTCTGGCTGATGCCCACCCAGACGGTGTGTTCATCCAGGGGCAGGATGCTGCGCACGTTGCCCTCGGCCAAGCTTCGCGGATTGTAGGGGTCGTGGGCGAAGCGCGTGAAAGTCCCGGTTTCGCGGTCCAGGCGGCTGACTCCGGCCTCGGTGCCGACCCAGATGTCGCCGTCCGGCCCCTCGGCAATGGCCGTGACCCTGGTGCCCAGAAGACTGTGCGGATTTTCGGACATCGGCACGTAGCGCGTGAATCGCCCCTCTCTCCCTTCCCCCTGATCCATGGCGTTGAGGCCCAGGGCAGTACCCACCCAGAGCACACCGCGACTGTCCACGAACAAGGCGTTGACCTCGTTGTCCAGAAGGCTGTGCGCATCGTTTGGATCGTGCCGATAATTCACGAAGGTGTCGGTTTCGCGGTCGTGGCGATCGAGCCCCAGGCTCCCCCCGACCCACATCGTACCCTGGCTGTCCAGCACCAGGGCGCGCACCACGTTGTCCGACAGCGAGCCCCTGGCCGCCCCCTTGCGGTAGACCTTGAAGGTGTAACCATCGTAGCGGTTCAGGCCGTCGTAGGTACCGAACCAGAGAAACCCTTGGGTATCCTGCATCCCGCAGAGCACCGAGGCCTGGGACAGCCCCTGCTCCAGCGAGACTCGCTCGAAACGCAGATCAAGGGGCAGGGTTGTGGCCGAAGCCTGCTTCACCGCCCCCCCAAACATCACCAGAGCCAAGGCCAGCACCAAGACCCGAGTCAGGTCCAGCCCATGGCCGCGGCTCACCCCACCGACATGCATGCCACACCTCATCGATCACAGATGATACAAGTCGCCCAGGCAGTCTCCGCTGCCCTGTCACCTGAATACAACGGTCATTCCGGACCTCCACTGTTACTGTGAGCGGCAACCCATTGCAACGAAAAACCCGCTTTTGACCTCGCGACGGTTTGGACGTAGAATCCGTCATGCTCCATTCCCTCCAGACCCTGCCCACACCCCTGCGCGAGCCGGCGTCGCCGCTGCTCCCGCATGATTGCGAGACGCCGGAAGTGCTCCTGCTCCATGACGTGCTGGCGGCCAACATCCAGGCCATGCAACAGCGCGCTACCGGGCAAGGCCTGGAACTCTGGCCCCACGTCAAGACGCACAAATGCCTTGAAATCGCCAGGATGCAGCTACGCGCCGGCGCTGCTGGTCTCACCGCCTCCAAGCCCGACGAGGCCCTGGTCTTTCTCCGGACCGGTCTGGGACCCGTGCTCCTGGCCTACCCTATCCTCGACCCGCGCAAGGTGGACCGCGTCCTTGAGACTTCCGGCCCCACACGGGTCCTGTTCATCCTGGACAGCCCAGAGGGCGCCACCTGCCTGGCCGGTGCCGCCGAACGCCACAACAGACAACTGGAGGTCTTCATCAAGATCGATGTCGGGCTGGGGCGTTGCGGCCTGCGTCCCACGGATCCCGCACTGCCGCGCCTGGCCCGCGCTGTGGCTGATCTGGCTCCGGCCGGTTCCCGCGGGCATGGCCTGCGCCTGGTCGGTCTGCTTTCCCACGCGGGGCAGGCCTACGCCGCCGCTGATCGCCACGGCGTGGCCGATGTGGCCGAACAGGAGCGCCGGCACATGCTCCTGGCGCGGGAAAAGGTCAGCCAAGCGACACGGCGCTCACCGCATTCCCTGCTCCTTTCCGTAGGCAGCACGCCTACCGTGCTGGCCGCGCCGAGTTTCGAGGGCATCGCCGCCCTGCGCCCCGGAAACTACGTGTTCCTGGATCGCGGCGCCCTGCGCCTGGGTCTGGCGTCCCTCGCCGACGTGGCGCTCTGGGTTCTGGCCCGTGTGGTCAGCGGGAATCGGGAGCACCTGATCATCGATGCCGGCGCCAAGACCTTGGCCCTGGACCTTGGGGCGCACGGCAGCGGCGGCAAGGATTTCGGATATGGGCTGGCCTGGCCGCTGTTCCCTGAAGCGGGCACGGAACCGCTCCAGGTGGTACGTCTCTCCGAGGAACACGGTTTCGTTTCCAGACCGCCCCACCTGGATGTCCCTCTTGGCGCGCTCCTGGCCGTGCTGCCCAACCACGCCTGCCCCGTGGCCAATCTCGCCGAACGTTTCCGTGTCATCGGCGCTCCCGACGGCCTCACCTTCTGGAGCGTGGACGCCCGGGCCAAGGTGCGTTGATCGTTCGGGCATCCGAAGAGAGAAGCAGCGTGGACGAGGAACTCTCCAGCGAACTGAGCGCGGTGGCCCTGACCTGCACAGGCTGCGGCGCATGCGTGGACGAATGCACATTTTTACGCACCTACGGCCTGCCACGGGATATCGCCGGCAACTTCAACCCCGCGAATCCCGGACATTTGGTCATGCCCTTCGCGTGCAGCCTCTGCGGGCTCTGCGGCGCGGTCTGCCCCGAGCATCTCGATCCCACGGCCATGTTCCTCGCCATGCGCCGCGAGGCCCTGCAACGCTGGGGCGAGGAACTGCCCCAACATCGGCGTATTCTCGGCCAGGAACGGCGCAACACGGCGAATCTCCAAACCTATTGCGCCCTGCCCGAGGCCTGCGAAACGGTCTTTTTTCCTGGCTGTACCTTGCCCGACAGCCGCCCCACAGCAACCCTCAAACTCCTGGAGTGGCTGCGGCAACGCATCAAGGGCCTGGGCGTGGTCCTGGACTGCTGTGCCAAGCCCTCCCACGACGTCGGCAGGCAGCGACGCTTCCGGCACCTGTTCCATGACCTGCGCGACATGCTCCTGGAGCAGGGCGTACGCCGGGTGATCACGGCCTGCCCCGGCTGTTACAAGGTCTTTGCCGAGTATGGCCGCCCCCTGGATGTACGCATGGTCTACGAGGTGTTGCAGGACAGGGGCGCACCCCCTGCTGAAAAGCTCTCGGGCGTGGTGCGTGTACACGACCCTTGCACCCTGCGTAACCGCATGGAAACGCATCAGGCCGTGCGGGCGCTGCTCCTGGACCTGGGCCTGACCGTGGAGGAGATGCGCCACACCGGGCAGCAGACCATGTGCTGTGGAGAAGGGGGCGCCGTGAACCAGATGGTGCCCGAGTTTGCGGGAAAATGGGCGTCAAGGCGCTTTGACGAGGCGCAGGGCCGGCTGGTAGTCAGCTACTGCGCCGGGTGCGTAGACACCCTCGGACGCTCCATGCCCTCCTGCCACCTGCTGGACCTCTACTTCACTCCCAAGGCGGCCATGACGGGAAGGCCGCAGGCACCGCCCCTGGCCTTGGGAGCCTTCAACAGGCTGCGCTTCAAGGCCAGACTCGCCAAGCTGCCGGGCATGGCGCGCTTTCCCAGGCGCGATGCCTGATGCCGGGTCGCGTCTTGCCATGCAACCCACTCAGCCCGTCGCCGGTTGATCCTCGTCAGGGGCCCTGGGCCAGGAAATGAAGATGGTCTTGAACAGCGTGGCCAGGGGAATGGCCAGGAACACGCCCCAGAAACCCCAGATGCCTCCGAAAAACAGCACGGCAAGAATGATGGACACGGGGTGCAGGTTGACCACCTCGGAAAAGAGGAGCGGGACCAGCACGTTGCCGTCCAGAAGCTGGATCAGCAGGTACACCGCCACCACCCAGGCAAAGGTGCTGCTCCATCCGAATTGGAACAGCGCCACCAGGGTCACTGGGATGGTAACCACGCTCGCCCCCACGTAGGGGACCACAACCGAGATCCCCACCATCAGACCCAGAAGTTCCGCGTAGCGCAGGCCGAACAAGACGAAAACGATCCAGCTGACCATGCCCACGATGATGATCTCTATGACCTTGCCCCGCACGTAGTTGGCGATCTGGCCGTCCATCTCCTTCCAGATCTTTTCCAGCAGCACGCGTTTGCGTGGCAGCAACGCGGCGACCTGGGTCATCAGCCTGGGCTGGTCCTTGAGCATGAAAAAGACCAGGATGGGCACCAGGATGAGGTAGATGAGCCAGGCTACCAAATTGGGGATGTTGGCCATGGAAAAACTCAGGACCAGCTGCCCTGCCTGGCGCAGTTCCTTGGTGATCTCGGAAAGGAGATTGCTCACGTACTCTTCGGACAGGACCTGCGGATAGGTCTCCTGCAGGGCGACGAACCACTCCTGAATCATGCGCAGGATGCTGGGCAGTTCCTTGATCAGGTCCACGAGCTGTTCCCAGAGCAAGGGCAGCAGCCAGATCAGCACGCCCGCGGAAAGCCCCAGAAAGAGGCTGAAGGCGACCAGCACCGATGCGATGCGCGGCAGCCGCAAGCGCAGGAGAATCCCAACCAATCCTTGCAGCAGGAAGGCGATGACCAGGGCGATGAAAAACGGCAGCAGGATCTTGCCGAAAAAAATGACGACGCTGAACATCCCCAGCAGGAGCAGGGCGAAAAAAACGGTTTCATCGTCGTAGAAAAAGCGTTTGCCCCAGGATTTAAGGACATCACGGACCGACATACAGACCTCTCTTGCCGCGGTGTGCTGCTTGCCGCGTTGTTGTTCGGCATTGTGTGTACCGGTCAAAAACCAACCTTGCACTGCCGAATCGCAGGTCTTAAATACGCAGGATGGCGGCAAATCGCAACAAGCCCAGAATGCAAGCTTCTCCAGTGGGAGAGGGTGGCCATGGGAATAAGCTGCCTTGCCACGGCGGCCGGCCGGAAGCCTCCGGGCACGCTCTCCGGTCCTGTTCTTTTTTCCGTTCCCGTGTAATTATGGTGGGTGATGCTCACAATCCCGCAACAGAGGAGCCGATCGCATGCATACAGTGGTTTTCATCCGCCACGGACAAAGCACCTGGAACCTGGAAAACCGTTTCACCGGCTGGACCGACGTGGATCTCACGGAACTGGGGCGCCAGGAGGCCAGGGAAGGCGCCGAACTGTTACGTGGGGAAGGATTCGATTTCGACGTCTGCTACACCTCCTATCTGCGCCGCGCCGTGAAGACCTTGGACATCGTGCTCGACGTCCTGGACCTGATGTGGCTGCCCGTGTTCAAACACTGGGAACTCAACGAACGCCACTACGGCGCCTTGCAGGGCCTGAACAAGGCCGAAACGGCCGCGAAATATGGCGAGGAACAGGTCTTTGCCTGGCGCCGCGGCTATGACACCCCGCCCCCTGCCTTGGAGCCCGCGGACCCACGCTACCCTGGACATGAGCGCCGCTACCGGGGTATTCCACCCGAACGGCTGCCCCTGGCCGAAAGCCTCAAGGACACCGTGGCCAGGGTACTGCCCTTCTGGCACGACGTTCTTACGCCGGAGATCAAGAGTGGCAGACGGGTGCTGGTCGTGGCTCACGGCAACAGTCTGAGGGCTATCGTCAAGCATCTCGACAAGATGGGAGACGAGGCCATTGCCAGGCTGAACATCCCCACGGGCGTGCCCCTGGTCTACGAATTGGATGCGAACCTCGCTCCCATCCACGGCACATACCTGGGAGACCCCGCCGCCGTGGCCGCCAAGGCAAAAGCAGTAGCGGAGCAAGCCAAAACCGTGTAACCAAGGCTTCGGCATGGCCTGGATGCGACGCCTCCTCGTACTACTGCCCCTGCTGCTTCACCCCGCGGGGGCATGGTCCGTGGACCACCCCATCTGCACTTGGGAGAACGCCGCTTACGGAGAACACAAGCTGCAAAGCGTGCACATCCTGCGCAACGGCCAACGCATCGCCAGCGTGAACTATCTCGCAACCTTTGACACCTACTACGTTCAATGCAAGGGAATACCTCAAACCGAAACGTTTCAGACGCCCAACGACGCCGCCTGGGCCGCGTGCTGGCGCTGTCGTTGAGCCTGTGCTGCCTGCTTCCGCTGCAAGTCTGGATCCCTTCGTCCCTCTGGGGCGGAGCAGCGGACCAAAATGCGAGCCAACCCGCGGAAGCTCCCAAAGGCCCGTTGAGCCCGCGGGAACTCTCGCTGCAACGCCCCCGCTTCGTGGACAACGGCAACGGCACGGTGACCGACAACCGCACCGGCCTGGTCTGGCTGAAGCACGCCGATTGCTTCGGTTCCCTGACCTGGACCAAGGCCCTCGAGGTGGTGAAGGAACTGGCCGACGGCTCCCTGTGCGACGAAATGGTGCTGGCGGACGGTTCCAGCCCCGGAGACTGGCGGTTGCCCACCATCAGGGAGATCATGACCCTGCCGGTGATCGACTACTTCAACCCCGCGCTCTCCAATGCCATGGGTACCGGCCGTTGGCGCGAGGGCGACGCCTTCCTCCAGGTCAGCACCCAATATTACTGGTCCAGCACCGGCCAGAACAACGGCAGCGCCTGGTACATGTACCTGTACAACGGCTCCCTGGGGATCTCCGACGTCAACCAGCGCTACTCGGTCTGGCCCGTGAAGGGAGAGCTGTCCGGCATCTGGGACCTGGGTTCATGATCCATGCGCATCGATGTCGAACGCCAAACTGATGCGCAGGCCCGGAGAATTGTCCTCGATGCGCAGTTCGGCGTTGTGCAGCTTGGCCACCGCCGCCACCAGCGACAGTCCCAGGCCGCTTCCCGGGGTGTTGCGGCTGCTTTCCAGGCGGTAGAACCGCCGCAGGACGTTTTCCCGCGCCTCCGGGGGGATGCCCGGACCGCTGTCGGCTACGGTGAGCACGGCCCGGCGCCTGTTCTTTTTCAGGGAAAGGCCGATGACTCCCCCCTCCGGCGTGTACTTGATGGCGTTGTCCAGGAGATTGGCCACGGCCTGTGACAGGAGATGACGGTCTCCGGGCAGGAAGACGTTGGTTTGCAGGGACGTCCTTAAGGTCAGCCCCTTTTCTTCCGCCAGGGGTTCATACAGCTCGGCCATGTCCCTGGCGATGACCCCCAGGTCAAGATCATCGATTTCCTCGCGCTTGAGCCCCACTTCGGCCTGGGCGATCTTGAGCAGGGCGTTGAACGTGCAGATGAGTTCATCCGTGCCGGCAATGGCCTGTTCGATGGCCCTTCTGTAGGTCTCGGGGTCGTTCTTGTGGAACAGGGCCACTTCCAAACGCCCCCTGATACGATTCAGGGGGCTACGCAGGTCGTGGGCGATGTTGTCCGAAACCTGCCTGACGCCGTGCATGAGCTGTTCGATGCGATCAAGCATGTCATTGAGGTTCTGGACGTGCTGGTCGAACTCGTCGCCAGTACCCTGCAGCGGGATGCGGCGCGAGAGGTTGCCGCGCATGATCTCTCGTGTGACGCGATTGATGACCTCGATGCGGCGCAGCATGCTGCGGCTCATGAGCACCCCGCCGAAGAGCCCAAGCACCAGGGTCAGGGCGAATCCCCAGCCCAGGGACTTAATGATCATCTCCTCCACGCGTGCCTTTTCGGTGTCGTCGCGCCCCACCAGGAGATGGAACCCGCCCTTGAGCACAACGTGCCGCACCAGGGCCTTGCGGGTGAAGCGCCCCTTGTGGGAGCGCAGGGTGAAGCGCTGCCAGTCCCTGGACAGGGTTTCCGCGCTCGGCCAGTGCTCGAGGTTCCCGGCCAGGGGTTGGTACTGTTCGTCCACCAGGAGATAGATGCTGGTGCGGGTGGTGTCGTTGGCGATGCGTTCGTTGATGATGTGGATGAGCCCGGCAAGTCCGAGAAGCTCATAGCGCTCCGAGAGGCCGAGGATCTCGGCGTTGATGGTCTCCTCGGTCTGACTGACCAGAAACCCCTCGGTGCGCCAGTAGATGAAGCCCAGCAGGACCACGACGCTGAAGGCGAAGAGCAGCAGATAGAGCAGCGCCAGCCTGAAGGAGGTGCTGCGAAAGATGTTAATCGCCGTCATGGAGACTGTAGCCCGCGCCCCGGATGGTGTGCAGCAGGGGCTTGGCGAACCCCTTGTCTATCTTCTGCCGCAACCGGCTGATGTGCACGTCGATGACGTTGGTCTGGGGGTCAAAGGAATAGTCCCAGACCTTTTCCAAGAGCATGGTCCGGGTGACGATGGAACCGGCGTGGCGCATCAGATATTCCAGCAGGGCGAATTCCTTGGGCTGGAGATCGATGCCCTTTCCCGCGCGCTTCACGGACCTGGAGACCAGATCCATCTCCAGGTCCGCAACGGCGAGGGTGGTATTGGTTGTCTCCACCTTGCCCCGTCGCTGCAAGGCCTCGAGTCTGGCCAGGAGTTCGGCAAAGGCGTAGGGCTTGGTCATGTAGTCGTCACCACCGGCACGCAAACCCTTGACCCGGTCGTCCACCTCGCCCAAGGCGCTGAGAATCAGCACCGGCGTCTTGTTTCCGGTGGAGCGCAAGGTCTTGATGATGGTCAAGCCGTCCATGCCCGGCAGCATGCGGTCCACGATCAAGGCGTCGTAGTTCTCCGAGGCTGCCATGAACAGGCCCTCCTTGCCGTCGGCGGCATGGTCCACCACACAGCCGCTTTCCTTCAATCCCTTGACCATGTATGCCGCCGCTTCGAGATCGTCCTCGATGACCAGGATACGCATGTCGCCCCCGCGTTGTATTCTTGCATCCGAGCCCTTGTCTTCAAGGCATTCGGGCTGTATACTGTAATGGAAGAAATTGTCTCGTAGTGCCTGAGCACCATAGCACAGCGCGCGGCAAAGGCAATCTTCGCCAGGCGAGGAAAAAATGGCGGACGGCTTTTATTACAACATCTACTCCGGCCCACTTGTCGGGGGTGGTCCCTCCCGCCAGATCTATTCGGTGGCGGACCAAAGCCGTGACGCATGGCTGGGCTCTGCGCGCATCCGGGTGGACATCGAGCGGACCACCCAGGTATTCAAAGAACTCGGCGTCTGGGCACCCAAGGAGATAGTCACCGACCCCGTTGAGCGCAACGGCGGTCTTGTGGTGCGCACCATCCTCTGACCTTTCCGTGCCGTCGGATCACTTGCCCTGTAGGGCTTGATCATAGGCCACCTTGGAAAAGCCCAGGATCGGGGTACCGTAGATCATGGCAAAGGGAACCCCACCGCGCCCCCCGCTGAGTTCCATCTTGCGCCGCTCGGCCTTGCGATCCTTGTCGATGTCGTAGACCTTGAACCGCAGCTTTTTGGACTTGAAATAGTCAATGGCCTTTATGCAGTAGGGGCACCACTGCGTGACAAAGAGTTCGATTTCGCCCTGCGCACTGGGAGGCTTGGTCTCGGTGCTCCCGCGCACGGTCTGGGATTTGCGGCCGTCTGCCGGAGGCTTGTCGCCGATGCGCACACCGCCCTTATCGTCGTTCCAGATATAGACATTGCCGGCAAGGACAGTTCCGCAGGCCAAGGAAAGGAGCACGACCGCGACGACGCAGGCCAGGAAGCGCATGGCAACCTCCGTTGTGAACAATGAAAGACATGCCTGGTACCACTGAAAACAGACCTGTTCGATCCAGGTATGTCACGAAGCAGCGCCGCGGTAAAGTGCACCGACCGATCCAGGCACGGTCAATCTTGTCCCGGAAACCACAACGCCTTGGAGATTCTGTTTAGAAGGGCGGGAACTTCTCGTTCCCTGATTGCCTTCACATTGTCGAAGAACTCCCGGCGTTGCTCCTCGTTGGCGGAAAAATCACCGGATTCGACATGTTCCAGCAGGATGCGCAAGGCATGCAGCATCCGGGTCGGTGAGTGCATGTCAAGCACCGGCGCCCCGCACTGCTCGCAAAAAAAGGGATGTATCTCCACCACGGATTCTTCGGTCTGTTCCAGGAGCAACTCGCTCATCCGGGCATCGTAGACCTGTACGCGGTGGAAAACACCATCCACGATCCGCTTGAAGCGCTCGTGGCTGAAATCGCGGACGCAATAGAGTGAACGCATGAGAACCGCTTCCGGCTGTTGCCGGAAACCGTGATCAAGACCACCCCTCCGTGGAGAGGTGGTCTTGTGAACTCTTCGCCTGCTGCTAGCCGATGGCGTCTTTAAGGCGCTTGCCGGGCGAGAACTTCACGGTCTTGGCGGCGGGAATTTGGATCTCCTGGCCGGTGCGGGGATTGCGACCGGTGCGAGCGGCGCGCTCGGAGACCTTGAAAGTGCCGAATCCAACCAGAGTGATGGCGTCCCCATTGGCCAGGGATTCGCCGATGGCCTCCAGGGTGGCGTCCAGGGCTTTCCCGGCGGCAGCTTTTGTTTCCAGGCCTGCTTTGGATTGAATGATGCTGATCAAATCCGCTTTGGTCATCGCACTTTCTCCCAACAGTCGGCATGGCGCCGAACAGTTATTTGGTTTTTGTCCATCAATGCCTTGCTTCCTTAGCCCTTCCCGGCAAAATGTGCAAGACATGCTGGGCCTCAAATCCAGTGTCGTGGCGGTACCTAGCAGTTCGAACGACACTTGTCCACTTTGGCTCGTTCCTTTTTTTCACTCTGCAAAGAAAATGTTCTCGATTCGGGATGTTGCTATCCGCACGCGGAAACCGTCCATTGCTCCATCCCGGAAACCGTTGGGCCCGAGCCGTCTGAACACGGTACCACCTTGAAGAACCATGCCCCGCGGAACAGCCAGAGTACCGACGCGACGTAACATGCCAACCACCTTGGATACTGCACGGCGATCATGGTCTGGTGCTCACGCGGCATCGACATCCGCTCCCGGCACCTATCGTATATCAATGGGCCTGGAACCAAACACGGAACTGCCTGGCTTCACAGGTTCTCGAGCCGGTCGGCTCCGTTCATTGGGTGCCTGAAGGCTCGGAAGAGGCTTCCGGCTTGGCCTCCACCGCGGTCTGGACTGATTCCTTGGCCTTGGGCTTCGGCCGCACCACCACGTGGTACCCCTCCGAAAAGGCGCGGACTCGGCGCTGCACGCGGATCAGGCGCCTGAGAATCTCGCCCATGCCGAAAAGGGTGATGGAAAAGACCAGGGAGATGCACAGGAACATGAACCCACCCAAGGCCAGGATCATGTTCAGGGTTTCGTCTTCCCTGTTGGTATTCCAGAGGAAGATCAGACAACCCACCAGGCCGATCAACCAGATGATGTGCCCTGTGACGCGCAGGATGCTCTCCATGGGCAGCCGCGAGAAGGGGTTGTCCATCTCGTAGCCCACCAGGCGCGAACTCGCGCAGTTGGGACAGCGGTCCAGCGAATCATGGAACACGGCTCCGCACATTTCACATTGCAGCATGATCGTTTCTCCGCTCAGGCCGCGCTGGTCTGGACCGCGGGTTTGATGCGCATGCGTTGCAGCAGGTAGATGCCGGCGAACAGTGCCAGGCCCAGCGGATAGCACCAGTAACGCTGGTCATGGGGGATACCGAGATGCCACGCCACGGAGTCGGGCCGCATCATGATGAAGGTGACCGCCAGGAATAAGGGGATCTCCCAGATCTTGTTCCGGGTGAAGAAGTAGCCCTGCGTGGCCGAGGCAAAGGCGAAGTTGCCGAACAGCGTCATCAGGAAGATGAAGATGCCTTGGGTCCAGGAATTGACGCCATGCAGGATGAGGTCATGGTTGAAAATGAACATGAAGGGCAGGATGGCTGTGCGGATGTCGTACATGAAGCCCTGCAGACCCGTGGCCACGGGTGGGGCATCGGCGATGGCCGCGGCCGCGTAAGCCGCGAGCCCCACCGGCGGCGTGTCGTCGGCCAGAATGCCGAAATAGAAACAGAACAGATGCGCGGCCATGAGCGGCACCACGAACCCCTCCATGGCTCCCAGTTCCACGATGGCGGGAGCGGTGAGGGAGGCCATGACGATGTAGGTGGCCGTGGTGGGCAGACCCATGCCTATGAGCAGGCTGGCGAAGGCCGTGATGGCCAGCATCAGGAAGATGTTGCCCATGGAGAGCACGCCGATGACCTCGGTGATCAGCCCGCCCAGCCCCAGAGCCACGACACCCACGATGATGCCCGCCGCTGCCGTGGCCATGGCCACTCCGGCCATGTTCCGCGCTCCGTCGGACAGTGAGATCAGAATCTCGGCCACGCCCCGCTTGAAGGCCGGCCAAAGCGGCGTGCCGCGGACCTTGGCCTTGACCGGGTGCTGCAGGAGCATGATCACGCTGAGCACCATGATCGCCCGGAAGGCGGCCAGTTCCGGCGAATGCCGCACCACGATGAGTTCATAGAGCAGCATGAACAGCGGCAGCATGAAGTGCAGCCCCCCGAGCAGGGTCTTGCGCAGGTTGGGCAGATCCCGCCAGGGAATGCCCTTGAGCCCGAGCTTGCAGGCCTCGATGTGCGAGATGTAGATCAGCGCGCCGTAGGAGGCGAACGCGGGAATAGCCGCAGCCTTGACCACCTCGATGTAGGGCACGTTGACGTACTCTGCGATGATGAAGGCGGCCGCGCCCATGATCGGGGGGGCGAGCTGGCCGTCGGTACTGGCCGCCACCTCGATGGCGCCCGCCTTGGTGGGTGGATAGCCCACCTTCTTCATCATCGGGATGGTGAAGGTGCCCGTGGTCACGATGTTGGCGATGGAGGAACCCGAGACCATGCCCGTGAACCCCGACCCCAGGATGGCTGCCTTGGCCGGTCCACCGCGAAAGCCTCCGAGCACCGAAAGCGCCAATTGGATGAAGAAGTGCCCTGCCCCGGCCTTTTCGAGCATGGTGCCGAAGAGCACGAACAGAAAGACGATGGTGGCGGAGACGTCCAGGGGAATGCCGTAGATGCCCTCGGAACTCATGGTCATCTGCCCCAGAAAACGGTTCAAGGACACACCCTTGAAGGCGATGACGTCGGGCATGTAGGGGCCGAGAAAGGCGTAGGCCGAGAACAACAGGGCAATGCCCGGAAGCGCCGGCCCGATGATGCGGCGGGTGGCCTCCAGCAACAGCACCACCAGGATGACACCGAAGATGATGTCGCGCATGACGGGCTGGCCGTAGCGCATGGCGATCCCGTCCCGGTCGATGAAAATATACAGGGCCGCAAAGGCCGCGAGAAAGGCGAAGACATAGTCCACTATGGTGACGCGGTGCATGGCGAAGAGCCAGCGCAGGTCGGGACGCCAGTTGGGCGTGAACTTGAACATGGGGATGTTCATGAAAATCAAACAGATGGCAAACGCGAGATGAATGGATCGGATGAACAGTGTATCAAGAATGAGCCAGCTGGCCGTGGAAAGCTGGAACAAGGACCAGGAAATGGCCACTACGATGGTTATGTACCTGGCGATGCCATTATCCGCCTTGTAGCTCAACCCTTTCTCTTTCTCGGCTAGCTCCTTGGCGTATTCCAATCCACTGGTTTTGCTCTGCTCTTCCTGCATGCCCGATCACCTCTTGGACTCAAGCTACTCACGTGCGTTTCAAAAATACCGTCCGGACCACCCCTTGGGGCGGTCCGGACAGAAGTCGTCAGTCAATGGCTATTTCAACAGACCGGCTTCCTTGAAGTACTTTTCCGCGCCGGAATGCAGGGGAGCGGACAGACCCTCGAGCATGCTTTCCTTGGTCAAGTGCGCATAGGCGGGGTGCAGTCCTTTGAAATCCTCAAAATTGTCGAAGACTTCCTTGGTGATGGCGTAGACAACTTCGTCAGGCACCTTGGCCGAGGTCACCAGTGTGGCCTTGACGCCAAAGGTGGGGGTGTCTTCCTTGTTCATGGCGCCTTCGTAGTATTCGATGGGCACCACGGCCTTGGCATAGTAGGGGAGCTTGGTGAGCATCTCGTCGATACCGGGACCGTCGATGGCCACGATGCGTACCTTGCGGGCGCCGGCCGTGGCTTCCTTGATGGAGCCGTTGGGATGGCCCACGGTGTAGAAGAAGGCGTCGATGCGGTTGTCCTGCAACAGACCGGCAGCCTCGGCAGCCTTGACCTGCTCGGCCTTGAGGTCCTTTTCGAAATCAAGACCCACCGCGCTGAGCGCGTCGATGGAGTTCTGGCGCTGTCCGGACCCGGGGTTGCCGATGTTCACGGTCTTGCCCTTGAGATCGTTGATGTGCTTGATACCGCTGTCCTCGCCGGCGACCAGGGTCAGGGATTCTGGATGGATGCTGAATACGGCGCGGAGGTCGGCCTGGGGTTTGCCCTCCCATTCGGCCTCGCCCTTGACGGCCTGGTACTGACGATCGGACTGAGCCACGCCGAACTCCAGATCGCCGGACATGATGGCGTTGATGTTGAACACGGAGCCGCCGGTGGCTTCCACCGTCGCGCGGATACCGTACACATCCCGTTTGTCGTTGACCATCTTGGCGATGGCACCACCCGTGGGATAGTACACACCGGTGATGCCGCCGGTGCCGATGGTCACGAAGGTTGTCTTGGCGATCGCCAGCGTGGAAAAGCCCACGACAATGGCCAGGGACAACACTGCTAGAAAGCCGATCTTGCGCATGAGTAATCCTCCTCACAAAATGATTGATGTTGGCAACCGACCATCAGATCGACGGTTGCTGATCCAAGCTGAAGCCCCTTCTGGAACGATCCGGTCTGGGAAAGACCGAGAAACGTCGCAGGTCTGCTGAGTACCGCGAGCCTGTTCCCGATTAGCAAATTTGAAAAGAAATCGCAACCCTATCGTTATATTTAGGCAAAAGTCACATCCTTTTCTCTACCCCCATTCAGTCTTTCCCGTGCCCCGAGCGCTGTCGCATGCCCCCTTCCCCGCTGCCGGAAGCCGCGAGGGCGCGGTATTTCCACAGCAACGATTGACGCGGCCACGCCACCATGCTAGCCAGAAAGCGCTTTTCCGATCTGCAAACATGGTCACGGCATGCTCGTCCACACCGAGACGCGTTCTCCAAAGGCACGCCCCCCCTCCACGCAACGATTTCCCTGGAACAAACACACCGCCATGACGGACTGCATCCACTCCAACATTTCCCTGGACCCCGAGTGCCGTTATTTCATGTACATCGGGGAACTCAAGGCCTGTTGTCTCAACGACTTCATGCTCAGGGCCCATGCCCGGGAATTCCACGTGCCCACGGAAAAGGTCCGGCATGTCTCCATTGTCCAGGATGTTCTAGAGGTCTATGATCAAAAGAGCATCATGGTCATCAACCCCGAGGCCGAGAAACTCCGCCACGAGACCGACGGCCGTCGCGTGGCCAAGCGCGTGCCCATGAGCCTGTACAGCGTGCAGGTCTCCCAAAGCCGGGACGTCCAGCTCCTGGTCCAGGAAATCCTGCGCCGGCAAAGCAGGCTTCCGGTCTGGATGTTCGAGAACAAGCCAGAACTCTCGCTACGGGAAATCCCGGGCGTGGAACTCTTCGGCCCTGACCCCGCCCTGGTCTATCAGTGCAACGACAAAGCCTGGCAGTACGACACCTTCTACGGCCTGGTACCCACCGTGGACTACAAGACCTGCTGCGGCCGCGACGAGCTGTTACTGCTCACGGAGCGCATGCGAGGCTCCTGCACACACGGCATCTTCGTCACCTACACATACAGCGCCGGCGGCTCCCACTCCATGGTCACCCAATGCCAAGAGGATGTACGCCTGCACTTCGGCGACCCTTACGCCTCCTATCTGGCCTCCCCCTACATCCCCCACGTCCACGATCCCACTGTCCTGGGCATCGTGGCCAACAGCCGCGACGTCTACATCGCCGGCGTGGCCGACATGCGCATCGAGAACCGCAAGGCCTTCCGCGGCTCCACCTGCCCTTCGGTGCTGCCGGAGAACATCCAGGCGGAGCTGCGCGCGCACACCAGGACCGTGGGGCGCACACTCGGCGCGCTCGGTTTTCGCGGTATCTTCGGCTGCGACTACGTGGTGGACCAGGGCGGCAACGTCTACTTCATCGAGGTCAACCCCAGGAAACAGGGTACCACCATGGAGTTCGTCTGCATGCTGGAGCAGCTTTTTTCGCCCGATGCCCGTAACTTCATGGAATTGGAGCACCATGCCGTAACCCATGGCTGCTTTCCGGAAGACACCCCCTGGCCCGACTTCGGCGACGCGGTGAACAAACGCGGCCGCCTGCATTGGGGTACCTACAATTTCAAGGTGGAGCAGAGCGTGTTGACCACGAAACGCCTGCCCCAGGCCATGCCCGAGGTCGAACTCTTCCGCCGCTGCCACCGCCGAGGGCAAGGCGGGCACCTGATCCTCGAACACGTGGGCGCGGACAGCGTGGTCAAACCCGGCACGTTCCTAGCGCGGGTCGTGTCCGTGGACACCACCCGCCACGGCATGCTGCAGCTTCTGGAACAGGGCATCCAGGAAATACGGGAATCCTTCACAACGACCTGATCAAACCGGAGGCGCGTCCATGACGAGCGGGACTTCCACACAGAGCGACATGTTGGACCAATTCACAAAAGACCTTTTCGCCACGCTCGAGGGCGGCGACACCACCCTGCGCCGGCCCGAGGCCGAGGCCTTGCTACCCCTGGTCAAAAGGGCCGAGCGAAACGACCGCACCCGCCCCATCGTGGAGTTGTTCCAGACCCTGCTCGCGGCACGCATCGACAAGGGGCTCTCCCCCGAGGCACTGGGCGTGGATCGCGAACGCCTTATCGCCCTGGCCCTCAAGCACCGCTCCATCGACGAGCACGGGGTGACCATCGGCGGACGCGTGGGGCGCGCCCTGGGCATCGTGGCCCAGGCCAACGCGCGCGTGCGCGACTACCTGGAGCGCAAGGACAGCGAGGCCCCCAGCGGCATCGAACTCTGGGAGCGCATCCTGGAGAACCAGGCCCGCATCAAAAAGACCCTGAACCTGACGGACGAGGACTGGAACCGCTTCGGCGCCCAGATCGCCAATGCAATCAACGACGTGGAGACCCTGGCCAGATGCATCGACCTGCCGGCCGACGCCATCCGCGATGTCACCCGCGTCACCGCCTCCTACCGCATGCGCCTCACCCCTTATTATGCCAGCCTGATCATGCCCGGCCGCCCCGGTGACCCCGTACTCCTGCAATCAGTGCCCACCGCCGAGATGGTGGACACCGTGGGAGTGGAGATCCCGCCCGTGGCCTCGGACCACTCTCCGGCCAGGCTCGTGGATCAGTTCTACCCCCGCGTGGTGACCATCAAGGCCACCAACATCTGCGCCATGTACTGCGTGCACTGCCTACGCATCGCCCACATCGGCAAGATGGACCGCAACTTCGGCTGGGACGCCTACGAGGAAGCCCTGGAGTACATCCGCGAGAACGAAGAGATCCGCGACGTGCTCATCACCGGGGGCGACGCCTTCATGCTGCCCAACGCCATGCTGCAAAAGCTGCTGCGCGCCCTGGACGGGATCGACCACGTGCGCATGAAGCGCCTGGGCACCCGCGTGCCCGTGACCACGCCGCAACGCTTGGACCAGGAGCTGTTGGACATCCTGGCCGAGAGCAACGACAAGGGACCGGTGCGCGTGGTCACCCAGATCAACACGGCCCAGGAGATCACCCCTGTCTCCAAGGACGCCTTCAAACGCATCTCCGGCAGCGTGAGCGCCGTGCTGAACCAGGCCGTGCTGTTGCGGGGCATCAACGACAGCTCCCACAAGATGTGGAAACTCTGCGAGACCATCCAGGAGGCTTACGTCCGCCCCTACTATGTTTTCAATTGCAGCTACCGCAACCCGCAGTACTTTCACATGCGCGTTCCCGTAGAAAAGGGGCGCGACATCGTGGAGGCCATGTACGGCAACATCTCGGGCGACGCCATTCCGCGTTACATCGCAGCGGCCGGGGGCAAGATCCCCCTGCACCGCGACAACCTGGTGCGCGGCGACCACGGCGACCTGATCCTGCGCAAGCCTTGGAGCGGCGAGGAGACCAGATACCCGGACGCAAACCCCGAAGCCTACGCCGACGACACCAGCTTTGCCTTCAACAAGTATGGGAAGGAGTAACACGGAACCTCCAGGGAACGGACTCGGCCCCCCGACTTCCGAATCCACGCGCCGCCTCCCCTTGCACCGCCTCGCGCTCCTTCTTGGCTGGGGTGCCTTTCTCTGCGTCTGCCTGGTGGGACTGCTGCGCCTCGAGACGGGAGAGAACGCCGCGGTCATGCTCCCGGACCGCGGCCCCGCGGCCCGCGACTTCCAGCTTCTCCGGCAGGCACCCTTTGCCCAACGCGTGCTCATCAGCCTGGAAGACATCGCCGGCCTGGGCCCGGACCGGCTCACCCAAACGGCCCAGGTCCTGGCCCGGGAATTGATCGGCCTCGGCGAGCCCTTGATCGTCTCCGCCTTTGCCGGTCCCCCCAATATGCAGGGCAGCGGCCTGGAACTGTCCTGGCTGTTCCTCGAACGGCTGCCGCGCCTGATCACGGAGCAGGACCTGGCACTCCTGGAGCAACGATTGGCACCGGATGAACTCGGGCGGCGCCTGGGGCTCGCCAGGGAGCAGCTCCTCGGCCCCCAGGGCCTCGTGCTCCAGGACATCGTGCTGCACGATCCCCTGGACCTGCGCGCCCTGGGTCTGGGCAAGCTGCGGCAGGTCAACCTGCTCCCAAGCATGCGCCCGCACAACGGCGCGTTCCTGGCCAAGGACGGCAGACACGCCCTGGTGGTGGCGGCCACGGACATTCCCATGACCGACTTCCGTGCCGCCGCGGGGCTGCTCGCGGCCGTGAACCAGGCCGTCCAGGCGGCAACACCGCGGGGGATCGAGGCCGAGGTGCTCTGCGGCCACCGCTACACCCTGGCCAACGCCGAGGCCATCAAAAAAGACCTGGGGCTGATCCTGCCCCTCTCCATCCTCGGACTGGGCGGACTCTTCGCACTGGCCGTGCGCACTTGGCGCATCCTCTTTGTGCTCCTGGCGCCGGCCCTGGCCTTCCTCGGTGGGATGGCTGCCGTGTCCCTGTCGCCGTTCTTCCCCGTGGTCTCGGGGGTGACCCTGGGCTTCGGCGGCGTGCTCATGGGCATCAGCGTGGACTTCTCCCTGCATGTGTTCTTGGCCCTGCGGCGCACCCCCATGGAGCACCGTCCAAGGGTGCTGGCCGAGCTGACCCGCCCCCTGCTCTATTCCGCCGTCACCACTGCAGGCGCCTTCTGCCTGATGCTGCTCTCGGATCTGCCCGGCGTGCGTCAACTCAGCGTTTTCGCCCTGGCCGGTCTGGCCACGGCCCTGGCCACGGCCCTGTTCCTGCTCCCGCATCTGCCCCTCGGCACGGAACCCGCCGTCAAGAAAGCTCTGAGCAAGCCCCGCTACCGGCAGCACAACGGCTTGGTGCTCGCCATCTGGCTCCTGGCTCTGCTGGTGCTGGGTTGGTTCAGCCGTGGCCTGGTCCTGCACGGCGATCCGCGGCAACTGGCGCTCCAGCCCCAAGAATTGCTCCAGGCCGAGGAGTATTTCCGGCGAATCTGGGGGGACGTGCGCGGCCAGGCCATGGTCTTTGCCGCCGCCCCAACCTTGGAGCAGGCACTGGTGCTCAACGACGCCGCCTACCTGACCATGGACGAGCATCTCCCGGAGGCGCAACGCGCGACACTGCTCTCCCTTGCGCCCCTGCTGCCGGCTCAGGCCAGACAGGACGCCAACCTCCACGCCTGGCAGGAGTTTTGGACCCCGCGCATCCCCGCATTGCGACGGCAACTCCAGGCCGAGGCTCAGGCACTGGACTTCGCGCCCGAGGCCTTCACCCCCTTTTTCGAGTACCTGGAGCGCACCACCGCCGGCGCCCTCGAGTACATGACCCCCAAAGACTTGGACAAGGTCGGGCTTGGCCCCTTGCTGGACTTTTTCACGCCGGAGGCGCACGCTCCCGGCCAGGAACGCCTGCTCCTGAGCCTGGCCGACGACACCCCGGAACTGCGGCAGCTCTTTGTCATGGACTCGGAAAACGGCGAACCGCGCCTGGTCTCGCAAATGCGTTTCCGTGAGGAATTGGGGCAGGCACTGGAGCGCGACTTCAGCCGCTTCATGCTCCTGGCCGGGGGTGTGGTACTGCTGCTGGTGCTGGCGCTCTTCCGCTCCCCCGTGCGAAGCGCCGCGGCCCTGGCGCCAGTGCTCACAGCCCTGGCCACGCTGGGAAGCGGCATGACCCTGGCCTTCGGCGGGCTGAACATCTACAGTGTGGTGGCGGCGGTGCTCGTCATCGGCCTAGCCGTGGACTATGGCATCTTCATGGCCTGGCGTCCTTTGCATTCCATGGACCACGGCGTGGAGCGCGCCGTGACGCTCTCGGCCCTGAGCACCTTGCTGGGCTTTGGTGTACTGGCCCTGGCCACACACCCGGCCCTGCACACCATGGGCCTGGCCGTGCTCCTGGGTCTGGCCGGTGCACTGCCCGCGGCACTCCTGGTGACACCGACGGTACGACGAGGATTGCAATGATCGTGCGCACCATGTTCCACGACAGTCCTGCCCATTCGGCCCGATGGGCTTGGGTTTGTTCGGAACGCCTCTTCAGGGCTTTGTTGTCCTTGGGCGGCTATCCACGCCCATGTCGGCAACCAGCCGGAGCGGCCCGTCATACCAGGATCCCTTCTTCACAGGCGATGGAAACTTGGTATCATTCACCCTCCATTCCAAGATATTATGAAAAGAAGGCCCGGGGGAATAACGTATTTCACACGGCTTTTCCTCCGGCAATCCTTGTCTGCTTCCTTTCCATCCTTGTTTTTATTTCCGGTTGTGTTGCCGGGAAGGGACGCACGGTCTGGGTTCCAGCTCCAAACGTGGACCTGGGGGCCTTGCTGGACAATGACTGGCTCGGTCAGGCCGGGGAGCGTGTCTGGCAGTTGCAGGCGCGTGTCACCCTGGGGGCGCGCAAAGTCCTGCTCGACGGCATGTTGCGCCGTGTTCCAGAAGAAGGGGCGTTCCGGCTGGTGTTGCTGGCGCCCATGGGTCTGACCCTGCTGGACCTGGAACTAGCGGCAACAGGCATGCGGGTGCACGAAATGGCCAAGGATCTGCAAAAGGCACCGCAGATGCCACGGCATGTGGCACGCACCCTGGAACGGGTGTTCCTGCCCCCGCCGGTTGGAGCAAGTGTCACTGTGTTTGCGGACGAGGATTCCCCGAACAGGCGGCTGATGCTGGAGCAGGTCACCACGGACGGCTCGCGGGTGTTGCGCGTCTATCAATATGGGGACAAGGCCGGCGAACCGCCCAGACTCGTGCGACTGGAGGCCCCAAAGGCCGGCTGGACTGCAATCCACGACGACTACGATGGCGCTGAAGCCGCCGGTCCCAGGCGCGTTGAGTACCGCGACTCCGCCGGAGGCTACGCCGTGGAGGTGTTGCTGTTTCCGGCACTGGAAGATACACGCTGAGGCTCGCTCCCATGCATTCTTCGGCATTTGAACATCATGGCCCGATCATGCCCATGCTCGTTACATATGACCATCTCACCCCTTTGGAGCGCGAACTGCTCACCATGGCGCAGGGACCGGTGCAGGAGTTGGACGGCGTCCTGCGACAGGATTTCGTGCTGCCACCGGAGTGCCTGTGCTTTGCCGGGCACTTTCCGCAACGCCCCCTGCTGCCTGCCTTTGTGCAGATCATGCTGGGGCGGTTGGTGGTCGCCCAAGGAGGCGCCGCCGCTGCATTCAAGGCGGTGGAACGCGCCAAGTTCACGGCACCCGCGGGCCCTGGACCGCTCACCGTCACCTGCTCCCCAGGAAAACAGGGACTGCGCGTGAGCCTGGAAACGCCCCAGGGACTGACTTCAACCTTCTTTCTCGTGCCCGGGGCAACCGGGCAGGATCCGCCATGATCAAGCCCTATTTCCGGGCGGAGCCTGACGCGCCGCCGCCGTTGCGCAGTACCGTGCATCGCCGCGTGCGCTTCGAGGAGGTGGACGCCCTGGGCATCGTCTGGCACGGCCGCTACGCCAGTTATATCGAGGACGGCCGCGTGGCCGTGTGCGATGCCTGCGGCATCGGCTACCTCACGCTGTACGAGCAGGGCATCCTCACGCCCATCAAGGCCATGCACATCGACTACCAACACCCCTTGCGCTTTGGGCAGAACTTTACCATCGAAGGAATCCTGCACTACACCGAGGCCGCGCGCATCAACTACGAAGGCATCGTCCGGGACGAAAGCGGCCGCGTCTGCGCCACGGGCTACACCATCCAGCTCATGCTGGACGCGGAATTCACCCTGCAACTCACCCACCCGCCGTTTTACCGGGATTTCCTCGACCGTTGGCGCGCGGGGAATATTGGGGAGCCCTAGCATGCGCCGCGTCTGCATCACCCACGCCCAGGCCGTGACGCCCCTGGCTCTTTCCCTGGAGGCGACCTGGCAGGCCCTGCTGGCCGGCGACTCGGCCATCCGCGAGGTGCGGCGTTTCCCTACCCAATCCCACGCCAGCCGGTATGCGGCCCACGTACCCGGCCTGCGCGCCACGGCCGGGGAGTCGCTGCTGCATGCCCTGCTCGCGCCCCTGCTGGATTGCGTGGCTCACTGGCCCGTGCGCTCCTCCAAACATGGGAGCGCACGGCTGTTTTTTGCCAGCACCAAGGCCGGCATCGACATGCTCGAAACAGGGGCTGTCCGACATCAGGATTTGCTGCCCCAAGCCTTCACGGATTCCATGGAACGCATACTGGGCCTGGAGCCCGGGGGGGCAGAATGCGTGAGCGCGGCCTGCGCCTCCGGGGGAGTGGCTATCATGCGGGGGGCGCAGTCCATCGCCCTGGGGCACTGCCACGGCGCCCTGGTGGTCTGCGCCGACATCTCCTCGCCCTTCACCTTTGCCGGTTTCTCGGCACTTGGTGCGCTTTCGCCCGCCCCCTGCCGCCCCTTTGACAAAGACCGCGACGGCCTGACCTTGGGTGAGGGCGCGGCCGCGCTGCTGCTCATGTCCGAGGAGAATGCACGAGACCAGGAACTGCGCCCCCTGGCGCTGCTCACGGGCTGGGGTCTGGCCTCGGACGCCCGGCACATCACGGCGCCGGCCAGGGACGCCAGGGGATTGATCCAGGCCATGCGCCAGGCCTTGCAGCGTGCCGACCTCGATCCTGAAGACGTGGCCGGGGTCTGCGCCCACGGCACCGGCACGGTATACAACGACGCCATGGAACTCACCGCCCTGCACGCGGTGTTCCCGACTCCTCCCCCCGTGTTCTCGGCCAAGGGCAGCCTGGGGCATTCCATGGCGGCCTGCGGCGGCATCGAGGCCGGGCTCTGCTACCTGGCCCTGCGTGACACGATCCTCCCCCCCACGGTTGGCTGCGCCGCCCCCGAAGAGCGCGCTCAGGGATTGGTGCTGGAGCGGTCGCGGACAATCGGCCCCGGCGCCTTGCTCAGCTGCAATTCCGGCTTTGGAGGCAGCAACGTGGTGCTGCTTCTGGAGCAATGCCACGGAGCGTGGTGATCGCCCGTCCAGCCTGCCTTCTGTCCGCTGTTTCCGTAAAAAAACCGCCATTACCAGGCCTGTCTGCATCCGATGCAGCCGTACGCCATGGTCCACGCCGCAAGGAGGCTCAGCTCCGCGACATGCGCTTGTCACAAGCAAATCACATGATCGCAACCATCGCGCAACGCTCCTTATCCATAAGGATACTCATTCCACTCTCCACACGGGGCGGCAACGCCCGGAACCTCTTTTCATGATCCCAAGGAGCAGCCAACATGAGCAATGTCAAGCGTGGCACCACTTCCGGAAAGGGCAACCTGACCCGCCGTGACTTTCTCCGTCAGAGCGCGGCCGGGGCCGCTGTTTTCGCCACGGCCGGCGTCGGTCCCTGGTTCGTGCGCAACGCCCTGAGTTCCTCGGGCACCCTGGTGCTCTATTCCTGGTCCGACTACATCTACCAGGACATGATCGACGACTTCGAGAAGAAGACCGGCATCAAGGTCAAGCTCGTGACATACGGCACCAACGACGAAGTGCTGAACAAGCTGCGTACCTCCCAGGCCAAGGGCTTCGACATCGTCATGCCTTCCGTGACCTACGGGGAGCAGTACTACAAGCATGAAGGCCTGCTCATGCCCCTGGACGAAAGCAAGATCAATGTGGCCGGTTGCAAGGCCGACATGTGGGCCGCCTCCGAGAACCTCGGCGGCACCCACCGCCGCAAGCGCTACCTCATCCCCTTCAACTGGGGCACCGAGGCCGTGACCTTTGATAGCGACGCGGTCACGATTCCCTATGGCGAGCTGTCCTACGGCTCCATCTGGCAGCCGGAGTTCGGGGGTAAGGTCACGGTCCGCGCCCACTCCAATCTTCTGGGCATCGGCCTCTACCTGGACGCCATCGGCAAGGTGCCTTCCAACCGCATGCTCGACACCTACGAGACTCCGGAAAAGATGCGGGCGGTGTACGAGGAGTGCACCAAATTCGCCATCGAGCATAAAAAACAGCTCAAAGCCTTCTGGTCCAACGCCCAGGAGACCACCAACGCCTACATGCAGAACGGCTGTGTCATCGGCCAGACCTGGGACGGACCGGCCGGCCGCCTGTACAAGGAAACCAACGGCCGCATCCGCTACATGGCCCCCAAGGAAGGCGCCCTGACCTGGATGGACAGCATGGGTATTCCCGGCGGCGCAGAGAACGTCGAGCAGGCCTACGCCTTCATCAATTGGTACTACACCCCGGAGGCCGGCGCCATGCATGCCAACAACTCCGGCTACAACTCCTGCTCCGAGGGCGCCGAGGCCCTGCTCGAGGAGACCAATGTCAAGTTCTTCAAGGAAGCCTATCCCGGCGGCACGGCCAAGGACCTCTGGTGGTACCCGGTGGAGCCGACCTGGTTCGTGTCCATCCGCAACGAGTTCCGGGACAAATATCTGGCCGCGTAATCTCCGGCAAGCGCACCCCGGAAACGTGAACCATCTCCGGCGGGGTCATCCGGTCCCGCCGGAGCGGCTGTGAGGGTAGTCTCATGGGCAGCGACGTCAGACTCGAGAACGTGACCATGCGCTTCGGCGCCCACACCGCGGTGAAAAACGCCGATCTCCACGTCGAGGAGGGAGAGTTCTTCAGCCTCCTGGGTTCCTCGGGCTGCGGCAAGACCACCATCCTGCGCATGATCTCCGGTTTCCTCGAGCCCTGCGAGGGGCGTATCCTTATCGGCGGCAAGGATATGCGGGGAATCGGCCCACACTACCGTCCCACCGCGCTTATCTTCCAGAACCTGGCCCTGTTTCCGCTAATGAGCGTGGCCGAGAACATCGGCTTCGGACTCGCGGTGCGCAAGGTTCCGGCACAGAAGCGGAAACAGCGCGTGCAAGAACTCCTGGAACTCATCGCCATGCCCGATGCCGCCAACAAGATGGTCCAGGACCTCTCCGGGGGGCAACGGCAGCGCGTGGCCATCGCCAGAGCCCTGGCCGTGGAGCCGCGGGTGCTGCTCCTGGACGAACCCCTCTCGGCCCTGGACCTCAAGCTCAGGCAGCACATGCGGCAGGAACTGCGCGCCATCCAACGCCGCACCGGCGTCACCTTCATCTACATCACCCACGACCAGGGCGAGGCCCTGACCATGTCCGACCGCGTCGGAGTCATGTCTCAGGCCGTCATCGAGCAGGTGGCCACGCCCATGGAAATCTACAACGCACCGGCCACCGCGTTCGTGGCCACGTTCGTGGGCACCAACAACATGTTTCGGGGCAGGGTCCTTGGCCGCGACAACGGCTTTGCGGTCCTAGAGACGCCCATGGGCACCCTGCGGGGGCGCAATCTCCGAAACCTCAAGGAACGCGACGAGGCCTTGTTGTTTGTCCGGCCCGAGGCCATGCACCTGCACCGCAACGGGGAGGACCGCAGCGGTCGGGAGCGCAACGTGCTCAGTGGACAACTATCCCACGAGCACTTCGAAGGCCCCTTCCGCACGCTCTTCCTGCGCACCGAGGGTCCCCAGTCCGGCATCGTGCTGCACATGACCAACGATGGCGCCCCCCATGTCGCCCGTCCGGGCGAGGCCTTGCGGGTGGCCTTCGCCTCTGACCAAGCCCTGGTCCTGCCCTCGGGAGACGCGCCCCATGCGTGAGTTCCTGCGGCGCTTCGGCGCCGTGATGACCGCCTACATCTTTTTGTCCACCGTGCTCTGGCTCCTGGGCATGATCCTCCTGCCCCAGATACTCATGGTGGATTACTCCCTCTGGCACCGGGACGAAGTCGCCCAAGGCGAGGCCATGGCCGACATCGCCGTGCTGGAAGACACGCTCGACGAACTCGACGCGCGCATCAGGGACCTGACAGCCCAGGCTCGAGAGGCCGGCGAAGACCGCAGGCCCGAGATCGAGGGACGCATCGCCGACCTGGAGCAACAGGCCGCGAACATTGAGCAGAGCCTCGAGCCCCTGGACCGGATCATCCGAAATCCGCCAAAAATCTACGGCTTCAAGAACTACATCTACCTGCTGACCAACTCCCTGCACCGTTCGGTCTTCCTCAAGACCATCGGCGTCAGCCTGTTCATGACCCTCACGGCCCTGGTCATCTGCTACCCAGTGGCCTATTACCTGGCCCAAGTCGCCCGAGGGAACAAGGCCGCGGTGATCATCCTGGGCCTGGCCGTTCCATACTGGGTCAACGAAATCCTGCGTACCTTCGCCTGACTGATGATCCTCTCGGACTACGGCGTGTTCAACTCCCTGCTCGGCGCGTTGGGCGTCGTGGACGCGCCGGTGAACTTCCTGAACAACAACTCCGGGGTGATCATCGGCATGGCCTACTGCTACGTGCTGTTCATGGTCTTCCCCATCTACAACAGCCTGGACACCCTGGACCACAACCAGATCGAAGCAGCCAGGGACCTGGGCGCCGGCTGGCCGACCATCCATCGCCGCATCGCCGTGCCCCACGCCAAACCCGGCATCGCAGTGGGCTGCATCATGACCTTCATGCTCGCCGTGGGCACCTACGCCGTGCCCTCGATCCTCGGCGGCACCAGTTCCCTGTGGTTTACCCAGATCATCTATTCCTGGTTTTTCGACGGCGGCAACTGGAACCAGGGCTCGGCCTACGCCTTCACCCTCCTGGTTCTTTGCGTCGGTTTCGTCATGCTCATGCTCAAGTTGTTCAAAGTCAGCCTGGAGGATGTAGCCAAATGAACTCGCGCTCGGTCTTCCGCCTGTTCATCGGCCTGTACATGGCCCTGTTCATGGCCTACATGCTTCTGCCCCTGGCCCTGATGGGCGCGGCCGCCTTCAACGCCTCGAGCATCCCCGTGATCGCCCCCTGGAAGGGATTCACCCTGCGCTGGTTCCATGAGCTATTCCAGGACAGGATTCTCTGGCGGGCCGTGCTGAACAGCTGCATCATCTCCATGGGGGTCATCGTCCTGACCCTGCCCCTGGGGCTGGCCGCCGCCCTGCTCCTGACGCAGATGCGCAGCAGGGCCAGGAACCTGCTCTATGCGGTCCTGGTCTCGCCCATCCTCACGCCGGGGGTGATCATCGGCATTTCGACCCTCATCTTCTGGCGCGCCCTGAATGTGGAAGGGGGGCTGCTGCTGACCGTCATCGGCCAGGCCACCTTCATCACCTCCTTCTGCATGCTCCTGTTCATCGCCCGCTTGCAGCGCTTCGACCGCGACCAGGAGGAAGCGGCCCTGGACCTGAGCGCCACTCCCAGCCAGGTCTTTTTCCGGATCACCCTGCCCTTTCTGCGGCCCACCGTGCTCACCGCCCTGGGCATTTCCTTTCTTCAGTCCCTGGAAAACTACAACACCACGCTGTTCGTCATCGGCGCGGAAAACACCATGACCATCCGCATCGCCAGCATGGTGCGCCTGGGGCTGACGCCCAAGATCAACGCCCTGGGCCTTGTGTTCATAGCCGTCACCATTGCCCTGGCCGTGCTCTTTGAACTGAAGCGCCGCGCCGAGAAACAACGCGAGGAGCAGCGCAGGGCCATGGCCAGGCGCGCTGAGCTTCTGCTCGTGGAACAGGCCCAAACCGTCTGAAACACCCCCGAGCCCAGACATGCCTCCAGTGATCCTCTGTCTTGTGGACGGACTGCGCCCCGACGCCCTGAGCGCCGCCGTCAGCCCCAACATCCTCGCATTGGCCGCGCGCGGTGCCGCGACCCTTCAGGCCCGGACCGTGACCCCGCCCATCACCCTGCCGGTGCACTTCTCCATTTTCACCTCCCAGACGCCCGTGAATCACGGCGTGCTGACCAACGCCGGACGTCCAGGGCCGTCGCCGTCAACAGTCGGCCTGTTGGACTGGGCAGCCTGGCACGGCCGGGCCTGCGCGCTCTTCCATAACTGGGAGCCCCTGCGGGAACTTTCCGCTCCCGGCAGCCTGCGCCGCGCCGTGTTCCTGAACAGCGCACTCAGGGAGCACGGGGATACGGAAGTGGTCGCGGAATGCATGCGCCACCTGCCTCAGGAACCTCTGGACCTGGTCTTCGTCTATCTGGGGCGCCTGGACGAAGTCGCCCATGTCCACGGCTTCCTGTCCACCCCCTATTTCGAGGCCCTGGCCCAGGCCGATGAAGCTGTTGGGCAACTGCTCGCCGGCCTGAAGGGAATCGGCCCGGAAGAACGCGTCATCGCCTTACTCAGCGACCACGGCGGCGAGGGGTGCGACCACGACCGCCCCCTGCCCGAAGTCATGACCGTGCCCTGGATGATCGCCGGACCGGGCATCAAACAGGGGTGGAGCATCCAGTCGCCGGTCAGCGTCCTGGACACGGCGCCCACCCTGGCCCGAGTCCTGGGCCTGCCGTTGGCCGCTCCATGGCGGGGGCACGTGCTGGAGGAAATATTCGAACCCTGAGCCACCATGAGCTGCGGGATACCCGGATGCATGAAACAGGTTCTTGCAGTCAGTAAATCGTGTTTAATAGTCAACTACCTGAATTCACAGAGCGAACGTTTTGTTTCTTGGTCAATCTCGCCAACCAGCGCGGGAAACACGCCCAACAATATCCCGTACCCCAAGATTTCGACTGTAGGGGCGGCTCGCGAGCCGCCCTTCCGCTTCTCATTGGATACCCTGGAGATGCTCCCGGGTGGTTGCCATAATGAGGATTGTCGCGCATCATGGCGCACCTCTGTTCACAAAATGCAGACAACCCCCGAAAACCATCCGCTCAGGCACGACAATGACCAGCCACCATCACGAACTCCAGGAGCCCATATGCGCGCGGTGATCACCGGCGTGGGTTGGGCCGGACCGTACGGCTTGGGCTGCCCTCCCTTGCCCGTTGCCGGAGCGCATTCCGCCCCCTGGCCCCTGAGCCCCGGCCCCTTGCCCGAGATTCGCCGTTCCGACGTACAAGACAAACCGGACAAGACCTTCGGCCGCCTGGACTCCTTCTGCCGTCTGGGGCTGGGCGCTTGCGCCCAGGCCCTGCGCGACGCCGACCTGCATCCGGATGACGCCGCCCGCCCCCTTGTGCCGGGCATGGGCATGATCCTGGCCACATTCCACGGCTGCCTGCACACTGACCAGGCCTTCATCCAGACCCTGCCGCCCCTGGCCAAGGCCCCGAGCCCCATGCTCTTCGCCTACACCCTGCCCAACATCCTGCTGGGCGAGGCTGCCCTGCGCTTCGACCTGCGCGGCCCGGCCCTGACCCTGCAAGCGCCCGTTGCGACTTCAACAGGCATCGGCGAAGAATCGAGCACCGCCCCGGACCACGCCCTGACCAGTGCCATGAACGTGAGCCTGGACATGCTGGCCGGCGACGAGGCTCCGGCCATCCTCGTGGGCTTCTGCGACCTCGGCCCCCTGAAACCGGCTCTGGACGCGGTCAGGGGCGCCCTGTTCCTGGTGCTTGAAAAGACAGCACCCCCTGCGTATCCTGAACGCGGTGTCTGCGAACGGCACGTCGACGGAGCCCTGTCCGTAAACCCGGCAGGACCCGGCACGCTGCCACCCATGCTTTTTCACGCGGGATAGGGCGGGCGCCCCGATGTTCCGCCACTCCCCCTGGAGCCTTGCCATCCGATCATGAGATTCCACCTCGTCTACCCGGCCTGGCGCAAACTGGAGCGCCAGACAGAGTTCCACCTCCCGCCCCATGGGCCGGTGGTCTTTGCCGCGGCCGTGCCCGGGCACGTGGATCTGTTCTTCACCGACGAAAACCGCGAACCCCTGGATTTCGACGCGCCGGCCGACCTCGTTGGCCTGAGCGTGATGCTCACCTGCCAGCTGCCCAGGGCCTATGCCATCGCCGACCGTTTCCGCACCCAGGGGGTGCCCGTGATCTTCGGCGGCATCGCCACGCAGCTGCACGCCGAAGAGGTGGCGCGACACGCCGACGCCGTATTCCTGGGCGAAGTGGAGGGGCGCTTTCACCAAGTCATCGCGGATTTCGAGGCCGGCCGCCTGCAAAAAGTCTACGACTATCTGCGCAATCCGCCGGACATCGCCCTGGTGGGCGCGGCGCGCAGGGATATCCTCAAGCGCGAGCTCTACAACTATCGCGGCGTGCAGATGGTGGACCTGGTCCATGCCTCACGCGGCTGCCGCTTCAACTGCTTTCCCTGCTGCGTGGGGTATCTGGGGGGCAAGGTGCACCGCCCCCGCCCCATTGATGCCGTCATCGCCGAGATGGAGGCCATCCCCAACAACCGGCTGTTCCTGGTGGACAACTCCCTGGCCCAGAACCGGGAGTGGCTCAAGGACCTGTTCACGGCCATGATCCCTCTGAAGAAGAAATGGGTCTCGCACCCCATCAAGTACGACGACGAGCTGCTGGACCTGGCGGCCCGGGCCGGCTGCTGGTACGTGTACCAGGCCGTGTTCGACACCTCGGACGTGATCCGCGAACGCATCGCCCGGCTCAAGGCCCACGGCATCGGCATCGAGGGCACCATCCTCCTGGGCACGGACGAGCAGGACGAGGCCATGATCAAGCGGCTGGTGGACTTCCTCCTGGAGCACGAGCTGGACATCGCCGAGTTCACCATCCTCACGCCCTTTCCCCACTCCCCGATCCGCGCCAAGCTGGAGGCCGAGGGCCGTATCCTGAGCAACGACTGGAGCCGCTACACCTGCGATCAGGTGGTGTTCCAACCCAAGAACATGAGCCCGGACAAGCTGCGCCAACTCTTTCATTACGCCTGGGACACCTTCTACACCGACTCGGGCCAGACCCTGCGCATGGCCGAGCTGTTCCGAAAGGTGGTGCTGCGCGAGATGCAGGACGGCACCTACCGCCGCTTCGACCCCCGCCGCGAGCGCCGCTTCGAAAGCACGATGGGGGCTGCCGCGCCGTGAGCAAGGTCTTCCTGCTGAACTGCAACACCACCATCGAGCCCTACCCGGTCTACCCCCTGGGCATGTCCCTGGTGGCCGCGGCCTTGGAGCAGGCCGGGCACCAGGTGCGGCAGTTCGACCTCCTGGCCACCCGGCAAGACCCCGCCGCCCTGGACCAGGCGATCCGGCGCTTCCAACCCCAGGTGCTGGGCCTGTCCCTGCGCAACATCGACAACGTGGATTCCCAGGCCGAGGGTGATCACTGGTACCTGGGGCAAGTCAAGAGCCTCATGCCCCTGCTGCGCCTGGCGGCGCCCGGGGCGACCGTTGTACTGGGCGGGCCGGCCTTTTCCATCATGCCCGAGGTTATTCTCGACTTCCTGCACGCGGACCATGGCGTCGTGGGCAGCGGAGAGACCGCCCTGCCCCGGCTCGTCGCCGCCTTGGAAACCGGCGAGCGCCCCCCCAGGCTTGTGCGCGCGACCCCACAGGTGCACTCCGATGGCGCCTGGCCAAGACCGGCCGTGGTCCCGGAGATCATGGCCCACTACCTGCGCGAGAGCGGCCTGGCCAATCTCCAGACCAGGCGCGGCTGCCCCTTCCGCTGCTGCTACTGCACCTACCCCCTGTTGGAGGGGCGCTCCCTGGTGTTCCGCGATCCAAAGGAGGTGGCCGAGGACGTGGCCTGGCTGCACCGGGAGCACGGCGTGACCGAGTTGTTCTTCACGGACTCGGTGTTCAACGACCCTGGGGGGCGCTATCTGGAGATCGCCGAATCCCTGCTCCGCCTAACCCTGCCCGTGCGGTGGGCCGCGTTCTTCCGCCCCCAGCATATTGGCGTGGAGGAAGCCCGACTGCTCAAGCGCTCCGGCTGCATGGCCGTGGAGCTGGGCACGGACGCGGCCTGCGACGCCACCCTGGCCGGCCTGGACAAGGGCTTCGACTTCGCCCAGGTCCTGCGCTGCAACGAGGCCCTGCGGGCGGCCGAGCTGCCTGCCGCGCATTTTGTGATCTTCGGTGGTCCCAACGAGACTATGCAGACTCTGGAGCTGGGGCTGGAGAACCTGCGCAGCCTGGGCAACGCCCCTGTCTTTGCCTTCTCCGGCATCCGCATCCTGCCCGGCACGCCCCTGCACTTTCGCGCCGTGCAAGAAGGCGTGCTCCAGGCCGACGCCTCCTTGCTCAGACCGGTGTACTACTTTTCGCCCCAGGTGGACCCCGAGGCGCTCAACGCCCGACTGACCCAGGCCTTTGCCGGGGAGCGTCTGCGCTTCTTTCCGCCGCGCGAAGGCCAGTTGCGCCTGGACGTGATGCGGCGCTTCGGCTTCCGCGGCCTGCTCTGGGACAGGCTCCCGCAACAGCCGGTTCGGGCTCCGGACACCGGGCCCAAGCCGAAAACACGGGACCGGGTGTGAGATGACCAGACCCGATCCCAGATCCATCCTCCTGGTTCACCCCCTGGGGCGTAGACAGGGCGACGCCGGCCGAGACATCTCCAGGCTGGCCAACGTCATGCCGCCCCTTGGTCTGGCCGGCATCGCCGCGTATTTGCAGATGCGCGGCTTCCGCGTCCACATTATCGATTGCTACGCCCGGCCGGACTCGGACCAGGCCATCCTCGATTACCTGCGGCAGGAGCGGCCGGCCTGGGTGGGCTTCAGTTGCACCACGGCCACCTTCCTGGACGGCGTACGTTTGGCCGATCTGGCCAGGCAGGCCCTGCCCGGCGTGCGCCGCGTGTTCGGCGGTGTGCACGTCTCCTCGCAGCAGGAGCGTTGCATTGAGCAATTCCCGGAGCTGGATTTCGCCGTGGTGGGCGAGGGCGAGGCTGCCCTGGCCGAACTCATGGAATCCGGCGGCACCTTGGACGCTGTCAAGGACATCCCCGGCGTCGTGTATCGCGATGCCTCGGGACAGGTACTGTTCACCGGTCGCCGCACCAGGCTGCTCGACCTGGACTCCCTGCCCTTCCCGGCCTATGAGAAACTCGACGGCTTTCCCCGGCGCTACACCCTGCCCATCTTCAACTATCCCAAGGCGCCGGGCGCCACCTGCACCTCCAGCAGGGGCTGCCCCTATGCGTGCAGCTACTGCGACCGCAGCGTGTTCCAGCGCAGCTACCGCTTCAACTCGCCGGAATACCTCCATGACCACATGCGGTTGCTGCGTTCGCGTTTCGGCGTGCGCCACGTGAACTTCTACGACGACCAGTTCACCTTCCACCGCCAACGGGTGGAGCGCTTCTGCGAACTGCTGCTCGTCAAGCCCCTGCACATGACCTTCAACTGCGCGGTGCGCGCGAACCATGTGGACCTGGAGCTGCTCAAACTGCTCAAGCGCGCCGGCTGCTGGATGGTCAGCCTGGGCATCGAGAGCGGCGACCAGGCCTTGTTGCATCGCCATGGCCGGAGCCTGGACGTGGAAGCCCTGGCCGACACCGTGGGCATGATCCATAGCGCCGGCCTGCGCGCCAAGGGGCTGCTCATGCTCGGCCTGCCCGGCGAGACTCTGGAGAGCATCCGAAAGACCCGCGATTACGCCCTGGCCCTGCGACTGGACGACGTGAACCTGGCCAAGTTCACCCCCTTTCCCGGCGCGCCCCTCTATGCCGACATCCGCGAATTCGGCAGCTTCGAGGAGCAATGGGAGCGCATGGATTGCATGCACTTCCTCTTCGTGCCCCACGGCCTGGACCGGGAGACCATGGAGCGGGAGTTCGTGGAGTTCTACAAGCGCTACTACACCAGCCCGCGCGCCCTGTGGGACAAGGTCCGCATGCTCTGGTGCTCCCCGGACAGCTGGCGCAGGTTTATGCTGCATCTGGGCGACTTTTTGCGCTTCGCGCGCAGTGGAGAACGCTATGCCGGCTGAAGTGAGACCTCGCCTGGTGGTGGTCGTGCCGGTCTACAACCACGCGGCCACCCTGGGCCAAGTTGTCCGAAAAGTGAGGCGGGAGTTGCCCCGGCTCACCGCGCGATTTCCCGGGGCGTACATCCACCCCCGCTGCATCGTCATGGACGACGGCAGCCAGGACTCCCCCCGCACCGTGCTCGAAGGCCTGGACGTGATCTACCTCAGACATGCGGAAAACAAGGGCAAGGGCGCGGCCATCCTCACGGCCGCGGTCACGGCGCGGGACCTGGGCATGACCCACCTGCTGACCCTGGACGCCGACGGCCAGCACGCACCGGCGGACATGACCGCCTTTGTCCAGGCGCTCCTGGCCGAACCCCACGCCATTCACGTGGGCGTGCGTGATTTCGACAGCACCGCCGTGCCCAAGTCCTCGCGCTTTGGCCGCGCCTTTTCCAACTTCTGGTTGCGGGTGCATACCGGCCTACGTCTGGCCGACAGCCAGAGCGGCTTCCGCCTCTATCCCCTGGCCGCACTCCTCGGGCTACGGCTCTGGGAGCGGCGCTACGCCTTCGAGGTGGAGGTGCTGGTCAAGGCGGCCTGGGCCGGATTCCCCCTGCGGGACGTGCCCATCGGCGTGCACTATCCGGATAAGGACCGCCGCGTCTCCCACTTCCGCAAGCTGTGGGACAACGTGGACATCTCCCTGCTCAACGCCCGGCTGACCATGCGCTGCCTCCTGCCCTGGCCGCACAAGCGGCTGGTCCCAGCGGACGACACCGGAGAGCGCTTCACCGTGGTCCGCCCCCTGGCCTCCATCAAGGGCATGCTCGCCCGGGGAGTTCCGCCCAGGGAGTTGGGTCTTTCCAGCGGCTTGGGCGTGTTCATCGGCGCCTTCCCCATCTTCGGCCTGCACACCGTCACAGTGCTCATGGCCTCGGCCGTGCTCGGCCGAAACAAATTCGTGGCCCTGGGCGCCAACCAGTTGTGCATGCCCCCCCTGGTGCCGGCGTTGTGCATCGAGGCCGGGTATTTCTTGCGCCACGGCCGTTTCCTCACCGAAATCTCCCTCCAGACCCTGGGCTACCAGGCGCCGCAGCGGCTTTTGGAGTGGCTCCTGGGCGCCCTGGTCCTGGGGCCGCTCCTGGCCTTGCTCGTGGGCGGCGGTTTCTATCTCCTGGGGCTCTACTTCCGCTGGCAGGGCAGGCTCCTGCGGCAGGGGGTGCGGGTGGGCGCGCGACGCTTCGCCTCACCCGCGACCGAGGAGGGGGCACGACCGGCCGACGGCTCCCGCTGGAGCAGCCGCAGCATCGGGGGGCGTTCGCAACACCAGTTCTTCTATCTGCTCATCCGCCTCGGAGGGCGCCCTCTGGCCTACGGCTTCCTGCGGCTCGTATCCCTGTGGTACGTGCTCTTGCGCCCCTCGGTGCGTGGACGCACGTACCATTACCTGCGCCGCCGCTTTCCCGAAGCCGGAAGGTTGGAACTCCCGCGACACAGCTTCCGCCTGAGCGTGTGCTTCGGGGAATCCCTCATCGACCGCGCCGCCCTGGGCATCCTGGGGCCGCGCTCCAGCCGGACCGAATTCACCAAAGGGCGCAAGCGTCTCGTCTCCCTCCTGCGATTGGACAAGGGCATCATCCTTCTGGGCGCCCACGTGGGTTGCTGGCAGGCCGCCATGGCCAATGTGGACTTCCTGCGGCGCCCCGTGAACATGTTACTCCGGCGCGACACCGCTGATTTCGATCGGCACTGGTTCGAGCACAGGAGGCAGGAGAGTCCCTTTCGGATCATCAACCCCTCGGGCTATCTCGGCGGCGCCCTGGAAATGCTCTCCGTGCTCAGGCGCGGCGAAGTGCTCTGCCTCATGGGCGACAGGGAGATGGAGAGCGGCGGAGACGAACGGAATGTGGTCCGCGTTCCCTTCCTGGGGCAGGAAGCCGTGTTTCCGGTGAGCCCATACGTGCTGGCCGCGGCCTCCGGCGCGCCCATCGCCGTGCTCTTCTCGCACAAGGCCCCTGACGGAACCCACCACTTGGAATGCCCTGCGATCTTGCATGTGCCGCCGCGCGACGAACTTCCCGACGCCGGCCGCGACGCCGAGGTCTGGCGACCCTGGCTCCTGGAGTACGTCAGCCGGCTGGAGGACTATTGCCGCGAGCATCCCTATCAATTCTACAACTTCCACGACATGTGGCGACCGCCCGCCGCCACGCCACAGGAGAAGCGTACATGACCCTACACCAGCAACTCAAGGAACTCCTCGTGAACGAACTCCGGCTCGAGGACGTCGCACCCGAGGACATCGACGACAACGCCCCCTTGTTCGGGGAAGGACTGGGGCTGGATTCACTGGACGCGGTTGAGGTGGTGGTCCTGGTCCAAAAGCATTTCAAGGTGGAAATCAAGGACATGGAAGAGGGGCAAAAGGCCCTGCAAAGCATTGCCAGCCTGGCCGCGTTCATCGAGGAGCGCCGGAATCCATGAACGGGGTGGCGCGGACTTCCGGCGTGGCCGTCACGGGCCTGGGCTGCCTCTGCGCCCTGGGGCCGGACCTGTACGCCTGTATGGAAGCCCTGTTCAACCCAGGCGTGATGCCGCAACCACCCCGACGCTTCCGCACCAGCCATGAGCGCGGCCATCCCGTGTTCGAACTCCCAGAGCGGGTGCTGGCCGGACTGCCCGTAGGTGAAGACACTCTGCTCACGGCGCGCCTGGCCCTGGCCGCTGCCCTCGAGGCCCTGCAGCGGGGCGGGATCATTCCCGGCACCTGGCCCGACCCCGGCCGCGTGGGCGTGTGCATCGGCACCACCGTGGGCAGCGCCATGAACAACGAGGAGTTCTACCAGGACTATCGCCAGGGGCATACACCCAAAATGACCGCCATCCGCCACTACCTGGCCAGCAACCCGGCCGAGGTGCTGGCCAGGGAGCTGGGCGCCCACGGCCCGGTGCAGACCGTGTGCAACGCCTGCTCCTCGGGCGCCGACGCCATCGGCATCGGGGCTTCGTGGATCCAGGCCGGCCTCTGCGACACAGTGCTCGCCGGCGGCGCGGACGAACTCTGCCGCGTCACCTGCAACGGCTTCATCTCCCTGATGATCCACGACCAAAGACCTTGCCGCCCCTTTGACCACGGCCGCGCCGGACTGAACCTGGGCGAGGGCGCCGCCGTGTTGCTGCTGGAGTCCGAGACCGGGCGCAAGGCCGGGAACCGCGCCGCACTGGGGCGGGTGCTGGGCTACGGCGCAGCCTGTGACGCGCACCACCTCACGGCGCCCCATCCGGATGGTCGCGGCCTGGTCATGGCCGTGGAGCAGGCCCTGTGGCAGGCCGGCCTCGAGCCTCCTGACTTGGCCTTTGTCAACGCCCACGGCACCGGCACCAGGGACAACGACCGGGTGGAAGCCCGTGTCCTGGCGCGACTGTTGCCTGAAGTCCCCTTTTTTTCCAGCAAGGGGCACACGGGACACACCCTGGGCGCGGCCGGCGCCATCGAGGCCGCCCTGAGCCTGGGCTGCCTCTGGCGCGACGCCATCCCGGCCAGCGCCGGATGCTCGGAACCCGACCCCGAACTCCCGGCCAGCCCCGTGCTTTGCAGGACCAATGTTTCCGGCAAGGCGGCCCTGTCCACGTCCCTGGCCTTTGGCGGGGGCAACGCTGCCTTGATACTGGGGTGATAGAGCCCGTCCCTGACTGCCGCGTTGAAAACTCTGGCTTTTTCCGCGCATATTGACTATCGCACCAGGGAAATTCCCGCTGCAAGGAGGCCCGTGCATGTCCGGCGCACTGAACACGGAATCCACGGCGCGATTGCGGATCACCTGTCCTGACAGGCCCGGCATCGTGGCCGCCGTGACCAACTTCCTCTATTCCCACAATGTCAACATCACGGCCCTGGACCAGCACTCCACCCATGCCGAGGGCGGCGTGTTCTTCATGCGCCTGGAGTTCCAGACACCATACCTGGACCTGACCCGCGACGCCCTGGAGGAAGCCTTCCGCAACGTGGTGGCCCAGCGCTTCGACATGGACTGGCGCATCAACTACGCCGCCGACGTCAAGCGCATGGCCCTGCTGGTCTCGGGGCACGAGCACTGCCTCATGGAGCTGCTTTGGCGTTGGACTCGCGGCGAACTGCCTTGCCACGTAGCCATGGTCATCAGCAATCACAAGGTCTGCACCGAGCTGGTGGCGCCCTTCGGCGTTCCCTTCCACCACGTGGATGTGAACCACGGTAACAAGGCCGAGGCCGAGGCCCAGATCCTGGAGCTGCTGCACGGCAACGGGAACGACAAGGTGGACGTCATCGTCCTGGCCCGGTACATGCAAATCCTTTCGGAAGATTTCGTGTCCCGCTTTCCCGAGCGCATCATCAACATCCACCACTCGTTCCTGCCCGCATTCGCCGGCGCCGACCCTTACCGCCAGGCCTACGACAAGGGAGTGAAGCTCATCGGCGCCACGGCCCATTACGTCACCCCGGACCTGGACGCCGGTCCGATCATCGAGCAGGATCTGGCCCGTGTGAACCACCGCCACCGCGTGGAAGACCTCAAGGACCTCGGCCGTGACCTGGAGCGCCACGTCCTGGCCCGAGCCGTGCGCTGGCACCTGGAGGACAGAATCATCGTCCACGGCAACAAGACCGTGGTCTTTGTCTGAGCCGGCGCTGCGTTTGCCAGCACCGGGCAAATACGTTACACCCACTCCTTGCGAGGAACCACGATGCTGGATTCAGCCGTCTCCATCCTGCGCCAGCACGCCGAACAGGGCGCCAGGCTCCGCGAGGCCTTTTTCCAGGCCAACCAGGACACCATCATCGAGACCGGCAAGCTCCTGGCCGCAACCCTGGCCAGGGGCGGCAAGATCCTGCTCTGCGGCAACGGCGGCAGCGCGGCCGATGCCCAGCACCTGGCAGCGGAGTTCGTGAACCGATTCATGATGGAGCGCCCCCCCTTGCCCGCCATCGCCCTGACCACCGATACGTCCGCGCTCACGGCCATCGGCAACGACTTCGGCTTCGAGCAGGTCTTCAGCAAACAGGTGGAGGCCTTGGGCCACAAGGGCGACGCCCTGATCGGCATCTCCACCTCGGGCAAGAGCCCCAACGTCAACGCGGCCTTGCGGGCCGCGGCCCGCAAAGGCATGCTCTGCGTCGGGCTGTGCGGCGGCGAAAGCGAGATGACCGGATTGTGCGACTATATATTGCTCGTGGAGGGCGGCACCACCCCCCTGATCCAGGAGGTGCAGATCGCGGCCGGGCACATGCTCTGCCGGCTCGTGGACCACTTTTTGTTCGAGGCGGTGGTGGAACTCCAGCCCTATCTGGAGCCAGACGACGCCCTTGACGGGGCGTGATCGCGTACCTAACTGGGAGACACCAAATCATCATCAGCGGAGGATACACAAGTGCCCATGTATGAATACAGCTGCACGGCGTGCGGCAACGAATTCGAGGAACTGGTCTTCAAGGAGGACACACCCGTCAAATGCACCAAATGCGGCTCCGACAAGACAAAGAAACTGATTTCCCGCTGCCGCCACAAGCACGGCGACGGCCCCGGCATCCCGGCCGCCATGCCCTCGAGCGGCGGCAGTTCCTGCTCTTCCTGCGCCGGGGGCAACTGCTCCACCTGCCATTGACCCAGGCCGGCCGGGGCGCGTCCCCGACCCCCTTTCCCAATTCCCGGACAACCCACCCACACGACATGCGCAAACTCACCATCGCCACCCGCGGCAGCAAACTGGCCCTGTGGCAGGCCAAACACATCCAATCCCGGCTGCTACAACTCGGCTGCCAGGAGGTCGAACTCCTGCCTCTGAAGACCACCGGCGACAAGATTCTGGACGTCCCCCTGGCCAAGGTCGGCGGCAAGGGACTGTTCGTCAAGGAAATCGAGGAAGCCATGCTGGACGGGCGGGCCGACCTGGCCGTGCACAGCATGAAGGACGTGCCCGTGGAGCAACCCGTCGGCCTGGTGCTGGGCGTGGTCCCTGAGCGTGAGCTCCCCACCGATACCCTGCTCAGCGTGCACCACGACGGCCTGGAACAGCTGCCCCAGGGAGCCACGGTGGGCACCAGCAGCCTGCGCCGCCAGGCCCAGTTGCTTGCCCTGCGCCCGGACCTGCGTGTCGAGTCCCTGCGCGGCAATGTCGATACCCGTCTGCGTAAACTCCTGGAGGGGCGGTTCGAGGCCATCGTCATGGCCACGGCCGGGCTCAAGCGGCTGGGGCTCACCGCCCCGAAGCAGTCCGTGCTGGGTCCGCCGACGTTTCTACCGGCCATCGGTCAAGGCGCCCTGGGTATCGAATACCGTGAGAACGACGCTGAACTGGCCGCGTTTCTGGCACCGCTGAACCACCACGCCTCCAAGGTCTGCGTGACGGCGGAGCGTGGCTTCTTGGCCGGGCTCGAAGGAGGTTGTCAGGTGCCCATCGCCGGCCATGCCACGCTGGAAGGCGACACGGTGACACTGGAAGGCCTGGTTGCGGACTGCGAGGGCCGGCGCGTCATCCGGCGCCGCGTGTCGGGGCCGGCGGCCGAGGCCCGTGAGCTAGGTTTGGATCTCGCTTCCACGGTGTTGTCCGCAGGCGGGAAGGCGATCCTGGACGAGCTGTACAACGCTGTCTGATTGTCTCTCGAAACGGTCTATTTTTTTCTGTGGGCGGACTGGAGATTCCTCCCTAGTCGGGAGGAGTCTAACCTTGCTTTTTCTATAGACATACAAAGATCCCTACTCACAGCATAGGAAATTTTTGAAAGGTTGTAAAGAAAAATTTCACGATCTAGCGCAAAATGATACCCCTCCGGGGTAGTCTCCTCCTTGTCATTTACTGTTGTCCATATTATCAATCGTTTTAGTCAGTAGCCGCATGTTTCCGCCGAAAACGGTAATGTTTTACAGGGGAAGGAGGCCAATGATGCGCCCGGAGTGGGATTGGACCCCCGGAAAAAAAGAGATCTTGGACACCACCGCGTGCGCCAAGGACTTCGAGTGGATAGAAGAATTCTCCACGAGTCCTGACGGCGAGAAAATCGCCGCGGTCGCCAAGGTGCCCAACGAGGACGAGGCTGAGTTTACCATTTGCGTCAACGGCACGGCGTGGGAAAACACCTTCGAGAGGGTGTGGTACCCGCGCTTCAGCCCTGACGGCCGACTTGCCGCTCTCGCTGTTGCCACGGGTGAGCATACCCTGGTCGTGGACGGCGAACCCTGGGAAGACAGCTATGCTTTTGCCTGGGGCACGCAGTTCAGCCAGGACGGTTCCGTCATCGCCATCAGCGTGCAGCAGGACGGCGAATACGGCATGGTCGTGGACGGTACGATCTGGGAAACTCTCTATGAAAACGCGAACAATTTCGTACTTTCCCCGGACGGGGCCGAAACACTGGCCGTGGTACAGACACGCAACATCCCCCAGGCCAACATCGATATCTTCCAGGAAGGCTGCTTCACCATTGCCCGTCAGGGAGACGCCTGGGACAGGAACTTCGTGAACTGCTGGACCCCGCGTTTTGATCCCAAGACCAAGCGTGTGGCCTGTCAGGTGCGCACCACTCTTTACGACTACACCATCGCGGTGGACGGCGAGACCTGGGGCACGAGCTACCAGTGCGTCTGGGAACCGGCCTTCAATCCCGTCACGAGCCGTGTGGTAGCGCCGGTGCGCGTCAAGGGCAAGTGGGGCATGGCACAGGACAACAGCATCATCTGGGCCCCGGTGTTCTTCAACTGCTGGCAGCAGCAATTCAGCCCCGACGGCTCCGCTCTCTACGCCATCGTTTCCCCGGCCTACGGCAAGTGGACCATTGCCAAGGACGGACACGCCTGGGGCGCCACCATGGACGGCTATTGCGACAGCCTCGCGGTGAGCCCAGACGGCAAACGCGCCGCGTGCATCGGACGCTTTGACCAGGGCAAGTACACCATCCTGGCCGACGACAAGATCTGGCCCGGCGGGTACGAGATGGTCTGGAAACCCGTGTTCAGCCCGGACTCCAAACACCTGGCCGCAAAGGTCGAAAAGCCCGGTCACAAGTTCACTCTGCTGGCCAACGGGCGCGAGTACAAGCAGACCTTTGACCAGCTCTGGGATCCCATCTTCAGCCCTGACGGCAAACACGTGCTGTTGCGTGTCATCCAGAACGGCATCTACAGTCGCATCGTGCTGCCTGTCAGCGAACTCTAGGCAAGGGGGAGACCATGAACAGCCTTTACAGCTTTCTCACCGGCCCCATGGCCTGGATCACGTTCATCGTGTTCTTCGGCGGTCTGATCTACAAGTTCTACCGGCTCTTCACGCTGGCCAAGAACAAGGACCCCTTCATCTTCAACTACCTCAACCCCAAGTTCGGCCTGCGTTCCATTCTGGCCTGGAGCATTCCGTTCGTGCCGCGCAACTCGCGCCTCAACCCGATCATGACCGTCGCGGCATTCGCCTTTCACATCTGCCTGTTCCTGTCGCCCATCTTCCTCATGGCGCATGTGCTCATGCTCAAGGACGGCATCGGTCTGAGCTGGCCCACCCTGTCCGACGGCGTGGCCGACGTCATGGCCATGATCGTGATCGCCTGCTGCATCTACTTCGCGGTGCGACGTATCACGGTGCCCGAGGCCAAATACGTGACCACGCCCCAGGACTTCCTGCTGCTGGCCCTGGTGGCCGCGCCCTTTGTCACCGGCGTCCTGGCATACCACCAGATCTTCGACTACCAGGTGATGATCGTCCTGCACGTAATCTTCGGAGAGCTGATGCTGATGATCATTCCCTTCACCTGGCTGGCGCACATGATGCTCGCCCCCATGGTGCGGGCCTACATGGGGTCTGAATTCGGCGGCGTGCGTAACGTCAAGGACTGGTAGCCCGGCACAAGGGCCCTGAACTGAACACAAGCGCAACTGGAGCAGCGCAATGAGCCAAGAATCCGCTGAAAGAATCAAAAAGATCGAAGATCCGGGCCTGGACCGGGCTGACAAGCTCGATCCCGCAAAGATCGAGGCGGTCATCAACCAGGTCCTCGCCACCGAGAATCTGGCCCGCCTCGAAGCATACACCAAGACCTGCGTGCACTGCGGCCTCTGTGCGGAGGCGTGCCACTACTTCCACTCGCACGACAAGGACCCCAGATACGCCCCCGTGGGTAAGGTGAAGAACACCATCTGGCCCATGATCAAGAACAAGGGCAAGGTCTCCCGCGAGTTCATGAAGGAAGCCGCGCGCATAGCGTATACCGAATGTAACGTATGTCGTCGTTGCGTGCAGTACTGCCCCTTCGGCATCGACACTGCCTTCCTCATCGCCACGGTACGCCGCATTTCCCACAAGCTGGGCATCACCCCGCAGTACATCCAGGACACCGCCCACAGCCACGCGGCCACCATGAACCAGATGTGGGTCAAGGACGACGAGTGGATCGACAGCCTGATGTGGCAGGAGGACGAAGCCCGCGACGAGTTCCCAAAGATGCGCATCCCCCTGGAAAAGGAGGGCGCCGAGGTTTACTACTCGGTCATCGGGCCGGAGCCCAAGTTCCGAACCCAGCTCATCTACCAGGCGGCAGCCATTTTCCATGAAGCCGGCGTGGACTTCACCATGCCCGCCACCACGGGCTGGGACAACTCGGACATGTGCATGTTCACCGGCGACTTCGAGATGATGGGCCGCCTCAAACGCGACCACTACGACTCGGCCATGCGCCTCAAGGTCAAGAAGATCGTCATGGGTGAGTGCGGCCATGCCTACCGCGCCGTATACGACACCGGCAACCGCTGGCTCTCCTGGAAGCACCTGCCTGTGCCGCTCATCCACTCCATCCAGTTCTTCTGGGAACTGATGCGGGATGGCAAGATCAAGGTCGCGCAACAGTCCGACGATCTGGCCACGTTCCACGATCCCTGCAACACCGTGCGCGGCATGGGCCTGCATGAGATGGGCCGCGAAGTGGCCCGCGCCTTCTACCCCAACATGGTGGAGATGCACCCCAACAGGGAGCACAACTACTGCTGCGCTGCCGGCGGCGGCGTCATCAACTGCGGCCCCCCGCACAAGATGACCCGCGTGTTGGGCAACAAGATCAAGGCCGAGCAGCTCAAGGCCACGGGCGCCAAGGTGATCATCGCCCCGTGCCACAACTGCCACGGCGGCCTCGAAGATATTGTCCACCACTACAAACTGGATATGGAGATCAGGTTCCTGGGCGACATTATTTACGAGATGATGGAGAAGACCAAGGCCATCTAGCCGGTCCAACCCATTCGCCATAAGCTTTGCAGAGGTAAGCCATGCGAAAAAGATGCGCACAAGCGGTCCTGCTCCTCGCGGCCACAGTGGTATTCCTGTTGCCGGCCATCACGTCGCAGGGATTCATCGAGGAGATTTCCAACGACGCCTTTGAAAAACCCCAACGCCCCGCTGCCGTGTTCATGCATGACGAACACAACGCGGCGGCACAACTCGAGGACAAGTGTTGGTTCTGTCATCATGTGGACGGCAAGGCCCCCAGCGAGGACGAGACCTCGGAAGGCACTCCCTGCGCGGATTGCCACAAGCTGGCCCCTGACGACGGCACCACATCGCTGATGGATGCCTTCCACAAGCAGTGCATCGACTGTCACGCCGACAAGGGGCAAGGTCCTCTGGCCTGCGGCGAGTGCCACGTCCGTAAGTAGTTACTGAACATCCGAACCCACGGCGGCCGACGGCTTGGTTTCCCGAGCCATCGGCCGCCTTTCCTTGTTCACGACATCGACTCACCCCTTCGAATCCACTTCCGCCTTGAGCTTCACTGACTTTTACGCTATCAGGCTAATTCAGGTTCAAGCTTCTTCGGAGGCCGACCGCAAACGTTGCTCTTCCGTCATCATGACGTTTGAACACCGTGTTATGCGTGTCTTTGTGTCGCGGAACGACGATGGTTCGCGCCTGTTTTTCGGGGTATTCTGGAGAAGAATTCATGGACTACAGACAGACCAAAACCTTGATCGTGGACGATGCCCGGGTTGCCCGGCAGATTGTCAAGAACATGCTCACCGAGTTGGGCTTCCGCAACCTGCTCGAGGCCGACGACGGCGCCACGGCCCTCCAGGTGCTCGAACGAGAACGTGTGGGACTGATCCTCTCGGACTGGAACATGCCCAAGGTCTCCGGCCTCGACCTGCTCAAGAAGGTTCGCGCATCGTCCTCCTACGGATCAACACCCTTCATCATGGTCACGGCCGAGCGCATGGAACAAAACATCATCACCGCCGTGCAGGAAGGTGTCAGCGGCTATATCAAAAAACCTTTTGGTACCGTGGAGCTGGAGAAGAAAATCAAGCAAGCCCTCAGGGTCGACTGACACGCGGAAAGGGGTGCGGTACCCCCCTGACAGCTCCCACGCAATCCAGCGGGAGGGCATGCAACTGATTTCTCGGGGGGAGGAAGCAATTCCTCCTTTTTACATTTTTCAACCCTACTGACTGCAAACGTACAACTCGCACGGAAGGAAACAGTGGGCGCAACCAGCAGCACCGACATGCGTATCAAGCAATACGAGACCACGGTGGTGGAGTATCTTCGCAAGGAGAGCGGCCACTTCATCGTTGCCTCCCACGACAACATGTTTATCAGCATTTTGCGCAGTACTATCAACAAGCAGCTTGCCATCACCGAAGACTGCATCACATCCATCCTGGATGAAAATCATATCCTCAAATCCATCAAGGATGCCGGCGTACGCAAGAAGCGTATCCTGCTGTTCATCGAGCGGGTCTTCAACGACAAAGACACCAGCTTCCTCATCAAACAGATCAAGGAAGCATACAGCAATACGAAAATCATCATCCTCACGGGCGAGGCGGAACGACAACGGCTGGTACTGCTGCACGAGATAGGCGCGGACAACTTCATCTCCAAACCCATCTCCATCAACACCCTCATCGAGAAGATCGCCTTCACCATCAAACCCCAGGGCAAGATCGGCAAGCTCATCGACGCCGGCAAGCTCTGCGTCTCCAAGGGCTCCCATGACCAGGCCCTGAAGATCGCCCGTCAGATCCTGGAACTCAAACCCAACAGCGCCGCGGCCTTTCTGATCATGGGTGACGCCTACAGGGGCATGCAGCGAAAAGACAAGGCCGTGGAGGCCTATGAGGAAGCCTGCGACAACGCCAAGCTCTACCTGGAGCCACTCAAGAAGCTGGCGGAATTCTTCGAGGCCGAGGGAGACTACGAGCAGCAGCTCAAGTACCTCGAAAAGCTCGACAGCCTCAGCCCACTCAACGTGGAACGCAAGGTGAACATGGGCGGCATCCACATCACCATCGGCAACGATGAACGCGCCGAAGAACTCTTCGACATCGCCATGGCCCAGGCCAAGAAGGAGGCCATGAGCTACATCGAGGAAATCTCCACCAAGATCGGCAACATCTACGCCAAGAAGGACCCGGGAAAAGCTGCAATGTACTACCGCCGCGCCCTCGAGACAAAAGCCGGTGTCCTCAGCAGCGCGGACATCAAGACCTTCAACCTCCTGGGCATCGCCCTGCGCAAACAAGGAAAATGGCGCGAGGCCATTCTGGAATACCAGAAGGCCCTGGAGATCGTCCCGGACGACGAGAACCTCTACTACAACATGGCCATGGCCTACGCCGAAGGCTCCGACTTCCGCCAGGCCCAGCGCCATCTTGCCAAGGCCTTTGAGATCAACGATCGGTTCGCGGCCAACGATCCGGTGCTCTCCTTCAATGTGGGGTTGATCCTGGCCAAGGCCGGTTCCAGATCCAAGGCCAAAATCTTCCTCAAGAACTCCCTGCGCCTCGATCCGAAATTCGAAAGCGCCAAAAAGACCCTGGCCAGCATCGAATGACCCCTCCCCACAGGAGCGGTGGCAGTCAGACACCTTCGCCGTGATTCCCCGAAACGCGCCCACCGGGCCAGCGCAAACGCCCCCCGTCACGACTCCCGCTTACCGGGCGGCGTCACCTTTTGCCCCTTTGTGAGGAACGACATGCTCCACGGTCTGCGGGTGGTCCTGGTACGCCCGAAATACCCTGAAAACATCGGCGCCGCGGCACGGGCCTGCGCCAACATGGGCTGCCCAGACCTGGTGGTGGTGCGCCCCCAGCGCTGGAACATGGAGGCCTCTCAGGCCCTGGCCACGCCCAAAGGCTCCGAGATATTGGCCCACATGCGCCTGGAAGACGACTTGGCCGCGGCCCTGGCCGGATGCAACCGCGTCTACGGCACCACCGCGCGCACCGGAGGTTGGCGCAAGGGAGTGATCCTGCCCCACCAGGCCGGCTCCGAAGTGGGCGAGGCCCTGGCCGAGGGACAGGAGGTGGCCATTGTCTTCGGCTCCGAGGACCGCGGCCTGACCAACGAGGAGATCCCCCTCTGCGGCAAGCTGGTGCGCATCCCCACGGTGGAGGACGCCAGCTCCCTGAACTTGGCCCAGGCCGTGGTGATCATGCTCTACGAGTGCTTCAGGAACGCGCCCGAAGCCAAGGCCTTCCGCCCCGCCGGCCCACCCCAGGCACGACCCATCACCCATCGGGAGCAGGAGGCCCTCTGCGCCGTGCTGGAGCAGACCCTGGTAGACATCGACTTCATCAAGGACAAGAACACCGAATACTGGATGCTGCCCGTACGCCGCCTCTTGCAGCGCATCCCCCTCAAGCGCAACGAATTCAACCTGATCATGGGCATCTGCCGGCAGGTGCTGTGGATCAGCAGAAAGGCGCTGGACAAGGGGCGGGACGCTCCTGACCAGGAGTCCCGGAAGACCTGAGGGCCCGGAGAACAAGCTCCTCCTCAAGGCATGAGATAGAAACCCACGGTCTTGTTTCGCAGGGCGCCCACGAAAATCCCTCCCACCTGGTCGTTCTTCACACTGGTGACCTTCAACCTACGGTCCACGGGGGTCTGTAGGGCGTTGTCCAGTTTGAAGTGCAGGGTCAGGGTCTGGCCGTGCTTTACATTATGGGGGGCGGTAATGATGAAGCCGGCGCCTTCGATGGAGAGCTGGTGGATGACGATGCTCCCGTTCTCGCCGGTCTTGGGGTCTTCGTACACACCGTCCAGGTTCACCCTCTTGATGAAGTTCTTGCGAAACTCGAACAGGCTATGGAACGTCTCACCACAGGTGCAATTGACCTGCAAGGCCGTGCTCACGTCCTTGTAAGGCTGGGCGTCCAGTACCTTTTGCCTGTGGCAATGGGGGCAGATCAACGTCACCCGTCCCGTCACGTCCACGTAGAACAGAGAAGAGCCGCTTTGTCGCTGGATTTCCATGAGGTCTCGCATCCCGCAGGGAATGGCATGCCGCTACGTAGCGGTGCCTTGCCCGCAAAATTACCATCTGCAACGCCCGCTGTCCAGAACAGGCCCAGGGCCGATGTCCTGACTGATTGTTGTTCATGAGGCTCCCGCGGCTCCGACGCACACCTTGCCAGAGGTGCACATCGAAGCAATGGATCCTTCTCGATAGGCGACGAGGCAGTGTTCGCTAGAGTATCTCCTCCAGCATCTTGATGGCGCAGAACTTGCCACACATGGCGCACTCGCGCTCGTGGGCGTGGGCCACGCGGCGGGTGCGCACCATTTCCGGGTCCAGGGCCAGGCCGGCCATGGCCTCCCAGTCCAGGGCCTTACGCGCCCTGGAGATGTCGCGGTCGCGCTCCACCGCTGCCTTGTCACCCATGGCCACGGCCGCGCTGTGGGCCGCGATGCGCGAGGCCATGACGCCCAGACGCACGTCCTCCACGCCGGGCAGGGTGAGGTGCTCGGCCGGGGTCAGGTAGCAGAGGAAATCCGCACCAGCTTGCACGGCCAGGGCTCCGCCGATGGCGCCGGCGATATGGTCGTATCCAGGCGCGGCGTCGGTGGTCAGGGGTCCGAGCACATACAATGGGGCGCCGAAGCAGAGCCGCTTCATGATGCGAATCTGGGAGTCCACCAGATGCATGGGCACGTGCCCCGGCCCCTCGATCATGGCCTGGACACCGGCGCCTCTGGCCTGCCGGGCACACTCGGCCAGCACGGCGACCTCCTCCCACTGGGCCGCGTCTCCGGCGTCGGCACCGGCGCCCGGCCGCAGCCCGTCGCCCAGGCTCAGGGTCACGTTGTGCGCCGCGCAAATTTCCAGAATCCTGTCAAAACGCTCCAGCAAGGGGTTCTCGGCGCCTTGCTCCCGCATCCAGCGGGCGAGGATGGACCCGCCACGAGAGACCACGCCCAGCAAACGCCCCCCGTCTGCTTCGGGTCGGCTGGCCAGGGTCGCGGCGCGCCGGGTCACGCCCACGTGCAGGGTCATGAAGTCCACGCCTTGCTCTGCCTGCGCCTCTATCTCCCGGAACAGGTCCTCGGGCCCGAAGCCGTAGGGCGGTCGGCCGGCTTCCATGCACTTCTGCGCCACGGCATAGATGGGCACCGTACCCAGCGGCAGTGGGCAGCGTCGCAACATCCGCTCGCGGATGGCGTCCAAATCTCCTGCCGTGGAAAGGTCCATGACCGTGTGGGCTCCGGCTTGCATGGCCGTATCGAGCTTCTGCATCTCGAAGTCGAAATCGTTCATGAAGGGCGAGGTGCCGATGTTGGCGTTGACCTTGACGCTTGCGGGCCGCCCCACCAAGGTGGGCTGTACGTCGGGGTGCGCTGGATTGGCCAGCAGCACGGTGGCGCCGCTCTCCAGGGCATGCAGCAGGGTTGTGCGGTCGAGATTCTCGTCCTGGGCCAGCCGGTCGGCGTATTGTTCGACCAGGGAGCGAAACAGGGGGGTGAAGGCGAGTCGTGTCATGTCGGTTCCATGTTTTGTGGTTGACAGGATGAAAAACGGGGCAGAGAGCCTCGACGCACGCCCAGGGCAGGAATCCGCGCGGAAATGCCTCCCCCCGATCTTGCGCTTGGGCATGCTCGATCTTACAATACAACCATCGACCAGCCCTTTCAAGGCTTGCGCAAAAGTGCACAGAACAACGGGCCGAAGTAAAAAAATTGACGCTTGCCAAGCATGGTACTTTGGAGTATCAAAGTCCTCTTTTGCCACAATCGCACTGGAGAAATCTGATGAAACCCGAGATCCATCCCAAATCGTTCAAGGCCACGATCCGCTGCGCATGCGGGTTCGAAGTCCAAACCCAGTCCACCAAAGGCGATAAGCTGGAAGTGGAAATCTGCTCCAACTGCCATCCGTTCTTCACCGGCAAGCAGCGCTTCGTGGACACCGCCGGCCGCATCGACCGCTTCCGCAAGAAGTACGCCCAGTTCGAGGCCAAGTAGCGCGCCGGCCCCGCACCAGGTGCAAGGAGACTGTGTGAAGAAACACGTGCACTCCCTCAGGCTGCTGCGTCATCTGACGCCCATGCTTGCGGCCGCGCCCACTGTCGGCGGGCAGGCCGTGATGGAAGGCGTGATGATGCGCAACAAGGATCGCATGGCCGTGGCCGTTCGCAAACAGGACGGCAGCATCCAGGTGGACTCCTGGCCCTGGTTCTCCTTCTCGGGCCTCGCCTGGATGCGAAAGCCCTTTTTACGCGGCTTCCCCGTGCTGCTGGAGACCCTTGTCAACGGCATCAAGGCCCTGAACTACTCGGCGGGGCAGGCCGTGGATGAAGACGACGGCGCCGAACTCAAGCCCTGGCACCTTGCGCTGACCCTGGCCCTTTCCATCGGCCTGGCCCTGGGGCTCTTCGTGGTGGTGCCGCACCTCTTTTCCCTGGGCATGAAGGCCCTGGGACTGGGGGGCGACGTCGAAGGCCTGAGCTTCCACCTCTGGGACGGCTTGTTCAAACTGGCCATGTTCCTGGGGTACATCGTGGCCATTTCCTTCGTGCCGGACATCCGCCGCGTGTTCCAGTACCACGGCGCCGAGCACAAGGTGGTCTGGTCCTATGAAAAGCTCGGCCGCGTGGACCTCGAGCTGGCGCGCCATGAAAGCCGCCTGCACCCACGTTGCGGCACGGCCTTCCTGCTTTTCGTGCTCTCCATCTCCATCGTGGTCCATACCGTGGTCGTGCCTGGGATACTGATGCTATACACTCCGCAGAACGTCGTGCTCAAGCACACCTATATCCTGATCGTCAAGCTGCTGCTTGTGGTGCCCATCAGCTGCCTGGCCTACGAAAGCATCAAGTTTGCGGGCAGACATGCCGGCAACCTGTTCTGCAAGCTTGTCAACGGCCCCGGCCTGGGCCTGCAGATGCTCACCACCAAGGAGCCGGACGACGGGCAGATCGAAGTGGCCGCCGCGGCCCTGAAACACGCCCTCGCCGTGGAGAGCGCCCAGCAGACATGCATCGACACCTTGCCGGATCAGCCCACCAGGGGCAGAACCGCGGAGGGTGTCTGATGTTCGCCAAGCTCGAACAACTCGAGCGCCGCTATCTCGACCTGGAGACAGAGCTTAGCCTGCCCGAGGTCTACGGTGACCAGGAGCGGTACCGCACCCTGGCCAAGGCCCACTCCGACCTCAAGGACATCGTGGGCGGATACCGCCAGTACAAGGACCTCTCCAAGCAGCTCGACGACAGCAGGGAAATGCGCCACGATCCAGACCCCGAGATCCGCGCCATGGCCGAAGAGGAATACAAGAGCGCCAAGGCACAACTGCCCGACCTCGAGCACAAGCTCAAGCTGATGCTCCTGCCCACCGACCCCCTGGACGAAAAAAACATTCTCCTGGAAATCCGCGCCGGGACCGGGGGCGAAGAGGCCGCCCTGTTCGTCGCCGACCTCTTCCGCATGTACTCCCGCTATGCCGAGGAGCGCGGCTGGAAGGTCGAGGAGATGAGCGTCAGCGAGACAGGCACCGGCGGGTTCAAGGAAATCATCGTCCTGATCTCCGGCGACAAGGTCTACAGCCGCCTCAAGTACGAATCCGGCACCCACCGCGTGCAGCGCGTGCCGGCCACCGAATCCCAGGGCCGCATCCACACCTCGGCCGTGACCGTGGCCATCATGCCCGAGGCCGAAGAGGTGGACGTGGATATCCGGCAGGAAGACCTGCGCGTCGACGTCTACCGCTCCTCGGGACCTGGGGGGCAGAGTGTGAACACCACGGACTCGGCCGTGCGCGTCACCCACATTCCCACCGGCCTCGTGGTCATCTGCCAGGACGAGAAATCCCAGATCAAGAACCGTGCCAAGGCCATGAAGGTCCTGCGCTCCCGCCTGCTGCAGATCGAACAGGAAAAACAGGAGCAGGAGCAGGCCGACTCCAGACGCGCCCAGGTCGGCACCGGAGACCGCTCGGGCCGCATCCGCACTTACAACTACCCGCAGGGGCGCGTCACCGACCACCGCATCAACCTCACGCTCTACAAGCTGGAGCAGGTGCTGGAAGGTGACCTGGACGACCTCGTGGACGCGCTCATGACCCACTACCAGACCGAAGCGCTCAAGCATCAGGGCGATTGAATCCCTCCCACGACGCCATGACCGCGTCCAGGGAACTCCCCCCCCCCTTGATCGGCGAAGCCCTCGACCGGGCCATTGACACGCTGGAATGTAGCGCCGTGGACAGCCCCGCGCTCTCGGCTCAACTCCTGTTGGCGCACGTCCTGGACCTCCCCCGCCTGGAGATGCTGCTGCAACGCAAGCACCCCCTGACGCCAAACCAGTGGCTCCGGTTCCAGGAATTGGTGACCAGACGCTCCAGCGGAGAACCCGTGGCCATGATCCTGGGGCGCAAGGAATTTTTCGGCCGGGACTTCCGCGTCACACGGGACGTGCTCGTGCCCCGCCCCGAAACGGAACACGTGGTGGAAGCGGCCCTGGCCCGCTGCCCTGCCGACACATCGCTGTTCTTCGCCGACCTGGGCTGCGGCAGCGGCGCCCTGGCCGTGACCCTGGCCTGCGAACTGCCCCTGGCCAGGGGGGTGGCTCTGGATCGCAGCCGCCCTGCCCTGGACGTGACCCGCGAAAACGCCCGACGCCATGGAGTCCTCGACAGGCTGCTGCTCGTCGAGGCGGACTTCTGCCACGCCCCCTTGTGCAGCGGGGCCTTTGCACTGATCGTGGCCAACCCCCCCTATGTCAGCGCGGCCGAGTACCAGACGTTGAGCCACGAGATCCGGAATTTCGAGCCCAAACAGGCCCTCGTGCCACTGCAAGACGGAGGGGCGCACGGCCTGGAGTCCCTGGCCGGGCTTATGCCCGACGCCCGGCGCGCCCTGCGCCCCGATGGAATGCTGCTCGTGGAGATCGGCGCGGGACAGGGCCGCGACGCCCTGCACCTGGCCAACACGCACGGACCGTGGCGCCATGCGGCGGTGTTGCCCGACCTGGCCGGACGCGATCGGGTTCTTTGCCTGGAGCGGGTGTAGAAAAACAACAGTCTTGTTGTTTTACCACAAGAAACGCTCATCACACTGCCACACTTCACTTTTAAAATCAAATAGTTAGAAAATTTATATAAACGGCACGTCTTTTGCTTTTGGCGCTTCGGAGGCGTAAATGCAACAAACCACAATCAAACGAAGCATCGAATGTTCCGGCATCGGCCTGCACAGCGGACGCAAGGTCCGCCTCAAGCTCCTGCCCGCGCCTGAAGACACCGGCATTATCTTTTCCCTGCTCACGGAGCGTGGCGCCAAGTTCATCTCCCCGCGCCCCAACGCCGTGATCGCCACAGGGCTATCCACCACCCTGGTACACGGCGAGGACAGCGTATCCACCGTGGAGCACCTGCTGGCGGCGGTACGCGGACTGGACATCGACAACATCCACATCGAGATCGAAGGCGGCGAGGCTCCCATCATGGACGGCAGCGCCGCCTCTTTCGTTTTCCTGCTGCGTTCCGCCGGCATCGTGCTACAGGCGCGCCCCCGCAAGTATCTGGCCCTGAAACGCCCCTTCGAACTGCAACGCGACGGAAAATGGGTCAAGGGCCTTCCCGGCAACGGCTTTTTCGTGGATTTCACCATCGACTTCAACCATCCGCTCATCGGCACGCAACGTATGAGCTTCGACCTCGGCCCCGAGGAATTCATCCGCCACGTGGCCAAGGCCCGGACCTTCGGCTTCCTGCGCGACGTGGAAGCCCTGCAACGCAACGGACTGGCCCGAGGCGGCTCCCTGGACAACGCCGTGGTCCTGGACGACTACGCGGTGGTCAACCCCGAGGGCCTGCGCTTCGAGGACGAATTCGTACGCCACAAGATCCTCGACTTCATCGGCGACATGGCCCTGCTGGAGTATCCCTTGCTGGGGCGTTTCGAGGTCCACTGCTCGGGCCACGCCCTGAACAACGCCTTCCTGCGCATCCTCGACACCAACCGCGACATCTATCTCAACGAGGTCACCCTGCCTGATGCCCGACGACTGCCCCAGGAAGCGGACCCGATCCTCTCCGGCGCCGCCATGCCCGTGCCCTCCTGAGCATACAAATTTACCCGATCCCTGCCTCACCCCCGCGCCCCGTGGTCCTGACACTGCGGGGCGCTTGGTTTGGGGGTCACTTAACCTTACTTTCCCTACTTTTTCTCCCCCACTCACGCCCCCAGCAGGGTCTTGTGCTTGCGGTAGAGACCCCGGAACTGGTTGTAGCTCAGGCCCAGCAGCTGGGCCGCCATGCGCTGGTTGTGGCGCGCCCTGGCCAAGGCCGCTTCCAGGGCCCGGCATTCCACGTCCCGCACCACTGTTGGCAGGTCCAGGGGCAGATCCAGAGACAGGTCGAGAGAGGGGTCCGGGGAAACGGACGATTGCGGTGCTGCTGACGCAGAAGGTGGGGGTGCGGCGGCTCCAGGCATGTCCAGCGGCCGGGAATCCTTTGGGGGCATTGCGGCGGCTGGCTGGCGACTCTTTTCCACACCGGGGCGCCAGGGCGATTCGAACGGGTCCAGTTCGATGCTGTCCACCGTATGCGCCCCCAGATGGAGGGCGCGGTACACGGCGCGCTCCACCGCGTTCTTGAGTTCGCGGACATTGCCGGGCCAGTGATACGCCAGAAGCAGGCGCTCGGCTTCCGGAGCAAAGGAAGGGGATTCGGCGTGCCCCAGTTCCAGGGTCATGGACGCGGCAAAGCGCTCCGCCAGGAGCAAGATGTCGCCGAAGCGCTCCCGCAAGGGGGGCAGGGTCAGGACCTCGAAGCTGAGACGGTCGAGGAGGTCCTGCTTAAAGCGTCCGCGCTTGGCCAGCTCGGGCAGGTCGATGTTGGCCGCGCCCACGATGCGCGTGTCCACCCTCAGGGGGCGCGTACTGCCGATACGCTCGAACTCGCCGTATTCCACCACGCGCAGGACCTTTTCCTGGGCGCGCAAGGGCATGGACGCCAGCTCGTCCAGGAACAGCGTGCCCCCGTCCGCAGACTCGAACCGCCCGGCGCGGCGCCGCACCGCGCCGGTGAAGGCGCCAGCCTCGTGGCCGAAGAGTTCGCTCTCCAGCAACGACGGCGTGAGCGCCGCGCAGTTGGTGGCCAAAAACGGTCCCTGCCAGCGGAGCGAGAGATAGTGCAGTCTGGCGGCGGCCAGTTCCTTGCCCGTGCCGCGCTCCCCAATGAGCAGCACGGGGCGGTCCACCCGTGCCACGGCGGCAAGGTGCTCGTTGAACAGGAGAAAAGCCTCTGAGCGGCCGAGGAGTTCGACCCGCAAGGCCTCTGGAGTATGGCCGGCTTCCGGCATGGCGATTTCGACCGAATATTGTTTGTTCTACACTATTATTATCAATACAGACCACTACGCGCTTTGCCCTGCAAATGCAAGGTCGTTGAAAATCAACCACTTGCCCACACGGCGCACCTGGCATGTATCCTGCTCATGGAAAGAAAACACAGGAGGTACGCCATGGGCGTGTTCACCCGCTTTAAAGACATCGTCAGTTCCAATATCAATTCCATGCTTGACCGGGCCGAAGATCCGGAGAAGATGATCCGCCTGATGATCCGCGAGATGGAGGAGACCCTGGTGGAGCTCAAGGCTTCCTGCGCCGGCCTGATGGCTGACAAGCGCAAGGTGGAGCGCGAACTCGGCACCATCCAGGAGCGCGTGGAAATCTGGAACCAGCGCGCCGTTCTGGCCGTGGACAAGGGGCGCGACGACCTGGCCAAGGAGGCCCTCATCGAGAAGTCCCGCTTCACCCGCAGGGCGGAAATCCTGCACGACGAGATGCAGCGCTTCGACGACCTAGTGGTCCAGGCCAAGAACGACATAGGCACCCTGGAGGACAAGCTCAATGCCGCCAAGGAGAAGCAACGCCTGCTCATGCAGCGCCACATCCGCGCCGGCGATCGCATGCGCGCCGAGACCGACATCCGCCGCGCCTCGGGCGCCGACGCCATGCGTCGGTTCGAGGAATTCGAGCAGCGCATTGAGCGCATGGAGGCCGAGGCCAACCTGGTCAATCCGCCTCAGAACCGCAACCTGGACGAGGAATTCGCCCTGCTCGAGGGGCACGACGAGATCGAAAGGGAACTCGACGCGTTGAAGAAAAAGTCCGCCACCCCTGGAAATGAATGAGAGATGACGTTTCGGTGCACGGCAATATCTGGTATCGAGCCTGAAACAGCGATCAAACCCTCAAGGAGTCCGTAAGAATGGGCCATTTCCTCGCTTTCGTGTTCGCCGTGATGCTGCTGGGAGTCGCCGTGGTGGTCGTGATCCTGGTCCTGTTGGTCAGGCTGCTCAGGGGCGGCTCCGGCACTCCGCCGCACAACGAAGCCGGCAACGAGGCCAGGATGATCCAGGAACTGTATCACGGCCTGAACAAGATGGAGGAGCGGGTGGAGGCCCTGGAGACCCTGCTCCTGGACAAAGAGAAAAAGGAAGGCCGACAATGAGACACATCCCGCAAGGCGGGCTCTACCGCGCGCGCGACGGCGTGATCATGGGCGTGTGCAAGGGGCTGGCCAACTACTTCGACTTCAATGTCTTCTGGGTGCGGGTCATCGCCGTGACCCTGCTGCTTTTCACTGGGCTCTGGCCCGTGGCCGGACTCTACGTGATCATCGGTCTGTTCATGAAGCCGGAACCCGTGCTGCCCTTCAACAACGAGGCCGAACAGGAGTTCTATGACTCCTACGTGGGCTCGCGCTCCATGGCCATTTCCAGGATCAAGCGCAAGTTCGAGCACCTGGACCGCAGGCTGCGCCGCATGGAAGACGTGGTCACCAGCCGCGACTACGACTGGGAGCGCCGGTTCGCAAACAAATGACCGGTTGAAAGAGCCCGCACCCGACGTGCTGGGTCGGGCTTCATTCCGGGGCGCCCCGCCAGGGCCTTGTCGCGATGCGGGAAGCAGGGGCGATCCCCGCTCCTCCCCGTGACCTTTCTTCAACCACGGTCGTCCGCGCGCCACATATGGCGGCAGCGACGCTACTCCCCCTGGCCCCCCTTCCCAAGATCTCTGGTGGAAATAACTTGTTACACCGAGCAAATAGAGTTCTGGAAAGGGGGAGCCCGAGGGGGAAAAAACCTCGTGCAAAGAGGTTTTCCCCCTCGGTAATCGATACCTTTCGCCGTGCGGAGGCAAGGGAAAAGCCGCGTCCCAACACGTTCCTACTTCCTGAACACCATCCTCCATGCCTCGGGTTCCCGCTCCAACCGGTCCAGGAGCTTGCGGTGCCCGGCCGGCAGGGCGTAGTCGCCCAACTCCTCGGGCGTTGCCCAGCGATAGTCGCTGGCCGCGTTGAGCGCGGGGATAGGGGGCGCGGCAAACGAAAGCACCGGCCGCAGGGCGAAGCAGTGCAGCGCCACGCGGTAGGTGGTGTAGCCGTGGCGCACCACGCCCAGGTCGGCGTGCACGCCCACGTCCAGGGCCACCTCCTCCATGAACTCGCGGACCACGGCCTGGGCCGGGGATTCGCCCGGTTCCACGCGCCCCCCCGGGAATTCCCAGAGCCCGGGCCAAGCGCCCCGGAGCAGCCGTTTCTGGATCAGCACCCTGCCCTGCACGGCCAAAAGGCCCGTGGCCACTTCCAGGGGTATGATTTCCTTTGCCTTTGACGGCACCGGCCGCTCGGTCTCGATGCCCAGCCTGCGGCTCTCGCAGTGCCCCTCGATGGGGCATTCCACGCAGCGGGGGCGTTTGGCGCAGACCAGGGCACCCAGTTCCATGAGCGCCTGGTTGAAGTCCCGCGCCCGGCCGGAGGGGAGCAGGAGGCGTAGCTCGGCCTCCATGCGCCCGCGCGCGGCGGGCTCCTTCACCGGGGTGTCCAGGTCCAGGAGTCGGGCCAGGACACGCTCCACGTTGGCGTCGATCACCGGCACGTCCTGGTTGAAGGCCAGGCTGGCCACGGCAGCGGCCGTGTACGCCCCCACGCCGGGGAGCGCACGTAGGGCCTGGATGTCGGAGGGCAGTCGGCCGCCCTGCTCCGCGTGCAGAAGCCTGGCCGCCTTGTGCAGGTTGCGCGCCCTGGAGTAATAGCCCAGGCCTTCCCAGTGCTTGAGCACCTCCTCCTCGTCGGCCAGGGCCAGGCTGGCCACGTCCGGAAAGCGGCGCATCCAGCACTGAAAATAGCCCACCACGCGCTCCATTTGCGTCTGCTGGAGCATGATCTCGGATACCCACACCGCATAGGGCGCGTAGCCGTCGCGCCAAGGCAGGGGGCGCTGGTTGCGGGCGAACCACGCCAGCAGGGCACGGGCGACAACGGCGTGTTCCATGCTCACCCCATGCTCATCCCAGACGCGCCCAGGCGCGCTTCACGGCACTGATGCACAGGCGCACGGGGTGAAAGTTCATGGGGATGAGCCGTGCCGGCAGCTCGAACCCGGCTGCGTCAAAGGCCTCGGGCCGCTCCAGGGGGAAGGCCAGGTCCTGGAGCCGGCTGCCCGGCAGATCGCGGCGTTGCGCCTCTCGCCAGAGCGGCACCTGCTCCGGTGCCAGCCCCAGCAGGGTGTACAGGGCCGTATCCAGCGCCCAGGGTTGGGGCGCGGCCGCGATGCACCCCAAGGGAAAGGGGCGCCCCCCGGTGGGGCCCATGACATGCATGGCCGTGACGCCGTCCACCAACGCGCCCGTGGGGGGCAGGGCCTGGGCGATCTCGGTGATCAGGCTCTCGAAGCGCGGGCCGTGGGGACCGCGCAGGTCGCCGTGCAGGGTGTGGGCCACGGCCTTGCGGGTTCCGGGCACGCAGCCGAAGAGGTTCTTCACGGCCAGGGACAAGCGCATCTGGCCGTGGGCCTTGAACTTCGGCAGGTCCAGGACTGCGTCGGCCTCCAGAGCGTCGCGGGAGATGCCAATGGCCCAGCCGAAAGGCAGCCTGACCCGCACCGGCGCGCGCAACTCCTTGAGGGGCACGCCGAGTTCACGCAGCACCGCGGCCATGCCGATGCGCCTGGCCACGCTCCTGCCCGAGCCAAAGCCCGGGGAGTCGGCCACGAACGGCCGCGCGCCGCGCTCCAGGAGCCAGGCGCAGGCAGCGCCCGCCACCTGGGGATGGGTGCAGACCAGGCCGTCCGGCGTGGCCTTGAGCAGGTTGGGCTTGACCAGCACCCGCCCTCCATTCGGAGGGGCGAAGCCGCTGGCGTCGAGACAGGCGAACACGGCCCGGCGCACGCGCTCCGGGTCGTAGTCCGGGCAACGGGTCATGGCGACGGGAATGGAAGAGGCCGCGGGCATGGAGATTCCTGATTGTTTCAGGGAGTGGCGGTGGTCTGCGGCGTGCGGGCTCAGCGCACGATGGGCAGCTCCTGCCAGGAGGTGGTGAAGCGGGATGATTTGCGCAGTTGGCGCATGGTCCAGGGGCGGCCCAAGCCGGCCGCGGCGTATTGCAGGGAGCCGCGCCCCCATTTGGCGTTGACGCTGTCGAGCACGCCCATGAGCGCGCGTCCCTGCTCCTCGACCTGGGGCTCGGCCAGAAGGCTGAGCTGTCGGGTGTTGCCGGCTTCGATGTCCGTGAGCATGACCCCAGCTTTCTTGTAGCTGTAGCCGTCCTTGTAGATGCGCTGCACGCAATGCAGCGCCAGGGCGATCCAACGCCGCGTGTCGGCGTTGGGCACGGGCATGCGCGCGGTGTGGGAGTTGGCATACTGCGGGCCGGGCTTGTGCGGGTTGGTCATCAGGAACACCGTGAGGTGCCCGGCCACGCCCCCTTGCTTGCGGAGTTTTTCCAGGGCGCGGGAGACGTAGGCGGCAACTGCCTCGCGCATTTCCTGGAGACTGGTGACGGGACGGCCGAAGGAGCGCGAGGAGACGATGGCTTTTTTCGGGGGCGGGGCCTGCTCCATGGGGATGCAGGACACGCCGCGCAACTCCAGCACGGTGTGCAGCCCGGCCACAGTCATCTTTTTGCGCACGAAGTCGGTGTCCAGGTCGCGCAGTTGCCTGGCGGTGAACACGCCGTGGCGAGCAAGCATCTTGCTGTAGCGCCTGCCGACGCCCCACACGTCATTGACCTCCACTTGGTCGAGCACGGAATCCACAAAGGAGGTGTCGCGCATGCGCGTGGCCAGGTCGAAGACGCCGCCGGTATCGGGGTGTTTCTTGGCGAAGCGGTTGGCGATCTTGGCCAGGGTCTTGGTGGGGCCCAGGCCGATGGACACGGGGATGCCGGTCCACTGCCCCACGGTACGGCGCACCTCGCGCACGTAGGCCTCCAGGTCGGCGGGCATGCCGGTGAAGTCAAGAAAGGCCTCGTCGATGGAGTAGACCTCCATCTCGGGGGTGAAGCGCGCCAGGGTGCGCATGACGCGGTTGGACATGTCGCCGTACAGGGCATAGTTGGAGGAGAAGACGTGCACGTTGTGGCGCCGGAAAAAGGGCTCGCGCTTGAACGCGGGCTCGCCCATGGCGATGCCCAGGGCCTTGGCCTCGTTGGAGCGGGCGATGACGCAGCCGTCGTTGTTGGAGAGCACCACCACGGGCGCGGCCGCGAGCGCGGGGTTGAAGACCCGCTCGCAGGATGCATAGAAGTTGTTGCAGTCCGCCAGTCCAAAGATGGTCATGCCGATTCCTCGCGCGTCGTGATTGCGTCTCAGTCTGAACGATAGCCCAAGCCCGCTCCGGGGGCAAGACGGCGTGAAATCCCAGGCGCGGAAGGGCCGGAGGTCTGGCCTGCTCGCTCCCGGCCCCTCCCGATCGTACCCGGCCGCGAGGCTGTCCTTGACGCGCTGCGGGGGTGTCGGATAGCGTGGCGGAGTCGAAAACCAGGAACCGCGCAGAGGAGGCCCAATCATGGAGCACAACGAGATACGGCAGACCTTCGAGGCCTTTTTCGAGAAGTACAAGAAGACCGAGGGCGACAGGACCTCCTGGTCCGCCCCCTGGACCGAGGTCATGCCCAGCGGCGCCAGCGTGGAGGTGAACCTGACCAAGTGCCCGGCGGGCACCACTTTCAAGGTCTTCCGCAACGGCCGCAAGCTCGGTGAGATCGCTGGCTGGGAGGCATTTTTCGGACAGATGCACGACCTCCTGGGCCCGGATTGGGATCCGGAGGCGTTCTTCGGCAGCATGCGCATGATGACCTGAGAACGGGACCGGCCAGCAGCCGGACAACCCGCCCCTCGGCCGCAAACCTCTTGACGCCAGGAAGCAAAGTAGGCGAGAAGGGCTTGTTAAGCCCGCGCGCACGGCCACACGCGCGGGCCGACGTATCTCCATCACGACATCCGGGAGGGAACGCAGATGAAACGTTTGTTCGCCGTATCGGTCCTTGCCATGCTTCTGCTGCTGCCCGCGCAGCTGCTGGCCGCGCAGTACACGGTCTCCGTGAACCAGTTCGTGGAGCATCCGGCACTGGACGCCGTGCTCAAGGGATTCCAGGACAACGCCGCCGAGCTGGGTCTGGACGTCGCCTACAACGTGCACATCGCCCAGGCCAACATGGGCACCACCACCCAGATCGCCAACCAGATCATGGGCGAAAAGCCCGACCTGGTGCTGGCCATCGCCACGCCCTCGGCCCAGGCCTGCGCCCAGAAGATCAAGGACATTCCCATCCTGGCCACGGCCGTGACCGACTTTGTCAGCGCCGGCCTGGTCAGCGACGTGCAGAAGCCCGGCGCCAACCTCTCGGGCATGACCGACATGAGCCCCGTGGCCGAGCAGGTCGCCCTGATCAAGGAGTTCCTCCCCGAGATCAAGACTCTGGGCGTGATCTACAACTCCGGCGAGGCCAACTCCGTGGTCCTGGTGAACGTCCTCAAGGCCGAGGCGGAGAAGCTGGGCATCAAGGTCGAGGAAGCCACCGTGGTCAACTCCAGCGGCGTGTACCAGGCCGCCAAGAGCCTGGTGGGCAAGGCCGAGGCCGTGTACATCCCCACGGACAACACCGTGGTCTCGGCCCTGGAATCCGCCATCAAGGTCTGCACCGAGACCAAGCTGCCCCTCTTCGCCGCGGACAACGACTCCGTGGAGCGCGGCGTGATCGCCTCCCTGGCCGTGGACTACTACCGCATGGGGCGCCAGACCGCGGAGATGGCCAAGCGCATCCTGGTTGACAGCGCCAAGCCCGTGGACATGCCCGTGGAGAGCCTCGCGAACCTGATGCTCTACGTCAATCCCGGCGCGGCCGAGGCCATGGGCGTGGCAGTGCCCGAGGCCGTGATGCAGCGTGCCGACAAGATCATCGAATAACCAAGGCCTTCTGAACCGATAGGTCCTGACTGGGGGCTCCGGGGAGGGTCCACCTTCTCCGGAACCCCCTTTTCACGAACAAGAACAATGAGCTGGTACGCTTTCTACGGCGCCCTGGAACAGGGCTTTGTCTACGGACTCATGGTCCTGGGTGTCTATCTGACCTTCCGGGTCCTCGAGTTCCCGGACCTGACCGTTGACGGCAGCCTGCCCCTCGGCGCGGCCGTGTCCTCGGTGGCCATCACCAGTGGGGTCAACCCCTTCCTCTCGCTGCTCTACGCCACGGGGGCCGGGTTCCTGGCCGGCATGGTCACCGGCGTCCTGAACACCAAGTTCAAGATCCTGCACCTGTTGGCCTCCATCCTGACCATGATCGCCCTGTACTCCATCAACATCCGAGTCATGGGGCGCCCCAACCTCACCCTGCTGGGCAAACCCACGGTGCTGGATTCCTGGGCCGGGCTGGGAATGCCCCCCTATCTGGGCAACCCCATGCTCTTCGGACTCATCGCCCTGGCCGTGGTGCTGTTCTTGATCTGGTTCCTGCACACCGAGCTGGGCTTGGCCATGCTGGCCACGGGCGACAACCCGCAGATGATCACCAGTCAGGGTGTGAACACCCACGTAATCATCATCCTGGGCGTGGGGCTGTCCAACGCCATGGTGGCGCTCTCCGGCGCTTTGGTGGCCCAGAACCAGGGCGCTGCCGACGTGAACATGGGCGTGGGGACCATCGTGGCCGGGCTGGCCTCGGTCATCGTGGGCGAGACGGTGTTCGGACAGCGCGGTGTGGTGCGGCACGTCATCGCCGCCTTGCTGGGCTCGGTGGTCTACCGCCTGGCCATCGCCCTGGCCCTGTCGCTCAAGCTGGGGCAATTCTCCTTCACCCCCAGCGACCTTAACCTGATCACGGCCATCCTCGTGGTCATCGCCCTGATCTCGCCGCAAATCAAACAGAGGTTCCGCGCCAGATGCTGATCCTGGAGAAGGCCACCAAGTACTTCAACAAGGGCACCATCAACGAGGTGCTGGCCATCAACGGCCTGGACCTCATCGTGGAGCGCGGCGACTTCATCACCATCATCGGCTCCAACGGTGCCGGCAAGTCCACCCTGCTCAACTGCGTGGCCGGCGGCTTCCAGCCCGACTCCGGGCGCGTCATCGTGGCCGAACAGGACGTCACCAACTGGCCCGAATACAGGCGCGCCAGGCTCATCGGCAGGGTCTTCCAGGACCCGCTCAAGGGCACCAGTGCCTCCCTGAGCATCGAGCAGAACCTCGCCCTGGCCGCCCTGCGCGGCAAGCGCCGCGGCCTGGGCAGCGGCGTGAAGAAACAAGACAGGGAGCGCTTCCGCGAGGAACTCAAGAGGATCGGCCTGGGCCTGGAAAACCGCCTCGGTGACGTTGTCGGCCTGCTCTCCGGGGGGCAACGCCAGTCCCTGACCATGCTCATGGCCACCATCGAGCGCCCAAAACTGCTGCTGCTCGACGAACACACCGCGGCCCTGGACCCCAAGACCGCCCTGCAGATCATGGACCTCACCCAGCAACTGGTGGAGGAGCAGAAGCTCACCACTTTGATGGTCACCCACAACATGCAGCAGGCCATTGCCTTCGGCAACCGGCTGCTGATGCTGCATCAGGGCGAGGTGATCCTGGACCTGGAGGACGAGGAGAAACAGGGGCTGACCGTGGACGACCTGCTCGACCGCTTCCACGCCCTGCGCGGCGAGGACCTGGCTTCGGACCGCCTGCTGCTGGGGTGATGTGGCGCTCTTCACTCCCGCGGAATGATACTGAATGAAAATGGTTGCCCCAGGGCGGGAAACAATACATTTCCCGCCCCGTATGGCAACCATGCAAAGATATTTTCTGCAGATATCGCTGTTATGTAGTGCTTCTACAGCTAGCGTACCACATGCTTTGGAACGCTCTATTCTTCCTCGGCCATACCTTCGACAATGTCGATAAGGTATGCGTTTGGATTTGCCTGACAGGCGTCGCCAATGGTCTCAGCCATTTCCTGGACCCATTCTTCATCCAGAACCAGGTCACCCGTCTTGCAACTCAGGTATCCATCAACCCACATCAACACGAGGCCGATGTTCTCAACACGTTCTTTCATCAGATCGTTGCAGGTGTATTCGTCCATGTCCACGGCATTTGCCCCCCGCTTGGCAAAGGCTGCTCCAGAAAATGACAGCACTAGAATGGCGGCAATTACGAATACAATCATTTTCTTCATAGTATTGCTCCTGTTTCGGTAAGGGTAAAATATGCGTGTATCCTGGTTACACACTACTCCTGCTTGAAAAACAGTCAAGAAGTTATTATGTCATACGTTGTTTCCCCCTGACAGCTTGCAAAGGAGTCTCACCATGCGCCGTCTGCTTTCCGTTCTTCCGTTTTTTCTTGTCGCTCTGTTCATCTCCAGGCCCGGCTTGTGCCAATCCACCGCCGACAGGGAGACGCTTTTCCAGGTGGCCACCATCGACTCCCTGCTGCAGGGGGTTTACGACGGATTCTACCCCTGCGCCACGCTGCCGGGGCACGGCGACCTGGGATTGGGCACCTTCGCCTCCCTGGACGGCGAGATGGTCGTCCTCGACGGCAAGGTCTACCAAGTCCTGGCCGACGGTTCCGTGCGCACGGCCCAGGAGGGCGAGACCACTCCCTTTGCCTGCGTGACATTCTTCGAGCCCGACATCCAATTCCAGGCCCAGGACGTGCAAGACTACACCCGGCTCAGGGAGATGCTCAACGCCATGGTGGCCGAAGCCCCGAACATGTTTTACGCCTTCAAGGCCACGGGACGTTTCACCATGGTACACACCCGCAGCGTGGAGCGGCAGAAACAGCCGTGGCCGCCCCTTGCCGAGGCGGTGCGCAACCAGCCCGAATTCGCCTTCGAGAATGTCCATGGCGACGTTGTCGGCTTCTACTGCCCGGAGTTCGTCAAGAGCATCAACGTGCCGGGCTGGCATCTGCACTTTCTCACCCAGGCGCGCGACGGTGGCGGGCACGTGCTGGACCTGGCCTGGACAGCCGGAGAGGTCGAGGCAGCCCTGGACGCCACGCCAGGGTTCAAGCTGCTGCTGCCCCCTGACCCGGCGTTCCAGGACGCTGTACTCGGCCCTGACCAACAAGAGGCCCTGCATCGCGTGGAGCAGAAAAGCGCGAAGGAGTAAGCCCGATACGCCCCTGGTGTGCACGAACGAACACCTCCGGGCCATTCGTCGGGGACTTGGCGGAATACCCATGAGTATGGCCCCTAACCATTGCGACGTCCTGGTGCTCGGGGCCGGGTTTGCCGGCCTGCGGGCAGCCATCGCCGCCCGTGAGCGCAGGCCCGACGCGCGGGTGCTCTGCTGCGCCTTGGGGCGCGGCCCGGCCGGCTCCTCCTTTGCCAACCGCAACCAGCGCCTGGGCATGCAGGTGCTGTGCGACACCGCCGAGCAACAGGCCTACACGGTCCGCGCCCTGGACATCGCCCCCCCTGGCCGCATCTCGCCCGAGCTAGTGCGTCTGCTCGCGGCCCACAGCCTGGAGCGTTTCCTCGACCTGCTGCGCCTGGGCATGCCCTTTGCCGGCCACCGCGCTCCCCTTTCTCTCGATACCCAGGACATCCTCCAGGCCCGCGTGCAAGGGTGTTTTCTGCATGAACAGGCCACGGCGGTGCTCCTCCCGGACCTGCCCCAGGCCTGGGCCAGGCTGACCGGACACTTCCAGTCCCTGGGCGGGGAATTGGTCGAGGGGGTGCGCGTCCTGGACCTCTGCCGCGCTCCCTCGAGCAGAGGAATCGCCGGTGCCCTGCTGCTGTTTCCCGGCGCCGAGACCCCTTGCGTGGTCAGGGCCGGCGCCGTTGTCCTGGCCTTGGGTGGCAGCGCTCCCTTGTTTGAACGCACCGTGGCCGGCTCCTGGAATCCGGGCGTCTTTTTGGCCTTGCTGCGCCGGGCAGGGGCGCGCATCGAGAACGCCGGCTTGATGCAGTTCATGTGGTACACGCTGGAACCCCCGAGCTTTCTTCCCCTGGCGCGTGTGGCCAGGGAAAACTGGGAGATTCGCGGACAAGCCGCCGGGCAGGAGGAAGAAGTGGCGCGCATGCCGGCCGAGCTGCGCGCGCTGGCGGACCCGCGCGCCGGCCATTGCCCCTTTGCACTTGGCCAGGAGGACACAGCCCTGGACCTGTTCCTGGCGGAACACATGGACGCCGACGGCCTGGTCCGGTTGCGCCCACCAGGGGGGGCTGTGTGGCTCCGCGCGGTGCCCATGGCCCATGCCGGCAACGGCGGGGCCTGGAGCACGCCCATCGGCGGAACAAGCGTACCCGGCCTTTTTGCCTGCGGCGAATGCGCCACGGGCATGCACGGCGCCAACCGCATCGGCGGCGGCATGATCGCCGCCACCCAGGTCTTCGGCGCTCTGGCCGGAGCCCATGCCGCCGATTTCGCCAATGCCGCCGGCAGTTCCCTTGCCTCGCCCCTGCCCTGTGCCGGGGAGCACGCGACCCTGCCCCTGTGGTCGCCCGAGTCCCCTGCCCTACGAGCTTGGCTGGCCAAGGGACTGCAACGCCACTGCATCCTTGGGGGGCGCACCACCCTCCCGACCTTTGCCGCTGAACTGAACGAGCGTCTGCACAACGGGCTCCCCTGCCAGGAGAGCCGCCTGGCGTACGAGGCGGCGTGGGAAATCGTGCAGGGGCAACTGTCCATACGGGGGGCGGAATGAGCGTGGCGCCTCGCGTTTCCGTGCTCCTGCCCGTGTACAACGGCGCGGCGAGACTGCCCCAGGCCCTGGAGAGCCTGCGGCACCAGACCCTGGAGGATTTCGAGGTCCTGGTGCTGGACGACGGTTCCCAGGACGACAGCCTGGCCCTGGCCCGGGAGTTCGCGTCGCGGGACAGGCGATTCCACGCCCTGCCCCTGAAGCGGGGGGGCATCGTGGCCGCCCTGCAACATGGGCTGGCCCAGGCACGCGGAGAGTACGTGGCCCGCATGGACCACGACGACCTTTGCCTGCCCCCCCGGTTGGAACTCCAGGCCGCCTGCCTCGACACCCGCCCGGAAGTCGGTCTGGTGTCCTGCCGGGTGCGCCACGGCGGCGACAGCCGCGCCCAGGCCGGCTACGCCCACTACGTGGAGTGGACCAACACCCTGTGCAGCCACGAGCAGATCAGTGTGGCGCGGTTTCGGGAATCCCCCCTGCCCCATCCGTCGGTGATGTTCCGCGCCGCCTTGGTGCAAGAGCACGGCGGCTACCGCCATGGGGACTTCCCCGAGGACTATGAACTTTGGCTGCGCTGGCTCGAGGCCGGGGTGCGCATGGTCAAGCTGGAGCATGAGCTGCTGGTCTGGAACGACCCGCCGGAGCGTCTCTCGCGCAGCGATCCGCGCTACGACGCCCAGCGCTTTAACGCGGTCAAGGCCGGCTACCTGGCCCGCTGGCTGGCGCGGCACAACCCCCATCACCCGGAAGTGCACGTTCTCGGAGCGGGACGGGTGAGCCGCAAGAGAGCCGAGGCCCTGTGCGCCCACGGCGTGCGCATCACAACCTACTACGACGTGGACCCCCGCAAGATCGGCCATGTGGTGCACGGCCGCCCCGTGCTGCATCGCGAGGCAATCCCACCACCTAGTGGGGCGTTTTTGCTGTCCTTTGTCGCCAGCCGTGGGGCGGACGCGGACATCGCGGCCTTTCTCCAGGCGCGTGGACACGTGCAGGGGCGGGACTTCCTGCTGGCTGCGTGAGGGGTTGCCGTGATTCGCCTGCCACCAGAACATGCATTAATCAATGGTTTCAAATAGTTCCCAGCAGTCGCTCCAGAAAGTCAAAGGATGGCAAGCCCATACGCTGGTGGTGGAGCATCACGCCGCAGCGCCCCCGCGCCAAGCAACGGGCGAACTCCGCGAGCATCCCTTCCAGGGCCGCGGCCGGGGTCTGCTCTCTCCGGGTGTGCAGATCCACATGCACGGGCCGGAACTCCAGGCGTTGGGTCAGCACCGGCGTATGCGGCAGGAGCTTGGCGTCGGCGGAGACCGCCACGAAGCCCAGCTCCGGCAGCAGCTCCAGGCTGTCCTGGTCCATGCGGTTCCAGGGCGGGGTGAAGACGGGCGAGAAGCGGGGTCCCATGATCCGGAGCAGGCGCTCCCGCCCCTTGAGCAGGTCCGCGCGTTTGTGCGCCAGTGCCCGGCCGGGGGGGAACTCGTTCTTCTTGCCGCAGGCCTCGTGGTCGGCGTGACGCCAGCCGTGCTGCCCCCAGGTGAACAGGGGTGCGTCCCGCGAAACACGCAGCAACTCCTGCCAGTGATCCTGCCGCAGCCAGGCAGGGACCACGGCCAAGAGTAGGGGGCGCTCCGTCCGAAGGAAGATATCCAGCATCCGCTGCAGGTTGCGGCCCGGCACCGCCACGTCGTCGCCCCGAAAAAGCACTTCGGCATGGGGATGTGCCGCACGCAGCCGCGCCAAGCGTTGGAAAAAATCATCCCAGAGCGCTTCCCGCTCCCGTGAGGGTGTCGGGAGCCAGGGCTGACAGATGGTGTGCCGTACCGCGCCCCGTGGCTTGGGCTTTCCCAGTCGTTCCAGGCAGCGGGCGGTGGTGGCCGCCCCCTTGAGGTTCACCGTTGTGTGCGACGGAGGGCGCCGCAGGGCTTCGAGCAGCAGGGCAGCCAGCCGCCGGGGTTCCAGGTCGTCATGCGCGAGCACGCGCAACAGGCCGCGCTCTTGCAGAAGCTCGGCGCGCATGCCTTGTTCACGGTTCTGGTGGAAGGGCAGCACCAGGCCGAAGGTCTTGGCTGCCAGCAGGTTCATGACGGTGTTGTATCCGCCCAGGCTGATGGAGAGGTCCGTCGCGGCCAAATACGCTGGAAAGCGCGTGGTGAAGCGCGCCACCCGCGCCCAGGGCAGGGGCGCGGCCCGGGCCGCAAGGGCCTGGAAGGCGTCTTCCTCCAGCAGGGGGCCGCTAAACAGGCAGAGCCGCAGGGGAGCGGACTCCCGGGCGATGACGGCGGCCTCCAGGGCCGCTGTCAGGAGTTCGCGCCCCACACCGCCGCTGCCCGCGCTCACGAGCATAAGGCGCTCCTCCGGGAGTATGCCCAGTTCCCGACGCAGGGCCGAGCCGTCCTCGGGAGCGCCCTGGGGCGCAACGTAGCCCGTATAGACCAGCGGGGGGCGGACCTGCTCCAGCCTGGAAAAGGTACGCTCCAGGGAGATGAGGTCCGGGTCTGCGTGCACCAGCACCAGATCGAAGAGCCGGTTCAGGAGCTTGAGCACCCGTGTCTCGTATCTGGCTTGGTCCTTTTTCTCCACCAGGATGTCACGCACGCTGCTCACGGTGCGGCAGGGGCCGAAGCGTCCTGCGCGCGCCGCCTCCAGGGCCGGGATCAGCTCGAAGGAGAACTGCCGTCGTCCGAAGGGGAACAGCTCCACCAGGAAGACCTGGGGCCGACACTCCCGCAGCAGGGACAGGAGACGTTGGGCACGCTCCTGGCGGATTTCGTCCAGGTCCCGGTGCTGCTGGTCCTCGCTGGGAAGGAGGGCGGAGAATTTCTCGTCCATGCGCAGGCCGGGCAGGCGCTCGTGCCGCACGTGGGGTGGAAGCACTGCCTGGACCTCGGGGCCGCCAGTGACCAGGGTCACCGTGTGATTGTCCAGGGCCCGGGCGATCTCCAGACTGCGAAAGAAGTGCCCCATGCCGAGGACGTGCTGGCAGTAGTGCAGGATACGCATGGAGGCGCTCAGTCGGCTTGTACCGTTTCCCGTGGCTCCACCCTGGCCTCGTCTATGGCACCGATCATGTACAGGGCACGCTCCGGGGCATGGGAAAAGGCGTCGTCGAGGATCCGCTCGCAGCCCTCGATGGTCTGTTCCAGTTCCACCACGCGGCCCTGCTGGCCGGTGAAGTGCTCGGTGGTCACAAAGGGCTGGGTCAGAAAGCGCTCCAGCCGGCGGGCGCGGTACACGGTGCGGCGATCTTCGCGGGAAAGCTCCTCGATACCGAGCATGGCGATGATGTCCTTGAGCTCGTCGTAAAGGGCCAAAGTCTTGCGCACCTCCTGGGCCACGGTGTAATGCCGCGCCCCGACCACGCGGGGCGTGAGCATCATGGACTTGGACTGCAAGGGGTCCACGGCCGGGTAGAGCCCTTGGCTGGCGCGCTTGCGCGAGAGCACGATGGAAGCCGAGAGGTGCGAAAACGTATGCACCGCGGCCGGGTCCGTAAGATCGTCGGCCGGCACGTACACGGCCTGGATGGAAGTGATGGCCGCGCTCCTGGCGCTGGAGATGCGCTCCTGCAACTCGGCCAACTCGGTGGCCAGGGTGGGCTGGTAGCCCAGGCGCGAGGGCAGCCTGCCCAGGAGCCCGGAAAGCTCCATGCCGGCCTGGATGAAGCGGAAGATGTTGTCGATGAGCAGGAGCACGTCCTGCTCCAGATCGTCGCGAAAGTACTCGGCCATGGTCAGGGCCGCGTGCCCCACCCGGAAGCGGGCGCCGGGTGGCTCGTTCATCTGGCCGAAGAGCATGACCGTGTTCCCACGTACGCCGGCTTCGCCCATCTCGCGGTACAACTCCTCGCCCTCGCGGCAACGCTCCCCGATACCGCAGAAGATGCTCACGCCCTTGTGCTTGCCCACCATGTTGTTGATCAGTTCGGTGATGACCACGGTCTTGCCCACTCCCGCGCCGCCGAAGAGCCCGGCCTTGCCCCCCCGTTCCAGGGGCACGAGCAGGTCCACGGCCTTGATGCCGGTGAGGAATATCTCGTCGCTGGTGGTGCGCTTGGCCAGGGGAATGGCGCGGCGGTAGACGTCGCGGTACTCCACGGCGGAGAGTTCCGGGCCGCCGTCAATGGCCTGGCCGAAGACGTTGAGCATCCGCCCCAAAAGGGCCTTGCCCACAGGTGCGGTCAAGGGGGCACCATCGGTTTCCAGGGAGTCTCCCCTGGCCAGTCCGGCCGTGGGCGTGAGGGCGATGGTGCGTACAGTGCGCTCGTCCAGGTGCGCGGCCACCTCCAGCAGTGCCTCGCCCACGGGCAGGAGCGCGCGCATGGGGGGGAGCGCCCCCGCGAAACGCAGGTCCACCACCCCGCCGCGAATGGCTATCACGGAACCCTTGTACGCGTGTATTTGTCCTGTAGTCTCGGTCATGGCCTTGCCGCGCTCAGTGGCACATCCAGAGCACCGCGCCCTCGAGCTGGTTGAAGAGCACGGAGCTGGCCGAGCCCATAAACAACCGGGACATCAGGCCGCCTCCGACGCCGGTGCGGCCCATGGCTACCACGGCAAAGCGCTGATCCTCGGCGACCTTGAGGATGGTCTGGGCAACGTTCTGCTCCTTGGCCACCATGGTGTGGATGCGTTTTCCAGTGACGTTGTTTTCCTCGAGACTCGCCCTGCACTCGTCGAATATGGCCTGGGCGTCCAGATCGTCCTTGCGTTTGATGGTGAGCATGGTGACATGCTGGTCGGGCTGCTCCGCAAGCATGAAACCTACATGGTCGGCCATGCGGATGGAGGGAGCCGAGCCGTCCACGCAGAGCAGCACGTGCTCGCGTTCGATGTCCGGTTGCCGGCAGATCCAGAAGGGGAAATTCAAGGTCTCTTCGAGCAGGTCCTTGGTGACGCTCTGCCCCAGCGCTTCCTCCAGCCAGGAGACGCCGCGCCTTCCCAGGACCACGGCGTCGTAGAGCCCTTTGTCCGCCTCCAGGATGATGTCCGAAGCCCTGGCGCCGCTGCCCAGCTTGAGTTTCGCCTCTACCTGCCTATCCGTGAATCCCGCATGCAAGAGGATGGTTCTGGCCTGTTCCAGGGCGCGATTGCCGCGATCCTCACGCGCCCGCTGTTGCTGCTCCCCGAGATTGAACTCGTGTCGGGAGCTGAGATTTTTCTGGGGGCTGATGCCTGTATAAAAAAGCGTAAGCCGCGTCCCGGACTTGTTCTTGAAAAAGGACCCCACAAACCGCGCCCCTGCCAGGGCGCTGAGGTCGTCCGAGACCGTCACGAGCAAATGTCGGATCATTGCGTGATCTCCTGCGATGCTTGGATACTGTCCCTGCCGGTCAGGTCCTCTTGACCTGCCCGCGCTCCTGGAGAGGCCAGCACGGGAAGGAAGCTCATGGTCACGATGACGCCCTTGCCTTCGGAACTCGAAAGTTCAACAAGACCACCGAACTCGTCCACCACCTTCTTGATCATGGCCAGGCCCATGCCATAGCCCTGGGTCTTGGTGGAGAAGAAGGGACTGAAAGCCTTTTCCATGGCCTCGGCACTCATACCCGGTCCATTGTCCGCCACTTGCAGCTGCACATGCTCGGGCCCCAGGGACGAACGTACCAGTATCTCCCCGCCCTTGGGCATGGCCTCGATGGAGTTCTTGATCAGGTTCACCAGGCACTGCTTTACAGCTTCGGCATCCCCTTTGCCACGGGGCAGGTTTTCCGCCAAGTCGAGGGACATCCTGTAGCCCTGATGCTCGTACCCAATGCGCATCAGCTCCATGGTCTGTTTGGCCACCGCGTTGGGATCGAACTCGGTCAACGGCTTGGAAATCTCTTTGGAGGGGCGTGCGAAGTCCAGCATGCTCTTGAGCATATGATCCAGGCGCTTGGTTTCCAGGGCGATGATGTCCAGCTTTTCTCGATCGGACTCGTCGAGCTTGTCCGAACGCAACAGGGAGTTGGTGAACCCCGAGATGGCAAACAGCGGATTGCGTATTTCGTGGGCCAGATAGGCGCTCATCTCGCCCATCAGGGCCAGCTTGTCCAGCTGCTGCTGATGCCGCTCCCGCATGGTTCTGGCCGTGATGTTCCGCCGGAACACCAAAACATGCGTCATGACCCCGTTGGTGTCGTGCACCGGGTAGGAGTAAACCCTGTAGTACACGAGCTTCCCCTGCTCGTTGACACGGGTCATCAGGGCCTCGGCCTTTTTTCCGGTCTGCAGGGTCTCGTCGAAGGGGCAGTTCTTGTCCGCACCGGAGCAGAAGATGTCCCCGTTCTCCAGGGTCTGCACCAGCCAGCAGGCCTTGCCGAAGTACTCCTCCGGCTTGTCCCTGAGTCGCTGGCGCACGGTCCGGTTCATGTCGATGACCCGGCGTTCCTTGTCCAGGAGGATGATGTCCTCGTTGACCTCGTCGATGATGACACGGAGCATGGACACGTGCCGGTCCAGATTCATGCGGCAGTGCATGCCTGCCTGGAGCATGTTGTGCATGCCGCAGAAAAACACAGCCGCCACGTGGTCCACCAGGGAGATGTGCTCCGGAAGCTTGGCCCGCACGGCCTTGGCTCTGAACCGGCTGCCCACCAGTTCGATGAGCAGATCAATCCCCGGATGCGCCGCGAGCATCTCGTCGAGGCCGGAATACACGGGCACCGACTTGCGGCGCACGAGATCCAGCTTGCGTTGGTCGCTTCCCGCGGGGGCGGCCACGGCCACCAACTGCATGCTGGGGATGAATTCGTGGTATTGGTCGTTGGAGATGATGTCCAGGATGGTCAGGAACCCCGGCCCGGTGCCCACGATGCCCACCATGAACCGCGCCGACTCCAGTTCCCAGATGCAGTACTCTTCGTGTATCGTCGCAGGATTGTGCGCCATATCGCTCCCCGCTTCAGCCCGGATTCTTCCTGTGAAACTGGTTTCCCTTATGCATGAACGCAAAGAAGATGGCAAACCGCTCCCAGGGAGATACCCCCCACCCCTATTCAAAGAGGTATTCTTCAGCGTATCGACATCGCCGTAAAGCTGTCTTACCTTCGTATTCCTGCGTCACTCCGAAACCGCGAGGAGATTCATCCATGGTGCGTTATACCGGCATCAACCATCTGGCCATGGTGACCAAGGACATGGACACGACGATCCGCTTCTGGCGCGACCTGCTGGGACTGCCCATGCTTGCCGGCCTTGGCGGAGCCCACTACAGGCACTACTTTTTCCGCATATCGGACACGGACATGATCGCCTTTTTCGAATGGCCGGGAGCACTGCCCGTACCGGAAAAGGACCACGGCATGCCCGTGGCCGGACCCGTGGCCTTTGACCACGTCTCCTTCGGCGTCCGAGGCGACCACGACCTCTGGGAACTCAAGGACAGACTCGATGCCGCGGGCTTCTGGGCCTCGGAACTGGTGGACCATGGCTTCATCCACTCCCTCTACGCCTTTGACCCCAACAACATCGCCATCGAATTCAGCGCGCCCGTACCGGGGGTGGATCTCTGCAAGACCCCGAGGCTGGTGGACAAGCATCCCAGTCCCGGCGCCATGGAAGGCCCTTGGCCCAGGCCCGGACAATGGCCCCTTCCTGCAACTCCGACGCCGAAGCAGGACCGCATGGTCTACCCCGGCGAAGGGAGGGAATTCATGGATGAATCATTGAATCACTGGCGGGAGTTCAGCACGAACGCCAAGGAACCCGACTCCTGTCCGGATGCGTAACGGCTACTTTTGCATAAGCTTGATGCCACCGGCTTCCTTCTCGATGGTGATCGTGGTCTTGGGCACGATGTGCCGCTTGCCGCTCTGGCTTCCCTTCATGCCCAGGAGTTCCTGGATATAGGCGACAGGCACGGCGAAATTCAGGTTTTGTCCGTCCAGAGCGAAAAAGGTGGCCATGCCCAGCACGTCGCCACGGTCGTTGAGAATGGGGCCGCCGCTGCTGCCGGGAGAAATTGGCGCCGTGATCTGGTAGACCCTGGTGTTGCCGCGCTGTCTGATGCCCGAGACCACGCCCGTGGACAGGGTGCGCTCCAAGCCTTTGGGATGGCCGATTGCCAGGACCTCCTCGCCCACCGCGGGGTCCCCCTGCGCCAAGCCGAGTCCGTTGCCGCTGGGCGGGATGACCAAAATGGCCACGTCGTGTTCCTTGCTCTCGGCGCGCACCTGTTCCACGTCCACGACTTGGCCGCTGGGCAACTTGACCTTCAGCATCCCGGCGCCGTCGATGACGTGCTGGTTGGTGGCCACCATGGTGCCCTGGCCAAGGAGAAAACCCGAGCCGAACTTGCCGGGCTGGCCCTGGGCATCCACTGTGAAGACCACCACCACGGAGTCCTTGGCCTGATCAAACACACGCTTGGCGTCTATGCCCCAGGCACCTGAAGCAATGGCCAGCAGCCAGGACATTGCCAGCGCGAGGATCAACACCTTCTTCGTAACGAACTTACCCGTCCGCTTCATCATCCGCCCCTTTGCGTCTTGGACAGCGTCTATACGCGACTTCTGGAAAAGCTATTTTCCTGACCTGCAGCATCTTAAGCCAGGGCCGCCGAAATGCCAAGATTGTTTTGCAAATCTCAGACCTGGATCCGCTCCCGTGGCAAGCTGCCGCCCCACGAAAACGAGTCGAGGTAATCCAGCGCATCGAGCTGGATCGACAGCAGCATGCTACTCAAGACGTGGCCCTGTTCATCGTCAAGGGGGCGCATGTCTTCGGGCCGCAGATCGGTCACCACGCCCAGCAAGGGCAACGCCACCGAGTAATGGTTTTCGCCGCTCTTGCAGATGACGCTGCCCACCTGCCCGCGGCCAACTACGTGGACCATGGCGCCCTGCGTGTATTCCTGCATTGTTCACTCTCCGCTGACTCTGGTGTTGCCTGTGATGTATCCAAAAAACCGACACTCGATGGATAGTGCCCCCCTTCTAAGCAAGACTGTTGCCAAATCTGTAATCTCGTAGAGTTAGCGCCACGGGAGGTGTAGTTTTTCCTGAATCCTTGCTCTTGGCAGTTCTTTGGGCTATGCAGAATGAAGGTTGCTGCAAAATCCACGGAAATAACTCCGCCTGCCAACGAGGAATAGATGTTACGTTCATTCGGTTTCTTGCTGATCCTGGTGCTCGTGTTCTCCCATGGTTGTAAAACCACCCGCGAGCAATCCTCCATGTACCATCCCAACAAGGCCTACTCCCATTGGGATACAGACATGCAACACTGCCGCATCACGGTCTCCGCCCTGAAAAATTCCGACAGGCTCATGCATGAAAACATGGACGAGGGCATCCAGCACTGCATGGAAGCCAAGGGATACGTCTATGGCTTCCGCCCCTTCCCCGAACCCATACAGGCCACAGGGGGCGAAGACGGCGAGTTCGTCATCCTCGAAAGTACTTGGCACTCCTCGCAACTTGCCGAGGACCGCGCCGACTACCTGAAGCGCACCGGCATCTGGAACGTCTCGATCCAGCGGGCCGATTTTGGGGAGTACGGCGTCTGGCAGCAGGTAGTCTTCGGCCCCCATGATTCTGTCCGCGACGCCCGGGAGCAGATGGAAAACCTCTTTCGCAGCCATGGCCTCAACGAGTTGCTGATCATCCGCAAGCCTACTCCATAACAGGCGGTCGAGAATCAGTCTGCGCGCGCCAGGCAATCGCCCCACATTGTGGGTGCATTCGTATTAACGCGAACAAGTTGTGATAATTGGCAAAACTACGCATTTTCCAACTCTGTTCGATAAAGTCCAAAACAAGCTTCTCCAACATCCTGACACGTGTCGCGCACAGGACGTATCCCAGGGGCACCATGCACGAACTGGAGGCACGGGGTGATCCTGTCGCTTCCTGATAGTTCCACACGGCTTGTTCCTGTTCTCCCCGCGTATTCCAGCACCCCGCACACCCCGGCCGGGCAGGGAACGGCAAGCCCGCCCCCCGGAGCGGCGGCTCAGGCCCGTCCGCAACATTCTCCCTCGGAACCGCAACGAGCCATGGCACTTTCTGCAACAACCACTTGAATCAACACGTATCGAAAAAAATCTCGCGATCACGCAAAAAAAATGGAATGAAAGAGCCGACCAATTCGTTTTAAGAAATAAGAACTCAGCGCAAATGAGCGCAATGTACCAGACGGACGGCAAAGTTGAAAATGACATTTCAAGACGTTGCCATACCACACTTCAATTCAGTGTATAACTTTGCGCTGACAGTTGCCGCCAACAAGCAGGATGCAGAGGACTTGGTACAGGAAACTTTCTTGCGTGCATACAAGAGCTTTGAGCAATTTGATTACGGCACGAACATCAAGGCTTGGATGTTCAGGATACTCCGCAACATCGCCATAGACAACTTCCGGAAAGCCGATGCGCTTTTGGTCGGTAAAAACGAAACATACGAGGACGAACTCTTTACAAAAGGTTCGACAACAACAAACCTGATAAACAGCATCGACCTGAAAAACGCCTTGAACAGACTCCCTGAAAAATACAGAGTCATCGTACTGCTCAAGGATGTGGAGGGATTCAGTTATCAGGAAATCGCCGATATACTCAGCTTTCCCATCGGCACCATCATGTCGCGATTGTACAGGGGGAGAAAAGAGCTTTTTTCGCTCATTACCGGAGGAAAGCACGGAAAAACACAAAACAAAATCGTGATGCTAAAAAAATGAATACCTGCAAAAAAATTCAGAGTCTGATCTATCCGTACCTGGACGGCGAATTGAGCGCGAGCGACAACCGCACCGTGGAAGAGCACGTGCTGGGTTGCCACCTGTGCAACGAGATCCTGCAGGAGCAACGCCGCTTTCTGGCCCTGTTGAACAACCCCGCATTGCTGGAAAAGGGGCCGGCGGAGCTCAAGAACCGAATCCTGCACACCCTCAATCCGCGCCCACGACTGTTCCCACGTCTCGCGGACATTTCCATCTGGTACAAGACCGCGGGGTTGGCTGTCGCAGCTTCCCTGCTCTTCGTGCTCATCACGGCCATCTGGCAGCAGCATCCCTTGCAACAGGCGTATCTCCAGGATGTCGCAGTCAGCCATGCCTCGGCTCTGCGGGGCAAGCTCCCCCTGGAACTGGTGCACGACGATCCCGAGGTCGTCGCCCGGTGGCTCAAGGACCAGGCCGGCATCGATGCGGTCTTCCCTGTCTTTGTCGACGAAAACGTCAGGCTCATGGGCGGGCGGGTCTACACCTACAAGGGGCAGAATGTCGGCTTGGTCAGCTATATGGTGCATGGGGTGCCGGTCACGCTGGCCATCACCCAAAACTCGCCCGCTACCGCCATCGAAACCAGCGACTACAGCTTCATCGGCGACCGGCGCATCAACTTCACCACGGCCAAGGGCTTCAACGTGGTCAGCTGGTCCGTTTGCGCCAACAACTTCGCCCTTGTCTCCACACTGCCGCACAAGGGAAAACCTGGTTGTACCGTCTGTCACGGCAATGGTTCGGGTCTGATCGACCTGAGTGAGTTCTACACCAAAACCTGAGCCTCCCAAACAGGACTGTGCGTTGGGCACTCCAGGCATCCTGAAGGAATCGTCGATTGCGCACCCTGTATACTTAATTATAAATATAAAGGATTACATAATTATGAGTACGCACAACATATCCACAGAAGAACATTGTTGCCCCTGTACTCGACAGAACGAGCAGCATTCCGAGGGGCGACGCAAAATCCTGAGCGGCATGGGTTGGGGAGCGTTTATCGCCACCCTCGGCATCTCCACGGGCGCGGGACTACGCTACATGTTTCCCCGCGTCCTCTTCGAACCACCCTCCACCTTCAGGATCGGCACCTTGGAGGACTATCCCGCTGGAGAACCCGACGCCCACGGCGTGGTCAGCGTGAGCGAAAAGTACATGGAATCCCACCGGGTCTGGATCGTCCGGGAAATAGACAAGCTCTATGCCATATTCGGCAAGTGCACGCATCTTGGCTGCACTCCAAAGTGGTACCCGGACGAGCGGCAGTACAAATGCCCCTGCCACGGCTCCAAATACTATTCCAACGGTGTGAATTTCGCTGGCCCAGCGCCGCGTCCCATGGATCGGTACGGCATCAGGACGCTCGAGGACGGACGCATCGAGGTGGACATGAGCATCCTGTACACCGAGCCGCACTTCGCGGCAGCCGATTGCTTCGTCACGATCTGAGGAGGACATGGTGAACAAGCGACAAGGATTGTGGAGTCGGTTGACCTCCACCCAGATCTGGAAATCGATCTGGCGGCACGACTTCGAAGACACGGACAGCAACCGGGGCAAGGTGATCCGCAGCAACGTCTTCCTGCACCTTCACCCCATCCGCGTGCCCAGGCATGCCCTGAAGCTGCGCTTCACATGGTGCATGGGGGGCATTGCCCTCTTCGCCTTCATCGTGGAATGCGTCACCGGCATTCTGCTGATGTTCTACTACCACCCCACGGTGGACATGGCCTATCTGGACATGAAATATCTACAGTACGACGTTCCATTCGGGCAACTGCTCCGGAACATCCACCGTTGGGGCGCGCATCTCATGGTCCTGGCCGTCATGCTGCACATGTTACGTGTCTTTCTGACCGGCTCTTACAAACCTCCGCGTGAATTCAACTGGGTCGTGGGGGTATCGCTGTTGACCATGACTCTGTTGATGTCCTTCACCGGATATCTCCTGCCCTGGGACCAATTGGCCTACTGGGCGATTACCGTAGGCACCAACATGGGGGCGGCCACGCCCGTTCTCGGCGCCGAGGGTCCCTTTTCCATCACCAATAAATTCAACGATGTCCGCTTCGTACTCTTGGGCGGCACCACGGTCGGCGCTAACGCCCTGCTGCGGTTCTACGTGTTGCACGTGATCCTGGTACCTGTCGTGGTCTGTGTGTTCATGGCCATACATTTCTGGCGTATACGAAAGGACGGGGGCATCTCCAAACCATTATAGACCATGCCGGTTTGGCCGGCCAGAACAGAGTTTTTCCGTACTCAAGGGAGTACTATGCCCGTAGGCAACTAATTATATAGACCAATACACACTCAACCTTGCAAGGAATTACGCAATGCCAGCCCAAAATCAAGAACCGCCGAAGAAGGACAAGAATCCCTATGTCTGGCCGGATCTGCCCTTCATGGAGCTGATGTGTGTCCTTGCCGTCAGCATCGGGCTGATCATCTGGTCCTTGTGGCTCGACGCCCCCCTCGGTGAGATCGCGACACCTTCCCGCACGGAAAATCCGGCCAAGGCGCCCTGGTATTTCGTCGGTCTCCAGGAACTCCTGGTCTATTTCGACCCGTGGTACGCGGGAGTCCTGCTGCCGACCGTGATCATCGTGGGCCTGATGGCCATTCCCTATCTCGACGTCAACCCTCGGGGCAGCGGCGAATACAAACTCTCTGTCCGCAAATTCGCGGCGGTCAATTTTCTCTTCGGCTATCTGCTCTGGATGGGCGCCATCGTGGTGGGCGAATTCATGCGCGGTCCTTCCTGGTTCTTCTTCTGGCCCTGGGAGCCCTGGGACTACAACCTGCACCCACCGGACGTGGAACTGCACAACTTTCCTCTTTCCATCGGCCTGCTCTGCATCGTCGTCTACTTCGCACTGTTCTTCCTCACGCCGATTGTGTTTCGAACAAGAATCCACAAGCAATTGGACTTTCCACGATACTTCACGGTGGTGACACTCATGGCACTCATGTACTCCGTTCCGGTCAAGATCGTCTTGCGGCAGCTCTTTGACGTTCGGTATGTACTCGTCACCCCCTGGTTCAATATTTGAGGAGCGCCGGCATGTCCATACTGAAACTTTCACTGAAGCACGCCTGGGTCTTGGCGTTTCTCGCCCTGGTCATGTTCCTCTGCATCATGGTCTCCCTCTATGTCGAAGCGGAAATCTCCCGCCCCTGGAAGGGGTACCAGCGAGAATTCAACGCCCTGGACGCGACCATCACGACGGCGGAACTGACCCAGCTTCGCGAACAACCCGATGGTCCGGAAAAGGAAGCCTTGCTGTGGATGTTGGACACGCGCACGGAGGATATCGACTGCCGCCCCTTGGCCATCAAGCAGCTGTGGCTCACGGATCTAGGGATCACCGACCGTTGCATGACCTGCCATCTCGGCGTGGAGTCCCGCAGGTTCCTGGACGCTCCCCAGCCGTTCACGACCCACCCTGGAAACCATTTGGCCGCCGACCATCACCCGGTGGAGAAATTCGGTTGCGTCAGCTGTCACGACGGGCAAGGTATCGCCCTGACCGTGGCCGAGGCCCATGCCGAAACAGACATCTGGCTCAACCCCATACTGCGGGGCGAACTCGCCGAGGCCTCATGCCGCCGCTGCCATGACTTTGACAACACCGTTCCACAGTTACTGGAGTTCCCGGAAGCACCCCACCTGACCGCGGGGAAGCGGCTGTATCTCGACAAGGGCTGCCTGGGCTGCCACGTCCTGGATGGCTTCGCCAAGCCGCAACGCCTGGCTCCGATCCTGAACAGGGTGGCGGAAAAGGCAGACAACGGCTGGCTGCAACGCTGGATCGCCAAACCCAAGGATTACCTGCCGCTGACCATCATGCCCTTTTTTGATCTCAAACCCGAAGAGATCGAGCAACTTGGCGCCTATCTCAACTCCCTGCCCGTCCAGCAGGTCAAGGAGCGGTCGCTCAAGGGCAACGTCCAGTCCGGCAAGGGCTTGTTCGGGGAAATCGGTTGCCTGGCTTGCCACACCGTGCAGGACAACGGCGGCACCTTCGGGCCCGACCTGAACCGCGTGGCGGAAAAAATCGCGACGGAGACCTGGCTGGCAGGCTGGTTGGAAAATCCCACAGGTTATGATCCGGAAACCGAGATGCCCAATTTCAGGCTTGCCGACCGTCAGGTCCAGGATCTCGTGGCCTATCTGCTGACCTTGCGCCGGGATCCCGATGCCCCGTCACACACCTTTGACCACGAACTTGCCGACGCGGGACTTGAACGCTTCACCGACCTCGGCTGCACCGGTTGTCACAAGGTGGAGGGAGTGGTCTACGGCTTTCCGCGCTCGCCTGAACATACCGACTTCGCCGACAAGAACATGGACATGTTCGACTTCGGCCATGTCACGGACCTGCCACGCACCAAGGCAGCCTGGACCAAAAGGAAGCTCGAGGAGCCCAGGATCTTTGCCACGGAAACCATCCAGTTGCTCATGCCCGACGTGGGGTTGACCGAGGAAGAGATCCGCGATCTGCGCGTCTGGCTGCTGAGCCTGGGGCAATTCAACGCGCCACGCCACTATCGCCGTGACTTCTTCGCCTCTGACGATCCCCTGCTCAAGGGCATGCTCCTCGTGGAAAAATTCAACTGCCTGGGCTGCCATAAAATGGGGTTGACGAGCGTTGCCATGGAAGTCGGCGAGGACTTTCCCGACGGCTACTTCTGGGCGGCCGCAAGCTATGCCGTGGAGGACATCGAGGTGAACGGGGAGTTGCGTTTTCCCCGCGGCAATGAACTCAGCGAGGCCGAGGTGGAGGAGCTGTTGCTCCTGCAACCCGAAAGCGAGGACCTGCTGTTCAGGCGCAACTGGTTCGTGGACTACGACACCGCCGGCTATCTCCTGGACAGCGCTTTCCGGGAGATCAAAATCCACGGGATGCACGAGGGTGATATCCTCGGCAACTACAAGGACCTGAATTTCGCCCCTCCCATCCTGCACTATGAAGGGACCAAGGTCCAACCCAACTGGTTACATGAGTTTCTGCGCGCACCCTATCCGGTGCGCCCCTTGACCAAGGCCACCATGCCCACCTTCAACCTGAGCGAGGAGGACAGGAACGTCCTGGTGGCCTTCTTCGTGGCCAAGGATTCCGGGCGCCAGTACTTCCCTGTCATCGAACTCGCCTCGACCGAAACCGCAAAGGCCGAGCAGGTCTTCAAGCTCTGCCTGCAATGCCACTACTTCGACCAGGAGCGCCTGCACGACAAGCAGGGCTTCGGGGACCTGAAAGGCCCGAACCTGGCGGAAGCGAAGCGGCGCTTGCGGCCGGAGTACATCCAGCGCTGGATCAAGTACCCCGACTTGGTCATCCCCGGCACGCAGATGAAAAACTTCTTCTATGACTTCGATATAGACACCCGCTTCACGGAAGTCAGCCGTGACGAGACCGGTGTCACCGATATCGGCCAGAAGGAGAAGATAGAGTTGATGGCCCGTTTCCTGGCGAATCCGTTCAAGGCCGCGCGCCTGGCCATCCAGCGGTGAGAGGGTAACGGATCCGTCACCCTGGATGCCGCGCTTTCCCACCAGAAACCCCGGGCTCGGGAAAACAACACTCACACGAGAAGAGGGAGACATGAAACGGACACAACACTTCGGCCCAGGATTTGTCTTTGTAATCGCGACACTGCTGCTCTGTTCCTTCCTTGCTCCGGCCCATGGTTCCGGGGACGGACAGGCGATCTTCAAGGAAAAATGCGCCTCTTGCCATGCCATGGAGCCGCACGATCAGATGACCATCAAGGAACGCCTGGAGTTCAAGGGCACGCCGTTGTGGTTCGCCGGCAGCAAGTTCCAACGACAGTGGCTGGAGGCTTGGCTGGCTGCCCCCACGCCTCTCCTCGGCGTGGTTTGGAACACCGCCGAGCCGGGAACCTTGGAGCACCCGGCGATTTCGCCGGACGAGGCCGCCAAGGTGACCGACTATCTGATGACGGCCGTGGACGCTTCCGTCGAACCCGGCAAGGCCGCCGAACTGCCGGAAAACAGGACCCAGCGGCGTAAGTTCCTCGCCGATACGGCCCAACTCTTTGAAAAGCATCAGGGGTGCTTCTCCTGTCACCGCTATCTGAACAAGCGCAATGTCGAGCTGGGCGGTTTCTCCGCTCCGTCCCTGGTGACGGCCAAGGATCGGCTGCAGGGCGACTGGGTCTACAGTTTTCTCCTGAACCCCGGGAAATACTACCCCAACAGCAAATGCCCGGTTCCCGGAGAAAAGGCCGTCAATACATTCAGCGATGAGGACAAGGCCAATCTTGCCGGCTTTGTGGTGAATATCGGCGAACGGTGACCCTCGCTACAGTAATGCTGCCAGAATGCACTTCAACCTTTGGCAGCTGCATGAGGAACAAGCAGCTGGAGCATTGATGATACTGTCGCGAAACATATCCACGCACGAAAAGGAGAAATGCTCATGAAATTGTCCCAGCACGGCAACCTGCTAGTTGGTGCATTGCAAATCATCTTAATACTCGCAGTCTTTATCGGTGTCTCATTTGCCTCTCCCAAGGGCAGCGGTGAGGAACTGTATCAATACTATTGCGCCCAATGCCACGGCGTCAAGGCAGACGGCAAAGGAATCAACGCCACCGAGGACCTGCCCACGGCGCCCAAGGATTTCACCAGCCCCAAGACGTTGCCAGTCTTCACCGATGAACAGATCGTGAAGACCATTGTCCATGGAGGCCCCATCGAACAGCTTTCCTTCATCATGCCTTCGTGGGGGACTGTGCTCGACGATGCAGAGGTTGAGCTGCTGCGGGCGTATCTGCGCATGATCTGCAACTGCACCTATGATGCTGAAGCAGCTGCCGCCGCTGCGGCTGAAGCCGCAGCGGCGGCAGCCACGTCGGAAGGCAAATAGGAGCGGGCGGCGCGACCGCGCTTCCTGCTGGATACTCTGAACTCGGGAGGTGAACAACGACACAAAAACATCGGCTGAGCGTGAGCGTTGGAACATCTATCATCAAAGGAGTCCGGGTAATGAAACCAATTGTGGCATCGTGCATCTGTGCTGTCTTGTTTGTCGGGTTATGCGTCGTCATGCAGGCCTCGGATACCCAAGCCATGGGCAGGGAGCTGTTCATTGAAGTGCCCCTCGGTCTGCCGGATCTGCCGGTTCCGGATGACAACCCCATGACCATTGAAAAAGTCGAATTGGGCAAAATGCTGTTCTTCGATCCCAGATTGTCAATGGACGGCAGTATTTCCTGCGCCACTTGCCATGATCCCGCGCTGGGCTACTCCAACGCGGCAGCCAAGGCCGTCGGCGTCAATCACGCCGTGGGCGGAGCCAACACACCCACCGTGCTCAACGCTGCCTACTCCCAGTTCCAGTTCTGGGATGGCCGCGCGGAAAATCTCGAGGGCCAGGCCAGCGGCCCCATGACCGCCGATGTGGAAATGGCCGGCATTCCAGATGCAATCGTCCAAGACCTGAACAAGGTCCCCGAGTACAGGGAACTCTCCTTTGCCGTTTTCGGCGAGTACCTGAGCTTCGAAAACATCACCAAGGCCATCGCCGCCTTTGAGCGTACCATCCTCTCCGGCAACTCGCCCTTCGACAGATTCCTCTACGGGGGCGAAACCGACGCCATCTCCGACGCGGCCAAGCGCGGCAAGGAGATCTTCGACAACCCAGAGAAGGGTAACTGCAAGAAATGCCATACCTACACCACCACGGACGGCTATTTCTCCGACAACATGTTCCATAACGTCGGTATTGGCATGGACAAGCCGGAGCCCGAGCCGGGCCGCTTCGCCGTGACCAACAACAAAGAGGACATGGGGCGCTTCAAGACCCCGACCCTGCGCAACGTGGTTCAAACCGCACCCTACTTCCATGACGGCCGTACATATTCGCTCAAGGAAGCCGCACGGATCTGCCTGACCGGCATTCCCAATCCCAACCTCGACCCCGAGTACAAGACCAAACGCGAACTCAGCGAGCAGGAACTCGACGACGTGGTCGAATTCATGCGCGCCCTGACCGGTGAACTGCCTGTCTTCGCCAAGCCGATGATTCCTGGTCTCTGATGCCACGGCGCAACAGGCGGTGACAGAACAAAGCGCACCCCGGCTCTGAGCCTGCCCGCCGGAAAACCAGATTCCGCTGCAGGCCTCGGACAATCCTACCGTACCATCCTCACGAACAGGCGAAGCCGTGCTTCGCCTGTTCACTTATGATTCAGGCGTTCACGACCGCATGAAGCGCCTGTCCACAGGCAAAACCAATGGTTGCCGAAGTGCCGACATTTTGCTAGATACATAAAAAAAGTCAATATTCTAGCTAGGATGATTCTGTCCATGGTCCGCACGTCCCGCACCCGAAATCTCGCGCCGCCACGCCTGTTGCCCTTCATCCTGGACAATGTGCCGTGCCTCCATGATCGACCATTTGTCGACCTTGCAACGTGACAACCAGGACTCTGGCCGCCGATGTCATTGGATAACCTGTTCAGCAAGGAAGAGCAGGCCCTGGAAAAGGCCCGGGCCGTGCTGCACAATGCCGGCGCCGGCGCTCCTTTCTTTCTTCTCCTGGTGCAGGTCCAACATTCTTTGACTGGTACAAAGGGGAACATGCCCAGGCCGGGATCTATACACGATATCCGATGGGCGGTCTTAATGAAGTGGAGCCACCTCTTTGTGCTTGCGTCGGTTTCATGGTAACGCTAAGTGATGAATATGAACACGGTGTGCCATAATAACATCCAGAGAATCGCGAAGGAAGCTGTAGGAGCAAGACGAGAGTAATGGGTGTGCTGGTTCCTTAGGGGGGGGCAGAATGGACACAGACAATCATAAGCCCATAGAGCAACTTCAAGCTGAACTCGAAGCCGCCCGCAAGCGCATAACTCAGCTTGAGCAGGCCCAGACTCCTTCAGCTGACTCCGGCATGAAATGCTCCGTTGCCGAGTTCTTTCATGCTGCCGAAGACCCGGCATCGTTCCTTGACTTGAACTACACCTACCAGGCCGTCAACGCCGCTTACTCACGCTACTTTGGCAAGCCGGTCGAGGAAATCGTCGGATCGAGCGTGGCCGAATTGATCGGAGAGGAGGTCTTTCAATCCAGCATCAAGCCACACCTGAATTGCTGTCTTGCTGGAGAACAGGTTTCATATGAGGAGTGGGTAATATTTCCTGCTCTCGGTCGCCGTTACATGCATGTGTCCTATTATCCAAGTCGTAACAATCAGGGCGAGATTGTGGGAGTATTGCACATCTCCCGCGACCAGACGGAGCACAAGCTCAAGGATTTGGAGATGCAGCAGGAGCGCGACAAGCTCAGCGGCATTCTCGCCTCACTGGACACCGGTCTTAGCGTCATCAACCCGGATCTCACCGTTGACTGGGTCAATGACCAGGTCCACCGCATGTTTCCCGAGAGAAATCCCATCGGCAGCGTATGCCACGCGTTCTATGAAGGACAGCAGGCCCCATGTAAAGATTGCCCCACCATCAAGGTCTTTGAGACCGGTGAAGCGCACCATCTTGAACGGTACAATGAGAAGGATGGTCGCTGGTACTCGATTCTCGCCCAACCGATCCTTGGTGCATCCGGCAACGTGGCCAAGGTGCTGGAGGGGATTACAGACATCACGGAAAGGAAGCGAATCCAAGAAGTTCTGGAAAAGTCCGAAAGCAAATGGCGACACATCCTGATTAACGCCCCCCAAATCGGCATCTCCCTCGACCCCTCCGCCAGAACGATCTTTGCCAATGACTATTTCCTCGAACTGACCGGTTGGAAACGCGAAGAGGTGCTCGGCAGAGATTGGTTCGACATCTTCCTCCCCGAGAGCACTCGCGAGCAAATTCGTGGAGTTTTCGAGACCGTCATGAGCCAAGTGCACGATCACGGCTACTCCACCTTCGAAAATGACATTCTGCATCGCAATGGAAACCTCCTGACCGTGTCCTGGTCAAATGTGCTCACGTTGGACCCGCAAGGATACCCTATCGACGTAACATGTATGGGAATTGATGTGACCGAACGTCGGAAGGCAGAGGAGGCTCTGAAACAATCGCATACGACCCTGCAGGCCATCCTGGAATCATTGCCAGCGCACATCTACGTTGCCGACCTGGAAACGCACGAGGTGCTGTACCTGAACGAGGCAATGCGTGAGGACTTTGGCCAGGACTGCGTCGGTAAGCGCTGCTTCGACGTATTCCGAGGCAAGGAAGAACAATGCCCAACCTGCACCAACCCCCTGCTGCTGGATGAATATGGGAAGTCTGCCGGACTTCAGGTCTGGGAGGGCAGGAATCCCCTGACGGAAAGATGGTACGTGAACCACGATCAAGCTATCCGGTGGGTAGATGGCAGACTGGCCCACATTCAGGTGGCTACTGACATCACGGAGCGTAAGCAGGCTGAAAAAGAACTCAAAGAAAAAACCTCGCTACTGGAAGCCATCCTGGATAACACGCCAGATATCATGAGCGTCAAGCGTCCTGATCTGACCGTGGTACGTTACAACAAGGCGGGGTACTCTTTCCTGAACAAGTCTCCAGAGCAGATCAAGGGTGCCAAGTGTTTTGAACTCATAGACAGGAAAATGCCATGCCAGCCTTGCGCGACATTAGCGGCCATCAAGACCAAAAAATCAGTTTTGCTGGAAAAATACGTGCCAGAATTGGACATGCATCTGGACTGCCGGGCTAATCCGATCTTTTCCGATGACGGTCGGGTTGAGTACACGGTGGAACTGATTCGCGACATCACTCCGAGAAAAAAGATTGAAGAAGAAATCCGCAAGTTCAAGACTGTCTCAGATCAGGCTGTGCACGGCATAGCCATTTCGGACATGCAGGGCAACCTTCAATACATTAACGACTATTTTGCGCGACTACATGGATATAAGCCTGAAGAATTGATTGGCCACAATATTTCAATTTTTCACAATGAAAAACAACAGGAGAAAATCCAAGAAACCAACAAGGACCTCATATGCGAGGGACAATACAGTAACAAGGAAGCCTGGCACGCGCACAAGAATGGCAATGTCTTTCCCATGCTGATGAGCGGCGTTGTGATCAAGGACGAGGATGGAACTGCCCAATTTCTTGCGGCCACGGCCATCGACATCACTGAACGCAAAAGGATTGAAGAGGCGTTGCGTGAGAGCGAGGCTCGTTATCGAGCATACGTGGACAACGCTCCTCTAGGCGTTTTTATCGCCAATAGTGCTGGCCAATACCTGGAAGTAAACGCAGAAGCCTCCCGTATTACAGGCTATGCAGCTCCAGAGTTGATAGGCAAGAACCTCATAGATCTTATCGATCATGAAAGCTTGGACATTGCGCAGGAACATTTCGAACAAGTCAAAACAGAAGGAAAGTCATGCGGTGAGGTTGCTTTCAGATCCAAAGACGGAGACAAACGTTGGTGGAATGTTGTGGCCACCAAGCTTTCGGAAGACCGTCTTCTTGGATTTGCAGAGGACATTACAGAGCGCAAGCAGGCAGAATTTGCTCTGCAGGAGAGCGAAAGACGGATACGCAAGAAATTGGATACCATTCTTCAGCCCGACAGCGATCTTGCTGAATTGGACCTCGCGGATATCATCGATCACGAGACTCTTCAGGCGCTGATGAACGAATTCTACGCGCTGACAAAAATTGGTGTCGCGGTTGTGGACATGAAGGGGAAGATCCTGGTTGCCACGGGGTGGCAGGATATATGCACCATGTTCCACAGGGTGCATCCCGATACGGCTGAGCGCTGCCGCGAGAGCGATCTGTATCTATCCAGTGGCGTGGAACCCGGGGATTTTAAGCTCTATCGTTGCAAGAACAACATGTGGGATGTTGCCACCCCCCTCATGGTGGGCGGCAGGCAAGTCGGCAACCTGTTCCTCGGCCAGTTCTTTTTCAAAGACGAAGAACCAGACAAAGAGTTGTTCCGCCAGCAGGCGCACCAGCATAACTTCGATGAAGATGACTACCTCGCGGCGCTTGAACGTGTCCCGCGCTGGAATCGCGAGACGGTGGATACGGTCATGCGCTTCTATTCCACCCTGGCCAGCCTGATCGCGAGATTGAGCTTTGGGAACATCAAACTGGCTTGGTCCATCACCGAGATGGGGACCTTGATCGAGAAATTGAGAAACAGTGAGGAGCGGCTCTCTTTGGCTGTGGACATGGCTCACATGGGTCATTGGGAGATGGATCTTCCCACGTTGACATTTACCTTCAATGAACAGTTTTATTCACTCTACGGCACAACAAGCGAACGGGAACATGGTTTCACCATGTCTGCCAAACATTATGCCCGGAAATTCGTGCATCCAGACGATTTCCACGTGGTAGCTGCTGAAATCAGCAAAATCAGTGCTGGTGTATATAATGAGCGTCCAGCCCATCTTGAACACCGCATCGTTAAAAAAGACGGACAAATAGGTCATATTGTAGTCCGCTATATAGTGATCAAGGACAAGGATGGCTCACCAATCAAGACCATAGGCGTCAACCAAGACATCACCGACAGAAAGCTAGCTGAAGAGTCCTTGCTTGAGAGTGAGGAAAAGCATCGCCGCCTCTTCGAAACCATGGCCCAAGGAGTAATTTATCAAGCAGACGATGGTGCCATCATCTCTGCTAACCCGGCTGCGGAGCGGATTCTAGGCCTGTCCCTTGACCAAATGCGTGGCAAAACGTCCATGGATCCCCGGTGGAAAATGATCGAGGAAGACGGCACAGCTGTTCCCGCCACGGACCACCCAGCCATGATCGCACTGAGGACAGGCGAAAAAGTCGGCCCGATAATACGGGGGGTGTATCGTCCGGATAAAAACGCCCACATCTGGCTGTCCATTACGGCCATTCCTCTGTTCCAGCCAGGATCGGTGAAGTCGTTTCAGGCGTATGCCATATTTGAGGATATTACGGCACGAAAAATAGCAGAAGATAAATTGCAGCATAGTGAGTTTCGCTTCAAGCGCATGCTCGGCGCGATTCCGGACATGGTTTCAATACATGATCCTGACATGAACATTTTGTATAGTAATTGGCAAGGTCTTGCGTCAGTCCCTGAAGATAGAAGAATGGAAAACACAAAGTGCTACAAGGCATACCGTGGTTATGATGCTATTTGTCCCGATTGCCGTGCTAAGAATGTCTTGGTCACAAAAAAATCCTTCCAAAAGGAAGCACAGCTTCCTGATGGATCGTGGGTTGATTTACGAGTTATTCCGCTTCTAGATGAAAACAATCTGGTTGAAATGTTTGTAGAATGGGTCAGGGATATCTCCTATATCAAACAAAGTGAAGAAAGACTACTAATGGCCAAGGAGGCCGCCGAAGCCGCCAACCGTGCCAAATCAGAATTCTTGGCCAACATGAGCCACGAAATTCGCACCCCGCTCAATGGAATCATGGGCATGCTGCAACTGCTTAAAGCTACTGGACTTCATGCGGAGCAGGAGGAATACACCAATCTTGCCCTTCAGTCCTGCCGGCGAATGACAAACCTGCTCACCGACATCCTGGACCTTTCCCGCATCGAAGCAGGAAAGGTGAGCGTTGCTTCGTCTCCGTTGTGCCTATCGGACATTTTCAAACATCTCCGTGACCTTTTTATCGCCACTACCAAAGAGTCCGGTGTGGATTTGGAATTCCATCTCGCTCCCGACATCCCGGCCCAACTTATTGGCGATGCCACACGGCTGCAACAGGTGCTCATCAACTTGTTGGGCAATGCCCTGAAGTTTACATCGGCTGGAAGTGTTATTCTGGAGGCTCACCCCTTGCCTTCACGGCGAGCGGGCGAGTACAGAGTGCTATTTTGCATTAAGGATACTGGAATCGGAATCCCCGATGACAAGCTTGGTGCTCTCTTCCGACCCTTTTGCCAAGTCAGCGAGGGACTTAGGAGGCAATATCAAGGCGCGGGGCTGGGGTTGTCCATTTGCAAACGTCTCGTTGAACTCATGGGCGGCTCCATTGCAGTAGACAGCGAACTTGGCGTTGGCACGGCTGTCTATTTCTGTGTCACCTTCGACCAGTCGGCAGCTGCCGATGTGCGGACCGAAACCCGCTTCAGTGAGGCTGGATCCCAAGTTCCTGTGTTTGCAGGTCTCCGGGTGCTGGTTGCCGAGGATGACCGGGTGAGTGGCCTATTGGCAAAGAAGCTCCTGTCCAAGGCCGGGGCTACTGCCAAGATCGTTGAAGACGGAGAACAGGTGTTGACCGCGTTACGCCACGAGCGTTTCGATCTTGTGCTGATGGATGTGCAGATGCCTGTCATGGATGGCGTTGAAGCTACTCGGGCAATACGAAACGGCGCTGCGGGGGGTGACAAGCGGAACATCCCCATCATCGCCCTGACATCATACGCCATGGCTGGGGACAAGGAAAAATTCCTGGAGGCGGGAATGAACGAATATGTGGCGAAACCGGTGAGTATCGAGGACCTGATCCGGGCTGTTGAGTCTGCATTGGAAGGCAGACGATGAACAAATCCATCTTATAGAGACAACTTCTCCATCCTCACGAACAGGCGAAGCCGTGCTTCGCCTGTTCACTTATGATTCAGGCGTTCACGACCGCATGAAGCGCCTGTCCACAGGCAAAACCAATGGTTGCCGAAGTGCCGACATTTTGCTAGATACATAAAAAAAGTCAATATTCTAGCTAGGATGATTCTGTCCATGGTCCGCACGTCCCGCACCCGAAATCTCGCGCCGCCACGCCTGTTGCCCTTCATCCTGGACAATGTGCCGTGCCTCCATGATCGACCATTTGTCGACCTTGCAACGTGACAACCAGGACTCTGGCCGCCGATGTCATTGGATAACCTGTTCAGCAAGGAAGAGCAGGCCCTGGAAAAGGCCCGGGCCGTGCTGCACAATGCCGGCGCCGGCGCCCCCCAATTGCGCCAAGCTCTGACAGACATGGACAAGGCCTATTCCCGGCTGCTCAAGCAATCCCGGCGGTTGATCATTCTCAGCGACAAGCAGCAGGAGGACCTGCGACGACTCATCCAAGAGAACGAGTGCTACCTCGAACGCCTCGAAGCCTTGAGCCGCACCGACAGCCTCACCCAGGTGCCCAACCGCCGCTATTTCGACGAGTTCCTCCAGGAGGAGTGGGCGCGGGCCAAACGAGCCTGCACGCCCCTCTCCATGCTGCTCCTCGATCTCGACCGGTTCAAGGAATACAACGACCATCATGGCCATGGCCAGGGCGACATCTGCCTGCAACGCATCGCCTTGGCCCTGTTCGAGGTGGCCAAGCGCTCTTCCGACTTCTTCGCCCGCTACGGCGGCGAGGAGTTTGCCTGCATCCTGCCCGAAACAGATCTGGACGGAGCCCAGACCGTGGCCCAGCGCATGCTCCGGGCCGTGGCCGACCTGGCCCTGCCGCACGGCTTTTCGGATGTGGCGCCACACGTGACCATCAGTATCGGGCTGGTCACCATGCGCATGGTCAAGGGTGAGAGCCCTGGAGAACTGCTGCGCGCCGCGGACACGCAACTCTACGAGGCCAAGCGACTGGGCCGCGATCGCCACGCGGGCATCGCTATCTGAATCGGCCGTGTGCCGCGTGTTCCGAGCTTGCTTTTTGCCTTCGGCCTTGGCACTTATAGCCCTTCCTTGAACCAGGGGGCATCACCGTCGTCCAGAGCAGGAGAGTGCCATGGCCAGCCTTGCATCCACGTTCAAGAAGATCGACCTTGCCGTCGTGACCATCGCCGGGGGCATGATTCTCACCCTCGTGCTGTTTTTCTACTTCATGCAAAAGGACGGCATCAAGCGCGATCCCAAATACATCGAGGTCTCCAGCCAAGTGGGGCCGCAGTTCGACAAGATCAGCAGCTACCTGGACACTGTCAAAAGGCATTACAAGAGCGCCGGGGAGATTCCTCAGTCCGAGGCCAGGAACGCGGCCGATCGTCGTGCCGGCAAGTTCCACTTCCAGATGAAGAACATGGGCGTCTACAACGGAGAATTCGGCTATTGCCTGGTGGCGGAGCACATCAACAACAACGGCCGGGCCTACTACTCCTCCATCCCGGTCACGGACCCCACCTGGGAGGGTAATCGCAGCTACCACCATTATGTCACGGGGCAGGAGCCCGCGCCCGACCTTACCGGCCCTTGCAACGAACAGGTCATCCGCGGTTCTCGCTGAACGAGTTCCATATCCGGGCGTGATTGGGGCGCGTGCTGCATCCGGGACTCATATCCCGGTGCCACCGCCATCGGAGAGCCCCACCGGTATCGTGCGACTGGGCTTGTCCTGATCGCGTCTTGGCCTGACACCTCCGCTCACCACCGCACCAGTACCTTGAGCGCACCCGGGGTCCTGGCCGTTGCAAAGGCGCTTTCAAAGGCCTCGAAGGGCCGCACTGTCTGGATCAGGGGGCGCGGGTCCACCCACCCGTTGGCCAGATAGCGTACCGCCAGTTCCATGTCGCCGCAACGCGAGCCCAGGATGGTGATCTCGTCCACCACCACCTTGGCCATGTCCATCTGGGTGGGTTGGTGCGAGGTGGTCTTGGACACCACGGTTCCCTCGGGCCGCACGGCTTGCAGGACCTGGGGCAAGGTCTCCGGCCGCCCCCCAGCCTCGATGACCACGTCGAAAAGCCCGTGCCGCCGCACCAGCGGAGCCAGCCCCTGCTCCTGTGTCACGAGTTCCGTCCGTACGCCCACCGCGGCGGCGATGGCCAGCTTGTCCGGATGCCGGCCGGCCAGGATCAGATCCGGACACTGATAGCGCAGGCCCAGGGCCGACAACAGGCCGAGCTTGCCGTCCCCCACGATCAGCAGCCTGTCCCGGTGGGTGAGCTTGCACTGCTGCCCCGGTTCCAGGGCGGCAGCCAGCAGCTCCGCGAACACGGCCACCTCGTCGGGCAGGGATGGGGGCACCTCCACCAGATTGACCACCGGCGCGCGGCAGAAATCGGCAAAGGCGCCGTCACCCCCCACGATCCCAAGCACGGTGCGGTTGGGGCAATGCCGATGCCGCCCCGCCGCACAGACCGGGCAGGACCGGCAGGCAAAGTTGATGTCCGCCACCACCCGCCGGCCCAACCAGTACGGCGCGTCGGGCACCTCGACCACCTCGGCCACGAATTCGTGCCCCGGCACGCCCTTGTAGCCGTAATACCCGTTGAACAGCTCCACGTCCGTGTTGCAGATGCCGGCCATGCGCAGCCTGAGCAGGGCCATGCCCGGCCCTGCCGTCGGCTGGGGGCGCTCCACCAGGTCCAGTGTCTGGTTGTCAAAATATACCGCGCGCATACAAGGCTCCTTGTGTGGGATGACCGTTGATTCTCCGAGTCGGAAAACAGGGGCTTGCGCTTGGGGGCGCAGTGGTGAACAATGCCCCGCATTCCACCCCAGAGTACAAGGAGCAGCGTTCATGGACAACCCGAAAGTATCACCGGAAGAGGCGGGCGAGGAAGCCGGGCGAATCTTCGCCTCGGGGTTCTACTGCGCCGAAAGCGTGCTCCTGGCCGTGGCCAGGGCAAACGGCCTGGAGACTCCCGAACTCACGCGCCTGGCCACCGGGCTGTGCAGCGGCATATCGCGCTGCGACGGCCCCTGCGGCGCGTTCAGCGGCGGCGTCCTGGCCCTGGGCCTGCTCTTCGGCAGGGAGCATCCCGAGGAGCCCGTAGACCCCTGCTACGCACTGAGCCAACGGTTCAAGGCAGCCTTTGAACATCGATGGGGCAGCACCTCCTGCACCGCCCTGCTGGGCTGCAACCTTGGCTCTCCGGAAGCCAGACAGCATTACAGGGACGCGGGGCTCAAGTTGTCCATCTGCGAACCCCTCACCCGCTGGGCAGCGGCCTGCGTACAGGAAATCTGCCTGGCCGCCGGCTAGGTTCCATGCTCGGCCAATAACGCGGGCCACCGGGACGGTCCGGCAAAGGAGCCATGCAAGCCATGACGGCGCTCTCCCATTTGGATGTCATTTTCCGGGCAGGTCTCGCGCGCGTGGAACCCTTTCGGATGCTCGCGGAGCATGTCTCCCTGGAAGGATCGTGCCTGGTGGTGCTCCTCGAAGACCAGCGCCTGGAACTGGATCTGACGCCCTTCCAGCGCATCCTGGTCCTGGGCGCGGGCAAGGCGGCCGCACCCATGGCCCGTGCCCTCGAGTCGATCCTCGGCGAGCGCATCGACCAGGGCTGCATCGTGGTCAAATACGGCCACACCGCCCCCTTGCGGCGGATACGGATGCTCGAGGCAGGCCACCCGGTGCCGGACGACAATGGTGTGGCCGCAGCCGCGGCGCTGCTGCGCCTGGCCGAAGAAGCCGACGCGAGAACCTTGGTCATCACGCTGATTTCCGGAGGTGGCTCGGCCCTGCTCCCCGCGCCCTTGGAATACGAACTCCGTGGCTGCACGGTCCGACTCAGCCTCGCGGACAAGCAACGGACCACCAGGGCATTGTTGCGGTGCGGTGCCGAGATCGCCGAGATCAACTGCATCCGCAAACACCTTTCCGCGCTCAAGGGGGGGCGTCTTTTGCAACGCCTGGCCCCGGCCAGGAGCCTGAGCTTCATTCTTTCCGACGTGGTGGGCGATGATCTGAGCAGCATCGCCTCGGGCCTCACCAGCAGCGACCAGAGCACCTATGCCGACGCCCTGGCCGTCGTGGAGAAGTACGACATAGCCGCGGAGCTGCCGGCCAGGGTCCTGGAGACCCTGCGGGAGGGCGCACAAGGGCTGATTCTCGAGACCCTCGCGCCTGGGGACCCTGCCGAGGCCCTGTGCACCAACGTCCTCCTGGGCAACAATGCCCGCGCCCTGGCAGCGGCCGGCGACAAGGCCCGGGAACTGGGCTACAACGTACTCTGCCTGACCTCTCGGATCACGGGCGAGGCCAGGGAAGTGGCCAAGGTTCTGGCAGCCGTGGCAGCCGATCTGGCTTGCTCCGGATTCCCGGTCGCAAAGCCGGCCTGCGTGATTTCCGGGGGCGAGCCCACCGTGACCCTGCGTGGAGCGGGCACGGGAGGGCGCAATCAGGAACTGGCCCTGGCCTTCCTGGCAGCCATGGAACAACGCCCCGACACCTTCCAGGGCGTCTCGTTCCTGGCCGCATCCACCGATGGCAACGACGGCCCAACGGATGCGGCCGGAGCCTTCGCATCCTTGGATATCCTGGGGCGGGCCAAGGAGGCCGGGCTCTCCCTGCGCGAGTACCTGCGGCAGAACGACGCCAACCATTTCTTCGATGCCGTCAACGGCCTGTACAAGACCGCCCCCACCAATACGAATGTCTGTGACCTGCATATCATGCTCGTGCGCTGATCATGCCCCAGGCGGCTGACAAGGCCGCACGCCTCCGACGGCATACTTTGGAATCCTTGAAAGTGCTTGTCTTTCGGGAATTCGGCCATGTATTGCTGGCCCAAAGTGATTTTGTCCGGCATACGGCAATGGTAGGGGTGATCGTCTTCGACCCGGCGCAATAAGCTGAACAAAGGCAGACGATGAACAGAATTTTCTGGATCGGCACGCCGTTTTTCGCCCCCGCACTCTCCAGACTCGGCTGGCAAGTCGCCCTGCAAGACATCGGACACGCCGACCTGTTCGGCTGGCAGGACGTGGTCGCCGCCGCCGGCTGGGAGCCAGACGTCGTGGTGGTCGGGGACAAGAGCCGCCCCCCGTTTCTTCTCGGTATGGAAGATTTTCCCTGCCTCACGGTCTTCTACTGCGTGGATTCGCACATCCACGGCTGGTACCCATTCTATGCCCAGGGATTTGACGTCTGCCTGATGAGCCTGAAGGATCACATCCCCTCCATGTACCGCACCTGGCTCAGACCGGAGCGGGTCTGGTGGTCTCCCCCCTTTTCCAATGACGCAGACATGCCCGGCGAGTACGCGCCCCTGTGGGAAGTCCTCTTCGTGGGCACGGTGGACAGGGAAACCACGCCGCGCCGCCATGCCTTTTTTCGCCGTCTGCGGGAGCGCCTGCCAAGCTTGCACGTCACCAGGGGCGATTACCGCTCGCTCTACCCTCGTGCGCGCATCGTGCTCAACTACTGCGAATTCGGAGACCTGAACTTCAGGGTGTTCGAGGCCCTGGGGTGCGGCGCGTGCCTGGTGACGCCGCGGGTGCGTCACGGGCTCGAAGCCTTGTTCACCCCTGGCCGGGACCTGCTGCTCTATGAGCTGCATGGGGGCGCGTCTGGGACCTATGCAGGAGTCGCGGCGGAAGTGGACGCGGCCTGCGGGGTTCTGGAGGGCGCGCTTGCGGACGAGTCCCACTGCCGGAGCATCGCCGCGCAGGGCCTGGCCCTGGTCAACGCCGGTCACAAGGCCGCCCACCGGGCCGAGGCCTTTACCCGGCGCTTGGAACCGCTGCTCGAGAACAGGGAAAACATCATTGCCAAGAGAATGCGCAATGCCGCGCGCATCCGCGAGAGCGCGCTGAAGATGCTGTACCTGTTGCACGCCCAGAACAGCGGCGACGCGTGGCGCAAAAAGGCCTATCTCCAGGCTGCCACAGGGGCATTCACGACGAGCTGAATGTCCTGCGTGCGTTGAGGGACACCGTGGGCAGTCGCCGACAGCCGCACTGGCGCGTCCAGTGGCGGTCAGGCCGGTGCGGGTGGCGACAGGCTAGAAAAAGTTCACGTTCATGAGGCTGAACCACGCTTCCACGCGGTTCTCCAGGGGGGTGGCCGTGCCGGAAACGGTGATGCCGAAGCACTGGTGATTGTAGCTCAGGGAGAGGGAGGTTTCGAGGTCCTTTTCCTTCTGGATGTCCGTGCGGTAGCCGGCTCCCACGCTCAGCCCTCCGAACAGGGCGAGTTCCAAGGCCAGATCCAGGACATTCATGTCGCCGTAGAGGTTCCCATTCCGATCCAGCCGTTTGTACTCGCGGACAGAGTTCTGGAAGTCGAGTCCCACGGAGGTGGTGACCCAGTCCGGGATTCCCAGCGTCAGGGTGTGTGAGTGCTCAGTGATCTCAACGAGATAGGGTGAAATCCAGGTCTTCTGATTCAGGCTGGCCCAGGGGGTGAGCCGCAGCGTCGTGTCGGCCAGGAAATCCGAGAAGGGGCGGCGGGAGTAGGTGCCGACCAAGTCCGTACGGTAGGACTCGGCAATGTCGTAGCTGTGCGCAACGCGCATGCTGAGAAAATCGAGGTAATCAACCGAGATGTTGGGTTGCGGGTCATCCTCGGTGCCCATGACCACGCTTTCTCGCTTGCGGGTCAGGACGTTGGTCACCGAGACCGTGACTTGGTTGATTTCGTCGATGCGGTCCTGGAAGTCGTAATACGGGTTTCCGCGCTGCCTGACGTCCGGAAGGCGCTTGTACTCGACGCGGGGCTGGATGCTGTGCTTGAGTTTGGTCCACTGGCTGTCGCCCAGGTTGGCCAGGGTGGCCTTCAGGGGCTCCACGCCGAACTCGAAGACACGGAAGACCTCGCTGTCGGCCTTGACGTTGATTTCCACCATCTCGCGACTGGAGTGGTCTGCCTTGCGCTCGAAGTAGCGCGGATTTGGATTGAACTCGTGGTGATCCGTGGAGTAGAGCGATTGGCGGTAGCCGATGCTGGTGATGATGGACCCATAGTCCGAGATCAGAGGCACGCTCAGAGTCGGATTGAAGAACAGGCGCCCGCCGGTGGAGCCGACGTTGCGACGGTAGTTGGTGCCCACGGTCTCCAGGTCGAACTCCAGAGGCAGGTACTCCAGGCCCGGGATGCGGTTCTTGTACACATAGGCCGAGAACTCGGGCAGTTTCTGGAGTTGGGGTGCGTTTTCCAACGAGAGGTTGCCGTGGCCGTATTCCACGGGCTGGGTGTACTGGACCATGGAGGCCAGCAAGCCGCGGTCAAAGGACTTGGAAACCAACAAGGTGCTCACGCGGTCCTGGTCGATTTCATTGATGGAGCGGCGGAACTCGTCTTCCATCACCTTCTTGCTGTGCCTGTAGCCCGAAAGACCGCTCTTGAACTCGCGCAGGTAGTTCTGGTCCGAAACAAAGTCCAGGTCCAGCTTCACGTCCAGGTCAAGGCCTGGGATGGTGGCATTGAGCATGGAGCGCAGCCAGAAACGGTCGTGGTTGGTGCGGATGAGCCCGTCCTGGTTCAGGGGTGACGGTTCCTGGGACTCGCGGCTCACCGCGACGTTGTCGTACATGTAGTCGAAACGCCAAAAGCCCTTGGCCTTGAACAAGTCCCAATTGTGGCGGTACTCCACGCCCTGCATGAAGCCACGGGCCGAGTGCAGGTTCTCGTACAGGGTGATGTCGTTTTCTTCGTCGAGCACGACATAGATGGGGACGTTGACCTGCGCGCCCATGCGGTTGCTGTAGCCCACGCCCGGCATGAGCAGGCCGCTTGTGCGTTCCTTGGTGCTCATGGACAGGATGGGGGAGTACAGGACCGGCGTGTCCTTGATGTTGAAGCGAGCGTTCTTAAGCTTGGCCTTGCCGTCGATATTCACCGTGCCTTCGTCGGCCTCGAAGGACCAGGCGGGGACGTCACCGTCGCAGGCGGTGACCTTGGCTTCCTTGAACGAATAGACATCGCCGGCCTGTTTTTGCATATAGGAGCCGGTGAAGTAGACGTGGGGCTTGGCCAGGAAGACGCGGCCGTTCTTCAGCCAGCCGACCTGCTGGTTCAGGTCGAATTCCGCCTCCTCGGCCTCCATCTCGTCGCCCCCCAGCCCGGCGCGCACGTTACCCTTGAGATAGACCCAGTGGGTATTGCGGTGATAGCGGGCGAAGTCGGCCTTGAGATAGTTTCCTTCCTGCCGGAGCACGACATCGCCGGAGGCTTCGACGATCTCCCCGTCCTGGAGGCTGACGGCCCTGTCGGCCTCGATGTTCCAGATGGTGTCGGGTTGCAGCTTTCCCAGTAGTTCCTCGTTCTCCATCGCGGATACAGGGGAGGGCAGGAATGTCGAGAGCAGCAGGAGCAGCGCTGCAAAAACGGCATGGAAAAGGGGTGAGGCGGGTCTGAGCATGTGCGGTCCTTGATTTCCCATGGCTCCCGGTGTAATCGCCCATAAGCGTGCAACTGGGCCGTCAAGCGGCGGTGAGTGAAAATTTTCTACCACGTTCGAATGCGCATAACAAGACTTGACTGTTTTTTTAACTCACTGAAATAATAAGCTTCACCTCTTTTTCACGAGGGAATGATGAGCATCGGTTACAATTTGCTGCGCGTGGAAATCGACATCGACGCATTGGTCCACAACTACAGGCTGTTGGACCGCATCGGCGGCAACGCCGTCCCAGTCGTCAAATCCGATGCCTACGGCCATGGACTGCGCCGGACGTCCCTGGCCCTGGAGCGTGCCGGGGCCGGGACCCTGGCCGTGGGTACGGTGTCGGAAGCCGTGGCCCTGCGCCGATACGGATACAGAGGGGAGATCCTCGCGCTGCTCGGTCCGCAGGACCAAGCGGACGACGCGGCGCTTTTCGACCAACGTATCACCCCCTTTCTCACTTCTTTCGAACAGTTGCACAGAATCGCCCCGAGGACCCGCGGGCAATCCCTGCCCGTGGCGCTGAAGTTCGACACAGGCATGGCGCGTCTGGGTTTCACCCTGGAGCAAACCTCGGCACTGGTGGAATTCTTCAGGCAGGAACCCGGACTCGACCTGTGCATGGTCGCCTCCCACCTCGCCACCGCGGACGAACCCGAACAGGCCGATTTCGTCCGTCTGCAAGGGGCGCGGTTTCGGGACATCTGCCAGGCCCTGGCGCCCTTGGACCCTTTTGACGCCTGCCTTGCCAATTCCGCGGGGCTGCTGGCCTTTCCCGAGCTGCGCTTGGACGCCCAGCGACCGGGCATCGCCCTGTACGGGGCCAATCCCTTCCACGGCTCGGGGTGGGAGGACCGTGGCTTGGGCCTGCGGCAGGCCATGCAGGTCAGCGCCCCGGTGTTGCAGGTACGCGACCTGGAAGCCGGGCAGACCGTCAGCTACGGCAGGACCTTCACCGCCCCGGACAGGATGCGCATCGCCATCGTAGCCGCGGGCTACGCCGACGGCTACAGCCGCAAGCTCTCCTCAAGGCGGGGCGGCCCCGCCTGCATGCTCGTGCATGGCGTTCGCGCTCCGGTGGTGGGGCGGGTTTGCATGCAGATGACCGCGATTGACGTGAGTTCCGTGCCCGAAGTGCTCCCAGGCCAACGGGTCTGGCTCTTGGGCGGGGCTGGGGAGAACGCGGTTCGTTGCGAGGAACTCGCCGCCTGGTGGGGCACCATCCCCTATGAGGTGTTCTGCATCCTGGGGCTCAATCCACGGCAGGAACCGACCACGTTTCAGGAATAGCCCAGACAGCGCAAGCCCTTGTCCGAGAGGATCAGACCCTTGCGCTTCTTGCCCGAGCCCAGTTCGGCCTTGACGCGGATCACGAAACCGCGGGCAAAGAGGATGTTCAGGTCCCTGGCCGGGTACTCCGCCGTTTCGGTGTGCGGCATCAACCCACCGAAGCGATGGATCTTGGAGTAGTGGAGGATGTCGCTCATGATCTGCAACTGTTCCGGAGTGAGTTCGACGCATTCCGGCTTGAGCGATGTCAGCGCTTTCTTTCTGCGCACCTGCCCCTGTTCGTCGTCACCGACGTTTTCCAGGTCTTCGAGCGCCGCGCGCCCCTGTTCGGTGAGCTTGAGGAGCTGGCTCTCCTGGCCGCAGGAAAACGTGATGAACACGCGTTCCACCAAATTGGCTTGGATGAGTTCCTCCACTTTGAGCTCATCGTAGCACAGGGCCAATTTTGCCGGGAGCATGCCCCTGTAACGCTCGACCTCGGCAAAGCTCGCGATATCACTCAAAATTTCAGCATGTTGCTTGTCAAGATTCATGTTTCGAGAGTATGACGAAACCCAGGACTATGCAAGGGGCTTGTGGTCGTGGTGTCTTGTGGTCGTGGTGCCGGATGCGCCCTTCCCAGGGGGCACCCCCCTGTTTCGCGCCCTGCCAAAAAATGCTATACCGTAGCGGCAAGACAAGCCGCCGGAACATCGAGCACAAGGAACCGGATGAACACCACCATGCGCACGCGATTCAAGGGCTGGTGCGAAGCACCTGGCCTGCGGGAACTCTGCCTCTGGGGCGGCCTGATGCTGGAGGCGTGCACCAGGGACAAACTCTTCCTGCGCGCCTCGGCCCTGACCTACACCACGGTGCTCTCCATCGTGCCCTTCCTGGCCGTGGCCTTTTCCGTCCTCAAGGGCTTCGGGTTCCAGAACACCGACTTCATCCGCGACCTGCTGCTGCGTCTGGCCGCGGAGCGGGAACAGGTGGTGGAGTACATCATCACCTACATCAACCAAACCAACGTGCGCACTCTCGGGGCCCTGGGCGTGGGCCTGCTGTTCCTCACCGTACTCTCCCTCATCTCCACCATCGAGAGCGCCCTGAACACCATCTGGGGCGTGGAGCGGGGACGCAGTCTGGGCCGCAAGATCACGGACTACCTCTCTGCCACGCTCATCGTGCCGGTGCTCATGGTCACCGCGTTCAGCCTCTCCGCCACCTTGCAGAACAACGCCCTTGTCCAGAGGCTGCTGGAAAACGCGGTGCTCAACGTGCTCTACGTGGCGCTGCTCAAGCTCACACCGTATGTGATGATCTGGCTGGTGCTGCTGTTCATCTACAAGTTGCTGCCCAACACCAAGGTGCGCTTCAACGTGGCTGTGCTGGGTGCCATGGTCACGGGACTGGTCTGGCAACTGGCGCAGTGGGCCTATATCAACTTCCAGATCGGCGCGGCAAAATACAACGCGATTTACGGCAGCTTCGCGCAGCTGCCCCTGTTCCTCATCTGGGTCTACTTGAGCTGGGTCATCGTGTTGCTGGGCGCGGAGCTGTGCTTTGTGCTGCAGAACCGCCGCTCTTTGGAGGCCGAAGCACGATTCGCGGCGGTGGATCCCGCGCGGAAAATCCGGCTGGGGCTGCACGCCCTGCTGCACATCGGCCGGGGATTCATGGCCGGCTCCCCGCCGGCGGATATTGAAAAGTTGGCCAAGGACGCCGGGCTGCCGCTGATCGTGCTGCGCCCCATCCTCGCGGTGCTGGCCGAGGCCGGAATGCTGGTGCGGACGGAAGACCAGGAAGCCGAAACCTACGTTCTGGGGCGCGCTCCCGCGCGAATCCGAATCAAGGACGTCATGGACACTTTCACGCGCGGCCGGGCCGTGGATCCGAACCCATGGACACACCCCCTGACGACCCTGGCCGAGAGAGAGCTGGAAGCCCTCGATCGATTGGTGGCGGAAAGCGAACACAACCTGGACCTCGAAGAACTGTTGCGTGATATGGACTGACAAGGGCAGACGTCGGGTCTTGCTCCGGAGTAATGCTCCCAGGTTGGCATCGAAGCACGCAATTTGGCATCGCGCGGCAGGACGCGACGCCGCGAACAAACCCCGCTCAAGGCCGGCTAAACCATGTTTTCGACAGACAGAGGCAAAAACACTGGACATGTTATGCAACTTGGTATCGGGGAGGGGACAGGGGCAGTCAGCGTGACTTCTGCCGTACCCTGTAGAGCCGCACCAGTTCTTCCTTGCCCTTGAGGTGCAGAAGTTCGAGGGGTTCCAGGCCGGAAACGGCCGGAAGGGAGTCCAGCCTTTCCACCACCTCGTCGTACACTGCTTGACTGACAAGTATTTCTCCTGGGCCGGCGACGGACTGGATGCGTTGCGCCAGATTCACGTTGCGGCCGATCACGGTGTAGCTGAGGTGCAGGTCCGACCCCACGTAGCCCGCCACCGCCTCGCCCACGTTCAACCCCACGGAAAGTTGCAGCCTGGGCCAGCCTTTGTCTTTGTGCAGGGTGTTGAATTCGGTCATGGCATCCTGCAGCCTGCACGCGGTGGCCAGGGCGCGCGGGGTATCGTCAGGGGCGGAGAGCGGTGCGCCGAAAAACGCCAGAAAGCCGTCTCCCAGTAGTTTGTCCAGAGTCCCGTCGTATTCAAAGACGATGGGTATGATGTAGGAGAAAAATGCGTTGAGAATGGTGACAACGGTTTCCTGGTTCAGACGTTCGGCTATCGCGGAGAAGTTGTCCATGTCCGCGAACATGACCGCCACCCTGGCCCTCTGCCCACCGGGGCGGATGTCCGCGCCCTGCATAATCTGCTGCGACACCTTGCTGGAGAAGAAACGCGAGAGCGTATACCGGCTGCGCTCCTCGTAGAGCATCTTGTCGTACACGGTGTACAGAACCACGAGGGTGGCGATCTGGTCTGCAATGAGGCTGAAAAACGACGTTTCATGGCTTGAAAATGACGCGCCTTTCCTGTGGAGCAACAGAATGCCGAGCACGCGTTGGCTGTGCAGCAGAGGAATCGAGACGCGGTGCGACACGCTATCATCGCCCTGGACTCCTGCTTCGGCAATGTCCATGGTCTCATGCACCAGCTTTCTGGTCTTGACGATCTTTTCGATCACTTCCCGCGTGAGTGGGCAGAGACACGGCAACGTCTTCGTGTCCGCGGCCTGGGAGTCGGCCAGCAGGGTCGCGGAGCCGCGCCCCTTTTCCAGGAGCAGCAACTGCGCTCGCAGTCCGGCGTCATGATGCACTATGGCCTTGAGTTGGCTGGTGATGACCGAAGTGCGATCCCCAAAATGTGACGAACGCAGAATGTCGTTCAGGGTCTTGATGATGGAGATCTCGCGCAGTTTGTTCTCGTAATTGCTCTGCGCGGTCAGGAACTTGGACCTGAACATGTCCCGCTCCCTGACGAGAGCGGCATACTCCTCTGCTGCTTCCTGCTTATGATCCATGACCTGCTCCAGACCATACGCCATATCGTGAAGTGGCCACCATGATTCGCAACAACACTAAATACATCAATACATATCCATAATGCTGCTTGAATCCGAGATCATGTCGATAGCTATTGATTTCATGCCCTGTATCTTCTCCTTGGAAAGCCCCGTGAAATAATATGTGAGCATTTTCCACTGCCCATATGAGAGGGAAGCAGGCTTGTAGATGCGGTCCTCCTGTACATCAGCCTCGTTGATCCCTAGATTGTAGAGGTAGTCCGCAAATCCAACCAGAGCGGGCATGCCTGTGTTGTGGGTCTCCTTGCTTGGGGCATGGTGATGCGCGATGCCCTCGATGACGATTTCAGGCAGATTCCATTTGCTGGCCATGATCTTGCCGACGGTGGCATGGCAAATGCCGAACGTCTCCATCTCCAATTCACAAGATTGGATATCGAACCGTGCTGCATTGGCCACAACGTTCTTGAACGCTTCAGGATGTTGTTCGGCAAAGAATATCTTGCCTATGTCGTGCAGCAAGGCCGTGGTGAATACCCATGACTGCTTCTTTGGCGAGTGCTTCTTGCAGATGCTGGCGGCCAGGAGCCCCGTGACGTAGGAATGGTGCCAGAGATACTTGGGGTTGAGTATCTTCGAGATCACGGAATTCTTCATGACCTTTGAGGCGGCCAGCCCCAGGACGATGTCCATGACGTCGTTGACTCCCAGAAGCACCACGGCCCGTCTGATGTCCACGACCTTGGCCGAGAAGCCGTAGAAGGGGGAATTCACCACCTGGAGAAGTTTGGACGACAGGGCGGGGTCCATGGAAATGATATTGGCCAGTTGCTGTATGGAGACATGGGGATTGGAGGCCAATTCAAAAATCTGCATGGCCATTCCCGGCAGAGTGGGCAGTGTCTGCGTGTTCTCCAATTTGCGCATGACCTCCATCGTGGAGCTCTTGCGCACCTCGAGTTCCTGGAAGAAAAGGGCCGGCTCCATGCATTCAGCCACGGCTGCCAGAGGATCGATGCCACACGGGGCCTCCGTGCGGAACCGTTCCATCAGATCCTCCGTCAACGGAGAATCATAGGCCAGGCGAGAGAGAAAGTCGCGTTGTTCGGCTGCCTCGAGTCTGCGCAACGCGGCATACAGGACATCCGGCGGCAGTGTCGTGATCAGTTTTTGGAACTGGCGGCCGTAGGCGTGGTGAAACACTTGGGCAAGATAACCGGCGTCCTGAATGCCGCTGGACGCCGTGGCAACCGCAACGCCCTGCCCTGCATCGGTCCTGCCCTTTTCCAGAGCAATTTCATGCGCCCTGCGTTTCTCCTCGGCCTTTCGCAGCAATCCACCCGTGCTCTTGCCTTCCATGGGAAAAACCGCATACCCGGCCGTGACCACGCCTTCGTTGCCCAGCATTTGTTCAAGCCGTTGCACGACCTTGTCCACGAGCACGTCCGCATGCTCATGGGCCGTGGTGAACCCCAACACCGCAAGGCGGTTGTCGTCCAACCCCAGGACTGTATCGCTGAGTCGAAGATACTCCTCCATGTCCGCCGCAGGTTGCCCCAGGAGCGAATAATGCGCGGCCTCTTCGTCCTGATGGGGCTCGACATTGGCCAGGACGAGGACCAAGGTCGTCTTGGCGCGGTCCGCCTTGGCCAATTCGTGAGAAATACGGCGGAAATCGGCATGGGCAACGGGAAACGGGTAATCCGTGGTGTCGAGCATCGGCTCCACCATGGCAAGGCAATCGAGGCGCAGCAATCGCCGCCGCAGATTCTCGGCCTCGGCGTGAGGCACTTGTGAAAGCACTATCCCAGGCCCTTTGCTTTTTATGAGCTTGAGCACCTTCTCCTTGGGCAGCATGAACTCGCCGCAAAGGATGCTGAGCACATCCCCGACGCGGCCGGCGGATTCAAGGCGCAGAAAAACCAGCCGGGAAACCTTGCTGGTCGATGCATTGGAGAAGTTCATCGAGACCGCCTTGGTTCAGAGCGATTGTCATTGCGACAACCCTTCCGTGCGAAATCGCCCGACCCTAAACAGCCCCGAGGGCTGCCCTTGGACAGTTCGTCCGCAAACGCTTCGAGTGCCATACGGACCTCTGCCGCCGATGCGTAGCGCGCCTTGGGATCGTGGGCCAACATCCGGAGCAGCACGGATTCCAGCCCCGCGTGCACGGGGTTGCTGAACCGCAGGTGTTCGCCGCGAAACCGACGCTCGATCATTTCCCTACGAGTCGTACTCTCGCGCTCAAAAGGCAGGGCCCCTTCCAACGCCTGAAAACCCGTCATGCCCAGTGCATAGAGATCCAGGCCCCTGGCGCTCTCTGCATCGACCTTGGGGGTCTTGCACACCTCAGGGGGCATGTACGCCGGGGTCCCGGCCCTTGCCTTGGACATAAAGCTCTGTTCCAGCCTGAGTGCGATACCAAAATCGCTGATGTACGCAATGCCATCCTCGTCCAAGAGAATATTAGCCGGCTTGATGTCACGGTGCACCATGCCCTGCTCGTGGATCGACTCCAGTCCCGTGAGGCAGTCCAACAGCAGGTCGTACACCTGATCGACAGGCAGTGGAGCACGTTTCACCAAATCGGAGAGGGAGTGCGGGAAATAGTCCATCATCAACAGCAGCAGAGCCGATTCCTGAGTCGCTCCGAGACGACGGATAATCTGGAAGTTATGGAGACAAACCAGATTCGGGCGATGAGCGAGTTCTATGAGTCGCGCGATCTCCTGGCCGGCGGAAAAAACCGCTCTGCTGACGCTCGCCTTGCCCCTGTATCTGTCAATAGTTTCCGGGGTGACGGGAATTGCCTTGAGCACCGCCGGGGGCACCCCCACCTGCTCATCTTTCAGGATCGTGAAAACACACGCGAAACCACCAGAGCCGATGAAACGATCGATCCGCCAGAAACCGAACAGAGGCTCCCTGGCCCGCAATTCGCGCAGGACAAACTTGACGCAGGAAGAATGAAACACGCTCATCCGGCCCCCCTGAAATGAACGCACTCTGCCGAGAGACCTTCAGTCCTTGGCGGCGATACCAAGCCGCCTTCGAGGAGCACAACCTGATAGCACGCTGCAGGACGTCCCATCACGAGCGGAGCCCGCGCGAGACCTGGTCTCTCTCCTGTTTCAACGGCACGATCGCCTGAGAGTGGTAGAGGGGCACTGGTGAGGTAGAACATAAGACCCAGAGCCGGATTGCCCCCCAATCCGCCCTGCATAAGATTATACCGCCAGGATATGTGCTAAGCGTATGTCGTGACGCTCATATCTGTCAAGGAAAAACGGTGCCGAAATAAACGGGAAAAACCGGTTGGCCGCGACAACGCCCCTCGCTGGAAGAGACTATCCCCGCATGGATCGCATGCTTCGCTAGCGCTACTCCGACGCCCTCCAAGGGTGCGACGGGATCTCGCGTGGCAGGACACCGCGCCACGAGCGGAACTCGCGTACGGCCTGACCAGACCGCGTTTCCACCAAGCCGTTGCAATCAAAGCACGGGGCGTGTCTTGATTGTCTCATGGAATCACGGAGGCAAGGGACGCTCCCCGCATCCTCAATCATGCGTACTCGTCATGCGCCCAGGAACTCATGGTCACCTGGCGCCAGATCTCGCGCATGGTGTGGTGGTGCTCCTGTTTGCGGTCGCGGTACTGCGTGTGCAGCAGCGTGTGCGCCTTGTGCGAGTTCGGGTTCTCCAGGAAGTCTTTATACAGCTTCTGAACCTGAGGATTGTTGTGTGATTGCCGCACGGCGCGTTGCGTGTCGATGGCATAGATGGCCTCGCGGCGTTTCCTGGCGTAGGGCTGGTAGTGTTTCTTGCTGCGCAGGTTCCCACCGCCGTCCACGCAGCCCCCTGGGCAGGCCATGATCTCGATGAAATCGAAGTCCGCGCGTTGGGCCAGGACATCCTCGACCATGGCCCGCACTCCCTTGAGCCCGTGACACATGGCCAGTCTGACCTCGCCGAACCCGCCGCCCAGGTCCACCCTGGCCGTGCGTACGTTGTCGAAACCCCGCAGGGCCTCGATCTCTATCGATTCCAGCTCGTGGCCGTTGACCACGGCGTACATGGTCCGCACCGCCGCCTCCATCACTCCGCCGGTGGTGCCGAAGATGGCTCCGGCTCCAGAGTAGGCCGACATGTGCGGGTTGTCGAAGGCTTCCGGCTCCAGGGCGGCCAGGTCGATGCCCTCGCGCCTGAGCAGGCGGGCGAACTCCCGGGTGGTCAGCACCACGTCCACCTCGCGCACGCCGCCGGGGCTGAATATCTTGCGGGCTGCCTCGTCCTTCTTGGCCGTGCAGGGCATGATCGAGACCACCCTGATCCGGGTCGAGTCCACACCCATCCGCTCCGGCAGATACGTTTTGGCCAACGCCCCGAAGCACTGCTGCGGGGATTTGGTGGACGAGAGCAAGGGCAGTACCTCGGGATAGTGCTTTTCCGCGAAATTGATCCATGCGGGGCAACACGATGTGAAGGTGGGGCGCAGGCCTTGTTTGAGCCTTTCCAGAAGCTCGGTGCCCTCCTCCATGATCACCACGTCGGCCGCGAAATTGGTGTCCAGGACCACGTCCGCGCCAAGACGACGCAGGGCCGCGATGATCTGGCCCTCCACGTTCATGCCCGGAGGCAGGCCGAACTCCTCTCCCAAGCCCACGCGAATGGCCGGAGCGAACTGGAAGACCGTGATGATCTCGGGATCGTAGAGAAACTCGACCACAGCCTCGGTCTCGTCCCGTTCGGCCAGAGCCCCGGTGGGGCAGACCAGCACGCACTGACCACAGGTGACGCAGGCCGAGGCCCCCTGGGTGCGGTTGTCGCGCAGCCCCACGCCCGCACCCACGCCGGAGCCGGTGAAGACCAGGGCGTCCACGGCCTGCTCGTCTCGGCAGACCGCCACACAACGCAGGCAGCGCACGCACTTGCCCAGGTCGCGGATCAGGGCCGGGGAACTGTCGTCCCTCTCCCGCGTCTTGGCAAGCTCGGGCCTGGCGTAACGCGACCGAGCCAGCCCAACGAACTGGGCCACGTCCTGCAGCTCGCAGTTGCCGTGACGGATGCAGGTGGCGCAGTCTTGGTCGTGATCGGCCAAGAGAAGTTCCACCTGCATGCGCTGCATCTCACGTACCTGTCGCGTGCGGGTCAAGACACGCATGCCCGACTCCATGGGCGTGTTGCAAGCGGTCACGATCCTGGGCTCGGGGTGTTCTGGCCGGCGTATCTCCACCAGGCAGACGCGGCACGTGCCTGGGGTGTGATCGATATCCGCAAGCTCGCAGAGGGTGGGGATGAACTGGCCGTATTGTCGGGCCACTTCCAGAATGGTCTGGTTCTCCTGGAACTCCACTTCCTTGGCATTGATCTGTGCTTTCATGGCGGTCTCCGGGTTGCTCCCCTGGTCAGCGCTCGGTGATGACGGAATAGACCCTGTAGCAGCGCAAGCAGCGGTTGGCTTCGTGATAAGCCTCCTCGCGGGAGATGGGCTTTTCCACTTCCTCGAAGAGTTCCTTGCGCACCTGGGGGTCCAGCTCCCGGACCTTGACGCGGTATTCGTTGCGCACGGGAATGTCCACCCACTCCTGGTTCACGGTCTTGAAGCCGTTGATCAGCTTCCGCATGCGAGAGCGGGCAAAGAAACGCACCCGGCCGTAGGTGAGGTAGTCGTCGATGCTGCGCGCGGCCTTGAGGCCATTGGCCATGGCGTGGATCAGGGTGGCAGGGCCGAGGAAGCAGTCGCCGCCGGCGAACACTCCCTTGCGCCCCGTCATGAGGGTGGCCTGGTCCGCCTCGATGGTACCCCATTTCGTAAATTCGATGCCGTCCCCGGGGCTGGCGAAACTGTGTTCCACCTGCTGGCCGATGGCCGCGATCACGGCGTCCACCGCCAAGGTGTGCTCGGAATCGGCCATGGGCACCACCGAAGAGCGGCCGTCCTTGTCCGGCTCGCCCTGCTGCATGCGCACCAACTCCAGTCCCGTGACCCTACGCTCCGAGCTGAGAATCTGGGTGGGATTGGCCAGGAAGTGGAACCGCACGCCCTCTTCCATGGCGTCCTCGATCTCCTTGGCGTCGGCAGGCATGTCCTCCCTGGCCCGGCGGTAAATGAGGTGAACCTCCTCGGCGCCCAGACGCAGGGCCGAGCGTGCGCAGTCCATGGCCACGTTGCCCCCGCCCACTACGGCCACGCGCCTGCCCACCGGCAAGGGGGCGCACTCCTGCATGCACGCCTGGTTCACGTGCAAAAGAAAATCTACACCGCTGAAATATCCATCCAGTCCGGGTTCCTCGCCCGGAACGCGCATCTGGCGCCCCTTGTGCGTGCCCAGGGCCAGGAATACAGCCTTGTAGCCCTGCTCGAACAAAGTCTTCAAGGAGAAGTCCTTGCCCATGCGCTGGTTGTAGGAGATGCGCCCCCCAAGGCTTTCGATGATGCCCACCTCGCGCAGCAGCACGTCCTTGGGCAGGCGGTAGACCGGGATGCCCGTCGCGGCCATGCCGCCTGGGGTGTCCTTGGCCTCGAACACATCCACGCTGTAGCCCATGAGCAGTAGATGATACGCCGCGGAAATACCCGCCGGCCCGGCGCCCACAATGGCCACGCGCAGGTCCGCGGGCTTCCTGCGCTGGATCAGCTCCTGGGAGAACCACTGTGTGGTGAAGGCCTCTTCCTGATCGGCCACGAAGCGCTTGAGTACCTTGATGCCCACGGGTTCATCCACCTGGGATCTGCGGCAGGCCATCTCGCAAAAGCGCACGCAGACCCGACCACAGGTAGCTGCCATGGGGTACTTCTGCAGGATCACCCCCAGGGAGTGGCTGAACATGCCGTCCTTGATGTAGTCGATGTAGCGCGGCACGTTGACCTTGGCCGGGCAGGCCTCGATACACGGCGCCGTGACATAGCTGAAAAAGTGCTGCCCCCCATTTCCTTCGCTGCCAGGGGGACACGCGCCGTTTTCCCGCACATCGCGCCCGAGTTCGTCCCGGAAATGTCTGAGAATGGCGCGCAGAGCCACGGTGGCGGTCTGCCCCAGCCCGCAGAGGGAGGTGTCCTGGACGTGCCTGGCCAGCTGGCGGATCTCGTTCAACAGGGTATCATCCGCCCCCTGCCTGCCCAGGGCGCCGAGCTTGGCGTGGATCACCGGCAGCCCCGCGCGGCACGGGGTGCACTTGCCACAGGACTGCTGCGCGACCGCACCGATATACTTGCGTACGGCTTCCAGCAGGTTCACGCCCTTTTCAAAGACGAAAAAACCCTTGCCCCCAAAAAAAGCCTTGATGGGATTGCCGGGGTCGAACTCATCGAAATCGGCGAATTCGGGCAGTTCCTCGATCTCGAAGAAGTTCTTGTGCCGGTTGTCGTAGAGCTTGTCGCCCCATGCGCCGATGATCACTCTGGCCATTGCGCCCCTCGTGGTTGCGTGGTCTCGAATCTTTCTCCCTGACAGAGCGGAATGTGGCATCAATAGCTTTTTTCGAACAGCGCTTCAACGACTTCCACAAGAAAATTTCCTTTTCCCGGGGCGCGTTACTTCACGAACACCTTTGTCGGGTCCGGCCTGGTGAAGTCCACGCCCAGCACCACCTGCCCGTGAAAATCATTGATCCCGTCCCGGTACCAGGAGGTGGGAATGACCAGGGTCAGGCCTGTCTGGGGTGAATAGTCCGAGCGGACCGCGTCGGCGTTCATGTCCATGAAGCCACGCCCCCAGTAACCGTCGAACTCGTCGGTGACGTGGTAGCAGAGCCACTGCCCTCCGCTTTGCAGCAGGATTAGCACATGCACGGGGCAGCATGTCGGTTCGCCGGCAGTATCGACGAACTGCAAGCGAACCTTGTCGTTGTAGAAGCTCTTCTGGGCGTACAGGAACTCACGGTTCTGCAAGCCCTGGGGGCAGTCGAACTCGAGCTGCACGGCCTGGGCCGAGGTGGAAAGCCCTGTCAACAGGACCAGAAAGAGTGCGGCGATTGTCGTGCGCATGGGTGTCCCTCCGCGGTGCATAGTGATGGAAACAGACTCGTCCAGGGATACGAGAGCACACTGTGGCGGGGTTGTCCAGGCTGAAGGGGGAAGGGAACAGTCCTTCAGGGAATGCTCTGTTGCCATTTTATCTTTAACATCATGTAGTTATTTTTGCCTGTCCCTCAAGTACCATGATTCGCCACGCTTGGAGCGAAGACCTGACACCAACATTCCTTTTCCCCGGTCGGCATGTTACATTTCCGTAGCCACCGCTTCCGCCATCGCCACCCCGATCCGAGGATACGCCCATGTCCGGTTTGGATAGCATCTTTCTGGCGCTCTACTTCATGCTGGTGTTCGGCATCGGCTGGTGGTCCAGCCGGCGCAGCCTCAAGGACAGCAAAAACTACTTCCTGGCCGGCGGGTCCATCGGCTGGATGGCCATCGGCGCCAGTCTGTTCGCCAGCAACATCTCCGCGGAGCACTTCATCGGCCTGGCCGGCTCGAGCGCCTCCAGCGGTCTGGCCGTGGGGCAGTTCGAGTGGCTGGCCTGCTTCATCCTGCTGCTGCTGGGCTGGGTCTTCGCGCCCATCTACCTGCGCACGGCCGTCTTCACCATGCCCGAGTTCCTGGAACGGCGCTACAACAGCCACTGTCGCACCTATCTTTCCGCGATCTCGCTCCTGGCCTATGTCTTCACCAAGATCAGCGTGGCCATCTACGCCGGCGCGCTGGTGTTGGAAACCATCGTGGGCCTGAACATCTGGGCCGGGGCCGTCATCCTCATTCTGGCCACCGGCGTCTACACCGTGTTCGGCGGCCTGCGCGCGGTCATCTACACCGACTTTTTCCAGTCGTTCATCCTCATCGGCGGGGGCCTCCTGCTGACGGTCTTCGCCATCTCCGATCTCGGCGGCCTGTCCGTGCTCGTCGAGCGCACGCCCCCGGACTTCTTCAGCGTCTGGAAGTCCATGGACAACCCGAATTTCCCCTGGACCGGCATCCTCCTTGGAGCGCCCATTCTCGGGGTGTGGTACTGGTGCACGGACCAGATGATCGTGCAGCGCACCCTGGCAGCCAACGACGTGGCCACGGCCCAGCGCGCCACCATTCTTGCCGGGTTCCTCAAGATCCTGCCCGTGTTCATCCTGGTGCTGCCCGGCATGGCAGGAATGCTCCTGTTCCCGGACGTGGCGCCGAACAAGATGTACGCCACCATGGTCAACGAGCTTCTGCCCCCGGGAATCAAGGGACTGGTGGTCGCGGCCCTGCTGGCCGCACTGATGAGTTCGCTTTCCTCGGTATTCAATTCGAGTTCCACCCTCGTGGTCATGGACTTCTACAAGAAATGGCACCCCCAGGCTGGAGAGCGGCAACTGGTCTTCGCCGGACAGGTGGCCACGGTGCTCCTCGTGGCCGTGGGATTGCTCTGGCTGCCATTCATCGGCGTGATGAGCGACCAGCTCTATATTTATCTACAGTCGGTGCAGGCCTACATCTCGCCGCCCATCGCCGCCGTGTTCCTGCTGGGCATTTTCGTGCGTAGGGTCAACGCCGCCGGCGCACTGGCCACCCTGCTCGTCGGTTTCGTCCTCGGAGCCGCGCGCTTCATCTGCGAGATCTTGCTCAGGGAACAGCTGCTGACCGCGCCCCCCCTAGTCTGGCTCGCAACGATCAATTTCCTGCACTTCGCGGTCGTGCTCTTCGCCATCTCGGTGCTTGTGCACCTGGGCGTGAGCAGGCTCTTTGCCCAGGCTCCAACCGACACAACCATACTGTATAGTCGGAAGAAGGATCGCCCCATAGGGGGCAATCGCGCCAACGTGCTGCTCTCCGCATTACTTGTCGCAGTGATAGCCGGTTTGTGGGTGTTCTTCAGTCCGCTGTTCTGGCACTGATGCAAGAGGGGTGCATCCTTGACAAGGGCCTACCGCGTGGCCATCTATCCTATCGTCGCAGCCCCTCGAAACCTCCCTCCCCAGGAGAGCGCCATAGACACGCAAGCCAGCCAGTTCCCGCCCTTTGACGACGTCTCCGGCTTCGAGGCCTACCTCGACGGCCTGGGCCAGTTCCGCATGGAACTCGATCTCGGGCGCATCCTGCTCTGCATGGAGCGTCTCGGCCGGAGCACACCGTTCTGCACCACGGCCAGGGTGGTGGGCACCAACGGCAAGGGCTCCACGTCTTACCTGCTGGCGCGACTCGTAGCGGACCACGGCTTGCGGGTGGGGCTGTTCACCTCCCCTCATTTTCTGAACACCAGGGAGCGCCTCCTGCTCCTGGAAAAGGGGCGCATCGTTTCTCCGGACGACAGCACTTGGCTGGACTTGGCGCGGACCGTGTTCGCGGCCGGACCGGCCGGAATGCCCGGCTCCAACCAGGGGCTGACCTATTTCGAATTCCTGCTGGCCATGGCCGTGGAGTTCTTCGCCCGCGAACACGTGGACCTCGCCGTGTTCGAGGCCGGGCTCGGCGCCCGCTACGACGCCGTGGCCGCGCTGCCCAGCGATCTGCTGCTGCTCACCAGCATCGGCCTGGACCACACGGAGCAGCTGGGGCCGGACCTGCCTTCCGTCGCTGCGGAAAAGGCCTGGGCACTGCGCCAGGGTGCCCGGTTGGCCCTGAGCACCGCCCAGGCGCCCGAGGCTTGGCAGCAGTTGGAGCGCGCTTCCAGCGAATCCGGTACACCGCTCTTGGCCGTGAACCAGGCACCGCCCCCTCCGATGGACGTCGGTGCCATCCTGGCCCTGCGCGGGCCGCATCAGCGGGCAAACGCCCGCCTGGCCACGGCCGGCTGCCAGGCCTTGCTGGCCTGGAAAAGCGTGGAATTCGATTGGGAGCGCTGTGCATCCGTCTTGCATCATGCCATGTTGCCCGGGAGATTCCAGGCCGTGGCGCCCCTACCCGGTGCGCACCCCCACCTGCTCCTGGATGGCGCGCACAACCCGGACGGACTGGCCGCGCTGTGCCTGGCCCTGAAGACAGAAAACATCCGCCCAAAGGCCTGTATCTGCGCGGCCATGCGCGACAAACCCCTGGAGGCCATGGCCGCGTTCCTGGCTGGCATCGCCTCCGGGCCAGTGATCCTGCCGCGCCTGCCCAATCTCCAGCGGCAGATGCCCCCCGAGGAGCTGGCGACCTTGCTGGAAGCGCGGAACAGCGCGGCCAAGGTCGTGGTCGTGGACGAACTTTCCTCGGCCCTGCGGATAGCGGGAGAACAGGAATGCAGCGACAGGGAGCCGGTTTTGCTCTGTGGCTCCTTGTTTTTGCTCGCCGAGTTCTTTAAGCTGCGCCCCGATCTGGTGCGTTTCGCCTGATCCCGACTTCAAGCACCGGAGACCACGAACCCGTTGCCCGCTATCCCAGGAGTCTCAGTGGCCAACCTCTTCAGCTTGCTCCCCTCGGTGGATGTCGCCCTGCGCGGACTGGAACAGGACCAGGACTTGGCCGCGTTGCCCCGCCCCATGCTACGCGACTTGGTGAACGAATTTCTCGACATCTGCCGGGAAGAGATCCGCTCCCAGGCGGTGCAGGAGCCCTCCCTTCTCGAACACGGGCTGCTGTTCCCGCGCCTTGCGGCCTTTGTGCGCACGCGCTCGCGCCCCCATTTCCGCAGGGTGGTCAACGCCACCGGCGTGGTGGTGCACACCAACCTGGGGCGCTCCCTGCTCTGCGAAGCAGCCATCGAGGCGGTGGTTGCCGCCGACCGTTGGTATTCCAACCTGGAACTGGACCTGACCACGGGCAAGCGGGGCAGCCGCTACAGCCACGTGGAGGAGATACTCTGCAAGGTCAGCGGCGCCGAGGCCGGCTTGGTGGTGAACAACAACGCCGCGGCCGTGCTCCTGACCCTGGAGACTCTGGCCAGAGGGCGCGAGGTGATCGTCTCGCGGGGGCAGCTCGTGGAGATCGGTGGCAGTTTCCGCATCCCCGAGGTCATGGCCAAGAGCGGCGCAATCCTGCGCGAGGTGGGCGCCACCAACCGCACCCATCTGCATGACTACGAAAACGCCATCAACGAAAACACGGCCGCGCTGCTCAAGGTGCACGCCTCGAATTTCCGGATCATCGGCTTCACCAAGGAAGTGACGCTGGAAGAACTCGTGGCTCTGGGGCGGGAGCGCGGCCTGCCCGTGATCGAGGACCTGGGCAGCGGCAATTTCTACGATTTCCGCGAACTGGGTCTGGGGTACGAACCCACGGTGCAGGAGGTGGTGGCCGCCGGCGCGGACGTCGTCACCTTCAGCGGCGATAAGGTCCTGGGCGGACCCCAGGCCGGCATCATCGTGGGGCGCGCCGAGCATATCGCGCGCATCAAGAAGAACCCCATGAACCGCGCCCTGCGCATCGACAAGATGACCCTGGCCGCCCTTGAGGCCACCTTACGCCTGTATCTGGAGCCGGAGCTGGCTCGTGGGGCCATCCCCACCCTGCGCATGATCACCATGCTCCCTGATGAATTGAAGCGTCGCGCCACGCGCCTTGCCAAACGGTTGAACAGGGAGTGCGGCGAGCCCTTGCGCGCCGCGACCATCCCCGGCGCCTCCCGTGTCGGTGGCGGTGCCTTTCCGGAGCGCGACCTGCCGACCACGTTGACGGCCCTACACGGCTTGAACGCGGACGGGTTGCGCGATGCCCTCCTGCACACCGACCCGCCCCTCATAGGCCGCATCGAGAACGACCTTTTCTGCCTCGACCCCAGAACCCTGGACGACGCCGAGTTTCCCCTGGTCGCCGACATCCTGCGTCAAGCCATGGAACTCCTGGCCAACTCCTGAAGCACCTCTCCTGGAGATTGCAATGCCCCTGGAATACAAGACAACCAACGTGTGGGATGCCTTTGCCTCGGACGAACACCGCCAGGCCATGCATGACCTTGCCACCCGCTACCTGGACTTCCTCTCCGCCAACAAGACCGAGCGCCAGGTCATTGCCTGGTGCGAGGAGCACGCTCACAAGGCAGGATTCGGAGAACCCACACTTTCCGACGAGTCGGTGAAGGTCATGCGCTCCTTCCGGGGCAAGTCATTGTTTCTGGCGCGTCGGGGCAAACAGCCGCTGGTCAAGGGATTCAGGCTCATCTGTGCCCATGCCGACAGCCCCCGCTTGGATCTCAAACAACGCCCCCTGTATGAGGAGTGCGGTGTGGGGCAGGCCAAGACGCACTATTACGGCGGCATCCGCAAGCATCAGTGGCTGGCGCGCCCTTTGGCCTTGCATGGCGTGGTGGTCAAGACGGACGGTACGGTCGTGGCCGTGAGCATCGGCGAGGCGGCCGATGAGCCTGTGTTCACGGTTCCTGATCTACTGCCGCACCTGGCCGCGGATCAGAACGAGAAAAAGCTGTCCAAGGCCTTTGAAGCCGAAAAGTTGAACATTGTCGTGGGGCATGCTCCATGGCGCAACGGACAGGAAGAGGAACAAACCCCCGCCCCCGCGGAGAGTGGGGAAAAGAAACCCATCAGACGGCACGTGTTGGAGATTCTGCACGACAAGTACGGTATAGAGGAAGAGGACCTTTTCAGCGCAGAGCTTCAGGCCGTGCCGGCCGGACCGGCGCGCTACGTTGGACTGGACCGTGCTCTGATCGGAGGCTACGGTCAGGACGACCGCGTCTGCGTCTTTTTGGGGCTGGAGGCCCTGCTCCACGCGGAGTCCGACGCTGACGACGCACCCGAGCACACGCAGATCCTGGTCGTCTGGGACAAGGAAGAGATCGGCTCGGACGGCTCCACAGGGGCGAAATCCTACTTCTTCGAGCACTGCATGCAGGAGCTGTTGGCCGTCTGGGGACAGGAGCATCGCGTAGCCGACGGGCCGGAGACCTGCGGCCTGAACCTGGCCATGGCCATGTATAACGGCAAGGCCATCTCAGCCGACGTGCACGGCGCACTGGACCCCGACTACCAGGACCTGCACGAGAAGCTCAACGCCGCGCTCATCGGGCACGGACCGGTGTTCTGCAAGTTCACGGGGCATCGGGGCAAGTACGGCGCCAACGACGCCCACGCCGAATACGTGGCCTGGCTGCGCGGCCTCATGGCCCGGGCCGGCGTGCCCTGGCAGATGGCCGAGCTGGGCAAGGTCGATATCGGCGGAGGAGGTACGGTGGCCAAACACTTGGCGGTCTATGGCATGGACATCATCGACTTCGGTCCGCCACTGCTGTCCATGCATAGTCCTTTCGAATTGGCTAGCACTGCGGACATCTACGCCACGCTGCGTGCCTTCGAGGTATTTTTGAAGAGCTGAGGCCCGGAACTTTCGGGAATTCCTAGATGCCATCCGGATTAAATGGGACAGGCGAAATCAAGTTTGGGACAGGCAAATATTTCGTGAGATGTAAAAATGGAACCTGTTTATGGTTACAATAACACCTGCGAAGCTTGGAATGGTCTTCTTCCAGCTCGTCCCTGGCCCGCTATGGAGGACTTCATGACAAGAAAGTCGGCTCGGATCCAAGCGCAAGTCCGTCATCCCGCCCCCAGAGCGAGCCGAAGCACCACGAGCCGTTAAACGCCCCGCGTTCAAACGCATGGTTGGACCCCCATGCTCAGGTTTCGGACAGATGCCTGAGGGAGAAGCTGCCTTCGAGCCCAGGGATCATCTTGGGCTCGCGACCGACAGCCGAACGCAGGCCGAAACGTCGGGCCATGTCCTGCACAAAGCGCCGTGAGCCGATGACGCCGCTGTCGGTGAAATATCGGCACCGCTGCATGAAGCGCTCGCCAGCAGTGATCCTGAAATCCCGGCTGCGCTCCTTCTCCAGTATCTCTTGCGGAATCGTGCCCATGCCCCTATCCATGGCCCCGAGTTCGTACAGGAATCCCCGGTACTGCGTGAGACGTTCGGATTCGTCGATCCCCCATTCCGCCAGTCCAAAGTCCATGGACAGCAGGCTGTCTGCATTACCGCGCTGCACGTGATAGGCCAGGGAGCACCAGCGATAATCCTCCGGCCGCGCCACAAGGCCGGCGCGCACCGGGTTGAGGTCGATGTAGGCCAGGCAATTCACCAGGGTTCTGCCGTCCTCCACGAGCACACTCTTGAAGCGATCCCCCCAGAAATACCCTCGCCGTTTGTGCACCTTGTTGTAGTAACGCGAGAACGTCTGCTTCACCTCACCCACGAATTCGGACAGGCTCGACCACTTGTTCCGTAACTCGGCCAATTGCTTTGCCCCTGCCTCGGCCTTTTCCCCGTATCGCGACTTGAAGCGCTGCAATACCTCTTCGTCGCTGACCTCACTCCCCGGAAAAATACGCACCAGGAGATGAAAATGATTGCCCATGATGCAAAATCCGAGAATGTTGACGAAATACAGCTCGGCGAAACGCCTGATCAGGGAAACCAGATAGTCCTTCTCCACCGCCCCCAAAGGATGACCGTCCAGGGCTGCGTGCGACATGACATGATAAGTGGCTGGACCATCATCGAAAAGCATGCGGGCGCTGCGCGGCATGAGGGCCTCCTCTGTGCTGCGGGTGACGAACACGGCCTCGCCAATATGATTTGTTTCACTATCTCAGTCAAGTAATTTTGCCTGTCCCTTTTCTTATTACTGCGGCAAACGCCCGGCTGCGGGAAACCCGCAGCCGGGCTAGCTTGTCAAGCCCCGGGCTTTTCCACACGGCATTTAATGTACTTCAGTAGTGGCGTACCACCCGTGGACTCGGTCTCATCCGGCTTCATCAATGCGCCGGGCACGTTGACTCCGCCCATGTCCGGATAGCGCAAATCACCTTCCAGGCCACGTAAATGGCCGAATCCCCCGGCAGCGCCGAGCACTCCAGGCATGATATCCTCGGTGGGGTGCGCTGGAAGCACGCAAGTGCCCCAAGGAGAAATCAGCAAGGCCGGATCACCCTCCTTGATTCCCAGCCCTGCGGCCTGTCCGGCATTGATCCATAACTCGTTGCGGCCGCGTAGCTTCATGAGCTGCCAGTTATTAAATGTGGAGCAGTGCTCATGCTGATGCAGCCTGAAGTTTCCAAAAATGAACGGGTAATCGTCATCGGGTTGGAGATCCTCGCGCGGCGGTTTGTAGTCGGGCAAGGGATCAACACCCTTCTCCTCGCTTACGGGGTTCACAAAGTTGTACTTGCCTGTCTTGGACTTGCCGGAAGAGCCATATCCCGCCGGCGGGTTGATGGAACCCCACTCCCTGTACTTATAGTAGGCTGCTTGGTCTGTTATGAAAAAACCCTTGGCCTTGAGTTCGTCATAAGACCAGGGTGTCCCGGCAAGCATGTTGCGCAGGGGCTCTTCGATGTCCTCCCAGGGAAAATGCTGCCCCAGGCCGAGACGTTGCGCCAAGCCTTTGGTAATAGCGAACATGGTCCTGGTTTCGTACATAGGCTGTACCACCTGAGCGTAGTATGAAAGAAAAGACTCGTAAAGCCAGTCCGCGATGAGCTGCGGCTGCTCCAGCCAAGTGCATTCCGGCAGCACCACATCTGCCAGCAGCGCAGTGTTGCACATGAATGCATCGATGACGAGACAGAAATCCAGCTTTCCGATCGCCCGCGCCACGGAAGCTGTATTTCCCCAAGTAAGCACCGGATCGCCCCAATACATGACCAGCCCCTTGATATGTCCAGCATTGACCTGAGCTTCAAAACGCGCTGGAGACCAGCCTGCCCAGAGGTCGAATTTTTCGATTTTCGGCGCAGGCTTGGCTGAGGGTTTCTGCTGTCCATCGGCCCAGGGCGAGCCGAGCTTACGCTTGAAAGGCAGGGACGGCCCACCAGGGGCGTCGAAACAACCACAAAGGCCGTTCAAAGCCTGTACCGCGGCAGTGGCCCAATGGGCATTGGGCGTTTGGGCCAGACCTGTCCAGGAAATGGCGCCCTTGCTCCCGGCCGCGGCGAATTCACGGGCTACTTCGACGATGGTCTGGGCCGGGACGCCGCTGATAGCCGCAGCCCACTCAGGAGTTCGGGGCGTGCCGTCCTCCTTACCCAACACCCGAGCCCGGAACTGCTCGAAGCCCGTGGTCCACTGCTCTACAAAGCTCTTGTCGTAGAGTTCTTCGCTAATAATCACATAGGCCATGGCCATGGCGACGGCTCCGTCCGTGGCCGGCTTGAGAGGCACCCAGCGCGTGGCCTTCGCAGCGGTTTCTGATTTGCGAGGATCGAACACCACCAGCTTGGCGCCGCGCTTCAGGGCGTCCTTGAACTCCCCAACCTTGCGCTGACCGTAGGAAGTCGACAACTCGTTGACCCCGAAGTGCAGGATGTACTCCGATTCCCGATAATTCAGCCAGGGACGTTTATCGTTGAGCGTATGCTCGTTGGACATACGGTTGGAGTTGTCACACATGGTTCTGTGCGTGCCCATGGGGCAGCCCAGGGCATCGAACAGGGCTTCATGCACCCAACGGTTATAGTCGTTACCCCGGAAATAGGCCAGTTTCCCTTCCGGGATGGCGGTTATGCCCTGCACGGCCCTGTCCAAAGCTTCGTCCCAGGAGGCCTTGCGGAAACGCCCCCCCTCACGAATCAACGGAGCTTTGAGACGATAGGCGCTGTACAGGTGCTTGGGATTGCCCCCCCCTTTGGGGCAGAGTTTGCCGGCACTTTTCGGGTCACCCTTGAGACCGCCCACTCCCGTGAGAATGCCGTCCTCCAGACGAGCCTCCATGCCGCACAACGCGCCGCAGGTGTAACAATGGGTATTCACCGTGCGCTTGTCCTCCTCCGGCCAGGGACCGGGCTCCACGGTAAAGGACCCTGTGTCGATGCCCATGGCCTCAGCCGCGGCGGACAAGCCTGCGGCGGCTGTCGGAGTGGCGAGGACTTCCGCCAGACAGTTCGCAAGCTCCCTGTAAACGGGCTCCTGGGCTGCTTCCCGCAACTGCGCACAGAACAACGGTACCCAAGCCCCGAAAGTTCCCTGAACGAATCCCACGCAAAGCTCTTGCGGCCCCTGTTCCAGAAGCACGGCCGCCAGTTCGAGTTCCACGGCCACATGATCTTCAAGATCAGGATATGTCGCCCTGGGACGCAATCCAGCCTTGCGGAAAACCTCACGCAGAACCTGCAGCGGTTTTTGCATCACCAGGGGTGTTCCGGTCGCATGGACGGATTCGTAAGGGAAGACAGGCATGGGACCGGCATTAAGGAACAGATCAGCATATTCGTAGCTCAAAGCCTTGTACAAGTTGTCTATGGGCATGGCCGTTATGGCCGAAGCCAGGGCCTGTTGTGCTTGCGTGCCCCTGCGCAGGGGTTCCTTACCCTTTTCCTGCAAGAGACGCACAGTATCCTTGGCAATTTCATCGCGAAGGAGCAGGGAAAATAGTCTAAAGGCCATTGCTTGGGACGTCACGGTTGAGTCACTCATGTATATCCTCCGTTAATATATTATGTATTATGTTACACAGGCCCCAGGGCAGCACCTCCGCATCGCCATCACGTCTGTTGCCGTGCTGCCAGGAGCGTGTCGAGCACCTGTAGGCCTGTGCTGCTCTTCGGACCACTGAGGCCGTCAGAGGAGCGCGATCCCCCATGCCTTGCCAGGGTGACTCAGTCCACGGAACTGGCCGCCGCTCAATCCTGTCTGAAGCACTGTCGGACGCATGGTGGTCAATACTCTCCTTTTATTGTCACCATAACCATTATGCAAGATTTTACTGTTGCGTGAGAAAAATAATTATCAATATTTCGTACGTGTTTTCATTGTTCAGGTAAATGTTGCGGTTATGAGCGTTCTGGGGCAATCAGGAAACAAACGCTTGTGCATTCCTGGACAAAGCACCCGGGGCAATCCAAACACTATCGCCTCGATCCGCCTCGATACAGAAGGCACGGACTTCATTACAGACGTCAGAAATAAGGTCTGGAGGATGGTGGACTCAAACTCCAGGGCGAACCGCTTACAGCCGAAGAAAAACTGATTGGTGTGGTCTGGATTGGGGCGAGCTTTTGTTGCACACTGGAAATGAGGGAAGCCGCGGACCCTGGACAGGTTGTCCGGCTCCTTGGCTCGCGGGAAATGACACGATCATTCGGGGGCAGGAGCGTCAGGGCCTTGCCCGCGGGCATCCACGCCTGTCTGCTGCTTCTGGAGCAGCCCGGCCAGATAGCGGCAGGTGTTCACGCCGATGAGCGGATAGAGCTTCATGATCTCCAGAAAATGTGCGGAGCGGATCACCAGCAGATCGACATCCCGCGCCGCCACGTAGTCACACTCCGCGGGGCGGTCCGAAAACAGTTCCAGGGCGCCGAAGAACTCCCCTGCCCCGATTTCCCTCTGTTGACCGTCCTGGGTGCGGGCCGTGATCGCGCCCGCGCTGATCAGGTGCAGGCCGGCCAAGGGCTCGCCCCGGCGGATCAATGTCTCCCCCTGCCCGTGTCCGGCGCGCTCGATGATGGAGGCAACGGCCCGCAGCTCTCGGATGCCCAAGCCGCTGAAGACGTCGAAGCGTTGCAGACTCTGTACACGATGGATGATCGAGGGCATGGTCGCCTCCTTGCCAAGGCAGCGTTCACTTGCGTAGCGCGCGGCCAGGCGCACGTCCTGTTCGGTGTCGTCGGTCCGGGCCTGGGTCGCCGAAAGCAGCCGTGGACCGGCGTACGCCTGACCCACGGTGCACAGGGCCAGAAGCCGGGTCACGGGGTCGGGGTCGGCGCACAGACCGTGGAGCACCCTGGCAGGAGTATCGTCCAGCCTCAGGGGCAGCACCCGCCGCCCCCTGGCGATGCGTTCGTCGTCAGGTATGGAATCCACCAAAGGCACGATGCGGGACGCGGTCACCGGGTCGAGCACCGCCTCCAAGAGTTCCACCGCGGCCGCCGCGTCTCCGGAGTTCACCGCCTCGAAGACCAGGCGCATGTCCTTGTGCCGCACCCACAGGCCCAGGAACACGAGGTCCAGATCGGCCAAGCGCCGTTCGTGGAGGTGCTGCAGCAGCATGTCCACACTCGCCCCTTGTTCTCCCCTTTCCAGCGTACGCGCGGCCATGAGGCTGTGGTAGGCAGCCGTCAGCATGCGCCCCAGAAACGGGGTGATGTCCGCGTCGCGCAGCCTGGCCAGGCGCATGACCTCGAGTATGCCCCGCTGCACCCTGGGGGGGCTGTGCGGTAGGGCCTGTTCCAGCAGGGGTGCGGCCTCGGCGCCGTAACGGGACAATGCGTCCACGGCTGCCCGGCGCACGGGTTCCGTGTCGTCCAATAGGCCGAGGAGCGGGTTCAAAGCGCTGCAATCCCGGCTCAAGGCAAAGGAGGCTGCGGCTGCGGCCCTGGTCTGCTCCTCCGGGTCACGCAGCAGGGGCAGGGCCGTGTCCTGGTCCAGGTCCGGGATGTCCAGCTCGGCCACGAGGTCCAGCACCGCCTCGGGGTAGGTTTCCGGCGACATGACCTCCTGCTCCGGCTCTTCGGGCTCGGCATGGCCCAGGGCCGCGTCGCCGAAGCGGTCGAAGTCGAGCCCCTTTTCCGCCATGACTTGCTTGAGTCCCGCGCCGTAGCCGCGCCGAAAGCGGAAGGCCTCCCAGGCCCAGACCAGTGCCAGGACAATGGCCAGGACGGACAACTGCCGCGCCGAGAATTCCGGCTTCAGGGCGATGATCAGCAGTGCCCCGCCAATGGTGGAGGCCTGACAGAGCATGCCGCGCACCACGATCTGGCTCCAGGCGGCGATCTCCCTGGGCAGCAGCGAGTGCAGCCTTTTCGTCAGCGGCCCCAATGCGGCGCGCTGCAGGAAGATGGTCGAGAATTGGGCATAGGCCGCGGCCCACAGATTGAAGAACACCGCCATGACCGAAAAGGCGAAACACTGGTTCAGGGGCGCGGCCATGGCCACGCTACGTGTGGAGAGCCGGTCGTAGACTCCCCCCAGGGCCAGGATACCCGCGAAGGTGACGCAGGTCGTGGCGCCCCGGAACCAGCCCAGGAAGGACAGCAGTTCCTGCTCCGAGGCAAAGGCGGCTTCGGCCACCACGCCGAACTGGTACGTCAGGATGGGCAGGATGAGGTTGGGCAGCACCGCGCAGGCGCAGAGAAAGCGAAAGATGGGATAGCGCTCGAAACAGGCGGCCAGCATGGACAACCCTTGGCGGGGCGCGGTCCTTCCCACGCGCGCCCCGGCGCCCTTGGGCCACAGGGCGAACAGGCCCCCCGCCAGGAGCACGTTGGCCGCGGCGCAGGGCAGGAGTACCGCGTCGATGCCCAGGGCCAGGGCCAGGGGCCCAGAGGCCAGGCTGCCCAGCGTGCCCCCCACCACCTGGGCCAGCATGAACAGCCGGAACAGGCGTTTGCCCTGCCGGGCGTCGAACATCTCCTGGGTCAGGTTCCAAAGATACACCAGCAGGAACGCGTCCATCAGGATCATCAGCAGGTAGAGGAGGGGGTAGACCAGGTCCGCCTCGGTGGATACAAGCAGATACAGCCCGGCCTGGGCCAGCCCGGCGCCGCACAGAAACCCGATGAGCATGCGCCGGTCCGAGACCCTGGCGCCCAAACGGCGGCAGATGCTGAACACGAGCAGGGAGAGCGCGCCTCCCATGCAGAGCATGAGCGGGATGGAGCCGGGGCCGTAGCGCTTGATGAAGGAGGCGTCCACATAGTTGCGGAAGATGGCGAAGAACAGGAAGACCAGCAGAAACAACAGCGCGGAGCGGGCAGTGGCGTTGTATTCGCGGGGGTAGACCCGAAGATATCGTTCGACGAAAAGCTTCATGCAGCCTCTGTCCGAAGCGTGGACCAGCGCGGGCAGTGCATGATATGCAAGGCCTTGCGTCGTTGCAACAGCGAACTCTCAAGTCTCGCTGCCCCGGCGCTGCATGTTCGACCCCCGAATGAGCGAACCGGAGAGGAGCGAAGGATTGCGCCGCATCGAACGCATACTCGTCTACACCCACAATTCCATCGGCCTGGGGCATGCGGTGCGGACCATGGCCGTCATCGACGGCATGCGGACCGCCATGCCCGAGGTGGATTTCCTGGTGCTCAGCGGCGGCTCCGCGCCCCAGATTTTCCTTTCCCAGGGCGTGGAGACCGTCAAGCTGCCCGGACTGCGCCACGATCTGGACGCCCCCGGCCAGCCCTATCGCCCCCGCTATCTGCGCTCCCTGGACCTGAAACAGACCCTGGCCTGGCGGCAGCGGCTCATCAAGGAGTGTCTGGAGTCCTTCCGCCCCTGTGCGGTGCTGGTGGAGCACTCCCTGGCCGGGCTCATGGGCGAGGCAGTGCCCCTGCTCGCCGGGGGGCACAGTACACGCCCCGGAGGATACGTGCTGGCGCACCTCTCACGCGGCATCTACCGGGCTGAGCCGCTGCTCCTGGCGCCGGCGGCGGACTACCCCGGACTAAGACCCGGAACCCCGGCCACGGCCTGCTACGACGCCTTCTACGTCTTGGAGGAGCGGGCAATGGTGGACGTCAACGCCGAATTCTTCGGCGCGGACCCGGCCCTGGAAGACAGAATCCTGTATCTCGGCAGGATCGCGGCGCTCAACCTCGAAGAACTACGCCCTGGTAATGGCCTGGCCGCCCTGGGCCTGCGGCCGCGCCCCCTGGTCCTGGTCAACCTGGGGCGGCACGGCCGCGTGGTGCGGTTGCACGCGCGGGTCTTCGCGGCACTGCGCGGCCTGGGGCTGTTCGACGCCTGCGAGGTACTGGCCATTCTGGACGTCTACCTCGCCCCCGAGGTCAAAGAGGATATCCGCGCCCTGCCCGAGGCCGCCGGGGTGCGCTTCCCGCCCTTCCTGCCCTGCCTGGCCGAGTTCATGACCGAGGCGCGGCTGGTTGTCTGCCGCGCCGGATACAACACCGTCAACGAGCTGCTACTCACCGGCGCGCGCGCCCTGGTCATCCCCGAGTGCCACCCCAGCCAAGAGCAGGAGCGCCGCGCCGCCGGCCTACCCAGGCTGCACGTCGCGGTCCTGGACGAGGCCGCCTGCTTCGGCCCGGACCTGGAACCCACGATCGCCGGACTCCTGCACCGCCCCCCAGGCGAGGGGCGCTACCGCTTCGACCGCTTTGCCATCGGCGGCCGCATCGCCGAGGACATCTCCCGGCTGATCTCGGCCTGAGTCTGCCGGGCCGCGGCGTTGCGGGTGCCTACCAAGGCCTCGATCTCCGCGGCCAAGGTCCGGAACCTGACGGCCGGAATCCTGGGGCAGAAGGCGTTTTCCGGGCTCTGGTGGTTGTGCAGGGAGGGGTCGTAGCCAGCGTGGAGCAGCCCCAACTCGCGGCAGCGTTCGAAGAGCGGGGTTCCGGGGTAGGGCGTGAAGATGCTGTAGATCAGCTTGTGGCACTGGAGGCGCTCCATGAAACGGCGCGTGGCCGCCAGGCTTTCCTCGGTCTCCTCCGGAAACCCCACCATGAAGAAGGCCTCCAGCCGCATGTCCGCGTCGCGGATATGGGCGGCGGCTCGCTCGGCCTGGGTCGTGTCGAAGCCCTTGCCCACCCTGGCGAGCATGGCGTCGTCGCCGCTCTCCAGGCCCAACTGCACAGTGACGAACCCGGCTCGGGCCAGGGCGGCCGCACTGGCGCCGTCCACCAGGGAAACGTGGGTCTCACAGCTGTAGCTCAGGCCGAGACGAGCTTGTTCCAGGGCGCGACAGAGCGCCGCAAGCCTCGGGGGCGTCACGCCGAAGGTGTCGTCGTCGAAATGCACGTGGCGCACGCCCCTGGCCGCGAGCTGTTCCAGCTCCGCCACCACATTCTCCGGAGAGCGGAAGCGCACGCGCCGCCCCCATACACCGCGCGACGAGCAATAGCCACATGCGTGCGGGCAGCCTCTGGAAGCGAACACGTAGCCGAAGGCGCTGCCGGGAAGGGTCGCGCCGGCCACGATGTTTTCAACCGGGAGCACTCCCGGAAAGGGCAGCGCATCCAGATCGTCCAGCAGGGGTCGTGGCGGCGTGGTGATGATGCCGTCCCGCCCCCGCAGAGCCAGACCGGGCACGTCATGCAGACCTCGCCCAAAGGCCAGGGCGCGGAGCAGTTCACGCAGGGTGACCTCGCCCTCGCCCAAGACCACGGCATCGAATTCCAGATGCCTGAGCAGCGCCCCACCGACGATGCTGGGATGCGCCCCCCCTGCCAGGAACAAGGCATCGGGGGCACCCTGCCGCAGCCGTCGCGCGGCCAGCAGGGCCTGCGTCAGGGTCGGGGTGCGCACACTCATGCCCACCACGTGGGGCTGGAATTCACGGGCCACCCGCTCCAGGACGTCCAGTGCCGGGTGCTCGCCTGTTGCCATGACCCTGCGGCAGGTCTGCCAGCCCTCGCCGGCCAGAAACCGAACGTCAAAGGGCTCGGGCGCGGGGTGGAAGTCCGCGTTGCAGACCAGGACCTCGACCCCGTCCAGGGTCCGCACCGTGGCCGCGAGACTGCCCAGGCCCAGGGGCAGCTTGCACAGGCCGTAGGAATCCTTGTACAGTCGATAGAACGGCGGTTCCACCAGGAGCAGGCGCAGGGGCTTCACCGCGCGGCTCCTGGATGACCCTGCTCCACCCCACCCCCCTGCATTGCGAGGAGGAACATGAGCGGTTCACGAGACACCGTGGTCCTGATCCACCCCCCGAGCGTGAGCCGACGGTATCTAGCCACCAAATTTCCTCCCCACGGCATGGCCACGTTATTCGCCGGCCTGTCCCGCGCAGGCCTGCCCGTGCTCCAGATCGACCGGCTCATGGATTCGCTATTCGAGGACCCCGGCGGCCTCGACGTCCACGGCAGAGACAGGGACCTGGGCGAGGCGGAATTCCAGTCGTTCCTGGAAACCGGCCAGGGCTCGGATCGTCTGGCCGCCTTTGTCCGGCGCCACATGGAGCACCTGCCCCAGGAAGGCCGTATCCATGCCTTTTCCGTCGTCTCCTACCACCAGTATTTCGGCGCTCTCTTGCTGGGCGCGGCGTTGCGACGATGCTCTCCCGAGAGCATGATCATCCTAGGCGGGCCCTGCATCACGGTCAAGCCTGCAACAGAGCTGGCCCGCTTTGCCGTGCCGGACGCCTGGATCAAGGGCTGTGGCTTGGCTTCGCTGCTCGGGCTTTGGCGTGATACCCAGGCTCAGGCTCTACCAGGCCTGCTCCGCAACCAGCGGGGGGTGCTCCGGGACACACCGCCGTCTGTGGCAGCGGCAGAGGATGAACCTTTGCCCGACTTCAGCGGGCTGGACATGGACGACTACCGCTACGAGCACCCGGAACTCGGCAACACCGTGTTTCTGCCCTACCGCACCACCAAGGGCTGCCCCTCGGCCTGTTCCTTCTGCACGGGGCGACTGGTGGACACCTATACGGCCAAATCACCGGAAAAGGTCGCGACCGAGTTGGAAGCGCTCACCCGCCGCCATGGTCTGCGTACGGTGATGTTCACCGACGCCGCGATCAACGCCGACCCGCCCCGCTTTGCCGCGACCTGCCGCCTCCTGTCCCGCGACCTCCCCGACCTGCGCTGGTACGGCTACGCCAGGGTGCGTGGGTTCACCCCGCCTCAGGCCCTGACGGCGGCCGAGTCCGGCTGCTTCGCCCTGTTCTTCGGTGCCGAGTCGGCCCATCCGCCCACCCTGCGTCTGTTGGGCAAGGGCTTTGCCCCGGCGGAGTTGGATACGGCCATCCAGGCGGCAACACAGGCCGGCATCAAGGCCGTGGTGCACTTGATGTACAACACCCCCCACGAGTCCACGCAGGATCTGAACGCCTTCCTGGAGCTGACCGCACGCTTCCAGGGACACCCCTTGGTGGAGTTCATGGCCCAGCGCTTCCTGCTGGAACCGGGTTCGGCCATGGCACGCCGGCCGGAGCGCTTCGGCCTCCGCAACGTGCGGCCCAGGACGGCCAGGCTCTTCGACAGGCAGGAACTGGCCTATGACCTGGCCGACGGCACCACCTGGGACGCGATCCGCGACAGGAACGCCCGAAACCGGGAAATACTCGCCCCCACCCTGGAGTTGTTGGAGCGGCGCACCTTTCCCCGGAACGCCTCGGGCGCCCCCGTGTTGCGGGAGCTGATGTAGCCGTGCGCCACCTCGGCCGCATCCCTCCCCCTGACCCGGCTAGTCCGACTTATCTGGCACAAGAGCTGTTTCAGGAGGATTCCCTGATTGATTCCAAGGAATTGTTTCCAGCCGGGAAGCGCGGCCAGGCGTTGGAAGCCAGGAGCCAACACCCGCTGCTGCTGGCTGTTCCGATACTGGAGCGCGACCTGTCGGCCTGGGACGCCTTCAGCCTCAGAGTGGAAAACCATGGCATCGCCCCGGTCTCGGTGGGATTGCGGCTCGTCCACGGCAAAAACTCTGGGCAGGTTTCCTCCACGGGGGGGCGCATGGAACTGCCCCCTGGTTGCGTCACGGAACTGTTCTTCCCGGTCGAGAGCTTCGGCTCTTACGGCCGCCCTGACGGCTGGCGGGACGTGCGCCGTGTCGAGGTGCTCTTCCGTCGTGAAAAGGACCGCTCCCAGCCCCAGGTCCTGGACGTGGCGGTCCACGGGCTGCGGGTCTTGCGGCGGCGCATCCCCCAAGGGCCACGCCTCGAGCAGGCCGGCCTGGCCGCGCTCCTTGCCCTGTCCCTGGAAGCGGCGCTACGCCCCCGCGGGCTCCTGCGCTCCCTCGCCACTCCAGAGACCCAGGCGATACCGCCCCCGGTGTTCCCGTACCCGTTGGACACGGCCCGAGACCTCATGGAGGGGCGGGTCATGGGCTGTCAAGTGGGCTGGCCACCATGCTGGTTCGCCGACCCCCTGGGCGAGCTGGAGTGGCGGCACTTCCTGCACCGCCATCACTTTCTGCGCGCCCTGGCCAACCCGCCCCAGGCCGAAGCCGTGGCCGAGGCGCTCACGGACTGGGTGCGAAGCAACCCCGTGCCACTGGATTCCGACGGCGGCGCCGGGCCGGCCTGGCAGACCCTCTCGGTTGCCTGGCGCCTGCGGGAGTGGCTGCTGGCCCTCGCCGCGATCTGGGAAGGGGCGGACTTGACAGCGGACATCCGCGGCCTGCTGCTGCGCTCCGTATGGGAGCACGCCCGGCACCTCTGCGACCACCTGGGGCACCCCGGCAACTGGCGGATGATGGAGGCCGCGGCCCTGAGCCTGGCCGGACTGGCCTTTCCGGAGTTCCGCGAGGCCGGCGGCTGGGTGGCAAAGGGCCTGACCCGCCTGGAGCAGGAGGCGGAGCGGCAATTCCTGGCCGACGGCTTCCATGCGGAGCGCTCCCCGCTATATCACGCCTTGTGCTGCCAGGCCTGCCTGGAAGTCCTGCTGGCCACGCGAGAGCGAGGGATGGTTTTTCCCGGACAATTGCAGAGGCTGCTGCCGCGCCGGTTGCGGACCCTGGCCGCCTTGCGCCGCCCCAGCGGATCCTGGCCCTCGTTCAACGACTCGGGTAGCACGGACTCCGACTTCACTCCCCTACTACATCTGGCGGACACGGCCCTGGGCCTGCGCACGCGGCGACCAGTCCGGACCTCGCGACGGCTCCCACAGGCCGGCTTCGCCATGCTGCGGGCGGGCGAGGCCTGGGTGCTGTTCAAGGCCGGCCCCAAGCCCATCAACCACGCCCACGAGGACGACCTGTCCCTGGAGGTTGGGCTCGGGGGGCGGCCCCTACTCGTGGACCCCGGCATCACCCGCTACGCGCCCTCTGCCGTCACCGACGCCTATCGCTCCGCGGCTGCGCACTCCTGCCTGCTGGTACCTGGCCTGACAGCCAGGGCCGAGGGCTTGGGCATGATCACGTCTCGAGAGCGGCAGGGGGTGCCGGGATTCCAGGTGGCCTGGGCCGAGCGGCGCCAGGACGACATCGCGCACCTGCGCCAAGTCTGCCTGCTCCAGTGCGGCGTGGTGGTCGTGCGCGACGTGGTGGAGGCTCCATCCGGCGGGGAAATCCGCATCTGCTGGCGTTTCGCTCCCGGGACCCTGCAACAGAACGTCTCCGGCAACACCGTCGAGGGGCGCGGCTTCAGGTTCCTGGCCCTGCCCGAACACTCCTTCCAGCGGGTGGAGCAACAGCCCGGCCTGGTTTCCCTCTCGGGGCGGGACGTGCCGGCGCCGGGGCTGGTCTATGACCTGGAGACCGAGGCGCGGACCTGCCTGTGGTGGGTGCTGACACCCGGCGGCACTGCCCGGCGCCATGGCCGGGGGATCGCCCTGGTCCTGGTGGACGGCGCCAGTTACAGCCTACAGGCCGAGCCCTGGTCCTTGTCCCTTTTGCCGGATGTGAAATGAAGAAACGCTCACCTCTGGCGGAATTCCCCGGCATCCAGCCCCAGGCGGGCGAGGATCTTCTGCAACGCGACACGTGACAGGCCGCTCAACCGGCCGGCTTCGCTGATGTTTCCTTTGGTTGTGCTGAGCAGATCCCGCACGTAACTCTCGGTGAAGTGTTGCAACACCTGTTCCTTGGCGACCTTGTACGAACCGGAGGCAGTGGGACACTCGTCAACGGTGGCAGAGACGGGACCGTCAACAAGATACACGGCGGTCATGTCCACATGCGGGCCGGGGCAGAACACCGCCAGGCGGCGCATGTAGTTCTGCAGTTCGCGCACGTTTCCAGGCCAGGGACGCTGGCTCAGGTGTCGAAAGACCTCCGGGTCCACTTCCTTGGGCTCGGCATCCAACTCCGCGACGGCCAAGTTCAGGAAGTGCGCGGCCAGGAGCGGAATGTCGCCTACACGCTCCCGCAAGGGGGGCACAGTCACGGACAGCACGTTGAGCCGGTAGTAGAGATCTTCACGAAAACTCTTGCTCTTGATCTTGTCCTCGAGGTTCTGATTGGTCGAGGCCACGATCCGCACGTTCACGGGGCGGCTCTTGTCCGACCCCACAGGCCGTACTTCCCGCTCCTGCAGGACGCGCAGGAGTTTGGTCTGCAGGGACATGGGGATGTCGCCGATCTCGTCCAGATGCAACGTCGAGCCCTCGGCGGTCACGAAGAGACCTTCGCGGTCGCGTTCGGCGCCGGTGAAGGCGCCCTTGACATGGCCGAACAGCTCGCTTTCCAGGAGATCGGCGGGGATGGCGGGACAGTTGACCGCGACAAAGGGCGCGGCGCGGCGCGGGGAGAACTCGTGGATGAGGCGGGCGGTGAGTTCCTTGCCCGTACCGGACTCGCCGCGCACCAGCACGGTATAGTCGGAGAGGGCGATGGCGGCCACGGTCTCCCGCAGGCGTTGCATGGCCGGGCTTTCACCCAGGAGGCGGTGTTCGCGCCCCTTGAGCAGGGTGCGCAGCCGGCTGTTCTCGTCCTTGAGGCGGGCGCGTTCCAGCCCCTTTTCCACGACGCGGAAGAGGTCTTCCGGTTCCACGGGTTTGGTGAGGAAATCGTATGCCCCGGCCTTGAGCGCCTCCACGGCTGTCTCGATGCTGCCATGGGCCGTGAGCATGACCACGGACAAGTGGGGGCATCCGGTCAGTGCGGCATTGAGCAGGGCCAAGCCGCTCATGGCCGGCATGCGCAGATCGGTGATCATGAGCCGGACACGCCCCTCGTGCAGGATGTCCAGGGCAGAGGGGCCTGAAAAGGCCTCCAGCACGAGGTGCTCCGGGAACCGCGTCCGCAGCAGCCGAGCCAGGCCCCGGGCAAAGTCCTCCTGGTCGTCCACCACCAGAATGCCCTTGGCCGAGGTCATGCGGCGCACTCCACGGTAACGTCGCGAAGGTCCGCGGCAGGCAGACGAATCTCGAAGACAGCCCCGCCTTCGGGACGGTTGCCCGCCTCGATCCGCCCCCCGAGATCGCTGACAAAGCCGTAAACCACCGTGAGCCCCAGCCCCGTGCCCTTGTTCACCTCCTTGGTGGAGTAGAACGGGTCGAAGATGCGCGAGAGATCCTTCTGGAGAATGCCCGGTCCGTTGTCCAGGACGCGCAACAGCACCTCGCCGCAGTGGTGGTCTTCGTCGGTCTGGACCACGATCTCGCCGGTGTCATCGGATACCGCGTCCAGCGCGTTGAGCAGCAGATTGGCCAGGATGTGCTCCAGGGCGTGGGGCGCCATGAGCACCATGGGTGTGCCGGGGGTCAGGGATTCCACCCTGAGCTGGACACCGCGCTTTTCGGCCTCGATGCGGAACACCTGCACCACGGCGGCGGCCTCCGCGGCCAGGTCCACTGCCTGGGCAGGGCCGGCCTTGGGGCGGGCGAAGTTGAGAAGGTCATGCAGGACGCGTTGGGCCTGTCGGGTGTGCTTGATGATCACCTCCAGGTCCTGTCGCTGCTGGGTATCGCCTTGTCCTGACTTGAGCAGTTCGGCGTAACAGAGAATGACGCCGAGGGGGTTGTTGATTTCATGGGCCAAGCCCGCAGCCAGCTTGCCCACGGACGCGAGTTTCTCCGAGCGCGTCATTTGGGCCATGAAGGTCTTCTCCGCAGTGATGTCGCGCACCGCGACGATGACACGCTCTGGGCCGTGTTCCTGCCTGGAAGGAGGGGCGGATTGCACGGGATAGAAGCTCACGGCGAAGCAGCGGCCGGCGGCATGAATCTCCCGCGAGTGGTATCCGTCGCCGTTCAGGGCGCGCTTCAGATCGCAGTCCGCGCTTTCACTGGGAGCGCACAACAATGGCAGCAGTTCGTCCTTTCCGTCGATGGACGGATCCCCGGCCAAGGCTCTGGCCAGGGTGCGCGCAGCCTGGTTGCCCATGACGGTCTTGCCGGAACGGTCGATCAGCAGCAGGGGATCCGAGATGCCCTCGAAGATGGATTGCAGGTTGTCCTTGTGCCGCATGAGGTTGTCCAGGGCGCTCAGGTTCTCCACGGCAACACCCAGCTGACGGCCCAGGGCCCTGAGTACCTCGCGGTCCTGGGGGCGAAAGACCTCTCCAGCAGAGCGGTAGAGGCATAACAGTCCCTCCGTGTAGCCGCAGGAGGATTCCACTGGTATCAGTGCCTGACCGTCGACCATGTGCACGCGACAGTCCGTGAGCAGGGCGATCCAATCCGGGGGCAGTTCCGGTCGCAGATCCTCTTGCGGCCAGGAGTAGCTGGCATGGGAAGAGATGGCGCAGACGTAGGTGGCTTGGCGCAGGTTGAAACGCTCCCCGATGAGCGGTAGGCATTGCCGCCAGAGTTCGGCCCTGGTCTGGCTGCGGTTGAGACCAGCCAGGAGCTGCACGAACAGGTTGACGTCGGCCTCGCGGCTATTGACCTCGCGAGCCAACTCGCCGGTCCGTTGTTCCACCTTGTGTTCCAGGTTGGCGGCATAGTCCTGGAGCCGCGCGCGCGTCTCGTAGAGATGCTCGCCCAGGCGCTCCATGCCCTGGATCATGACGTCGATCTCGTCGCCGGTTTCCACCTGGCGCAAGAGTTCGGTGCCCTTGTCGTCCGAGAAATTGCGTCGGAAAAGATTGGTGAGCACGAGCAGGTTGTTGACCACCACGCGCTTGAACACGAGATTGGTCATGGCGAAGAACAACAGCATGGAAACGCAGAAGATGACCAGGTAACGCATTACCGCGCCCTGGATCTGGACCACGGCGGCGGAAAAGGGCAGGGCCACGAGGTCCATGCCGTCCAGGGCGTCCAGTTCATGGCCGAAGCCGCGTTCTCCATAAATCTTGACCAGTTCCGCGGGCGCGTCATCCGGCGACCCGTGGCAGTACATGCATGAGGCCCCATAGCGCACGGGGCGGGCCATGATGAAATACTCCATGTCGTCCAGTTTCTTGTAGCCCTGCCAGAGGTCCTGCTCCGGGGTGCCGCGGAAGGCTTCGATGAGCGCCCGTTCCTCGTCCGTGGCCTGAAACTGGGGATTCCTGGCGTTCAGGGCCACACGCCGGTAGATGTAGGGGCCGGCCTTGTCGTTGACCTTGTCCATGATCTGCCTGGAGATGAAGGACGAACTCATGGCCTCGATGACAAAGGTGTCGTGCAGCTGCGCATACATTTTGGGGCGCAGCACTTGGCGCACGTAATGCTGGATGGAATCCACCTGGGCGAAGACCAGCCGGGCCTTGTCCTCGATCTCGCCCTCCAGCACCTGGCGCATGTGCACATAGAACCCGGCGGCCAGGATGATGGCGATGGCCGTGGAGGCCAGCGCCAGCCCGACCATGAATTTGCTGTGCAGCGAAAGGGAAGAGATTTTCATGACGCCTCGGGATGGATGACACCTCGGTCCATGGGAAGCGGGAAAAGCATCGCCCTGTGCGGCAGGCTTCCTTTCTCGAACCCGGTCGCTTTTCCTTGACTTCCCGCCGACCATCATCCACTTTAGACTTGCAAATCCCTTTTGACAAGCCAAGGAGCCGCCGTGGAGCCAGACCCCGTTCCTCCTGTTTTCCTTTTCGCGCTGGCCCTGTTCATGGGAGTGGTGTGCACCGATCTGTTCTATCGCTTCTGGAAGGGTGTGCTCGGTGTGGGCGCCACTATCCATCTATACATATATCGCCGTATCCAAAGTCAGGTGTTCTTACAGCGCCTCGCCCTGCACGGCCTTACCGCCGCCTGCTGCTGCGCCGCCCTCGTGTTGCTGACCCGGCTCTACCTCGTGCGTTGGAACATGGGGCACCAGGAATTCGAGCAGCTGGCCTTTTTCCTTGGTTGTACAGGGCGTATGCTGCCCCTCGTCTTTGTCCTCAAGCGGGAAATCGAATCCCTGTTCAACCCCAAGTGAGACGTGTCTAGGGTTCTTCCCGAGGGGGCGCCAAGACGGAGCGCATGTGCAGGTCGGCGTCTCCCGTGACCTTGACGTCGGTGTAGAAGAACATGCCCACCTCGATGCCGCGCTCCTGGATCATGCCGGCCATGTCGTCCCAGGTGGTGGAGATGGTGCGCAACTGGGGCAGGATCACCCAGAACAGGAGCGCTATGCCTGCCAGACAGGTACACAACCGCATGACTCGCGTGGAAAGGGGAATGGCTCGATCGATCATACTAGCCTCCGTGAATCAGGCCCGGGGCCTGGAAAAGCCCCGGGCCTACACTGGTGCGGGAGTTAGATCTTGTTGGTGATGTCCGGGAAGACCACATAGAACATGATGTAAGCCATGGTCAGGGTCAGGATCAGGTTGAAGGTCTGGCCGCAGACATAGAGGATCAGGGGCTTGCCACCCTTGAAGTGGTGGGCCAGCTCACGGAAATCGGTGGCCAGGCCGATGGCCGCGAAGGACAGGCAGAAGAACCAGCCCCGGAAGTGTCCGGAGAAACCACGCAGCACGCCCTGGTCGATGAGGGTGTTGCCGGCGTCGGCCCCTAGGCTGGAGACGATCAGCGAGAACACGATGGATGCGGTGAGGAAACCCAGGACGAACTTGGGAAAACGGTGCCAGATTTCGGTCCAGCGCACGCTCTGCCCCGGCACGCAATCCACCTTGGCGCACCAGTACACCGCCACGCCGAAGGCCGTGACGCCGATGAGCACGTTCTGGATCATCTTGATGGTGGCAGCCACGTACAGGGCCTTTTCCGAGAGGAAGGCGCCGGCAGCGGCAACCGCGCCTGTGGCGTCGATGGTGCCGCCCATCCAGGCGCCGCCGAGGATGAAGGGCATGCCAACGGCCTTGATGATGGCCGGCATGAGGATCATCATGATGGCGGTGAAGACCAGGGACAGACCGATGGACAGGGTCAGTTCCTCCTTCTTGGCCTTGCAGGCGGCCGCAGTGGCGATGGCCGCCGAGGTGCCGCACACGCTCATATCCGCGGAGATGACCATGTTCAGGGTCTTGGAGGGCATCTTGAGCACCTTCTGCCCGAAGATGAACGTGGAGATGAGCACGATGGGCGTCACCACCCAGGCCACGAAGATGCCCGGAATGCCGATGGCCACTATTTTATTGAAAAGCACTTCAGCGCCCAGCAGCACCAGACCGGTCTTGATGTAGTACTCCACCTCGAGCGCCGGCTTGATCCACTTGGGCGTGCCGATGGTGTTGGAGATGATCATGCCGATGGCGATGGCCCAGATGGCGTACTCGATGCCCCAGGTCTTCATGGTGGCTTGTCCCGCAAGGATATAGGAGATCACGCCCACCAGGAACACGGCGGGAAAGGCCACGAGGAAGCCCTTCACGTCCTTGCCCATGAAATGGATACCCACGGTGAACAGCACCCCGCACAACAGCATGAGCCCCAGCAGGGAAGGGATCAGGTTGTAGGGCTTGGTATGGGCCTTGGCCTTGGCCTTGGACTCCTTTTCCTTGGCCTTGAGCCACGTGGTGATTTTGTCTTCCGCGTTCTGGTTCAAAGCCGCGATTTCGAACCCGGCAGCCTCCGCGGCACTCTGGGCCGCCAGAGCCTCTTCCTTGGCCGCGGCGGTCTTGGCCTTGGCCTCTTCATACAAAGGGGCGTTCTTGGCGCTTATCTCGTCGGCCTCGGACTGACTGAGCACCAGGGATTGCAGCGGGTTGCTGGTCCACCCCTTGGGGCTGGCCAGGAACGCTGACAGGGTCTTGCCGATGTCGGTGGAGCTGCCCTTGACACCCTTCTTGGCCTCCTTGGCCTCGTGCCAGGCCACGGTCTTGAAGGGAGCCTTTTTGGCGGCCTCTTCCTGCATCACCGCGTCGGCCTTGGCAAAGGTTTCGTCCATGCCCGCGGGCCTATTGTTTATGAAGGTCACAAGCCCCACCACAAGAATCAGAAACCCTAGCCAGATGGCCCAATAGTCCTCTTTTTTCCACAGATCCGAGATACTCGATGTGGCGCGGTCAACGACCACATCGGTCTCTTGTTTGGGAACGGTCGCTTCAGCCATTTGATCACCCTCCTTGCATGGACGTAAAGAATTCGGGGAGCGCGCTGCTCTATCCCGGACTTGCCTGTCGTCCGCCTTGAGCAAGAGGTGTTCCAGGTGTGTTGCACACCCATCATACTGAATTATAAGATTATAATTTTCAAGAAAATCCCCGAGGTGCAAACGTGAGTTTGCAGGGCGTAAACCAAGGTTGCCGGTAATGGTGGTTTGGTCGCGATCACTTACCGGTATTTTCAACTATCCGGTTCGCTGATTCGAAAGTCTCCAATGCATTTATTCCATCCATTTCCCATGAAAATCTCCCTCGGGTACAGTGCTTGTCGTTGCCTTTCATTCCAAACACAGGAGAGGACCATGGCCGAAGCGGTGTACAAGGAAATGTGGGAGAAACTGGACCTGGACCTGGAGGCACACGACGCCCTGTTGCAAGTGCTGGGCAAGTTCTATGGCGATATCTATCTGAGCCAACAGGGGCGCTTGCAGGGCGCCGAGTACCTGGACTTCGTACTCTCGGAAGTGCACGGCCTGCGCATCAAGGAGTTGCAGGATGCCAAGGCCCAGGGCCGCAAGATCGTCGGCAGTTTCTGCGTGTTCGTTCCAGAGGAACTGACCCTGGCCGCGGACGCCGTGCAGGTGGGGCTTTGCGCCGGCGCGGACGCCGGACGCGAAGCCGCGGAAACCCTGGTGCCGCGCAATACCTGTGCCCTCATCAAGTCCTTCGTGGGATTCAAGCTGGCCCGACTTTGCCCCTTTACGGAAAGTTGCGACCTCATCGTGGGCGAGACAACCTGCGACGGCAAGAAGAAGACCTACGAGGCCTTCGCTGAGTACGTGAACATGTACGTGATGGAAGTGCCGCAGCAGAAGAACGCCTGCGATCGCGACCTGTTCCGCGCCGAGTTGGTCCGCTACAAGGACGAGTTGGAAAAGCTCACGGGACGGAGCATCACGGCGCAGGACCTCAAGCGTGGCATCGCCGTCGTGAACGCCAAGCGGCGCGCCATCCAGCGCTTGAATGCCCTGCGCAAGGCCGAGCCCGCCCCCATCTCGGGACGCGATGCATTGCTCATCAACCAGATCAGTTTCTATGACGACCCACTGCGGTTCACGGCCAAGATGAACGAGTTGTGCGACGAGATCGAGGCCCGCATCGCCAAGGGCGAAGGCGTGGCGCCCAAGGGAACGCCCCGACTGCTGTTGGCGGGCTGCCCCATGGCCGTGCCCAACTGGAAACTGCCATACATCGTGGAAAGTTCCGGCGCCATGATCGTGGGCGAGGAGTCCTGCATCGGGACGCGCAACGTGCGTGACCTGGTGGACGAGTCCGGCGAGACCATGGACGAGTTGCTGGACGCCCTGGCCGACCGTTATCTGAAGATCGACTGCGCCTGTTTCACGCCGAATACCGAACGGTTGGAAAACATCGAGACCCTGGCCAAGGACCTGAAGGTCGACGGCGTCATCCACTACGCCCTGTTGTTTTGCCAACCCTACGCCCACGAGGCCTTCAAGGTGGACAAGGCCCTGAGCCAGGCCGGCATTCCCATGCTGGCCATTGAAACCGACTACAGCATGGAAGACGTGGAACAGCTCAAGACACGCATCCAGGCTTTTGTCGAAACCCTGGGCTGAGGCCGCAGTGAGTCCGACACCAGTATATGCCGGCTTGGACATCGGCTCCCGCAGCATCGAGTTGGTGCTACGCCAACAGGGGCGGGTGGTGGAAAGCCACAGGTTGCCCACCACCTTCGACCCCCTGGCCCAATGTCGTGGCTTGTTGCAAGGGATGCGCGCCAGGCGCCTGGTGACCACGGGCTACGGCCGCGGGCTCCTGGAGGGGCAGGGAATGGTGGTCTCTGATACACCCGTGGAAAGCATCACCGAGATCAAGGCCCATGCCCTGGGTGCGGCGCGGCTCTTTCCCGAGGCCCGCTCCGTGCTGGACATCGGCGGCCAGGACACCAAGGCCATCGCCCTGGGGCCTGAGGGCAGGGTACTCAAGTTCGAAATGAACGACCGCTGCGCGGCGGGCACGGGCAAATTTATGGAGTACACGGCCGGGGTCTTCCAGATCCCTGTGGAGCACTTCGGCGACTATGCCCTGCGGGGAGACACCCCGCCGGTGATCAACAGCATGTGCACCGTGTTCGCCGAGACCGAGGCCACCTCGCTCATGGCCCAGGGCGTGCGCCCCGAGAACA
>CAZSRS010000004.1:0-139015 GCA_964609625.1 uncultured Desulfovibrionaceae bacterium
CCGTGTTCCAAAAAAAGGGCTTGCTGCTCTCCATCCCGGACGCCATCGCCTGGGTCCTGGAGACACGCTACCTACAGGGCGACAACCCGGTGCGTTCCAACCCCTCAAACGGCCTGCTGCGCGAGCACTGCCCCGACTGCGGCGAGGTCCTGGTCTTCGAGGAGGGGTGCCATATCTGCAAGGCTTGCGGGTTCACCAAATGCGGATAACCGCATTGCGATCATATTGTCCTGCCTCGTGAACATGCTACAAGACGGCAATATCGCATTGCTGTTCTACTGTTAACGACCGCCCCTGAAAAAGGTTTGTGCATGACCGATCACGTTTCCATCCGCACCGCCACCAGCGCCGACATCCCCCTGCTGCTGGAGTTCATCCTGGGGCTGGCCCGCTACGAACACCTGGAGCACTGCGTCAGCGCCAGCGAAGAACAACTCCGCCAGACACTCTTTGGTGAGCGCCCCTTTGCCGAGGCGCTCATCGCAGCGGTTGCCGACATCCCGGCCGGATTCGCCCTGTTTTTCCATAATTATTCCACATTTCTTGCCAAACCCGGCCTCTTTGTGGAAGATGTCTTTGTGCTTCCCGAGTACCGACGCCGCGGCATCGGCCAGGCCCTGTTCGCGGCCGTGGCCGAGATCGCGGCCCAGCGCGACTGTGGCCGGATGGAATGGGCCGTACTGGACTGGAACGCCCCGGCCATCGCGTTCTACGAGAACCTCGGCGCGGAGGTACTGCCCGACTGGCGCGTGTGCAGGATGCACCCTTCGGCCATGCGCGTCCTTGCAGAAAAGGGCCGAACACCCATGGAGTGTGCTTGATGCGTATCCTCGAACTCGACCACCTCTCCCACAACTTCGGACAACACTGGGCCCTGAGCGACATTTCCCTGACCCTGGAGCAGGGGCAGTTCCTCTTTCTCACTGGCCCGTCCGGCGCCGGCAAGACCACGCTGCTGCGCATCCTCTACGGCGCGCTCCCGGTGCGCCGGGGCAGGGCTTCGGTCTGCGGCTTCGACATGCGCGCCTTGCGGGGCTCCCGCCTGCCGGCCTTGCGCCGGCAACTGGGCGTGGTGTTCCAGGATTTCAAGATTCTCATGGAGCGCAGTGTCTATGACAACGTAGCCATTGCCCTGCAGGTCCGCGGCATGGCCAAGCAGCAAATCGACCGCCGCGTGAACGCCGTGCTGCGCAGCCTGGACCTGGACAAGCGCGCGGACGCCAGATGTGATACCCTCTCCGGAGGCGAGCAACAGCGCGTGGCCATCGCCCGGGCCATCGTGGTCAACCCCCGCATCCTCCTGGCGGACGAACCCTCGGGCAACCTCGACCCAAAACTCTCCCTGCGCCTCATGGAGATATTCAAACATTTCAACGCGCACGGCACCACGGTGATCCTGGCCACACACAGCCCGGAACTCCTGGCATGCAATCCCGAGGCTCGCATTCTGCACCTGGAGCGGGGTGCCGTCACCGGAGTGCATTGACCACTCCCCCGGCCTGTCGTATCAAAAGGATACGCCCGGAGGCACACTGCTCCTCCAGGGTTGAACCATTGACCACCCGTACGGACGCGACATGCATACGATCCAACGCCTGCTGTTGCGCGGCATCAAGGACCTGGCCCTGCACCCCTGGGCACAGGCCCTGACCTTTGCGGCAGTGACCCTGGTGGCCTTCCTCGGCGGACTCTTCCTCCTGGTGCTGCACAACCTTGACGAGGAACTCAGGCGGGTGCGCGGCGACGTGGTCTATCAGATCTATTGGCGCGTGGACGCCCCTGTCCTGGAAGTCCGCGACCAATGGCGCCGCCTGGAGGGCGCGGAGCACCTCGTGCAGATCGAGACCTTCACGCCGGAGCAGGCGGTGGGAGAACTGGGCAAGAAACTCGGCCAGGACATGGACTTACAGTGGCTGCAGAACGAGCAGTTGCTCCCTCCCACGGCCATGCTTTCCTTCGCCCCACCAAACGGGGGCGATGAGCAATGGCGGGAGGAGACCTACAAGACGCTCGCGGCCCTGGAGCACGTCCAAGAGGTGCATATCAACTCCCTGGGCACGGACTTGGCCGGTTCCTGGTCCCGCGCCAGCCACCGCCTGCTCTGGCCTCTGGTGGTCTTCCTCGCCCTGGTCATGGCCCTGGTGGTGGGCAACACCATCAGGCTGTCCATGCTCTCGCGCAAGGAGGAGATCGAGATCCTCAAGCTGGTGGGCGCACGAGACTGGTACATCCAGTTGCCGCTTTTCGTCACCGGCGCCGTACAGGGATTTGCCGGCAGCGTGCTGGCCCTGATCATGCTCAAGATCGTCCAGGCCTCGTTCGCGGGTTTTCTCGACGTGCCGCCGCTTCTGGTGCGGATACGCTTCCTACCACTGGACCAGGCCCTGCTGCTGGTCTTCGTGCTCACTTCCGTGGCCTTGCTGAGCAGCATGGCCGCTGTGCGTGGCAGGTGAGACCGCCCCGCCGTTATGGATTAAAACCGCTTTGCGGAAACATAAGGAGTAGTCATGCGCAGTGACAAAATGACCCACGGACTGGAAAAGGCGCCCCACCGCTCCCTGATGTACGCCCTGGGGCTGACCCGCGAGGAAATACGGCGCCCCCTGGTGGGCGTGGTCAACAGCAAGAACGAGATCGTGCCCGGACACATCCACTTGCAGACCATCGCGGACGCGGTCAAGGCCGGCGTACGCATGGCCGGAGGCACGCCACTGGAGTTTCCGGTCATCGGTGTCTGCGACGGCTTGGCCATGAACCACGAGGGCATGCGCTTCAGCCTGCCCAGCCGCGAGATCATCGCCGACTCCATCGAGATCATGGCTTCGGCCCACCCCTTCGACGCCCTGGTGCTGATCCCCAACTGCGACAAGGTGGTGCCTGGCATGCTCATGGCCATGTTGCGGCTGAACATCCCGGCCATCATCGTCAGCGGCGGCCCCATGTACGCCGGCCGCTGGCGGGGCAATTCCCTGGACCTGGTCACCATGTTCGAGGCCGTGGGCCGGGTCAAACGCGGCGAACTCTCCGAGGACGATCTCGAGGACATGGCCTCCTGCGCCTGCCCGGGCTGCGGCTCCTGCGCCGGCATGTTCACGGCCAACTCCATGAACTGCCTCTCCGAGGCCATCGGCCTGGCCCTGCCGGGCAACGGCACCGTGCCCGCGCCCACGGCGGAACGCGTGCGCCTGGCCAAGGCCGCCGGCATGAAGGTCATGGATATCCTGGAAAAGAATATCACACCCCGCGACATCGTCACCCCCCGGAGCCTCAGGAACGCCGTGGCCGTGGACATGGCCCTGGGCTGCTCCACCAACACCGTGCTGCACCTTCCCGCCGTGTTTGCCGAGGCCGGCCTGGAGCTTGGCCTGGAGCTGTTCGACGAGATCAGCCGCGGTACGCCCAACCTCTGCAAGCTCTCGCCCGCGGGTGAGCACCACATCGAGGACCTGTACCGCGCCGGCGGCATTCAGGCCGTGATGCGCGAATTGTCCTCCGCCGGGCTCCTGGACCTAGGCGTGCTCACGGCCACGGGCCTGACCCTGGGCGAAAACCTCGACACCCTGGGGGCCAAGGTCACGGACAGCGAGGTCATCCGCCCCGTGTCTTCGCCCTATGCAACGCAGGGCGGCATCGCCATCCTCAGGGGCAGCCTGGCGCCCGAGGGCGCGGTGGTCAAGCAGAGCGCAGTGACGCCGGAGATGATGGTGCGCACCGGCACGGCCAGGGTCTTCGAGTGCGAGGAGGATGCCGTCTCGGCCATCCTGGGCGACACAATCCGCCCCGGCGACGTGGTGCTCATCCGCAACGAAGGTCCCAAGGGCGGACCCGGCATGCGCGAGATGCTCACTCCCACCTCGGCCATTTCCGGCATGGGGCTGGGCGGCTCCGTGGCCCTGATCACCGACGGACGCTTCAGTGGCGGGACCAGGGGCGCGGCCATCGGCCACGTGGCCCCGGAGGCCGCTGAGGGCGGTCCCATCGCCTTGGTCCAGGAAGGGGACCAGATCGCCATCGACATCCCCGGCAGAAAGCTGGACCTCCTGGTGTCCGAGGAGGAGATGGCCGAGCGCCGCAAGGCGTATGCGCCGCGGACCACAGAGCCCGCATCGCCCCTGCTGCGTCGCTACGCCAGGCAGGTCTCCTCGGCCCCTTTGGGCGCGGTGTGGAAATAGACGACAATCCTTGGGGGCTTCTCCGAAGCCCCCCGGGTGAACGCTGTACACGGGGCACCGCATGTGGGACGAAAAAGCCGTTGCACGCTATGAGAACTGGTTCCAGACCAGGGAGGGCAGTTTTGCCTACATGGCGGAAAAACGGCTGATCTCCAGCATGATCTCGGGTTGGCCCCGCAGGGGGCATTCGCTGCTGGAAATCGGCTGCGGCACGGGTCTGTTCCTGGAGGCGTTCTGGGAAGCCGGTTTCGACATCTCTGGCCTGGACCGCTCCCAAGCCATGTTGGACGCCGCCAGGCAGCGCCTGGGCAACCGCGCGGACCTGCACCTCGGCAACGCCGAATGCCTGCCTTTCGAGGACAGAGAGTTCGACTTCGTGGCTCTGCTGACCATGCTGGAATTCCTGGACGACCCCCTGGCCGTGCTACGCGAGGCCTACCGCGTTGCCAGGAAGGGCCTGGTGGTAGCCTTCCTGAATAAATTCTCCCTCTACTACCTCTCCCACGGCCTGGAGCTGCCCTTCTTGCGGCTCTCCACACTGCGGCAGGCGCGCTGGCGCTCCCCGTGGGAAATGCGCAAGCTTCTCCAGCAGGCCACCGAGCGCAAGCACGTGGTGCTGCGCTCGGTGTTGCCCGGCCCCATGTGGAGTTGGCGCCGGACGCCCCCCCTGCACTGGCTGAACCGCAGCGTCACGCCGCTGTGTCTCGGCGCCTACTGCGGCGCCAGGGTCGATCTCTTCGAGTCCGCACCACTGACTCCCCTGCTGCTGTTCTCCTCGGAAAAGCGTGTGGTCAACCGACCCGCCCAGGCCACCTTTTGACAAGCGCCGCGTGTTGGTCTAACGAGAAACGTTTTCCCGGCCCATCCGACGCTCCATGACCGGCCGCGACCAGCGGCCGGGCCTTGACCCGTCGGAGCGAAGCGCTCCACGACAACCCCGGATGCATGACCAACCACACGCAAGCGACATGACCACCTACACCAAAATCAAGGGCTTTGCCGACCAGTTCGGCGATGACGCCCATTGTCTGCAACGCATGGAGAACGCGGCCCGCGAGGTTTTCGGCCGCCACGGCTTCGGCGAGTTGCGTACCCCGATCCTGGAAAAGACCGAACTCTTCTACCGTTCCATCGGCGACGAGACCGACGTGGTCCAGAAGGAGATGTACACCTTTCCGGACCGCAAGGGCCGCTCCCTGACCCTCAGGCCCGAAGCCACGGCCGGGGTCATGCGCGCCTTCATCGAGAACAAGCTGCACACCCGCGAGCAGGTCACCAGGGTCTTCACTATCGGTCCCATGTTCCGCTACGAGCGCCCCCAGAAGGGAAGGTTGCGCCAGTTCCACCAGATCAACGCCGAGTGCCTGGGGCCGGGCGAGCCCGCCGCCGACGCCGAAACCGTGCTCATGCTCATGCAATTCTTCCAACGCCTGAGTATCGGCAACCTGCGCCTGGAGCTTAACAGCCTGGGCTGCCGCGACTGCCGCCCCACCTTTCATCAGGCCCTCAGGGAGCACTTCGCGGCCCTCGACCGGGACGCGCTCTGCGAGGACTGCCGCCGCCGAGCCGACTCCAACCCTTTGCGCGTGCTGGACTGCAAGGTTCCGACATGCAAGGAGTTGGTCAAGGACGCGCCCTCCCTAGGGGAGCATCTCTGCGAGGCCTGCACCACGCATTTCGTCGAGGTGCGCGCCATCCTCGACGCCTGCGGCCAGGGCTACGTGCTCAACCCCAGGCTGGTGCGCGGCCTGGACTACTACACCCGCACCACCTTCGAGGTGGTCTCCGAGGATATCGGGGCCCAGTCCTCTGTTGCAGGAGGGGGACGCTATGACGGCCTGATTCGCGACCTTGGCGGCCCGGACCTCCCGGGTGTGGGCTTCGCCATCGGCATGGAGCGGCTCATGCCGCTGCTGCCCCAGGCGCCTGAGCGACCCCTGGACTTTTTTCTGGCCCTGCTTGCCCCCGAGGCTGCAACCCAGGCCATGGTCCTGGCCAGCCGGCTGCGAGGGTTGGGACTGCGCGGCTCGGTGGCCTACGCCGCATCGAGCATGAAGAGCCAGATGCGCCAGGCGGACAAGAGCGGAGCGGCCTGGTGCCTGATCCTCGGCGAGAATGAGGCCCGCGAGGGCCGCATCCAGTGCAAGCACATGGGCACGGGGCAACAGGCAGCCCTGCGCCTCGACGATCCACAATCCATCCACGACCACATCGTGCAGCAGGAGCTGGCATAGGCCATGGCAGAATACGACATCCAGAAAGAGCACCGCAAACTGCTCCAATCCCTCGGCGACTGGCAACGGACGCACTCCTGCAACGCTCTGACTGCCGGACAGATCGACACCGAAGTCTGCCTCATGGGCTGGGTCCAGTTCAGGCGCGACCACGGCGGCCTGATCTTCATCGACCTGCGCGACCGCGAAGGCTTGACACAGGTGGTCTTCAGCCCCGAGGAGAGCCCTGAGGCACATGAACGCGCCCATTTGCTGCGCACCGAATACGTGCTGGCCGTCAAGGGTCGAGTGCGCGCCCGCCCCGAGGGCATGCGCAACCCCAACCTGACCACCGGGGACATCGAGGTGGTGGTCCTGGACTGGAAGCTACTGAACACCTCCAAGACCACTCCCTTTCTCATCGAGGACCGTGTGGATGTGGCCGAGAGCCTACGCCTGCAATACCGCTACCTGGACCTGCGGCGCCCCGGCATGACCCGGAACATCAGGCTCAGGCACCTGGCGGCACAGGCTGCCCGCGCCTACCTCAACTCACAGAATTTTCTGGAAATCGAGACCCCTTGCCTGACCAAGAGCACGCCCGAGGGCGCGCGCGACTTCCTTGTGCCCAGCCGCGTCAACCAGGGCCAGTTCTTCGCCCTGCCTCAGTCTCCCCAGCTCTTCAAGCAGATGTGCATGGTGGCCGGCCTGGACCGCTACTATCAGATCTGTCGCTGCTTCCGTGACGAGGACCTGCGCGCCGACCGCCAGCCTGAGTTCACCCAGATCGACATGGAAATGAGCTTCGTAGACGAGGAGCAGGTCATGTCCATTGCCGAGGGGCTGCTGCGACGCATCTTCAAGGACGCCCTGGGTCTGGACATCCCCGTGCCCTTTCCACGCATGCACTATGACGAGGCCATCGGCAAGTACGGTCTGGATCGCCCGGACACCCGTTTCGGTCTGCATCTCACCGACGTCACCCACGTGGTACGCGACTCAGGCTTCCGCGTGTTCGCCAAGGCCGAGCTGGTAAAGGGTCTGCGCGTACCCGGAGGGGGCGAGTTGACGCGCAAGGAGATCGACGACCTTACCGAGTTCGTGAAGATCTACGGAGCCCAAGGCCTGGCCTGGATCAAGGTCAAGGAGGGCGAGTGGCAGTCGCCCTTTGCCAAGTTCCTCAGCCAGGAGGAGCGCGACGGCCTGGCCCGCGAGCTGGGCCTCGAAGTGGGCGATATCATCTTTTTCCAGGCCGGCCCGGCGGACATGGTCAACACCGCCTTGGGTTACCTGCGACTGCAACTGGGCAAGCGCATGGGGCTCATCGACGAAAGCGCCTATGCCTTCGTCTGGGTCACGGACTTCCCGCTCTTCGAGTGGGCACCCGAGGAGAAACGCTGGGTGGCTAGGCACCACCCCTTCACCTCGGTCCAGGAAGGGCAGCGCGAACTCCTGCGCGGTGACCCCGGCGCCTGCCGGGCCAGGGCCTATGACGTGGTGCTCAACGGCTACGAGATCGGCGGCGGTTCCATCCGCATCCACGACCGCGACTCCCAGATGGAGATGTTCGAGGCCCTGGGGCTTACCGAGGGCGAATCCCACTACAAGTTCGAGTTCCTGCTCCAGGCACTGGAGTACGGCGCCCCGCCGCATGGCGGCATCGCCTTCGGCCTGGACAGGCTTGTCATGCTCCTGTGCCGCACCGAGTCCATCCGCGACGTCATCGCCTTCCCCAAGACCCAGAAGGCCACCTGCATGCTCACCGAGGCCCCGGACTTCGTGGACAACAAGCAGTTGCGCGACCTGGGCATCCGGCTGCGCGACCCCAGGAAAAAGGAAATCCCGTCGGGCGAGGAAGAATCCGGGCAGGAAGATACCGACAACGGCGAAGCCTGATGCGGATTTGCCATACCCACGACCGTGCTTATATGTCTGTAATGACATATGCAAAGCCGGAGAATTGATGCGCCATGCTCGAAATACTGACACACCCTGACGACCGCCTGCGGGAGCGTTCCGCAGAAATCATGGAGATCACGCCCGAGTTGCGTGAATTCATCGGCATGATGGTGGAGACCATGTACGAGGGCAACGGCATCGGCTTGGCCGCACCCCAGGTGGACCGGCGGCAGCGCCTCATCGTGGTGGACATCACTGGCCCGGAGCAACGCACGGGGCTCATGGTCCTGCTCAACCCCGTGCTTCAGGCGCTGGAAGGCGAGATCGAATCCGACGAGGGCTGCCTCAGCGTGCCCAATATCCGCACCGTGGTCCCGCGTGCGGAAAAGGTCGTGCTCCAGGCCCTGGATCTCACCGACTTCAAGAACGGCGAGCCCGAGGAAGTGACCATCCATACCGACGGCCTGCTGGCCATCTGCCTGCAGCATGAAATTGACCACCTGGACGGCAGGCTCATCGTGGACCACATGAGCCGCCTCAAACGCTCCCTGTACGAAAAGAAAGCCCTGAAATGGAAGAAAAAAGCGGAACAAGACTAAAGACCGTGTTCATGGGCACCCCGGCCTTTGCGGCCTCCATCCTGGGAGCCCTGACCCGCTGGGACGGCTGCGAAATCGTGGGCGTCTACACCCAGCCCGACAGACCCGCGGGGCGTGGCCGCGATCTGCGACCGTCCGAAGTCAAGCAATCGGCCCTGGCCAAGGGGCTGGCCGTATACCAGCCCGTCAGCCTGAAGGACCCGGCCGTGCTGGCGGAGTTCGCCGCCCTGAAGCCCGACGTGGCCGTGGTGGCGGCCTACGGTCTGATCCTGCCCCAGGCCGTGCTGAACATCCCCAGGCTCGGCTGCGTCAACGTCCATGCCTCGCTGCTGCCCAAACACCGTGGCGCCGCGCCCATCCAGCGCAGCATCCTGGCCGGCGACGTGGTCACCGGCATCACCATCATGCAGATGGACGCTGGCCTGGACACCGGCGGCATCCTCAGCCAGCGCGCCCTTGGTATCGGTCTGGAGGACACCGCCACCACCCTGCACGAGCAGCTCGCGGAACTCGGCGCCACTCTGCTGGTGGAGACACTGGCCCGCCTGGCCGCCGGCGGTGTACAGCCCATCCCCCAGGACGAGGCCAAGGCCACCTATGCCGCCAAGCTGTGCAAGGAGGAGGGCTTGGTGGACTTCACCCGCCCCGTGTTGGAGGTGCACAACAGGATACGCGCCATGCACCCCTGGCCCGGCGCCTTTGTCTTCTGGGATCAGCCCGGCGGCGGGAAACGCGTCAAACTGTCCCTGCACCCCGGCGGGATCGGACCTTCTCTCGAAGAATTCGGAAAACATGACGAATGCGGCGCCCCGGTCATGCCCGGCATGTTCCTTGGCCTATACGAGGACTGCCTGGCGGTGGCCTGTGCGGACAGGCTCTACCTGCTGCCCGGTGTGACGCCGGAGAATAAAAAATACCTGGACGCGCGCTCCTTCTTCAACGGCTACATGGCGCGTTGTTCCAGTTGATAGCCCTTTTCCGCTCCTTGCCCCCCGCGTTGCTCCGCCCCTTCCTTTGAGCCCCGGTTGATGCTATCCTGAACGGAACAATTGTGAACCGCAGGAAAAATTTCAGGACACGCCCATGACCGCCGCCACGCACCCGCCAGCCGGCGACGAGAACACCTACACCACGCGCAAGCGCCTGTTCATCGGGCTCATCCTGGGCACGTCGCTGCTGGTTTGCGTCATCCTGGTGCTGCTCTGGGTCATTCCCTACGTGGGGCTGCGCATCATCCACCCCTGGGCTCCCGCCGTGCTCGGGGTCGTGTTCTCCGCGCTGCTGCTCGTGGTGGTCTGGGCCTGTCTCGGCCTGGTGCTGAACATCCTGCTGGGGCGGCCAGTGCTCTTTTCCAAGCGCCTGCGTGGGCTGACCATCAAGCTGTTCCTGCCCCTGATGACCTTGCTCGGCCGGTTTCTGGGCATCGACAAGACCAGCGTGCGCAACTCCTTCATCAAGGTGAACAACGAACTGGTACGTAGCGAGGCGCGCACCTACAAGCCCGAGGAGATACTGCTGCTCATGCCCCATTGTTTGCAGAGCAGCTCCTGCGACATGCGCCTGACGTATGACATCAACAACTGCAAACGCTGCGGCAAGTGCCCCATCAGAGGGCTGCTGGAACTCTCGGACCGCTATGGCGTGCATCTGGCCATCGCTACCGGCGGTACCATCGCCCGTCGCATCGTGGTCCAAAACCGCCCGAAGATGATCCTGGCCGTGGCCTGTGAGCGCGACCTCTCCAGCGGCATCCAGGACACATACCCCCTGCCGGTGTTCGGAGTGCTCAACGAACGCCCCCACGGGCCGTGCCTGGACACCCTGGTCTCCCTGGAGCGTTTGGAAAAGGCCCTGTTGCTGTTCCTGGACCCCGACAGCCTGCCCAGGCCCGGCGAGAAGGCAAGAAAAACCATCACCAGGCTGCACAGCATGGCCGCGGTCAATGCCCCGCGCGTAAAAGCAAGCGCGGGTGACGGATCCACCCCCAGAACCCTGGAGACTCAAGGTCAAAGTGCCGAAAAGCCGACTTCCGCCTCGTCATCATTGTCCTGAAGCGCTCCGTACTCCGACTCAGCGTATCAGTTCCGGCACACGCTCACGCAGGGAGCGCAGCATTCCGGCAGCCTGCCGCAACCGGCCCTGCCCCACGCCCTTGAGCCACTCCCCTGTCCAGGCGTCAAAGGCCTGCATGCCCATGCGGGCCACGTTCATGCCCCGCTCCGTGACACGCAGATGCTTGGCGCGGCTGTCGCGCGCGGAGGCCTCGGCCGTCACGAAGCCCATGGCCACCAGCCGGGACACTGCCTTGGAAATGTTGGACTTCTCGTACATCAACTCCAGCCGCAGCTGCTTCTGGGTCAGGGGCATCTCGCCAGAGTGCCCGGCAATGGCCTCCAGCACCACGAACTGCTGCTGGCTCAGGCCGAACCAGTCGGCGATGCGCCCCCCTTCGCGGATCAGGAACGCCCCTGTCCGGAGCAGCTCCTCAACGAACTCCTTCTCAGCGTCCATGGACCTTCACCTCGCCTCCCATGCTGGGGATATGTTTCCTTCTCAACCAACATGGTGTCGCTGTCAATGCCGCTGCACGCCCAGAGCGCGAGGGGCCTGTTGCACAACCGACCCTGTTCTGCGTATGTTCGACGCCATGCCGGAGTCCTCGCGGGCATCCTTTTCGCGACGGCACTGATACCAAGATGCAACCTGGTTTGAATCCCAACCCCTTTCGCACAAAGGTATTCCATGCAGCACAAAGCCGAACCCCGCTCCCTGGCCCTGCAGGCCGTCACACGCGTTCTCGAACACCGGCAGGACGTCCAGGAGGCCTTGGATATTGAGCTTTCCCAGGCGCGGAGGCGAGGCCCCACGGCCCTGGACCCACGCGACGCGGCCCTGGCCACGGAACTCTGCTACGGCTACCTGCGCCTGAAGACTAGGGTTGATTTCGTGGTCCAGGGCTTTCTGCGCAAGCCGGACGCGGCGCCCCCGGCCCTGCTCACGCTGTTGGGCCTGGCCGGCTACGGCCTGCAATACCTGGAGCGCGTGCCGGCTTACGCCACGGTGGATTGGGCTGTCCGCGCCACGGCCAAACGCTTCGGCAAGGCGCTCTCCGGCTTGGCAAACGCCGTGCTGCGCCGCGTTTCGGAACTCGGCCCAGTGGCGCTCCAAACCGAGTACTATCGCCGACCGAAAGAAACCGAGACGACCTTTCTGGAGCGCTACTGGGCCTGCCCCGGATGGATCGTGGACACTTGGCTTCAAGCCTACGGAGCGGAAGCAACGCTGCACTATCTCCGGGCGCAGGCAACACCTCCACTGCTCGGCCTGCGCTGCAACCTTCGCCACGCCGGCTTTCCCGAACTCTTCACCTCCCTGGCCGGCTCCGCGACTTGTGTGGCAACGCAGTCTCCGGGTGTTGCCCTACGCGGGGGCGCTCACGTGCCCGACTTGGCAACGCTCCTCGAACAGGGTGCCGTGTCCAGGCAGAGCTTGGCCTCGTTGCAGGCCCTGCACGCCCTGGAGCTGCCCGATTCCGGCGAACTCTGGGACCTCTGCGCCGGGCACGGCGGCAAGACCTGCGCCCTGCTGGAGGCCACGGACCTGCGTGTCCTGGCCAGCGACGCCAACCTGGCGCGGCTCAAGGACCTGCGGCGCGAACTCGCCCGCCTCAACCTGCCGGACGTCCCGGTCTTCCGACACCGGGCCGAGGCCCCGCCGCCCCTGCGCCGGGCCCCGCGGATCATCCTCATGGACGCGCCCTGCTCCGGCCTGGGCGTGCTCAGCCGCCGTCCCGACGCCAAATGGCGGCGCGCCCCCGAAGACGTGCGCAAACTCGCGGCCCTGCAACGACGCCTCCTGGACCGCGCGGCACAGAGCCTGGCCTCGGGCGGCCTGCTTGCCTACATCACCTGCACCCTGCACCCTGTGGAGAACCAGGAACAGATCGCGCGCCTGCTCCGCGGCCATCCTGCTCTCCGGTTGGAGCGGGAGTGGAGCACGCCCTCGGACTCCCCACTCAATGAATTCCTGTACGCCGCCTTGTTGCTCAAGGCCTGAGCCACGCCATGCCAGAGACCGTCTTCCTGCGCCTCTGCGACCGCTGCTGCGACAACTCCGGCACCGTAAAGGAAATGATCAAGACCGGCGGCTGCACCTGCGACATCTGCGGCTGGTCCTGCAAGTGCTCGGGCGACGACTGCAAGCAGTACGTCAACCGCACCCCCCTGTATCTGATCCCCGAGGATGGCTGGGAATACCTGCACCTGGCCAACGAGAGGAACTCTCGCCCATTGGATTGGGAACGGCTCTTTGTCGGGAAGTGAAACAGCCATTTCATACCGTGTATCTTCCCTCGGATAATCATTTGCCCTTGACGGACAAATGCGTATTATGGATGAGACGACTCTCACTTCCCGCCGCCCTTGAGGCGGCAACGCAAGCCCCTGGAGGACACATGCTCTGGAAACAGTTCCTGACCCCGGTGGATTCCCTGAAGCCCGAGGAGGCACGCCGTCTGGTGGCCGAAGAGCCCGAGATCCAGATCCTCGACGTGCGCCAGCCCTCTGAATACAACCAGGAGCACATCCCCGGCGCCGTGCTCATGCCCATGGCCGAGATCATGGACCGCACCTCCGAACTGGACAAGGACAAGCCCCTGCTCGTGTATTGTGCCATCGGGGGACGCAGCCGCATGGCCTCGCAACTGCTCGCGGGTCAGGGCTTCACCACGGTCCTCAACCTCTCCGGCGGCATCAAGGCCTGGAACGGTTGGACCGGCTTCGGCAACTACGACGAAGGGCTCGAACTCTTCGACGACGTCACATCCGTTGAACAGGCCCTGGATACGGCCTACGGCATGGAGGCTGCCCTGCACGAATACTACGCCGGCATGGCCGCCACGGTGCAAAGCGCGGAAGCCGCCAGCCTGTTCAAGAAGCTCGCGGACATCGAGACCAGGCACATGCATTCCGTGGCCCGGCGCATGGCCGAGATCACGGGCAGGGAGCCCAAGGATCCCGGGGGCTCGGCCCTCGAAGGGGGGCGCCCCACGCAGGAGTACATGGACCGCCTGTACCTGAACGTGGAATCGCCCACGGATGTGGTGGAATTCGCCATGGCCATCGAGGCCCAGGCCCTGGATCTTTACAGCCGCGCGGCCCGGAAAAGCGAGGGCACCTCGCGCGACTTTCTCCTGGAAATGGCCAGTGAGGAAAAGGCCCACCTCAAGAGCCTGGGCAAACTCATGGACTCTTTGCACGGGAGGGCGTGATGGGCAGACTGGTACTCGCCGGCGCGGGGCACGCGCACATGATGCTTATGGCCTCCCTGCCGGAGATCGTGGCCAAGGGACACGAAGTCACGGCCATCGGCCCCGAGCCCCGGCACTACTACTCGGGCATGGGGCCCGGCATGCTCGGCGGTGACTACACCCCCGAGCAGATCAGCTTTCCGGTCAAGCGCATGATCGAGGAGCGCGGCGGCGTCTTCATCCAGGACAAGGTCCTGCGCATCGACCCCAACGAGCGCATCGTGCTCACGCGCTCGGGGCGTGAAGTCCCCTATGACGTGCTCAGCTGCAACCTGGGGAGCTTCGTGCCCCACGCCTCGGTGGTGGAGGAGGGTGCCACGGTCTACACCGTGAAACCCATCGAGAACCTGCTCGCGGCCAGGCAACGCATCCTGGAGATCGCCGTCAGGGAGCGGGTACTGGTGGCGGTTTGCGGCGGCGGGCCCGCCGCCCTGGAGATCGCCGGCAACGCCTGGGCCGCGGCGCGCGAAGGCGGACGCCGTGGCGCGGCCGTGACCCTGTTCGCCGGCAAGAGCTTCCTCAAGCGCGCCCCCGGCGGAGTTCGGACAAGGGCGCGCACGCTCCTGCGCAAGCGCGGCATCGAGGTCTTCGAAGGCAGCTATGTGCACACCGTACGCAAGAACGAAGTGGAACTGGAAAACGGCTCCCGCCACCGGGCCGACGTGATCTTCATGGCCCTGGGCGTGCAACCTTCCAAGGTCTTTGCCGAATCCAACCTGCCAGTGGGGCGGGACGGCGGCCTGGAGGTGAACAGCTTCCTGCAGAGTACGGCTCACCCCGAGATCTTCGGCGGCGGGGACTGCATCTGGTTCGCGCCCCACCCCCTGGACAAGGTTGGCGTCTACGCCGTACGGCAGAACCCCGTGCTGCTGCACAATGTCCAGGCCCAACTCGAGGGCGGGGAACTCCAGGCCTTTGATCACGGTGGTTCGTACCTGCTGATCTACAATGTGGGAGCGCGCGAGGGCATCCTGCACAAGAACGGCATCGTGTTCGGCGGCAAACCAGCCTTCTGGATCAAGAACTACATCGACACCAAATTCATGCACCGCTTTCAACCGTGAGACGCTAGTCTCCCCCCTCTCTTTCAAGGCCGCCCTTGCTCCCCCAGGCGGAACCGGGTAAACATGGTGTGAAATAGCCGGGTTCGACACGGGGGCGCGTGGTGATTCCGGTGTGCAATGCGCGGAAGGGGTCGTTTTTCGTGGAAAAAGTTCTTATAGTCGAAGACAGCAAGACCGTCTCCCTTGGGTTGAAACGCTGGATCCAGCACGACCTGGGCCTGGAGTGCGACGTCGCGCGTAGCCTCGCGCAAGCCAGGGAAATGGTCGGGGAGACAGGGCGGGAGTATTTCATCGCCCTGCTGGACATGCACCTGCCGGACGCGCCCAACGGTGAAGTGATCGACTACATGATCAGCGCCGACATCCCTTCCGTGGTGATCACCGGGGCCTATGACCCGGAAGCGCGCAAGATGGTCATGCACAAGGACGTTGTGGACTATGTGGTCAAGTCCCACCCCCGAGACATGCCGCAGCTGCTCAAGCTCATCAAGCGCATCGCCAACAACCGCAGTACCAAGGTACTGGTGGTGGACGACTCCCGCCAGTTCCGTAACTACTACGGAAAGGTGCTGCACAATCAGCGTCTGCGGGTGTACACGGCGGAGGACGGCGTCCAGGCCATGGATATCCTTGACCAGAATCCCGACATCCGGCTTGTGCTGACGGATTACCACATGCCGCGCATGAACGGCTACGAACTGGTGTTGGAAATCCGCAAACGGTTCAGCGAGGACATGCTGGCCATCATCGTCTTTTCCACCGACGATACGGAAAACATGGCGCCCAAGTTCCTCAAGGTGGGCGCCAACGACTTCATCAGCAAGGCCGCCAGCATCGAGGAGTTCCTTTGCCGCATCAACATGAACCTCAATGTCCTGGATATGATGCGCGAGATCAAGGAGAGCGCCTACCGCGACTTTCTCACCAAAATCTACAACCGCAAGTATTTCTTCGAGCAGGCCGAACAGATCTACCCCGCGCACAAGAGCAGGGGCAAACCTTTGGTCGTGGCCATGCTCGACATCGACCTCTTCAAGCGGGTCAACGACGTCTACGGCCATTACGCCGGCGACATGGTCATCAAGGCCATGGCCCAGCTCCTTGAGAACGCCTGTGGCGAGCGGGGCATCGTGGCCCGCTTCGGCGGCGAGGAGTTCTGCATGTTGCTGACCACCATGCCGGAAAACGGCATCGTGGACTTCTTCGAATCCCTGCGGCTGCAAATCGAAAACAAGGCTGTCAACGTGGACAACCAGGTGATCCGCTTCACCACCTCCATCGGCGTGACCTCCTCCTTCGGCGGCTCCCTGGCCGACATGATCAACCGCGCCGACCTGCTGCTCTACGGTGCAAAGCAGGGGGGCCGCAACCGCGTCTGCTTCGACTGATCTCATCGTGCGGAGAATTGTACATGCGGTGCACCCGGCATGGGCGGAATCAATGGTTTTCCCCACGACGATCCTTGCGCGCCACCCCTGGCTGTGCTATTGCCGGGGCACGCAAACGCCCCCACGTCAGGCGTTTGCGCCCCCTGCCCAGCCACCGCTACCGCCGTGAGGGAAAGCACCATGAAAAGCGTCTTGAGATCGTTGCTGTTTTTTTTCGTGTACCTGGTGTTCGTGCTCACCATCATGCCCAGCCTGCTCGGCGCGGCCGAGATCACCCTGACCTACGCCAACTTCCCACCAGCTTCCACATTCCCCTGTGTGCAGATGGAGCGCTGGAAGACCGAAGTGGAAAGCCGTACGGACGGCAAGGTCACGGTCCAGACCTTTCCCGGCGGTACCCTGCTCGGCGCCAAGAACATGTACGACGGAGTCAAACAGGGGCAGGCCGACATCGGCAACCTCTGCATGTCCTACCAGCCAGGAGTTTTCCCCCTGACCACGGTGCTCGAACTGCCCGTGAGCTTCACCTCCTCGGTGGTGCCCAGCCGCGTGCTCTGGGACCTCTACGAGAAATACCAGCCCGAAGCCTTCAAGGACGTCAAGGTCCTTGCCATGTTCACCACCGCACCCTCCAATATTATGAGCAAGGTGCCCGTACGCACACTGGCCGATCTCAAGGGCCTGGAACTGCGCGCCTCGGGCGGTGCCTCCACGGTCCTTGATCTGCTCGGCGCCGTTCCCGTGTCCATGCCCATGTCCGAGACTCCGGAAGCCCTGCAAAAGGGGTTGGTCAAGGGTCTGCTCTCCTCCCTGGAAGTGCTCATGGACTTCAACTTCGCCGAGTCTTGTCGCTTCGAGACAGTGACCAATTTCCAGGTCTACCCCTTTGCCGTGATCATGAACAAGGCCGCATGGGAGAAGCTGCCCGAGGACGTGAAAAAGATCTTCGACGACCTGGCCGTGGAGCAAGTTGAATGGACGGGCAAGTACATGGACGAGCACGTCCAGCGCTCCCTCGATTGGAGCAAGGACAAGTATCAGATCGAGGTCATCGAACTGCCCCAGGCAGAATTGGACCAGGCGTCGCAACTGTTGACGCCCATGATCGACGACTGGAAAAAGGCGGCCGTGCAGGCCGGTGTGCCGGCTGACGCGGTCTTTGCCGACATGCTCGCGCTCAAGGCGAAATACGAAGAGGAATACGGTAAATAAGCCTGTTGCTCGACAGCTCACGCAGGAAAGGGGGCCCAGGCCCCCTTCTTGCTGCTTGAAACAATTCCCCCTGAAACCCTATGCTCCCAGCCCTGCGTGCCATAAGTTCCTTCTGCAACCGCATCCTGCTCTGGATCGGTGGCTTCGTGCTGTTGGGCATGATGCTGCTGGCCTGCGCCAACATGTTTTCCCGCGCGATCTGGACCCCCATCAAGGGCAGCTATGAACTCATCGGCTTTTTCGGTGCCTTGGTGGCTGCCTTTTCCCTGGGCAACACCCAAGAAAACAAGGGGCATATCGCACTCACCGTGCTCTCCGGGATGCTGCCGCGAGGATTCGAGCGGGGCATCGACGCATTCGCGAACCTGATCTGCGCCGGCCTCTTCGGACTCATCGCTTGGCGGACAGGGATCTGGGCCTGGAGCCTGGTCCAGACCGGCGAACTCTCCGAGACCCTGCGCATCGCCTATTATCCCTTTGCCTTTGCCGTGGCCCTGGGGGTGCTGGCCCTGGCCCTGACCCTGATCTGCGATTTCCTGGCCGCCTGTGTCGCCATGGCGCGCCCGGCAGAGCGCGAGGCCAAACGCTCATGAGTCCCGCCGGCGTCGGCTTGCTGGGCATCGTGGCCCTGCTCCTGAGCATGCTCTTGCTGCGCATTCCAGTGGGCTTCGCCATGGCCCTTGTCGGCTTCCTCGGCTTCTGGAAGATCATCAACCTCCAGGCCGCGTTGGGCATGCTCGGCACCGAGGTCTGGAGCGTCTTTTCCTCCTACGGGCTCACCGTGATCCCCCTGTTCATCCTCATGGGGCAAATCTGCTTCTACGCCGGCGTGAACAAGCGACTCTACCACACCGCATACGTCTGGTTGGGGCAGTATCGCGGCGGCCTGTCCATCGCCACCATCCTGGCCTGCGCCGGGTTCTCGGCCATCAGCGGCTCCAACACCGCCACCGCCGCCACCATGAGCACCGTGGCCCTGCCCGAGATGAAGAAGTACAAATACAGTCCCATCCTCTCCACCAGTTCCGTGGCCATCGGCTCAACCCTGGGCGTGGTCATCCCGCCCAGTGTGGTCTTGCTGATCATCGGCCTGCAAACCGGACAATCCATCGCCAAGCTCTTCTGGGGGGGCATCGTGCCCGGGCTGTTGCTCGTGCTGCTGTTCCTGCTGACCATCACCATCCTCTGCCGGCTGCACCCCACATGGGGGCCGGCCGGAGAGGCCACCACCTGGAAGGAAAAGTTCGCCTCCCTGCCAGGCTCCATAGAAATGCTCATGCTCTTCGCCCTGGTCATGGGCGGGCTCTTCGCCGGATTCTTCACGCCCAGCGAGGCCGGAGCGGCCGGCTCACTGCTCTCCCTGCTGATCACCAGCCTGGGGGGCAACATGAGCCTGAAACGACTGCGCGATGCCGTGATCGACACCCTGCGCGTCTCCAGCATGATCTTCATGATCGTCACCGGCGCCGTGATCTTCGGGCGCTTCCTGGCCGTGACACGGGTGCCCTTCGAGGTGGCCGACCTGGTGGCTTCGCTGCCTGTGCCGGCCTGGATGATCATCGTGCTGATCTGCCTGGTCTACGGTCTGGGGGGCATGATCATGGACGCCCTGGCCCTGCTGCTGATCACCATCCCCATCTTCTTCCCCCTGGCCGCCACCATGGGCTTTGATCCACTCTGGTTCTCCCTGGTCATCACCGTGGTCACCACCATGGGCGCGGCCACCCCCCCGGTGGGCGTGAGCGTCTTCATCGTCTCCTCAATGGCCACGGGCGTGCCCATGCAGCAGGTCTTCCGGGGCATCTGCTACTTCCTGATCTCCTACGCCGTGTGCGTGGCCCTGATGCTGCTCTTCCCAAAGCTCTTCCTCTTCCTGCCCAACCTGATCCACTGATCGCCCATAATCACCCGCGCGCTCATGGCCAGTGAGTCCCCCCGCACGGCCGGGGCAGCAGTTCCTCCACCAGGGGCAGCAGCAAGCCGGCCACCTCCGCCGAAACCTCGAGGTTGGGATGCGCGTCGAAGGGATTGACTACCAGTTCCTCGGCCGGACGGCCCTGGAACCGTTCGGCAAGGTCCAGCACCGGCACGTCCCGCTCCCTGAACCAGGAGACGATGGGTGCGGTGAAGCGCCTGGTTCCGGCCACGTCGCTCAGCACGGGCCAGACCACCGCCACGAGGGGAATGCCGTGTTCCCGGGCGTACTCCGTAAACAGAGACAGACGTTGCCCGTGCAGGTCCATGACAACTTGGTCGGCGTAGCCGGCCTCGAGCCACTTCAGATAGCTAGCCGAGGCTTTTTTGACGCTCGGGGTCATGAACACCCGCCAGTAGAGGTGATTCAGGAAGTGGGAGTGGTTCACCACCGCCAGAGGCCCGCGAGGCATGCCCGGCATGTCGGGCGCCGTGAGTCCCGCGTCCATGAAGGCGCCCTCCACGTCGTTGACGAAATGCGAGAGCACGATGAGCTGCGGCTCCACTCCCAGGGAGCGCATGAGTTCATACTCGTCCCTGGTGTCCAGGCCGTTCCTGGCCACGAGCACCACGTCGAAGTCCAGGGCGCTCTCTCTGCCCAAGCGGCGACCGAAGGTGTCGTCGATCTCCTCGATGCCGTGGCCAGCCACGAAGGAATCCCCCACCACGAAGACGCGACAGCGGTCTATCCGGAAGTCGTGATCCACGTCCCGGATGCCAAAGCTGTTCAAGGGGCGCCAATGCTTCTTGAACCAGCGCTGCGCCGAAAGGGTGAAGCCGAAACCGTCGGTCGTGGCCTGGCCGTAGCGATAAAAGGCCTCGAAGATCAGGAAGACCGCGAGGATGGAGCAGAGCGCCAGCAAGGACTCCCTGCCCAGGATGCGAAAACCCCGCGCGCCGTTCATCTGTCCCGCGTCCTCCCGTGTTGGATTCTTTCCCGTGTATCGCCCATTCCTGCTCCCCGTGTACGGAGGTGTTCGTGCCGTGCGGTGGATCCAAGGCGCCGGAAAACGAAACGTTGCTCACACAATGCATGGGGTGGTTGAGGGAATTTTTGCCAGTCCGACCGAGAAATGTCCAGGAACCACTTCCAGCAGACCCACAGCCATGAGCTTCCACCCCGCAAAACCGCTCGCAAAGGCACCGAATCCAGCGGGCAAAGCACTTGCCTCGACGCGGCTCCTGACGTACTTTTCTGGTATGTGCGCAAAGGTGAACAACCTCCACGATGCTTTTTTCAAGAAGTACTATGAGAACCCCGCCAGGGCCGCTAGTTTCCTGAGGCACAACCTGCCGGCCGACGTGGCGGCTTGCATCGACTTCGACTCCCTTGAGCCGGCGCAGGAGAGCTTCCTGGCCGACGGCCTGGACCATTTCTTCGCCGATCTGGTCTTCAGCTGCGCCCTGAGCGACGGCAGCCCAGGACAGATCTACATCCTCCTGGAGCACAAGAGCGCGCCGTCCCCGGCCTGCGCCCTGCAGATTCTGCGCTACATGGTCATGCTTTGGGAGCGGGAACTGGCCAACGCCCACCCCTTCGATCAGCTGTCCGTTGTCATTCCCATCGTGATCTACCACGGCAAGAAGCCCTGGGACGTCAAATCCATACGCGAACTTATCCCGCACCCGCCCCCTTTGGGTGGGGTCATCCCCGACTACCGCCTGCTGGTCTACGACCTCTCCCACATGGAGGAGAACGAGATCAAGGGTGACATCGCGACCAAGGCGGGCATGCTCTTGCTCCGGGCCATGTCCACCGGTGCGCCCCTGTCCAAGGTGGTGGAACTGGTCGCCCTGCTTATGGGGGCACTGGGGCCGCAGTCCGCCACAAAGACCATCGAGCAATTTTTTCGCTATGTCATGTCCGTGCGACCGAACATCAACCGGGAGCAGCTCGTCCATGAGCTGTCCAGGATACCGGAAGGAGACGTCATCATGAGAAACATCGCCGCCGAACTATCTCCAGAGGCCTTTCAAAGCGGCCTGACACAAGGCATAGAAAAGGGCATGGAAAAGGGCATGACACAAGGCCGCCAGGAGGGGGCCTGCCGCCTGCTTTTCAATCAGTTGCAGGCGTGGTTCCATTCCGTGCCCGTACGGGTCTGGGAGAAATGCAAGGCCATCGAGGACCTCGAGGTTCTGAACCAGCTCGGTGTGGCAGTGCTGCACGCCGACTCCATCGAGGCCTTCGAGGTCGCGATGGACAGGGTCTTGGAGTAACGGTGACCTATCCCCCGCCCGCGATCGATAAAGGGCGGTCCAGACGCCGTCACACTGGACCAATCGGCCCCTCCCGTGTACACAGGAGCAATGAGCCGAACTGTCATCCCTGAACCCACATCGCCCCGCGCCCATGCCTGACGTTTACGACGCCATTATCGTGGGCGGAGGGCCGGCAGGATGCGGCGCCGCACTGCACGCCAGCCGGCTCGGCCTGCGCGTCCTGCTCCTGGAGCGCAAGAAATTCCCCAGGGACAAGCTCTGCGGCGACGCCCTCTCCTCCACCAGCATCGCCCTGTTGGATGAACTCGGTCTGCTGGGCGAATTGCTGCGCGCGCCGCACATGGCCGTGAGCCGGATCACTTATGTGGCGCCCGGCGGCAGCAGCGTCACCGTGCCCCTGGCCAAAGTGGACAAGGACACCCCGGTGACAGGCATCATCTGCCGCCGCGTGATCCTGGACGACTTGCTGCTGCACGCCGCGGCCGCCAAGGCCGACGTCATTGATTGGTGCGAGGTCACCGAGATACACTTGGAAGAGGGGCGCCCCGTGGGCGTGACGGCGGAACGCGGCGGGGGGCGTGTTTCGTACCACCACGCACGGATGCTCATCGGCGCCGACGGCTTCCACTCCCTGGTCGCCAAGACCATGGGCGTTCCCCGCTATCCACAGTGGCGCTCATTCGCCGCACGCGCCTACTACCGCTACGTCCTGGGCATGACCGGCTGCCTCGAGGTGCACTACTTCGAGGACATCCTGCCCGGCTATCTGTGGATCTACCCCACCGAGAGCGGCCTGACCAACGTGGGGCTGACCATCCCTGTCCACGGTCTTGTGCACAAACGCATCGAGCCGCGCCGCGCCCTGCAACGACTCCTGCGCACGGAGCGCCTGCGCGACCGTTTCGAGTTCGCCGAGGAACTCGAACCTCTGCGGACCGCCATCCTGCCTGTGGGCAACACCATGCGCCAGGTGCACGGCAACGGCTTCATGCTGGTGGGTGACGCCGCCGGCCTGGTGAATCCGTGCAGCTCCGAGGGCGTGGCCAATGCCCTGCTCTCGGGCAAGCTGGCCGCCACGGCCCTTGCCAAGGCCCTGGACCATGGAGGAAGCCTCGACCGCAAGGGCTTGATGCCCTACGCCGACCAGCTCTGGCGCAACATCGGCCCCGGCCTGAAGATGTCCGACCGGCTCCTGGAACTGCGCACACCCAAGGCCATCGACAGCCTGATCCGCAGCGCCAAACGCCGACCGCACAACGCGGCCTGGATCTCCGGTATCCTTGTGGGTTCGGCCCTGCCCAGCGAGGACCTGTCTTCCTTTCTGGGCTATATCGACTTCTTCACCCGCTGAGCCGGGAAGTGTGCCACTGTCGGCGCACCAAACGCCAGCTCCAAACCCTGGTGTGCGTCACAGGTGACACACCTCGAGCGCGATCCACACAGACCTTGATTTTCAACGTTTTGAATTCTAGATACATTTGCCTGCCGGACAAGGCCCCGATCATGCTGGTACACTTCTTGATGTCTTGCGGTACGGACGGGAAACCCGCATGGTCCCACGCCAGCGCCCGCGCTCCGTTTGGGAGCGGATGCAACGAAACGTACAGACCTGAACCCAACATGTTCTCCGCAAGGAAAACGCAGAAAAGGAGGCCTCATGCCGTCCCGCAAACAGCTTGCCAACGCCGTGCGCGCCCTGGCCATGGACGCCGTCTCCAAGGCGAATTCGGGCCACCCGGGCGCACCCCTGGGCATGGCCGAAATGGCCGAAGTGCTCTGGAATGATTTTCTCAAGCACAACCCGGGCAACCCGCACTGGGCCGACCGTGACCGCTTCGTGCTCTCCAACGGACACGCCTCCATGTTGCTCTATGCCGTGCTGCACCTCAGCGGCTACGACTTGAGCATCGAGGACATCAAGAATTTCCGGCAACTGGGTTCCAAGACTCCGGGGCATCCTGAACACGGTGAGACTCCCGGCGTGGAGACCACCACCGGTCCCCTGGGGCAGGGCATCGCCAACGCCGTGGGCCTGGCCCTGGCCGAACGTGTCCTGGCCGCGCAGTTCAACCGCCCCGGCTTCGATATCGTGGACCATAACACTTACGTGTTCCTGGGCGACGGCTGCATGATGGAAGGGCTGTCCCACGAGGCTGCCTCCCTGGCCGGGACCCTGGGCCTGGGTAAACTCGTCGCGCTTTACGACGACAACGGCATCTCCATCGAGGGCGACGTCCGGGGCTGGTTCGCCGACCGCACCCCCAGCCGCTTCGAATCCTACGGCTGGCACGTGGTGCGTAACGTGGACGGCCACAATCCCGAGGCACTGAGGGTCGCTATCCAGGAAGCCAGGGCCGTGACCTCCAGGCCCAGCCTGATCTGCTGCAAGACCCGCATCGGTTGTGGCTGCCCCAGCGCCGAGGGCAGTTCCTCCTGCCATGGCTCCCCGTTCAAGCCGGAACAACTCTCCGAATCCCGCGAGCACATGGAATGGGAGCACCCGCCCTTCGTGGTCCCCAGGGAAATCTACGACGCTTGGGACGCCCGTGGCCGGGGTGCCAGGGCCGAGGCCGTCTGGAACGAACTCTTCGCCGCCTACCGGGTTTCCCACCCCGAGCTGGCCGCTGAATTCACCAGGCGCATGGCCGGGGATCTACCAGCGGACTGGTCCGGTCAGGCCCAGGCGTTCCTGGACAGCCTGGCTGCCAATGAAGGCGCCATGGCCACGCGCAAGTCTTCACAGGTGGCCATCAACGGCTTCGCGCCGATGCTGCCGGAGTTGCTGGGCGGCTCGGCCGACCTCTCCGGCTCCAACTGTACCAAAGGCAAGCAGGCCGTGCTGCTCAACAACGGTACCTGGCAGGGCAACTACCTGGAGTACGGCGTGCGCGAGTTTGCCATGGGCGCCATGATGAACGGCCTGGCCCTGCACGGTGGCTTCATCCCCTTCGGTGGTACCTTCCTGGTCTTTTCCGACTACGCCCGCAACGCCATCCGCATGGCCGCGCTGATGCACGCCCGCGTGATCTGGGTCCTGACCCACGACTCCATCGGGGTGGGCGAGGACGGCCCTACGCACCAACCCTACGAACACGTGCAGTCCCTGCGGCTCATCGACAACCTCGAGGTCTGGCGCCCCTGCGATACCATGGAGGCCGCCGTGGCCTGGAAGTGCGCCCTGGAGCGCCGCAACGGCCCCAGCGCCATGGCCCTGTCCCGGCAGGGCCTGCCCCAGATGCCTCGAGACGAGGCCACCCGCGCCGCCATCAAGAGGGGCGGTTACGTGCTCGAGGACTGCGACGGCACACCCGAGGCCGTGCTCATGGCCACGGGCTCGGAAGTTGCCCTGGTCGTGCAGGCCCAGGCCGAGCTGGAGAAACAGGGGCGCAGGGTGCGCGTGCTCTCCATGCCCTGCTTGGAACGTTTCGAGGCCCAGGACCAAGCCTATAGAGACAGCGTGCTGCCCCCGGATGTCACTGCCCGCGTGGCAGTGGAAGCCGGCAGCACCACCGGTTGGTACAAATACGTCGGATTGCAGGGGCGTGTGGTGGGCATGGACCGCTTCGGTGCCTCGGCCCCAGGCAAGCAACTCTTCGAAAAGTTCGGCTTCAGCGTGGAAAACGTGGTGGCCCAGGTCAACGCCCTGCTGCGGGGGTGACCAAGATGCAAAAGGAGGTACCCATGTCCGAGGGAATGAATTTCGCCTATCTGTGCAAGGAACCACCCCAACCGTTGGGGCGTAGCGTGGCCATCATCGGCGCGGGGCCGTCGGGCCTTGCCGCCACCGGCTACCTAGCCTGCCAGGGCTACGAGGTGCACCTCTACGACAAGCTGCCCAAGCCTGGTGGATTGATGGTCTTCGGCATCCCCGGCCACCGCATCCCCGAGGAGCGCGTGGCAAAGGGCGTGGAGGTCCTCGAGCAGCGCTATGGCGTGAAGCTGCACATGCGCACCAAGATTTGCGGCACCAAGGCCCTGCACGAGGACACCGGCGACCACTTCACCGAGGACATGGTCAGCCTGGGTGAACTGACCAACGATAACGACGCCGTGATGATCTGCACCGGCACCTGGTCCTCGCGCAAGCTGCGTATTCCCGGGGAACAGCTCCCTGGCGTCTTCTCCGGCCTGCAATACCTCTTCCCCATCCGCGCCCTGCACTACAATGTCAAGACCGTTCAACCCCTCGACGTGCAAGGCAAGCGCGTGGCCGTGGTCGGCGCCGGACACTCGGCCGTGGACGTGGTACACAGCGCCCTCGCCCGCGGCGCTGAAACTGTCTATATGCTCTACCGCCGCACCCGCAAGGAGGCGCCCTGCGGCACCTTCGAGATCGACCAGCTGATCAAGACCGGCGCAATTTGGAAGGAGCTAGTCACGCCCACGCGCATCACCGGCACGGACAAGGTCGAAGGCATCGAGCTGCTGCAATGCCGCCTGGGCGAACCCGACGAATCCGGCAGGGCCTGCCCCATCCCGGATGAAGGCTCCCGACACGTCCTGCCCGTGGACTATGTGGTGGCAGCCATCGGCGAGGTTCCTACCCTCCCCTTTGCCGGGGAGCTTGGCCTTGATAAGCTGCGCAAGGGCGAGGTGCACTGGTTGCAGATGACCAGCATGGATGGCGTGTTCGTGGCCGGCGACGCCCTCACCGGCCCCAGCAAGATCGGCAAGGCCATCTACAGTGGCATGCGCGCGGCCCGCTCCCTGACCAATTGGCTGGACCTCCAGGCCCAGAACAGGATCGCGGAGTACGACTATGACCAGGACTTCATCGAGCCCGGCGCGCTGATCTGACCCTTGATCCAAACCCTGCTGTCCGGGGCGCCATGAAGTACGGAGAAGGCCATGTCCAAGCGATTGTTCATCGACTACGGCAAGTGCATCGGCTGCGAGACCTGCGAAATGGTCTGCGCCTTCACCCACCGCCAACCACGCATCCACATGACCCGCACCAGGGACGGTGTCATGATGCCGCTCTATTGCCAGCACTGTGACAACCCAAAATGCATGAAGGTCTGCACCAGGGGCGCCCTGCGCAAGGATGAAGACGGTGCCGTGCTCCTCAATCCCCTGAAGTGCGTGGAATGTGATAACAAGGAATGCCTGGTGGCCTGCCCCTTTGCCGCGCTGTTCTGCACCGGCCGGGAGACCCCTGTTCTCAAGTGCGACATGTGCGCCAGACGCCGCGCCCAGGGTCTGGTCCCTGCCTGCGTGGAAATGTGCCCCTGCGGGGCCATTGTCTACGTCGAGCGCGAGGAGATCAAAGCCCTGCAAACCTCGGAGGCCATGACCGCCTTCAAACGTGTCATCGAACACATCAAACCCCCGGCGCCTTTGGCTGGATAGCGCTCAACCGCCTGCACCCACGGAGAAAGCACATGCAAGATTCCCGCTTCATCCTCAGCCCATCGCTGCTGTCCTCGGACTTCTCTCGCCTGGCCGAAGAACTCACGACCCTTGAGGACGCCGGCCTTTCCTGGGTCCACTGGGACGTCATGGATGGGCTGTTCGTGCCCAACATCACCTTCGGCCCCCCGGTCATCGCCGCATGCCGCAAGAACTCCGGGCTGTTCTTCGACGTGCACCTGATGATCGAGACTCCCTCGCGCTACCTCAAGGAGTTCGTGGACGCCGGCGCCGAGCTGATCTGCGTGCACGCCGAGGCCGAAACCCATCTGGAGCGCTGCGTCAGCGAAATCGCCCGCCTGGGCGCCAAGCCAGCAGTGGCGCTGAACCCGCACACCCCCCTCGATGTGCTCGAATACATCCTGCCGCAGCTGTACATGGTGCTGATCATGAGCGTGAACCCAGGGTTCGGAGGGCAGAAGTTCATCCCCTCGGCCTTGGACAAGATCCGACAGCTCAGTCGGATTATCCGCTCCCGGAACCTGGAGACCTTGATCCAGGTGGACGGCGGCGTGACCCCGGACAACATCCGCACCTTGCTTGAGTGCGGCGCCGACGTCCTGGTCTCGGGCTCGGCGTTCTTCAACTTCCCGCCCTACGCCCAGCGCCTGGAGGCCTTCAACAAGGCCGCAAACAGGACCTAACACAAGACACCGCGACCGGGGGCGCTGGCTGGGCATCGCCCCCCGACCTCGCTCCCCACTCGAGACTTTTTTACTTCTCTCCGCTATACTGGGTTCATGTGGCGGAGCAAACAGATCACAATCATGGTGGTGGGCTCGGGCAAGCGTTGCGGTCGGTTCCTGGAGTCCCTGGCCGGCATTCCCGGCGTGGAACTGGCCGGTTTCATCGACCCCTTTCAGGACGCCATCAGCCCCCAAATCGCCGGGGAGCTGGACGCTGCCTTCGCTACCTCGCTGGAACTCCTGGCCCAGGAGCCGAACCTCGACCTGATCATCGACACCACGGACGAGGTCTCGATCATGGACGGCATCCAGCGCCACAAACCTGAAGACGCTCTGGTTTTTCGTGGCGCTCCGGCCAGGCTCGTGCGCATCCTCGCCGCTGCCGCACGCAAAGGGGAGCGCATGGCCGACCGCTACCGCGCGGTCAAACGGGAGATCGACCAGTACGCCCCCCTGGAGGAGCGCATGGTCGGCAAGTCCGAGGCCATCCTGCTGGTACAGGAACTCATCGCCAAGGTAGCGCCCACGCCCACCACGGTGCTCTTTCTGGGCGAGACCGGCACGGGCAAGGACCTTGCCGCCCGTCTGTTGCAACAACAGAGCAGACTGCGCAACCGCCCCTTCATTACCGTCAACTGCACGGCCTTGGCCTCCCAACTCATGGAGAGCGAGTTGTTCGGTTACAAGAAGGGTGCCTTCACCGGGGCGGAGCAGGACCGCAAAGGCTTGTTGGAAGAAGCGGACGGCGGCACCGTGTTCCTCGACGAGATCGGCGACATGCATTTGGAGCTGCAAGCCAAGCTCCTGCGCTTCCTGCAAACCGGCGAAATCCGCAGCGTGGGCAGCACACGGCCCAGGAACGTCGAGGTGCGGGTCATCGCCGCAACCAACAGGGATTTGGACGTTGCCGTGACCAAGGGCGAATTCCGCCGGGACCTCTACTACCGCTTCAACACCTTCACCATCACCCTGCCCCCCTTGCGCGAGCGCCTGGTGGACCTGCCGTACCTGGCCTATCATTTCGTGACCAAGGCCGAGATCAAGGTCAACAGGAAGGTCAAGGGCATCACGGACGAGGCCATGGCCCTGCTGCGCGGCTACGCCTGGCCCGGCAACGTGCGCGAGCTGGAAAACGTCATCGAGCGCGCCGTGATCCTCTGCAAGGAGGAGCTTACCCCCGCGGAGCTGCCCATGCAGATCCAACGCCCTGTATCAGAAGGCGGGGGCGGTGATGCTTCGGTCCACGTAACTCCCCGCCCGGGCTTCGCTCCGCCGGAAGGCTTCAAGGGCGACCGGGACAAAGTCATGGCCATGTTCGAGAAAAAGGAGCTGCAGCAATACATCCGCCGCGCCGACGGCAATATCTCCGAGGCCTCCCGCCAGTCCGGCATCCCCCGCCGCACCTTCTATCGCCTGATGAAAAAGCACGGACTCTAGGCCGCAGCCGGCTTTCTTGTCAGGTAGCAGTTCTTGTTTCAGGATGAGGCCTGAAAGTATATTTCGTTGCAAGGTTATTTTAACCTTCCAGCCAACGTAAAATAACCACACTTCTTGCTTTAGGTTGGGAGCACCATGCAGCGCGGCATGCAGGGGCGATATCAGGTCACCACCACCAGCGTATCGGCGCCATCGGCCGGGCTGCGGCCTCCACCTTGCGGGTGCACAGGGCCCTGCAGGAGCGCCCCATCGCCACGGCAGCCGTGCTGGTGGAGAAGACGGACCTGACTCCGGCCACGGTGAATAAAAGCCTGGTCCAGCTCATGAATCTGGGCATGGTGCGGGAGCTTACCCGGCAGAAGCGGAACCGCGTCTTTAGCTACACCAGCTATCTCGATATCCTGAACCAGGGCACGGAGCAGCCAGAGGCCTGAGCCGGCGCGGTATTCCGTAACGCCAGGCACCGATTCCCTCCTTTCAACAGAGGGTTGAGATTGGGCTGTTTGCCGTGTACACTTTGAGGCATGAGCCGGAACAGACATCTGTTGTGCCCGGGACAGGGAGGGAGAGATGATTCTTGGCGTCGAGGGCAGCCCCAGGAAAGGGGGCAACTCCCATACGCTGCTGGCGGCGGTCATGGCCGGTGTGCGCGAGGCGGGCGAAGTCGGACAAGCGGTGCATCTGCGCGACTACCGCTATGAACCCTGCATCGGCTGCGAAAAATGCCGGAAGGACAAGATTTGCACCAGGTTTCAGGATGGCATGACGCTGCTCTACCCCCTGATCCAGGAGTCCAAGGGGTTGGTCCTGGTCTCGCCTGTACACAACTACAATGTCACGGCCTGGCTCAAGGCCTTCATCGACCGGCTCTACTGTTATTACGACTTCGAGGACACCAGGCCGCGCGCCTGGTCCAGCAGGCTCGCGGGGCAGGGCAGGAAGGCCGTGATCGCGGCCATTGCCGAGCAGGAGGACAAGAAGGACATGGGCGTGGTCATGCAAGCCATGCGCCTCCCCCTGGAGGCCCTGGGCTACGAGGTGTTGGAAGAGATCGCCATCTTGCGGCTCTTTGACCGCGGCGTGGTCAAGGAGCATCAGGGGTCTCTGGAACAGGCCAGGGCCGCCGGCGCGAGACTCGCGCGCGCCCTAGGCTGATCCTTGTCTTTTCAGTGAGAGGAAAATGAAAGAAATCAATCAGTTTATCGCCGGGTTCAGGAGCTTCAGGGACGAGTACTTCTGTTGCGAGAACTCGCCCTTTACCGAACTGGCCAAGGGGCAGAAACCCTCCACCATGGTGGTGGCGTGCAGCGACTCGCGTACCGATCCCTCGCTGCTCATGCAGTGCGGTCCGGGCGATATCTTTGTCGTACGTAACATCGCCAACATCGTGCCCCCCTATGAACCGGACCCGGGATTACATGGCGTGTCCGCGGCCATCGAATATGCCGTGAAGGTCTTGCGGGTCGAGAACATCATCATCCTCGGCCATAGCTCCTGCGGCGGCATCAAGGCCCTGGTCGAGGACGACGCGGCGCGGGACAGCGAGTTCGTGGGCAACTGGCTCTCGATCATGGGGAGCGTGCGCGACCAGGTCCTATCACGCTTCGACGCAGGACACCCCAAGGCCTGTAAGGCGTGCGAGCTGGCCGGCATCCTGCAATCCCTGGACAACCTGCTGACATTTCCCTGGCTGGCGGAGCGCGTCAGGGCCGGCCGACTGCACCTGCACGGCTGGTACTTCGACATGGAGACGGGGCAACTCCTGGGATATCAGCCCAAGACCCAGAGTTTCGAGCCACTGACACAGGCCTGCCCTGAACGTGATCGCCCCCTGTCGGCTGTCTGCCCATGATTCCAGCATGAAAAAGTGATTGCAAAAGCTCCTTGTGTGACGTAAAAGATTCTTTTGCGGAGAGGTGACCGAGCTGGCCGAAGGTGCACGATTGGAAATCGTGTGTGCCCTAACCCGGCACCGGGAGTTCGAATCTCCCCCTCTCCGCCATTTATTTATCCAACCACATCCCGCCACGCCCCAGCGATTCCCCAAAACAGCATGACGCCGGCGCCCTTGGTCAATGCGCCCCCTTTGTCACGTCTTGGCCCGAGCCCAATGCAGTTGTTGTAACCGGTATTCGTTACGTCTGGTTATTGCAATGCACGCCGATGTTGCAATGCATCCATTTACCGCCATGGCCTATTGCATCCTTGCGCATCGTCACGACATTGTCTCTCTTTCTTCACTCTCCCTTCACCAAAAACAACGTTGTCGTCACATGTGGGATGTATTCGATGCGGAGTGAGTGAGGCAACCAGCCGCTGACTTTTTCACAGAAAAGAGGGGATTTCCATGCACAAGAGAATGTTTGCAGTCCTGGCTCTGGCGCTGTGCGTCGCGAGCCTTTGTCCCACGGCCGCCTGGGCGACCAACGCCAAGTACGTGTTCCTGTTCATCGGTGACGGCACCGGCATCCCGCAGCGCAACGCCGCCGAGCTGTTTCTGGCCAGCAACAAGGGGCTGAACCGCCCCGAAGAGGCCAAGCTCGTAATGAACACCTTCCCGGCACAGGGGGTGAACACCACCTACGACCTGTCCAGCGTCATCCCGGACTCCGCGTCCACGGGCACGGCCCTGACCACTGGCTTCAAGACCAAATCCGGGGTCATCAACATGGACTACGACGGCAAGGTTGCCTACGAGACCATCGCCGAAGTGGCCAAGAAGCAGGGCATGAAGGTGGGCGTGATCTCCACCGTGTCCCTGGACCACGCCACACCGGCCGCCTTCTACGCCAAGGTCCCCAGCCGCAACCAAATGTACGACATCTCCATGCAGTTGGCCAACTCCGGCTTCGACTACTTTGCCGGGGGGCAGTTGAAATCCCCCAGCGACAAGAAGGACCCTGCCAAGCCCAATGCTCTGGATGTGGCCAAGGAGAACGGCTATACGATCATCGTGGGCCGCGAGGGCCTGGACGCCGTGAAGCCCGGCGACAAGGTCATCGCCATGAACGCGAACGTGGATAAGGATGCTGCCATGTACTACAGCATCGACCAGGTCGGCGACGAGCACGTCACCCTGGCCGAGTACGTGGCCAAGGGCATCGAACTCCTGGACAATCCCGATGGTTTCCTCATGGGCATCGAGAGTGGCAAGATCGACTGGGCCTGCCACGCCAACGACGCGGCCGCCGCAATTCACGACACCCTGGCCATGGATGAGGCTATTGTCGAAGCAGTGAAGTTCTACGAAAAACACCCCAACGAGACCTTGATCGTGGTCACCGGCGATCACGAGACCGGCGGCATGACCATCGGTTTTGCCGGCACCCAGTACGCCTCTTTCGTGGACAAGATCCAGCACCAGACGATGAGCTACATCGAGTTTGGCAAGAAGGTGGACGCATACCGCTCGGCCCACACCCCGGAAACCGCGAAGTTCGAGGACATGCTGTCTCTGATCCAGGAGGCCTTCGGCCTCTACGTGCTCTCCGCCGAGGACAAGGCCAAGTTGGAGCAGGCCGTTGCCGCGGGCAAGACCGACGGTGCCGACGACGCTGCCAAGAAGGCAGCCAAGGCTGCGGAAAAAGAACTCAAATACAGCATGGCGCTCACCGATCTGGAACTGGCAGTGCTGCGGGACGCCTTTGCCCAGAGCATGAAGGGCGAGGAAGTGCGTGCCAAGGATGACCTGACCTACCTGCTCTACGGCGGCTACGAGCCCCTGTCCGTGAAACTGACCACCATCCTGAACAACAAGGCCGGCATTGGTTGGACCACCTACTCCCACACCGGCGTGCCGGTGCAGACCTCGGCCCTGGGCGTGTCCGCCGACAAGTTCAACGGCTACTATGACCAGACCGACATATACAAAAAGATGATGGAGATCACCGGCCTGGCCATGTAGTCAGGTTCCTGCCCCAACCCCCGTTCCGGCGGGGTGTGCCCGGGTAAGCTCGGGTCCGCCCCGCCGCCCCTCATACAGCGCAGTAAAGGCGACAGCCATGAAGTACCTCAAACACCGTGACACGATTTTCTCCCTGCTGGTGGCCGGAGGCATCGCCCTGCTCTTGCTCCTGCCGGATCTCTTCGTCAGCCCCTATGCCAAGCCTGAGCCCCGCTACCGGGCTGAGGTCCTGGAGGTGGACAATACCCTTTTGCAGCAATACGGCTTTGTCAAGGGCGGCTCCCAGACGCTGCTGGTGCGCCTGGAGACAGGCCCCCACAAGGGGCGTGAAATCACGGCCGGCAACACCCTGATGGCCAAGATGGAGAGCGACAACGTCTTTTCCATGGGTGACAAGGCCTGGATCATCCTGACCACCGACGCCGACGGTGGCATCGTTTCGGCCCGGGCCTACGACCATCACCGCATGGGCATCGAATTCTACTTGCTGGCGGCCTTTTCCCTGTTGCTCATCGGCTATTGCGGCTGGGGTGGCGTGCGGGCGTTGCTGTCCTTTGCCTTTGCCGTTCTCCTGCTCTGGAAGATCTTTCTGCCCGGTGTATTGCGGGGGGCGGATCCCATCCTCCTGGCCCTGTCCGTGGTGGTCTGCATCGCCGGCGTCACTTTGTTCCTGGTGGCCGGGGTATCCCGTCGGGCCATGGTGGCCTGGCTGGGCGCCTTGCTGGGTGTGGGCCTCACCGCCGGTCTGGCCCTGCTGCTGTTCCCTTTGTTCAAGGTCCACGGCGCCGTGCTGCCCTTTTCCGAGACCCTGCTTTACTCTGGCTTCGACCACATCGACCTGGGACGCCTGTTCGTGGCAGCCATCTTCATCGGGGCCTCGGGCGCGGTCATCGACGTGGCCATCGACGTGGCCGCGGCCATGGGCGAGGTCATCGAGAAACGCCCCGATCTGACCATGGCCGAACTCATTGGCTCGGGATTCGTGGTGGGGCGCGCCATGCTCAGCACCATGGTCACCACCCTGCTCATGGCTTACATGTCCGGCTTCATGGCCCTGCTCATGGTGCTGCTGAGCAAGGGCATCCCGCCGGGGCAGATCGTGAACATGAACCTCATCGCCGCGGAAATGCTCAAGACCGTGGTGGGCAGCCTTGGCCTGGTGGCCGTGGCTCCGTTCACCGCGGTGGTGGGCGGGCTGCTCTTCGTGAAGTGGCGGCCTGCCCGGAAGCCACTCCTGCTCAACGAGCCGGCCCCGACCTTGGACTAGCCAGCCGACCACCTCTCGGTGCAACGCGGCCACATGCTTGGGCTCTGTAGCCCGGGACTCCGCTCCGCCTCGTTGAAGGACTCGTTGCTGGAGAAAGGGAAGCAGGGCAAGGACCAAGCACGTACTTGTCGCCCAATACGCTCGGCCAACAACGCGGCAGTGTGGCCGGAGCCAGGCACACCTGTCGCTGGGTGATCGTGCACCATGACATCACTGTATTCAGCGCCAATACTCTCATGCTCTTTCGATCCACTTCCATGACTGGAGTGCTGATTTACAGGTTCATTATCAAAAAGATACACAGCTTCAACATTCGTTAAACTTGTCACGATGTACACATATTATACGCCATGGCGCACATGCTGTCCACAATGCTGTGCAGACAAAAAGGCTGGTAGCGCAGCGAGCTTGAGTCACAACTATCGGATACTCATTTCAAGGACTGCGTAATCAAATATATAGCCTGTATAATTATTCCAGTCATTCGTATTATGCTCGCATGTTGAACAACGCTACAAACCTCTGAGGTTCTTTTCTTCGCTCCATCTCTGTGCCATGCATAGATACATACATGGTATGGGGGGAGCATCGATGCTGTCAAAGCATTTTGGCGCGCGGCTCAAATACCTGCGGAAAGTCCGCAATCTGACCCAGGCGCAGCTTGCCCAGGGAGCCGATATCGCAGTGCCCTATCTCAGCCGCATAGAACGCGGACTGTCCTCCCCGTCGTTCGAGGTGATCCAGAAACTCAGCACGACCCTGAAAACCGAACCCGCCAACCTCTTTCTCGCACCAAGGCACGGCACCACCGCCCCCCAGGGACAGGCGAACAGAGGTTCCCCCCCTGACAGGCCCTCTCTTTTTTCATGCAACAGCTGGAGCAGGTTCGGCGCCTTGTCGCGGGAATTGCCCGACGGCGAGGAACATTGGTCCCAGGAGTTCTGGCAGTTGTTGGGGTATACCGGTCACAACGATAATACCTCCTGCACGGAACTGTTTCTTCGGCATGTTCTCGATGAACACAGGCGACATGTGGCTAATGCCCTGGACCATGCGCTTCAAGGCAACCCCGTGACCGACCTCGAGTTCATGATCAGACGCGGGGATGGTGAAATCCGTGACATCGTGCTGCACATCGGTGTCGTCAAGGACGGCCGAGGCAGACCACGTTCCCTGCATGGTACGGCCGTCGATGTCACCGAATGGAGACAGTTGCAAGACATGCTCCAGATCAACCTCAGGGAACTGGAGACCTATGTCCAGGGGCGCACCCAAACGCTCTCCAGGACGATTGCCGATTTGGAGCGGGAAATGCTCCGACGTAAAGAAGCCGAGGAAGCGCTCAGGGACCTTTCCGGGCTCATGCGCGGTCTTGCGGACAACCTGCCCGACCTGCTCTGGGCCAAGGACCTCCAGGGACGTTTCCTGTTCGTCAATCAGGCCATCTGCGACGTGCTGCTCAAGGCCAGGGACACCCTCGAACCTCTGGGGAAAACCGACCTGTATTTCGCCAAGCGCGAGCGTGCAGCGGGACATGTACACACCTTTGGCGAAATCTGCGTGGATTCCGACAGCGTGACACTCGGGACCGGCAAACCCGGACGCTTTCTCGAGGACGGCTTGGTACGCGGCGAGTATCTGGCCCTGGACGTGCACAAGGCCCCATTTTACGATGCACAAGGCAGATTGATCGGCACGGTGGGCGCGGGACGGGATGTGACCGCGGACCTGGCCGCCCGCAAGGCTCAGGAACGTAGCGAGGCCATGCTCAAGGAGGCGCAGCGTATCGCCAACATGGGCAGCTGGGAAAACGATCTGATCACGGGCGCCGTGGTCTGGTCCGAACAGATTTTTCGCATCCTGGGCCATGAACCAGGCGCGATCAAGGCCTCGCATGAAGTATTCCGCCAACACCTGCACCCGGACGACAAGGAGCGGGTACTCGCGGAGAGCGACAGCAGCGGGGCATCGGAAATGCCCGGCACCCTGGAGTACCGTATCGTGCGCGCGGACGGCGCCGTCCGTCATGTCCAGGCCAGATCAGAGGTGACGTTGGACCACGCGGGCCGGCCCGTGCGCTCCCACGGCACACTGCAGGACATCACCGAGCGTAAGCGCGTTGATCAACGCTTGCAGTTGCACACCAAGCGTCTTGAAGTACTCCACGCCATGTCCCAATTGGCGGACAGCGACGAGCACGTCATCACCGACATGGCCCTGGAGGCCCTCGTGGCACTGACACGCAGCGCTGTCGGCTACATCTACTTCATGAATCAGGAGGAGACGGAACTCACCCTCTACTCCTGGTCCGCGAACGTCATGAAGCAATGCACGGTGCGCGACATCCAGACCAGTTCCACAGTCTCCGCGACTGGACTATGGGGGGAGGCTGTCAGACAGCGCAAACCGGTCATCACCAACGACTATGCGACCTCGCCATGCAGAAGCGGCTCCCCGGAAGGACATCTGCCCATCACACGCCATCTCGGCGTTCCCGTAATCCAGGGGGATCGCATCGTGGCCCTCGCCGGTGTCGCCAACAAGGCCGAGCATTACGGCGACGACGACGTGCGGATCATACAACTCGTCATGAACGGCATGTGGAGCGTGATCCGCCGCAAACGCTCCGAACAGGCCCTGCATGAGAGTGAAGAACGGCTTGCGGCTATCCTTGGGGCCATGCCCGATCTACTGAGCATCGTCGACAGACAGCGAATCATTGTCTGGGCCAATAACGCATGTTTCGAGACCTTTGGCCAGGACATAATGGGCCGCCACTGTTTCGAGGTGTTCAACAGCGGTAAGGGCAAACCCTGCCCTGACTGTGTCGCGCTCATGACCTTCCAGGACGGCAGGACCAACAGCATGGAACGTACCCTGATCATGCCGGACGGCAGCCGACGGTTCTATTCCTGGAGCAGCACGGTGCTTGCCAGAGACGCCGACAACTTCGTGGCGCAAGTCCTGCACGTGGGCCGGGACATCACGGATTTCAGGCAGGCCATGGCGGAACTCGAGCAGGCCAGGGCGGAGGCGGAGGCAGCCACCAAGGCCAAGACGCACTTCCTGGCCGCCATGAGCCACGACATCCGCACCCCTCTCAACGGCACCCTGGGCATGCTCCAGTTGTTGAAGATGTCCATCCTGGATCGAGAGCAGACCGAGTATCTGGACAATGCGATCACTGCCTCCAGGAATCTGTTGACCCTGGTCAACGAGATCCTGGACCTAGCCAAGGTAGAGGCGGGGCGGGTGGAAGTGCTGGAACACGAATTCGCGCCCAAGGCCTTTCTCGAGACCGAACTGCGCGTGCTCAAGACCCAGGCGGAGCTCAAGGGCCTGCGCTTCGTGCTGGAGGTGGACGACAAGGTGCCCGTGGCCGTTGTCACGGACCAGATCCGACTTGGCCAAATCCTCCAGAACCTGGTGGGCAACGCCGTGAAATTCACGAAACAGGGAGAACTCCGCGTGTCCCTGGACACCCTCTCCAGGGAAGCCTCCGACGACAGCCTGTTACTGCGCTTCTGCGTGGCCGACACGGGTCCCGGTATTTCCGACAACCTGCGTGGCAGGCTCTTCCAACCGTTCGTGCAGGGACAGCGGCATCAATCCGGGGCAAAGGGCTCGGGCCTGGGGCTGAGCATCGTGAAAAGGTTGGTGGAGCTCCTGGGGGGAACGATTGTTGTACATAGTGTCCCAGGTAAGGGAGCCAGATTCACGTTCACCATTCGTGCCAGTCTCCCGGCCCAGGCCATGCGGCGGTCGACAGTCGCGACGGAGGCGGATACAGTGTCTGGCGGGCAAGAACAGCCTCCTCGCAAACAGTGCCAGATACTGCTGGTGGAGGACGACGACATCAACCGCATGGCCACGGAACGCATGCTGCGCTCCCTGGGGTATGCTGTCCTGTCCGTCGCCAACGGCACCCGGGCACTGGAAGTCCTGCGCGAACACGACGTGGATCTTGTGCTCATGGATGTCCAGCTTCCCTACCTGGACGGGCTTTCGATAACACAATCCATCCGCTCCGGTGTGGAGCTGAAGGGGAGCGAAAACGTGCCCATAGTGGCCCTCACGGCATTGGCCATGAACGGCGACAGGGAACGCTGCCTCGAGGCGGGCATGGACGAATATCTGGCCAAGCCGGTGGAACTGCCGGCACTGCGGGAGACCCTGAAACGTTTTCTCGAACCGGGGACAAAGAAAGCCCCTCGAACCGAGCAGTCTTCGCGCCCCGAAGAACTCGCCGAGGACTGATTCCGACCCTACCCGTTGGACCGGACTATATTCAGGGACACCCCTTCAGGGCTTTGGATACCAGAACCTGACCATTCCCAAACAAGCCCTGATGGTGCGGAGGTGGAACAGAGCATGGGGCAACGCCCCATAAGAGCCCCTCTCTCCCCCCGAGGGTGGTCAACCCCTGCCCCGAAGCCCTGCCCATAACCTGGCCATGAAGGACTGCCGCGCGCGGTTCTTCATGTGCTTGCGGGTCAATGCGTAGTAGTATTCCAGGGTGCCTTCGAAATCCGACATCTTCAGCAGCCGATTGCGCTTGAAGTCCTCGGGGAACTGGACCGCTCTCCTGGGTGCCAGCCGTATGGCCTCGCCCGGGATGTTCTCGATCACGTTCAGCTCGTGGGGCTTCAGCGCCAAGCCCCAGGTCTTCACGACGCTGTCGCAGGGCTTGCTGGTCAACATGTATTCACCGGGGCAGGAGAGCGCGTCCCTTGCACCGTAAATATCCACGCACAGGTCATAGGCCACCAGCTCGGGGCACAGTCGCTGCATGATCCCGGGCAGCAGTTCGCCGTAGCAGTCGTATCTGGCCAAGGAATCGTCGAAGGCCGGCAGCCGAAGCGCCCCACCGGCGAGGGGCAGTGGCACCTGAAAAACCCGCGTGCCCTGGTGATGCTCGCCGCTGTCGCCGAAGTTGGTCACATGGGAGATCCTGGGGTAGACAAAATACCTGTCGGTCGCGATCATGTACTTGATGAAGTACTTTTTCCAGGAGGTGGCGGGCCAACCTCGGATCACCGGCGTCAGGGCCGAATCCTCGGACAGGTCGGAAAGGGCGTTGTCCGCATACCAGGCGGCAAAGGATTCCCAGTGCCGTCTGGACCAGAACTGCCCCCAGGAACAGGCGAGGCTCGAGAAAAATACGTCGTACCCGTCGTACAGGGGGACGAAGGGAAGGCCAGGGGTCTCCTCGAACTGCGGCGAGTACAGGGCGATGCCCGCCACACGCGCCTCGTCCCTATAGAAGGCGTGGGTCTGGAGCATGAACTGGTAGAAGTGGGGCGCCACATAGAGGTCGTCCTCGAAAAGCACGATACCGTCGTGATCCAGGGCCAGGGCGCCGCACTGGAGGATGTGTTCGCGCAGGCCCAGCCGTTGCTCACGCCTCAGGACGGTCTTTGTCCCGTGCCTCCAAACGAAGTGCTCCGCCGCATCCAGCACCTCTCTGGAACCTTGCCCGTCGATGCTGATGATCAGCTCGACGCCCCAGGGATAGACGGCCCTGTCCAGGGACGCGAGCAGCCGCAGCAGGGAGCGCGCTCTGTTCCAAGTGACGACGACGATGGGAATGTCCTGCCCGGTGAGGGAATGCTCCCCGTGCCCGCTGGCGTTCGGCGGGTTGTGGCCGTCGGTGTGCTGCGCGATCAAACGGAAAGCTCCTTTCCCATGCGTCTGGTGCTCATGAATGCGGAACAAACGAACGGGCGCAGCCTACGTCAGCCTTTTGGCGAAGGCAAGCGCCCCCGGCGCGGTCAGATGCATGAACGCCGCCGATCCGCCTGTCCTGAAATCGTTTATCACCTTCTTGACCTGCCCGCTCTCTTGTTTTAGCCTAGCCCGCTTCGCAAGAATATTGTTAGATGCTGCGTTCTCACCCCGTGATCCACGCCCAAGACCGCAACGAGGAAAAGCATGGTCCAGAAGTCTGAATTCATTTGGTTTGATGGCAAACTCGTCCCCTGGGACGAGGCCAATGTCCACGTGCTCACGCACACCCTGCATTACGGCGTCTCGGCCTTCGAGGGCATCCGCGCCTACCAGTGCGCAGACGGCTCCTCGGCCGTGTTCAGACTGAAAGAACACGTGCATCGCCTCTTCGATACCGCCCACATCGTGCGCATGCGGATTCCCTTCACCGAGGAGCAGATCGTGGAGGCCATCGTCCAGACCCTCCAGGCCAACAAGCTCGCCTCGGGCTACATCCGCCCCATCAGCTTCATCGGTTGCGGCGTCATGGGCGTGCACCCCGGCGACAACCCGGTGGTCACGGCCATCGCCACCTGGCCGTGGGGCGCCTATCTGGGCGAAGAGGCCCTGGAAAAGGGCATCCGGGTCAAGACCTCCAGTTTCAACCGCCATCATGTCAACGTGATGATGACCAAGGGCAAGATCTCGGGCAACTACGTCAACTCCGTGCTGGCCAAGACCGAGGTCAAGGCCGACGGCTACGACGAGGGGCTGATGCTCGACGTCAACGGCTATGTGTCCGAGGCCACGGGCGAGAACATCTTCATCGTGCGCAACGGCGTGCTCAAGACCACACCGCTTACCTCCATCCTCGAGGGCATCACCCGGCACAGCCTGATCACCCTGGCCACGGACCTGGGGTACAAGGTCGTGGAGCAGCAATTCACCAGGGACGAACTCTACTGCGCGGACGAGGCCTTCTTCTGCGGCACCGCCGCCGAACTCACGCCTATCCGCGAGGTGGACCGCAGGCAGATCGGCGCCGGCCACGCCGGACCCGTGGCCAGGCACTTGCAGCAGGAGTACTTCAAGGTCGTCAAGGGAGAGAATCCCGCCTACAAGCATTGGCTGCACAGCTACGCCGTCTGATGCTGTCGCGCGGCAGGACCTGCCCGACGTGCAGCCCGGAGTGATCCGCGGCTTGATTCCCGACCCGGTCTGTGGGAACATGGCCCCATCCTCCGGCAGAGGTTCCTGATACGGCGGACCGCCGGACATGAGCATGGACAATTGCCGGGGAGGCGCCCCTCGCGACGCTTCCCCGGTCAACGTGCAACCACGGTGACCCATGAACCGCGCCCCCCTCACCGCGGCCTATCGGCCGCAACGCTTCAGCGACCTCGCAGGCCAGGAGACCATCAAGAGCATCCTCTCCAGGGCCGCGGCCGAGGACCGCATCGCTACGGCCTACCTCTTCAGCGGCACGCGTGGTGTGGGTAAGACCACCGTGGCCCGCATCCTGGCCAAGGCCGTGAACTGCATCCAGGCCCCCACGCCGGAGCCCTGCAACGAATGCGTCCATTGCCGGCAGATCACCCAGGGCGCGTCCGTGGACGTCATCGAGATCGACGCCGCCTCCAACAGGGGCATCGACGATGCCCGGCGTATCCGCGAGGACATTGGCTACGCCCCCATGGAGTGCAGGTACAAGGTCTTCATCATCGACGAAGCCCACATGCTCACGGTGCCGGCGGCCAACGCCCTGCTCAAGACCCTGGAGGAGCCGCCGCGCCATGTGACCTTCATGCTGGCCACCACCGAGCCGCACAAGATCCTGCCCACCATCATCAGCCGCTGCCAGCATTACAGCTTCAAGCGACTGACCCAGCCGGAACTGGTGACGCACCTGGAAAAGGTGCTCGATGCCGAGAACGCGGCCTTCGATCCCCGCGCCGTGCAGCTCCTGGCCAGACGCGCCGCCGGAAGCGTGCGCGACGCCATGTCCCTGCTGGGGCAAGCCCTGGCCCTTGGGGAGGAGCGCCTGGAGGTCGAGGCCGTGCGCTCCGTGCTCGGTCTGGCCGGACAGGAAATCTTCTTCGATGTGCTCCAGGCGATCCACGACCAGGACCCCCTGGCCATCAACGCTCTCTTGCGCCAGCTGCTGGACCAGGGTTTGGACCTCGGCTTTTTCTTGCGCGAACTGACCATGGTCTGGCGCAACCTGTTCCTGCTCAGGCAGGTGGGTGACAAGGCCGCGGACATGCTCGAACTCACGGCCGAGGAGACCAGGGAATGGCTCCAACGGGCCGAGGCCTTCAGCCTGCCCCACATCCATGCCTGCTGGCAGCTCACCGTGGAGGGGCAACGCCGCGTGCTCACCAGCCTGGAACCAGCCATGGCCCTGGAGTTGTTGCTCCTGAATCTGGCCTTCCTGCCCAGTCTGATCACCCTGGAGCAGGTGCCCCAGGGTGGCGGTCCCGCTCCCGCGCGGGGCGCTTCCGCTCCACCAACAGGCCGTCCCGCCGGCCCCGGAGGATCGGCTCCCGCGCCCAGACAGCGAGGCGAGGCGCAGTCTCCCGCCCCACATGAGCACCGGCAGGCCACCTCCACTGCTGCTCCGACCGCACCGCCTCCGCGGGCGGAGACAGCCGCCCCGGCCCTAGAGTCCCCTGCCGAGCCGCGCACATGGGCCGGGTTCCTGGACTACGCCAAGGAGGCAGCGGCCGGCGACGAACAGCCCGTGGCGCGTCTTTTTCAGGCCAGCGGCCAATACAGCGACGGCTGCGTGTCCCTGGCCTGCAAGAGCGAGGTACAGCGCCGCATGCTGCTGGACGGAACCTTCGGCGCCTGGCTCCGGCGCATGGTCGCGGAGTATTTCGGGGAACACGCCTTACTGGAGGCCAGAGCGCCGGAGAACAACAAGGCGGGCAGCAGCGACGCTTGCAAGCGGGTCTTGCAGGAGCACCCCGTGGTGCAGACCCTGCAGCAGGAGATGGGCGCCAAACTTCTGGAGTGGCGACCCGTACCAGGAGCCTGAACACCAGGCGCGCACCTTGCCGCTCGTCTGTCCAATTCGGCCATTGATGTGAAAAACTTCGCCGGGGCACCTCGCCCGCGGTACAACCTGTTCCGCTCCATTGGGGAGCAAGGGGAAAGACCATGAAAGGCATGAACGATCTGCTGCGCCAGGCGCAGATCATGCAGAAGAAAATAGCCAAGGCCCAGGAGGAACTCGCGACCAAGACCGTGGAGGCAACCAGCGGCGGCGGTATGGTCACCGTGGTGGCCAACGGCAGCCAGGAGATCCAAAGCGTGAAGATCGATCCCTCGGTGGTGGATCCCAACGACGTGGCCATGCTCGAGGACTTGGTTCTGGCCGGGGTGAACGAAGCCATCAAGAAGTCCAAGGAAATGGTGGAGGTCGAGATGGGCGGGCTCACCGGGGGCATCAAGATCCCCGGCTTGTTCTAGAGAGCCCCCATGCGCGACCTGCCTGAACCCTTGCAGGCTCTGGTGGCGGAGCTGTCCGGACTGCCCGGCCTCGGTCCCAAGTCGGCGCTGCGCATGGCCCTGGCCATCCTCAAGTGGCCAGAGGCCAAGGCCCGCTCCCTGGGGCAGAGCATCCTTCAGCTGCGTCAGGAACTGAAGATCTGCGGTATGTGCAATGGATTGGCCGACGCCGACCCCTGCGGTATCTGCGCCGACCCTGGTCGCGACCACGAGACCCTCTGCCTGGTTTCGGAATGGGATAGCCTGCTTGCCCTGGAAAACGGCGGCTACTACCGGGGGCTGTACATGATCCTCGGCGGTCTGGTGGCCCCGCTTGACGGCGTGCAGCCACACGCCCTGGATTTGGGTGGACTGCGCAGACGTCTGGAGCAGGGGCGGGTCAAGGAGCTGATCCTGGCCCTGGGCACGACCCTGGAGTCCGAGAACACGGCCTCCTATGTGGCCAACATGGTCCATGACAATTTCTCCGGTGTGAAACTCACGCGATTGGCCCAGGGGATTCCATTGGGCGCGGAAGTGCGCTACATAGACAAGGAAACCCTCAAACAGTCGCTGGTCCACAGACAGTCTCTGTGACATGGCGTGAACCATCTGCGGCAAACAGCGAGGAAACCATGCTTGAGATCAGATTGCACGGAAGAGGCGGACAGGGTGGCGTGACTTCGGCGGAACTCCTGGCCCGCGCGGCCATCGCCGGGGGCAAGTTCGCCCAGGCCTTTCCCAGCTTCGGACCCGAACGCCGCGGCGCCCCGGTAGTGGCCTTTGTCCGCGTGGACGACAAACGCATCCGCGTGCGCGACAAGATCACCGCGCCCAACATCGTGCTCGTGCTCGACCCCAGCCTGTTGGACATCGTGGACGTGGCCGAAGGCCTCAAGGAGGGCGGCGTGGTGGTGGCCAACACCAAGCTCTCCCCCGATGAGCTGAAACAGAAATACGGTTGGCCCAAGGCCGGACAGGTGGACGCCGACACCGTGGCTCGCGAGGAACTGGGTGTGCCCATCACCAACACCACCATGCTCGGCGCGCTGCTCAAGGCCGCTGGAGTGGTGCCCTTGGAGGCCATGGAGCCCGTGATCATGGACCGCTTTGGCGGAAAACTCGGCCCCAAGAACTTCAAGGCCCTGCAACGCGCTTACAGCGAAACACTGGTAGGCTGACCCTTTTCCCCGCCGCTCCGGCCCAGGTCCCGTACCTGGGCCGGAGCGGACGTTCCCAGCGGATCAGAGCACCATGCCACAATCCTCTTCCATACCGCGTCTCCGTTTGCTTGCAGCCGTCTGCGTGCCGCCGCTCCTGTCCCTGCTGCTCTCCTGCGCCGGCGTGAACACCGCGGGCATGCGGCTGGACACCGGCGAGCAGATCGTGAACAACGTCTGCGCCGCGTGCCACGGCCTCGAGCGCGTCTGCGCCAGCCTCGACGACCCCGAGGAGAAGTGGCTCGCCAGGGTCAAACGCATGAACATCTACGGCGCCAACCTCACGCCGGCCCAGACCGACACGGTGGTGCGCTTCCTGGCCGCCCAGACCCCCGGTACAAGGCCGGTCTGCGCTTCAGGGAGCTGAGCGCCTCGTTCCCCTTTGGGGCGATTTCAGCTATAGCCCTGCCCATGCGCACCTACGTCTTCATCCCCCCCTTGCGCGCCCACTCCGGCGGTGTGGCAGTACTCCTGCAGATCGCCGCCATCCTGCACCAGGCTGGACACGACGTGCTGCTCGCCCCCCGCGAGGGGCATGGGCCGTTCCCGGAACCTGCCTCGGCCGTCCCGGTGCACCCCTGGGAGGGACTCGAACTCACCACCCACGACCTCTGGCTCGTGCCCGAGGGCTGGGTCAACGCCCTGGCGCCGGGCCTGCGTGTCGGCGCCCGCTGCCTGGTCTACTGCCAGAACTGGGCCTACCTCTTCTCGGCCCTGCCACCGGATGTCCACTGGGGAGCGTTGCCGGTGCGCTTCCTGGCCGTGTCCCACCCCGTGGCTTGGTTCATGGAACAGACCACGGGGCAACAAGTCCCTGTGCTCAGGCCGGGCATCGACCTCCAACGCTTCCATCCACCTGTGGGACGGCAAGCCGGCATGGCGCCTCCGTTGCGCGTGGCTTACATGCCGCGCAAGAACAAGGCCCTGGTGGAGCGTGTGCGCGAGATCGTCCTTGCCCGCCGTTCGGCCGGCCTGCATGCCCTGGACCTGGAGTGGATGGAGATCAGCGGACTGCCCCCGCATGAGGTGGCCCAACGACTGCGCTCGGCCCACCTGTTCCTGGCCTCGGGCTTTCCCGAGGGGTGCCCACTGCCGCCGCTGGAGGCCATGGCCTGCGGCTGCCTGCCTGTGGGCTTCGCCGGTTTTGGCGGCTGGGACTACATGCGCCACGCAGCCCCGGACCTTCCGGGCGCTGCCCGCCCCTGGTGGCCGGAGCGCCCTGCCGATACCCAGGCGGCATGGGGCGGCAACGGCTTCTGGTGCGCCGACGCCGACGTGCTGGCCGCGGCCCTGGCCCTGGAAGAGGCCGCCCGCTGGTGGCTGACCCAGGATCCAAGACTTGCGCAAACCATGAAAAACTGTCAGGACACTGCCCGCGGCTACTCGCTGGAGCGCCAGCGCGAGAACGTGCTCGCGCTGTGGAATACCTTCTGAAACACCCCTGTTTCCCGCGTAACCACTTTTCCCTTTCCTTTACCATGTCCAAGAAAAACAAGCCGCCGTTGCCCGCTCCGGAGAGCCTGGGACTGCCTCTCGTCGGCGTGGAGAGTCACGCCCACCTCGACATGGAGCCCTTCCAGGACGACCTGGAGGAGGTCCTCGTCCGCGCTCGAGCCGCTGGCGTGCGCGAGATCGGCCAAGTGTTTCTCGACCCCACCGCCTACAGGGAGGGGCGTTCCCGCTTCGCCGCCCACGAGCAGGTCTTTTTCCTCCTCGGCATCCACCCCCACGACGCCGTGACGTGCGACGACAACGCGCTTGCGGCCATTGACCAGGCATTTTCCCAGGATCCCAGACTGCGCGCCCTGGGCGAGATCGGGCTGGACTATTATTACATGCACTCGCCCATGGAGGTGCAGCAGCAGGCCTTCCGCGACCAGCTGGCCCTTGCCAGGCAGCGCGACCTGCCAGTGGTGGTGCACTCCAGGGACGCCGAAGAAGACACAGTGGCCATTTTGCTGGACATGGGCTTTGCCCACCGTCCCCTGCTCTGGCACTGCTTCGGCCGCGACGCGGCCTTTGCGGGCCGGCTGCTGGAACTGGGCTGGCACATCTCCATCCCCGGTCCCGTGACCTTTCCCAAGAGCGAGGCCCTGCGAGCGGCCGCGGCCGTTGTGCCCGATGGCAGGCTTCTGCTGGAGACCGACTGCCCCTTCCTGAGTCCCGCGCCATACAGGGGCAAGCGCAACGAGCCCGCCTACCTGGTGTTCACGGCGCAGACCGTGGCCATGGCCCGAGGGGTGTCGGTGGGAGAGGTCTGGCAAAGTTGCGGCGACACGGCCCGCAGGTTTTTTGGATTGCCTTCAGTGTGAATCCTGCTCCCTGCCCCAGCCCAGGAGCCTGACGGCATAGTGCCCGATGCACAGGGCCTCGGCCGCGTCGTGGGTCAGGGGGGTAGGCCCGGCCGCTCCAGACCCGGCGAGGATGCGCCGGGCCAGGACCCCGGCGCTGGCCTTGGCCAGAGAGCTACCACCACGCTGCCGCTTGAAGAACAGTTCCTCACGCCATTCCTCGGCGCTCAGCCGCAGGACCTCCAGGCCCCGCCGGGCGGCCTCGCGCTCCCAGGCCGTGGCCACGGCCCCACCGCCCTCGAGCACCAGTACCTCCAGCGCCGGCATGTCCAAAAGCAGCCCCCTGAGCCAACGCTTGAGTGCGGCCATGGAGGGCAAACGCCTGGAGCGCGCCCACAAAGGGCAGCCACAGCGGTCGAAACAGGCAACCCCTGTTTTCAGGCCGAGATCCACGGCCAGCAAGGCGCAGGGCTTGCCGGCCATGCGGGCTCAGTCCCGCTGCCAGTAGCTGATGGCGCTGGTCAGTTCGCTGTGATCGGCATCCTTGCACAGCTGATGCAGCAGGACCATGTGCTCGGAAAAGCATGCAAGATCGGAGTGCGGCGCGCACAGTGAGCGCGCCCGTTCCCCCATGATCAGCTCTGCGCGATAGCGGATGCGCATCTCGCACAGCCGCCAGGGCGCGGGCGCCAGGGGCATGGCTGCCTCCAGCAGCCACTGGCAGAGGGCGGCGTTGTTTACATGGCCGTTGTAATCCAAGTCCGCGAAGCGCACCACGAAGAGGGTTTCGGAAGTGGGCATTGCCAGATCCTGTACCTTGTCCGGCTCGAAGCCCAACTCTTCCGGCGCGTCGGGGGGTGGTTGGATGGCGCGCACATCCTCGGGCATGCGGATGGCGACACGCTTCTCCACATCGAGCATGGGCCAGGCACTGACGGCGCGGGCCAGCAGCTCGTCCCCGACGAGCACGCGGAACTGGCGGAAGGCATAGAGCTTGTTGCTGCCGCTGGCCCAGGTAAGCACCGTGAGGCTGTCGCCGAAGCGCGGCAAACGGTGGATCACCAGGCGCAGCCTGGCCAGGACCCAGGCGCGGTTGCGCTCCAGCAGCGAGCCGAAGCCCACCCCCAGGGCATGGGCATTGGCGTCGGCCGCGTCCTGTAGGTAGTTGCAAAGCTGCTGCACGTGCACGAAGCCGTCCGGCCCGGCCTCATAGCCACGGACCTGAAAGTGATGCGTGTGGACGAAAGCCTGCATGGGTGGGGACTATAGGTCCGAGCCGGACAGGTGGCAAGGACGATATCCGTGGGAAACAGGCCGGGCCGCCCGAGGCGGCCCGACCGAGAGAGGGAACCGAGCTGTTTTGGTTAACCGCCCAAGAGCTGCATGGCCATCCTGGGCAGGGAGTTGGCCTGGGCCAGCATGGCCACCGCGGACTGGGTGAGGATCTGCTGCCGCACGAACTCCGTCATTTCCAGGGAGACGTCCACGTCGGAGATTCGGGATTCGGCAGCCTGCAGATTCTCGGCCTGGATCTCCAGGTTGGTGATGGTGTTCTCCAGCCTGTTTTGCAGTGCGCCGAGGCTGGCGCGGATCTTGTCCTTTGAAACAATGGCATCCTCGATGGCCTCCAGGGCCAACTGCGCCGCCTGCTGGGTGGAGATGGAGAAGCCGTCTCCTTCCGCCGACTGGTTCCCCAGCCCAAGGGCCGAGGCCGTGGCGGTGTCGATCTGGATGTAGTAGTAATCCTCAGCGCAGTCGTTGGCGGTACCGAAATGGATCTTCAGCTTGCCCGTGGACTCCAGCCCGCTGCCGTCATGTGTGCTGCTGGAGAGGTTGCCGTTGAGCAGGTACAGGCCGTTGAACTTGGTGGCGTTGGCGATACGGGTGATTTCCGAGGCCATGGCCTGATACTCGGAGTCGATGATCAGGCGCTGATCAGAGGTGTAGGTGCCGGTGGCCGCCTGTGTGGCCAATTCCTTCATCCGGATGAGCTTTTCGTCGATGACGCCCAAGGCGCCGTCAGCGGTCTGGATCAGGGAGATGGCGTCGTTGGCGTTACGCACGCCCTGATTCAGGCCCGCGATGTCCGCGCGCATGAGTTCGCGGACTGCCAGACCGGCCGCGTCGTCAGCGGCGGAGTTGATGCGCAGACCCGAAGAGAGCCGCGCGACCGAGGTACCGAGGGCGCCGAACGAGGACCGCAGGTTGCGGGCCGCCGTCATGGCCATAAGATTGTGATTGATAACCAGAGACATGACCTTTCCTCCTTGAAGTAATTACCAGAGCTTCCTTGCCTGGCATGTGAGAGAGAGACCTGAAAAACGGTAGAGCGAAACCTCCTTTACAATTTTTCTCAGTGAGCTTACATGCTCTTAAGATCGACTAAATGGATCGGAACTTTATGGGGTCTAAACCAATTTTTTAGATGATTCACCACGTGATGCGTGCAACAGACCAAGCGCGGCCGCAATACTCTAGGGTATTGCGCCATGCACCAGAATCTTGGCGTGGCAAAATGCTGTTGGAATGGCTGTACGTTTCGGATAATGGAGTCTTGATCGCGGCAGGACGGACAAAATGCAATCGTCTTCTACTTTTTCGGCTGAAAGCGCGGAAACTTTAGTGCCTTTCCACAAGAATGGGCGAATTGCATCGCGGTCCCCAACCTGACAGCATGGAAACACCCGCCTTGCAGGCGAACTGGAGCGGGTCGGGCCGCGATGGCAGTGCCTTCACGCCCCCTGCCCCGTGTCGGCGTAATCGGGCATGGCCAAGCATGCCACGGCGACGTCCGCCCTGTGCCGTAAACATGCCCTGATCTCCGGGGCGCGAACATGCCGGCCTGGTTTTATTGCCAGCACTTTTTTCTTGACATCCGACGAGGAATCACACAGTATGCCAACTTCGTTGTGGGGCTGTAGCTCAGTTGGGAGAGCGCTTGAATGGCATTCAAGAGGTCGTGGGTTCGATTCCCTCCAGCTCCACCAGAGATCGCACCCAGCAGGGCCGGTCAACCAGCAGGTTGACCGGCCTTCTTCCTGTTGTACCTCAAGAACGTGTGGTATATTACTCAACTAGGCACACGCCAGAAGAACGATCACTGTTCACCTGTCGTGCCGGGGAGAGACAATAATACCATGATCCATGACCCCAACGATTACCCCTGGGTCGATTGCGACGCCCTGCGCCACCTACCGATCGGGTGTACCGTCGTCCTGTTCGGGGCGGGGCAGGGTTCCGTGGAGTTCGTCCAGATCAACCAGCTGCTTTCCACTCCCTTCACGCTCCTGGCCGTGGCGGACAACGACTCCACCATGTGGGGCAAGCGGCTTGGCGACCTGCTGATCGTTCCGCCCGGTGAGATTTCGCGGTTGCACCCCGAACGCGTGGTCATCACCACCATTTCCGGCAAGGAGAGCGTCACGCGGCAACTCAAGGAAATGGGGATCTCCGGACAAGAGAGCGTTGTCGCCGTGGGCAAGTTTCCCAGTCAGGCGGCAAGCAACCTCCAGTCCTTCCTGCGGGGCAACGAGGCTTTCGGCATAGCCGAAAAGAGGTCGACCATCCTCCATGTCGGTCCCGGTGGCTTTCTGGGGCTGGAGTGCTGCCTCCATGCCCTGGACTTCGCGGTCATCTCCATGGACGCCAACGCCTTCGGCATCAGCTACCCTGACGTCACCGAGGACCTGGACAAGTATCGGCGCAGCCTGCAACAGCTCCTCGCCATCACCCCTCCTGATTGTTGCAGGAAGCGCATCGAGAAGCGATTTCTCGCGCTGTTCAGTGAATCCAACGGAAGAACCCTGCTCGACGACCGGAGCGTGCCCTACCTTTTTCCACACCGCTTCAGCGCCATCCCCCTGGATGACGCCAGCGTCGATGCCGTCATTTCCTTCGCGGTGCTCGAGCACGTGCGGCAACCGCGGGCGGTTCTGCGGGAAATGGTCAGGGTGCTGAAACCACGGGGAAGGGCCTTCCACAGGGTCATCACCCGGGATCACCGGTCGTTCGGCAGGGTGGCCGGGTATCACCCCTTCAGCTATCTCACGCACAGCGAGGCGGCGTGGGAGGCGATCAACAAGGACAAATTCCACCAGAACAGACTGCTGCCGCACGAGTGGCTGTCAGCCTTTCAGGAGCACCTTTCGATCCAGCACTTCGCCACGCTGCAACCTTACGACCTTCCACCCGAGATGCTGGCCGAGGTGACGCGCCACAGGCCCGATCTTCGGCGCGAGCAGCTGGAATCGCTGAACTTCGAGATCGTGGCCGTGAAGGAGTGATCGTGTGCCGCCCGTGCCTCGGAACCGGGGCAACGAGACGCGCCCCTGACGCGCTTCGCGCTTTTTCCTGGAGCAGCTTGCCAAACCCATGACATTACCGTATGTAATAATCCGACATTATCTTCCAGGCGGCAAGACATCGTTGCCCAATGGAGAGCATTTCCACCAACACGTTATTGCAAGGAGAGCGGGAAATGAAAATCAGGCTTTCGTGTATCGTGATTGCAGCATTGCTGTGTATGTCCTCTGTCGCGTTTGCAGGAGACAACTATCCGTCGCTGCTTGGCAAATGGACAACGGAATCAATTGGCGGGATGTTGCTGCATGCCGAGAAGCAAAGCGACGGCACCCATTGGGAGCCTGAGCAGAAAGTCCTGAAAGGACAAATAGAATTTTCAACACAAGATGGTCCTTTTGTCACCGGGACCTATACTTCCAGCCGCTCTTCCGAGAAGTTCATCGGCATGATCTCGCGTGACGGCAAGAGTCTCCACGCCTCCGACACCGACGGCATCTGGGATTGCACCATAGTGGACAACGACACCATCGAGCTGGTGTATCGGCATGTCAAGCCCACGGACAGCGTGGTGGCCATCGGGGTCGCCAAACGGCAGAAGTAGCCGGCGCTCCAAGACTGGATTGACGTCACCAGAGGCAGTTGTGCGGAAGCTTGTGTGGGAAGCGCAGACCCCGCCTTTACTCTTGAGGTTTTACTGCCTGTTTGGCAATCCGTTCACGCTGGTGTCGTTTTTGTGATTTAAACCATTCGGTAAAGAAAATGCCAAACATGGTGATGCCGAACGACAATAGACCATACAACCAATCCGGTCCACCAAACTTCATGGATTTCGCGAGAGCTATCACTGTGGAGCAGATGAACAAGCATCCCCAAAAAATGGTCAAATTGCGGCACCCGGCTATGAATTCTGGATTTCCCCACTGCTCCTTTGGGACACTTTCACGTGCAAACTGCAGAACGAATGGTTTTCCCAGAGCGATCGAGACCCAGGTGATGACGGCAAGCGTTAGCGGAGCCAGTATCCCCATGTGCTGCATTACCCAGACATTTTTGAGCGCGGCGACAAGGATGAGGTTGGCGCTGAAAAATACTAAAGACCCCCATGCGAGTATGAATCCCTTCTTCAATTGGGAATACCCGACTACAAGAGAAATCAGGAAAGAAAGGACAATGGCTATTTCAAGCCGAAGAAGGGAAGGTCCAGCCAGCACGGCGAAAGCGATCCACGGGAGGAACCCCATGAGCAGTTTCAACAGGTCTTTCATTTGTACACTCCTGGGAAGGTTACCGGACGCACTATAACACACTCCAGCACCTCGGCCAACGGCAACCCCACCACGTTGGTGTACGAGCCACGCAACTCGCGCACCAGGAAGGCGCCGCGCCCCTGGATGGCGTAGCCGCCGGCCTTGTCCAGGGGTTCGCCGCAGGCTGCGTAGGCCGCAAGCATGGGGCTAGGCCAGCTGACCATGCGCACCTCGGTGCGCACGCTGAAGACGTGCTCCTTCGCGCCCTGGACCAGGGCGCAACCCGTGATCACGGCGTGATCGCGCCCCCCTGCTCCGTCGTCCGCGGTGAGGGCCTCGAGCATGGCCAGGGCGTGTGCCTCGTCCCGGGGCTTACCCAGAATCTCCCGGCCCAGCACGACAATGGTGTCGGCCCCGAGCACCCTGGCCTCGGGGAAGCGCCCGGCCACGTCCCGCGCCTTGACCAGGGCGGCGCGCCGGGCATAGGCGGCAGGGTCCTCGTCCGGCAAAGAGGGCGGTTCCTCGCAAAGGGGTGGTTGGACGGTGAACTCCAGACCCGCCCCCCTGAGGAGTTCGCGCCGTCTGGGCGAACCCGAAGCGAGCAGCAGTTGATGGTGCGAGGCATAAGGGGGGGCGTTGGGCGCGGCGAGTTTCGTCATTGGGCCTCCAGATGTCGGGGGTTTGCACATTTCCTGGCTTCGGAGCTGTAGGTATTGGGTATGCTTGCAAAAGGCAAAGAAAATTTTCCGGCATTTTGGCCTAAAGTAATAAAGGAAAATGCCGATAGGGGAAACGAGAGGGAGAACCACCGTGAGCTTGAAGCCGTTTTACGTCCGCAACATGCTGCTGCAATACGACAGGCAGCTGGTCACCGGCCGCCGGCTGACACGTTACCGCCGTCTCATGGGCGGGGGCGCCGAGGGCGAGGAGACGATCCCCCGAGAGGTCAAGCGCCGGCAGCTGGTGGAGCGGGTGGCTCGCGAGATCGTGGAGAACCTGCTGATGTCCAGCAGCGAGAGCGATATCGTCAAGGCGGTGCGGGCGCAACTGGAACAGGAGATGGGGTGCGCGCTGCTCTTCGAATACCCCATCATGGCCCAGGACCTGGAAATCTTCAAGGTGACCGCGCAAGGACCCGAGGAGGTGACTGCACAGGAAAAGTTGCTGATCCTGAACAAGTTGTGGAAGATCACCCTTGATAAGGTGGACGAAACCATGCTGTAATGGGTTTCGCAGCCTGGAGAGACGAACATGGAAATCAAGAACACGCTCAACGGCCTGACCGCATACGACAGCGCCAGGTTGGAGCGTAGCGAGGCCGAGAAGGCCAAGGCCAAGCGGCAGGATGCCGGGCAGTCCCCCGAGGCAAGGGGCGACCGCGTGGAGTTCTCCGACGAGGGCAAGCTGCGTACCGAGGCCTTCAAGGCGGCGCAGAGCGCGCCCGACGTGCGTCAGGACAAGGTGGCGGACATCAAGGCGCGTATCGCTTCCGGCGAATATCGGATGGACAGCGGGAAGATCGCGACCAATCTGATCCGCGACGAACTCGACCTGCCCTAGCCGCCTGCCGGCACGAGCCAACCGCGCGGCGGAGCATGGCCGCGCCCCTGCAATCCCCGGACATCAGCAGAGGGGGATGTTGGGGTGCGTTTTGACGCTTCTTGCGCGGCGATCGCCCCTCGCGCCTGCATCATCCTGAATACACAGCACGATTCGAGCAAGCGCCACGTTGCACGGGGCGGACAAGTCCGCGTTGCGTACTGGGGGTCACGCTGCTACGGCGACGCAACGAGCAATCAGGAAAGGGGGGGGTGATCGCCGAGGTCAAGGCCGGGCAGACCGCTCACTCCACGCCGCCGGCCATGAGTTCGTTGAGGAAGATGTGCCCCTGGTATTTGGCCTCTACCTGGGGGACTTGCAGGCCGATGCGGGCCTCGTAGTTCACGATGATGGGGCCCGAGAGGTTGAGGGCGGTCTTTTCGGGTTCGCCTGCAGGAATGCTCACGGTGACGAGCACGGCCAACTGGCGGATGTTCTTCAGGCGCAGGATCTTCTGCTCGGCCTCGCCCAGCTTGACCTCGTAGTCCGAGGTAAAGCTGTAGGGGTCGGCCACCAGCAGTCCCACCCGTGGCGTGGTCATGCTCTGGAGGATCAGGAAGGGCGAGTCGTCCTTGATCTGCAAGAGGATGAACTCCCGCTGCGATTCGAAGCCGATGAGTCCATGCGGGAAGTACAACGTCTTGTCCAGCTCGACGGTGCGCTTGCCGATGCGCGTGTTTATGACCTTTTCTTTTTGCCGTGCCATAGCGAGGTGACCGCCATCAGGTCGTCGTCTTGTGATTCAAGGGAAAGTCTGTTCTGCTCCTGCACGCGCAGGTAGACCTCTTCACGGTACACGGTCATATCCTTGGGCACTTCCAGGCCGAGCTTGATCTGCTTGCCCTGGACGCTGAGGACAGTGACCTTGATGTTGTCCCCGAGGTAGAGACTTTCACCGGAGCGGCGCGTGAGGATGAGCATGCATTTCCAAAGGTTGATGGTTGCCTGGGGCGCGAGGGCGTCCAGGGTTCCGGTACTGCCGCCGCGTGCCGCGGATTTGTCCTCTGTAACCGAGGCCTGGGCCGGCGTCCAGAGGCAAATCAGAGGTAGTTCATCAGGCTCATGCGCATGATCATGGACGAGGACTTGAGCACGCTCTCGTAGATCAGTTGCTGCTGCGCGAGCTGGGTCATGAGTTCAACCACGTCCACGTCCTCGATCTTGCTGAGTCGTTCTTCCTTGTTCAGTCTGAGATCCGCGAGCATGTTGGACGCGACTTCCAGCCGGTTTTCACGCGCCCCCACGTTGGCCGCGGCGGTAAGTACCTGTTCACTGGCCTTGGTCAGGTCCGCGAGGGCCTGCTGGATGCCGGACTGGTTGTTGGTCTCGATGTAGCCCACCAGCTTGCCCACCACCTCGAACATGTTCCTGGGGTCGTTGACACCGAAGGCCGTGCTGCAATTGCTGGCGCAGGCGCTGCTCTTGTAGACGCCGCCGAACACGTCCTTGCCGATGTTGTTCACGGCCAGGCGTTCGTTGGGAGAAATCTCAAAGAGTATCTGGGCGCGCTGGGGGCGGATCACGAACTGGCTTCCCGAGGCCAGGACATTGCCCGGGGCCGCGGTATTCAGCTCCAGGAATCCTCCCGGCACGGGCAGGGAGGCGCTGGTGGGCGTGGCGCCGTTGGAGACCTGTACGCCCGTGGTCCAGGTGGTGCCCCTGTCCAGACTATAGGAGTAGGTGATCTGCTCACCGAGGGTGCCGGTGCTGTCGATGCGCACCATGATGTCCTGTCTGAAAAAACCCTGGGCCGCGGCCGTAAAGTCGTTGGCGCCGAAGCGGTCCACCTCGATGGTGTCCTCGAAGTCGCCCTGGTACAAGGCCGTGGGGCGCACCCAGAGCCAGGTGCCGTTGCGGGAACCGTCCTCGTAGACACTGATGTCGTTGCGGTCCGGCTCGCGCATGGCCTGCATGAAGGTACCGTTGGCCAGGGTGACGGTGACCCCGCCCAGGTCCAGGACATTGGCGTTGGAGGCCAGGGTGCCCGTTGTCCAGGTGTTGCCCATGTCGCGCGAGTAACGGTAGCTCAATTGGTCCGTACCCACTGCGCCGGAGGTGAGGAACTGGACCTGGATGGTTTTTTCCGTGGCGCCCTGGATGCTGTAGACCAGGCTCTGGTCCATGGCCGGGTCGTTGGTGCTCAGGGCCAGGCTCTCCACGAACGCGGGTTTGTCGGTCTTGTGACCCGCGAAGATGTGGTTGCCTTCGTATTCCGTGTTGGCGAGCACGATGAGCTGCTCGAAGAGTTCGCGGATCTCGTAGCCCACCTGCTCGCGGTTGGCCTGGCTCAAGGTACCGGTGGCTGCCTGTTCGGCCAGCTCCTTGCATCGGGTGAGCACGGTATTGACCTGGATCAGGGTGGAGTCGGCCTGCTTCAGCCAGCCCATGGCAATGTCGATGTTGCGGTCGTACTGCTTGATGGCCGTGATTTGGGTGCGGTACTGCAAGATCTGGGAGGCGGCCACGGGATCGTCCGAGGGCCTGTTGACCTTGCGCTGGCTGGAAGACTGTTCGTTGAGGTCCATCAACGAGGTCAGGGATGTATTCATGTTGTTCACGAAATTCGTGAACATCATTTGCTGCGAGACTCTGTAACTCATGGCCCTGCTCCGTTGTCTAGAGCATCTTACCCCTGGGGTGCGTCCTGCTTTTCAGGGGTGAAGCATTGGGAAAGACATGGTTTTCGCCAATGCTCCCTTTCGTTTCGCTTCAGGCGCGCACTTCCTGTACGCATGAGCATTGTATTCTTTTCAAGGATAACATGCTCTAACTCTTCATCCCGAGAATGGTCTGGAGCATCTCGTCCGCGGTGGTGATCAGCTTCGCCGCGGCCCTGTATGAATGCTGATACTTGATCAGCGCGCTCATTTCCTCGTCCAGGTTCACGCCGGCAATGGCCTGTTGCTGCTGGTTGAGATCATCCGAAAGGGATTTGTTGTAGTAGTAAGTGAATCGTGCATTGGAGGTATCGGCGCCGACCTTGGCCACCAGCGTGGAATAGAAGCCGAGGATACTCTGGTTGGAACCGGCTGAAAACGCGCTGACAATGTTGACCTTCTTCGTGCGCAACGCGCTGATTTCCAGGGCCGTGCCGTTGTCGCCGGGGTTGTATTCACCGGCACCGTTGATGTGTCCGGCGTTTATTCTGTTGCTGTCGTAAAGAATCTCCGAGTTGATGCCGATGGAGTCGACACCCGTACCGCTGAAAAAGGTGTTGATGCCCAGGCCGGCGAGCAGTCCGGACGAATCCGCCCCAAAGCCCACCTGATAACCGGCGTTGGCCGTGATACGCAGGCTGTTGTTCACGATCTCGGCGGTGAGATAGGTACCGATGCCTGGAGTGTTGTTGAAGGCGTCGCGCACATCCTGCAGGGAGTGCACCGCGGGGTCGAAGTTCTGGATTCCGGGGGTGGCTGGGTCGAAGTCCAGGGGGCCGAAGCTGGCACACGAGAGGGTGTGATTCTGGTCATCCCTGAAGATGTAGACCTGGAGGTTGCCGCCCTGAAGATTGGAGCTCCAGGGCAGGCCCGAGGAATCGCTGCCCAGGGCCAGGCTCGAATCAGCCACGGAGTAGGTACCCATGGTATCGCTGATCATGGTCAGGCCGGCGCCCTGGCTGTGCAGCCGGTTCACTTCCCAGATCAGGGCCTTGGCCACGGCGTCCAGCCTGTCACGGTAAACGCCTACGTACTGATCGGAAAAATTAAACAGGGCCGCGAGGCTGCCGCCCACCAGTCGGCTGGTGTCGTCGTTGCCGTCGGCACTCATCTGCGGGGTGATGTTCTCCTTGTGGGAGGCGGTCTGGTACCAGTAGAGGCCATTCTTGGCCAGGACCGAGAACTTGTCCCCCGCGCTCAGGGGCTGGGTGGAGTTTTCGAACCAGATACTCACGCCCATGACGTCGACCTTCATCTCTTCGGGCCGGGCGTAGAAATGCCGCTCGTAACCGTCCGCGTCCTTTAGCCAGGTGACGCCGCCGTCCAGGGAGACGCGGAACACGGCGGCTCCGGCACCGGTGCTGACATCGCCCGCCTGGATGACCTCGATGGTGTATTCGAAGTCGGATTGGCCGTCGAACTTGATGTCACCGTCAAAGGCCGAGCCATTGACCAAGTCCTTGAACGCCTGGGGCCCCTCGTAGGCGATGCGGAAATACTCCGTGCCCTGGACCAGGACCTTGCCCGAGGTGGTCATCAGGTACCAGTCGGTGCCGGTGCTGACCACGGGGCTGTTCAAAGGATTGTCGTTGCCCTTGTCCAGGACCTTGACGTCGATGTATTCCGCGAGTTCGCGCACCAGGTTGTCGCGCTTGTCCAGCAGCTCGTTGGCGTTGTTCACGCCTGGAATGTCATGGATGGCGATCTGCTTGTTGATGTCGGCGAGCTGCTGCAGGATGCTGTTGACAGTGTTCACCTGATCCTGGATGGCCTCTTGCGCCTGGAGTTGCAGTGCCTGCAAGTCGGAGTCGGTGTTGCGCAACAGCGCGATCAGGTTCTGGGAGTGGCTGACAAGGGATTCGCGCGTTGGGGAGTCGTCGGGGCGCAGGGCCAGGTCCTGCCAGTAGTTGAAAAAAGTATCCAGGCTGTTGGAGATGCCGTAGCCGTTGCTCTCGTTGAACAAGTTGTCCACGCTCGTGAGGTTCGCCCAGAGCGAGGAATAGCGCTCCCGCATGGTGGCCTTGCTGTTGTACTCGGCCTCGACGAAGGAATCGAAATAGCGCACCACCTCCACGGCGAGGACCCCGGTGCCCAACTGCCCCGGACTGTAATCCAGGGAGGACTTTTCCTCGAACCGGACCACCCGTCTGCTGTAGCCCGGAGTATTGACGTTGGCGATGTTGTTGCCGGTGGTCTCGATGGCGGCCTGGCTGCTAAACAGGGCGCTGCGGCCGATGTCAAGGATGGAGAGGATGCCGGGCATCAGAGCCTCCCGCTGATCAGAGCGGCCTCGGTGCGCTTGTTGGCAAAAACGCCGCGTCTGGAGTAGCTTTCCGACTTCTTGGGCACGATCTGGTCATGTAGCCAGGTAAGCATGTTGTGCCCTTGATCCATGAGCGCCAAGACCAGTTCCGTATTCTTACGCGCCTGTCTGACGCAGTCCTGCTCCGTGGCTTCGATGGCCGCGAGAAGCTGGCGGACCCGGTCCCTGGGGTCCATCGTACCGGCTCCGTCTTCAATGGGAACTTCTCCGCCAGGCACCACCACGTCGAGATAGTCGGCGAGCTTCATGCCCTGGAGCATATCCTTGACCTCCTGCCGCTCATCGGCGAGCTGATGCATGAGATCGTGTATGGACAGTTCGAGATGGGTCACGTCCTGGGGCTTGTGGTTCATGAGCAGGGAAAATTCTTCCCCCAGCAGCTCCGCAAGTACACCCATGGCCTTGTGCTGTCTGAAGAGGTTGTCGTGAATTCTCTGCAACATGGTGTTTGCCCTCTCTGGGTTATACGGCGCTGTCCAGGGACCTGCGGGCCATGAGACTCTGCTGCACCTTCAGGGGATCGACTGCCGTTCCGTTGCGCCGGAGTTCAAAGTGCACGTGGGGGCCGGTGGACAGCCCCGTGCTTCCTACCGTTGCAATATCCTGGCCAGCCTTGATGCTGTCACCCACTTTCGCCTGTAACTTGCTGTTATGACCGTAATAACTCTGCCACCCGCCGCTGTGCTCAACGACCACCAGTTTGCCGTAGCCGGGTTTGATCCCGGAAAAAATTACCTTGCCATCCCAGCAGGCGCGCACCGAGTCGCCGTGGTTGGCGGCCAGGTCCACGCCGGCGTGAAAGATGCGCTCCCCAGTGAAAGGGCTCTTGCGCCAGCCGAACTCCGAGGTCAGCCGGCCGTCCACGGGCCAGTGGATGGGAGCGGTCGGAGTCCCGGAAACCGGTCCCGGCGTTTGCGGAGCGATTCCAGGCGCCTTCTCGTCAATGTCCGCCGGCTGGTGTTCGTATGGGCCGCCCGCGTTCTGGGCCGCGCCCCCTGTCCTGCGGATGCCTTGCTCGAGCAGTTCCACCCCTTGCGTGCCTCCGGCAGTCGCGCCGGGGTCGATGCGCTCGGTTTGCCGCTGTACGGCCTCCCGCGCCAGCAAGGGCTGCTCGATATCCGGCAGGGGCGGCCCCGCCGCCACGGCCTGTTGCGCCCCCTGTTCGGGGATGGAGCGCCCCTGCTGCTGCCCTTGCTCTTGAGCCTGGGTCTTGGAGCGCAGGCTGGTCCTGTCGATACCGCGCGTCACCGGGCTGCCCTTTGGGGCGAGGTTCTTGGCCAGGGACTCGACCGCGGCCAGAACCTCGGGTTCCACCTGGATGATCGAAGCATCGGCCTTGGCCACGGCCAGTTCCTCGGCCGAGCCGGGAACGCGGATCGAGTCTGGTTCCGGCATGATCAGCCGTCCGGATGCGTTGTCCAGGCCGAACTCCAGACGCGGGGCGGCCGCTGACTCCGGAATGAGGGAGGTGTCGGTGACAGCCTCGCCCGGAAGGTCCGCATACTCGTCCATGGCATCGTACAGGTCGGCGCTGTTGTCGGGATTGAAGGGCATCCGCGCGCCGGGCTCGCCTTCAGCTTCGGCGGCCAGATCCAATTCTTGCTCCCGATGCTCGGGCGGGGTGAGCATCCGCGGATCGTAGGCGGTCCGCAGTGGTCTCAAGGGCAACCGATCCTGCATGGCGCTGGGGGAGGTGACCCGACTGGCGTCGTCCATGCTCTTCTTGAGGTGGCGGTAGAGCATCTCGCCGAGGCCTATGCCGCCGGCGTCGGCCATCTTTTCGGCCATGTCCTTGTCGAACATGGAGAGGTACATCTCCTCTTCCTTGCTGTGCAGGTATCCTTCATTGGGGACGGTGGCGCGCATCTGCTGCCAAAGCTTGGCGATGAAGATGCTCTCGAAACCCTTGGTGGCTTCGCGCAGTTCCTGGTTCTTGTCCCGTCCTTTGCTCAATTGCTCCTGCAAACGGCGCATCTCCAATTCTTTCTGCACCCACTCGGAGTTCCTGGCCATGGCGGCCGTATTGGAAGGATCAGGCAACAGGTCGGCGGCCATCTAGATGACCTCCAGGTCCGCATAGAGGGCGCCGGAGGCCCTGAGAGTCTGCAAGATGGAGATCAGATCCCTGGGGGTGGCGCCGATGGCGTTGAGCCCGTCGATCATCTCCTGCAGGGTGGCGCCCTCGATCATCACCAGACGCTTGTTCTCCTCCTGCACGCCGATGTTGGTCTGGGGCGTGACCACGGTCTCGCCCTGGCTGAAGGGGCCGGGCTGGGACACGTTGGCGCTTTCCTGGACCACGATCTGCAGGTTGCCGTGGGACACGGCCACCCTGGAGAGCCGCACGTTGCGGCCCAGGACCACGGTACCGGTCTTTTCGTCCACCACGATCTTGGCCTTGGTGTCCGGCGCGACCTCGAGGTTTTCCACCGATGCCATGAACGGCACCAGATTGCTGCGGAACCGATCCGGGATCTGCAACTCGATGGTGCTGATGTCCTGGGCCCGGGCGAACTCCCCGGCCAGGGACTGGTTGAGCTTTTCCACCACCTGTTGCGTGGTGCTGAAATCCGCGATGTTCATGTGCAGCCGGATATTGTCCTGATGTGCGAATTCAAAGGGCACGGCGCGCTCGATGACACAGCCTCCGGGGATGCGTCCCACGGTGACCACGTTCTTGCGCGCGGTGGCGGCCTCGCCCGTGGCCGAAAAGCCGCCGAGCGCCAGGGCCCCCTGCGCCAGGCCATAGACCTTGCCGTCCACGCCCTTGAGCGGGGTGCGCAGGAGAATGCCACCGAGCAGGCTCTCTGCGTCGCCCAGGGAGGAGACCGTGACGTCCAGCTGGGAGCCGGGCTTGGCCGATACCGGCATCTTGGCCGTGACCATGACCGCGGCTATGTTCTTGGGCTTGAGATTTTTCTTGTCCACGCCCACGCCCATGTTCTCGAGCATGTTGATCATGGACTGGATGGTGAAATCGGACTTGGTGCTGTCGCCGGTCCCAGAGAGCCCCACCACCAGGCCGTAGCCGATGAGCTGGTTGTCGCGCACGCCGCTGAAGGAGGCGATGTCCTTGATGCGCACTGCGTGCAGCGGCGCAGCGACCAGCAGCAGCGCGCAGCAGAGCAGTAACGCCTTGGTCATGTGCCCGATCTCCCGGCCCGCGCTCCCGTACCGTGCGGGCATCCCTGTGTGATCGTGCTCGTGCATGCCGGACTTCCTGTTCATGATCTCCGCCCTCCCTGGCAAATACCGCGTCTTGTGGTACCGCCCCTTCCTAGAACGGCCAGACGTTATCCAACAGCCGTGTGACCCAGCCGGCCTTTTGCTTGTCCGCGAGAACACCCTTGCCGTAGTATTCGATACTGGAGTTGGCCAGGTGGGAAGAACTCACGGTGTTGTCCGGGCCAATGTCGCGTGGGCGCACCAGGCCGCGTATCACCAGGATCTGCGTCTCCTCGTTGACGCGCACTTCTCGGGCGCCCTCGACCTGCATCAGGCCTCCGGGCAGGATGTTGACGACCCTGGCCGCCACCGTGGCCTTGACCGTGGAATCCCGATCCGTGGAGGCCTTGCCCTTCATCTTGTTGTAGGTCTTGGAGCCCACAATGGCCTCCTGGCCGATGTTGCCGCTAAGGCCCAGAAGGCCTGTCCCACCGATGGGGTCGATGCCGATGCTTTTTTTGTTGAAAAAGTTCGTGACCTTGATGTCCGTGGAGGCGTCACGCTCTGTGTCCGTATTGGCGGTATGCTCACCGCTGGAGACTTCCACGATGTTGATGACCACGATGTCGCCCACGCGCCGCGCTCTGTTGTCGGAAAACAGATGCTCGGAACTGCCAGGATCGTAGAGGGAACCTGGATTGGCGGTCGGATCCGCCTCGGCTTCCTCCATGGGGGGAGCCGTCATCACCGGGATGGTCTCGGCCCGCTGGGACCTGGGCGCGCAGCCCGCCGCCAGAAACAGGGCCATGACGATCAGTATCACATGTACGCGAATCATTGTTCTTTCTCCTCGCCTCGGGTGTTAGAAGACCTGCACCGTGTCGGCATCGAGCACGCGGGCATACACCTGCACCTTGCTTTGCATGTTGCGTACCGGAATGGTCTGGCTGAAGCCGCCGTCGCCCATGGCCTCGGCCGGCACTTCCAGTCTGACATGCTTGCCCTGGTAGACCAGCCGGACCACGTCACCCCTGGAAATGAGCGGTAGGGGCTCGATGCTTTCGAGGTAAAGGACTTCATCCTTACCCAGCGTGGCCTTCATACGCCAGGGGCCACCCCTGCCGTCCCAGACGTCGGGGCGCAGATAGGCCAAGTTCTTGCGCACGAAGGTCACTTTCTCGGGGGTGAGCGCCTCGTTCTTGTTCAAGGGGTGGGCCGCGGCAGGCACGGCCTTCCACAGATCCAGATGCACGCTGGCCGAAATGGAGCGCACCACGCTGCCGTCCAGGGCCTGCTCCCTGAGCCGCAGGGAGAGCCGCCCCGGCTGTATGGAGGCGCTGACCAGTTCCGCCGTGATACTGTTGGCCGCGTCGCGCATAAACACGAAGTCCGGGATGCGATAGTCGCGAAACTCCGGCTCTCCGCCAAGGTTCCTGGCCACAGGCGTCAAGGTCTTGACGATCTCGGCGAGGATGGCTTCCCGCCCCACCAGTCCGCCGCCGCGCTGGATGGCGAGACTCGAGGGCAGGATGCAGTACTGGACGCGCTCCCCAAGATAGCCGGCCAAGGCAGTCTGCAATTTGGCCCGCGAAATGCGCATGGGCTTGAGCCGTACTTCTGGGGCGGGCCAGAGTTCCGTGGCGGCCAGCCGGTCCCAGGTCTCCGGGGGCATGGCGCCCACCGGTTCGGCGATCTCGCCCAGGCGCACCACCGTGCCTGAAACCACCACGGCCTCCCTGACCTGCAACCGCCAGTCCGTCTGCGCCTCGGGCCCGGCCTGGGCCCCTCCGAAGAGGAAAAGGACGACCGAAAAGGACAGGATTCCGAGACAAAGAGCGACGACTCCCCGCAATGGGGCGTTGTTCCCGATGGTTCGCGAACGGTTGCGCATGGCTTTCTCCCTGGCTGGCGTGCCCGGCCTAGCGCTTGAGCTGGTTGGCGATGCCGAGCATGGAGTCCGAGGTTGTGATGGCCTTGGAATTCGCTTCGTAGGCCCTCTGCCCCACGATCATGTTGACCATTTCATCCACGATCTCCACGTTGCTCATTTCCAGAAATCCCTGGGCGATGGTGCCCACGTTGTCGGAGCCTGGGACGCCTTCCACGGCATCGCCCGAAGCCTCCGTGGGGTAGTAGAGGTTGCGGCCGGCAGCGTTCAACCCCGGGGGGTTGATGAAGGTGTAAAGCGAGATGTCCACGGCCGCGAGTTCCTCGCCGTTGCGATCCAGGGCGGCGATGTGGCCGTTCTCCGAGACCACCACGTTGACGGTTTCCGCCGGCACCGTGAACTCGGGCTGCAAGGGATAACCGTTGGCCGTGACCAGGGTGCCCTCGTCGTTGAGCTTGAAGGCGCCGGCGCGGGTGTAGGCGGTCTCTCCGTTGACTTCCACCTGGAAGAAGCCGTCGCCCTCGATGGCCAGGTCAAGGGGGTTGCCGGTGTTCTGGTAATCGCCCTGGCTGAAGAACTTGTGCACCGTGGTGGGGCGCACGCCCATGCCGACCTGCATGCCCGTGGGAATGCGCCGACCGTCCTGTGTCAGGGCTCCCGCAACCTTCATGTTCTGATACATCAGGTCCTCGAACTCGGCGCGGTTCTTCTTGAACCCGATGGTATTGACGTTGGCCAGGTTGTTGGAGATGACATCGATGTTCAGCTGCTGGGCGATCATGCCCGTGGCCGCTGTCCAGAGCGAGCGCATCATAGGCCTGCTCCTCCTTGCTGTTTCATTGCGGTCATACTGTCTTGCCCACCTTGCCCATGACCTTTTCATCGGTCTCGTGAGATCCCGAAATGATCTTTTGATAGGCCTCGAAGGCGCGGTGGGCCTCGATCATGTTGACCATTTCCTCCACCACGTTGACATTGGGCTTCTCGAGATACCCCTGGGCCACCTCGAAATCCTCGGCCGGAATCTCGGCCGCATTGGTGTTCGCTGACAGGGAAAAGAGATTGGCCCCATACTTTTCCAGGGCCTTAAGGTCGTCCACGGTGACCACGTCGAGTTGGCCGAGTTCCTCGTTGTCGGCATAGATCATGCCGTCGGGACCGACGCGGATGCTCGCGCCCTGTGGAATGACCAGCTCACCGCCCCCTGCAAGGACCGGGAAGCCCTGGTCCGTGACCAGAGTGCCTTCGGGGCTGAGCTGGAAATTGCCGTTCCTGGTGAAGAAGTCACCGACTTCGGTGCGGACCTTGAAGAACCCGTTGCCCATGATGGCTACATCCAGTGGGTTTTCGGTGAGTTGCATCCCTCCCTGGCTGAAATCGGTGCGGGACTGGGCCAGCCTGGTGCGGGAGAGGTTGACGGGCTCGGGGAAGAGTTCCTTGTCGCGCAGGCTGAGCACGGGCTGCCGGATGGTGTCGTGGGCAAAGGCGACCATGGTGTCCTCAAAGGCATAGCGGTCCTGCTTGAAGCCCGTGGTGTTCACGTTCGCCAAATTGTTGGCGATGATATTCAGACGGTGTTCCTGGCACATGGCGCCGAACATTGCGGAATACATGGCGTCTTGCATGGTGTTGGCCTCCTTTGGTCAACAGTCTGACCTGTCTTTGCAAAAAATCTGCCAGCTCTGTTGCCGCCTTATCTCACATTCTCGTTTTGACGTTTCACTATTTTGCAAAATTGTTTTTCCACAGAATTAAAAAATGCCATATATGTAATCATTTTGATGGACGCAGTAGCCGCCATCTGCTTTCCTTCTCCTCTTATCGTCATAAATCTAGGTACTTATTCACGCTCTACTCCGCCACGGAAGACCCTCGCCATACGGCACCGTCCTTGCAAACAGAAACGTATGCCCGATAGTTTTTTCTCAACCTCCAGAGCAGCGGCGCAAGCGCCCCCTCCCCGCCGCCAGCTCCCGAACAACGAAGGATTCCTGGCCAGAATCCTTCAGGAATTACTGCACGCCTTCCTTGCTTCCGGGAGCAACACTTCGTTCCAACGCGCCTTCGTGGCCCTCCTGGATCCAGCCAACGGCGCCTTGCGCATCCCGGCAGCCCTGGCCATGCCCCAGGAATTCAAAATGCGTGCCGTCTGGCTGCAACAGCAGCTCGACGGCTTCGACCACGGTGTCACGGGGCGTGTGTTACGCTCAGGCATGCCCTGCTCCAGCCGGGATTCTTCTGGAGCATGTTTTTGGGGTACTCCCATCGTCCGCGAGCATGAACTCGTCGGCGTCCTCGCTGTCGGCCGCGATGCGGTCCCTCCCGCCCAGAGTGACCCGGACATGGCGCTTCTCGTAGCCTTGACGGGGGTCACGGCGCTGTGCCTCGAATTTCATTCGCACTGTCAACAGTGCGAAGCACTCGCGGCCGAACTGCGAGGCGAGAACGCCACGCTCAAGCTCAGGCTGACCAGGCAGGCAGGGGACCTGGCCGAGGTGTACCCGCCCCATGGCTTGGGAACACTCCCGGCGGACAGGCAACAGCTCGCGACAATGATTCAGGGGCAGAATCCAGCAATTCAGGAAATCCGTCGCCAGGTATCCAGTGTCGCGCCGACCAAGGCCGCTGTCCTGCTCCTCGGCGAACCAGGCGTGGGCAAGAGCCTGGTCGCGGAGGTCATCCACTCTCTGTCGGAGCGCAAACAGTACCCATTCATCAAGGTGGACTGCGCCGCCTTGGGCTCCGAGCAACTGGAGATCGAACTGCTGGGAACGCAACCGCCCCAGTCTGCCTTACAGGGGGCGGACGGACGTCCCGGTCGGCTGGAAGAGGCACACAACGGTACTCTCTATTTGCATGAAGTCAGCGAACTGCCCCTCTCGCTGCAGGCCAAACTCTTGCAGATCATGCAGGACAAGGTGATCAGGCGCATGGGGGAAAACCGGTCATCCCCCGGTCGTCAGGCGGACGTGCGCATCCTCACCTCTTCCAGCCATGAACTCTTCGCCCTGGTCCAGCAGGAGCGTTTCCGGGCCGACCTCTACTACCGCCTCAACGTCTTCCCCATACACATCCCCCCCCTGCGGGAGCGCACCGAAGACATCCCCAGGCTGCTCAATCATTTCCTGCGCGGCATCCGCGAAACCTGCAACAGAAACCTCTTTTTAACACCAGGGGCGCTGAAGGCCCTGGGTACCTATCGCTGGCCAGGGAACGTCAGGGAAATGGAAGACATGCTGCAACACCTGGCGATTCTGGCGGAAAGCGACGCCATCGACACCGGCATGCTCCTGCAGTTTCTCGACCCGGAGTCCGTAGTGGAGGAGACCGGTACTACCGACATTCCCCCGCAGCACGGCCCCACCCTGCAGGACATGGAGCGCAGCGAAATCCTGTCCGCCCTGCGACGCAACGACTGGATCCAGCACCGCGCGGCCCGCGACCTGGGCATCACCCAGCGACAGATGGGCTATCGCGTGCGCAAGTACAAGCTCGAAGGCATCATCGCGGAGGAGCGCGCCAAGCTGCGCCAGCGCAAGCAGCGGGGGTAGGTCCGGCAAGCGGGACTACGGCCACCCATACACCAACGCCAGACCCACTCCACCGGTGACCAGGCCGTAGACCAGCAGCGGCATGGCGTTGCGCCGGATCAACGAGCCCTCCTGGCCCGACAGCCCCACGGTTGCACACACCGCGACGATGTTGTGGATGCAGACCATGTTGCCCATGGCACCTCCCACGGCCTGCAAGGCCACCACGATCTGGGGCGGCAGCCGCAGCTCTTCGGCTATGTTGTACTGAAAGTCGGCAAGGAGCAGGTTGGAGACAGTGTTGCTCCCGGTGATAAAGGAACCCAGGGCGCCGACAAAGGGCGCCAGAAGGGGCCAGAGCCCCCCGGCCAGACCGGCCACGGCGTGGGCCATGGCCAGAGGCATGGACGGATGGCCCAGGGGGTTGTGCCCCGAGTGCTTGAATATTTCCACCAGGGCCACGGCAAAGAGCAGGGCGATGCAGGGCGACTTCATTCGCAGCACCGCTTCGCGCCAGGCGACCGCCACCCGCGCCCGATCCATCCGGTGTAGGGGTACGACCAGCAACGCCACCAGCATGAACGGGACGGTGCCGGGCAGGTACAAGGGTTTGATACTGTACTCCACGAAGTCGTAACCCAGAATGCTCGGAATGCTGTACCCAACCGCATTGAGCCAAGCCTTGAACGGCAGGCCCTGTACACGGGTCAGCACCAGGATCACGCCGATGAGCACATAGGGCAGCCAGGCGCGAAACTGGCTCATGCGTGGAGTGAACGCGCAATCCTCGCTGGGGCGGATATCACCGGCCCACGTGCTGTCCCAGGTGTTTTGTGGTGGGAAATCCCAACCCTGCCGCGGCAGCAGGAACCCCTTGCGTGCTGCGGGAACCACCAAAGCCAGGGCGATCAGCCCACCGGCTAGAGAGGGAAATTCCTCTCCAACAAAAAAAGCCGTGAGCAGATAGGGCACCGCGAAACAGGCCGAGGCGAACAACGAGAACCGCCAGACAGCCAATCCATCGAGCCAGGAGCGCCTGCTCCCGAAAAAACGCGTGAGCATCATGCTCACCAGTATGGGAGCGATGCAGATCATGGGCAGGTGGAACACCGCCGACCACTGCCCCACGCTGTGCAGAAAACCGGAAAAATTTTCGATCCCCGGCATCGCGCCAACGGCGATGGTGCTCCGTACCTTGGGCTCGAGGTCCTTGAGGCCGAACAACACCGGCGTACCCACGGCGCCGAAGGTCACGGGAAAGGAATTGAGCACCAGGCAGGACATTGCCGCCGCAAGGGGCGGGAACCCCAGACTCAACAACAGGGGCGCCGCGATGGCCGCGGGCGTGCCAAAACCAGCCGCGCCCTCGATGAAGGCGGAAAAGACCATGGCAATGATCACCAGCTGTACCCGGCGATCGCGGCTCACGCCGTGAAAGCCGTAGTTGATGGTCTCCACGGCGCCGCTCTCCCGCAGGGTGTAGAGCAGCAGCAAGGCACCGAAAACGATGACGGCCACGCTCAGGGCATTGCCGAATCCAGCCAGGGTCGCGGCCAGGATCAGCTTCGGCGGCATGTCCCAGAGGAACAGACCCGCAAAGGCCGTGGCCAACCAGGCAACGGGCATGGCCTGGGTGGCGGGCCATCGCAGCCAGACCATGAGCACCAGGGCCAGGGCGATGGGGGCGAAGGCCGCGATGGCCAGAACCTCGACAGTCATGCAATTCCTCCCGAGAATGCGTGTTCCAGACCAGCACATCAATGCCTGGCTCCGGTACCACATTACCCGTGGAGCTGGAACCCAGGCTTACATGCCGCGAAAGGCGACCGTTCAGCACCGATACAAGAGGCAGGCGAGGCTGGCGGCGGCATGCTTCCGGCTTTCCCGCCCCTGGCGGTTACACCACGAAGATGTCCTCCTGCCGGAAACGCCCGCGACAGCAGTTGCCCAGTGCAATCAAAACGATATCACCGGCTCCGTGAACGTCGTTGGCGGACTTGAATCGAGGCCAGACAAATGGTCGGTGGAGTGAGCCTCCGGGTGCGTCAAACCACTGCATGCCCCGGAGGCATCACGTTTCAGGCCAGCCGAGACTCATACACTCCGGTTGACCCAGGCGGCAATGGCTGCCGCGTCCATGGCCCCGGAGACGCGGTCCAGGATCTTGCCCTGTCGGAAGAGCATCATGGTGGGAACAGAGGCGATCTGGAACGCGGCGGCAAGATCTTGCTGCTCCTGAGTGTTGACCTTGGCCGCAAGCACCCGTGGACTCAGGTCTCTGGCTGCCTGCACGAAGGCCGGGGCCATGGTCCGGCATGGTCCGCACCAGGGAGCCCAGAAATCAACTAAAAGCGGGAGGTGGGATTTTTCCATGAAACGCTGGAAGGTGTGGGCGTCGAGTTCGATGGGTGCCGAGGGGAGGAGAACGCCCCTGCATCTGCCGCACACGGGCTTATGGTCCAACCTCTTGGAATCTATCGCGTTCAGGGTGCCGCACGCCGGGCACACCGCCTGTATTTTCTGCGTCATGAGCACACTCCTTTTGGCATGCCTGGAAAGAGGCAGGCAGGATCAATGTACGCCAAATGTAAGCATCGACATGAGCTTGGCAAGTTTTTGTCGCAATCTTGAAAAAAAGTCTTGACGTTGTGCACACGCTGTACTATTATTTAAGCCAAGTCCTACGTAGGATTGATTGCTTCACCATAACCAGTTCTTACACTTTGTGAGGGAGGAAGCCTATCGTTGGAGTGTATTGCCCCATACCGGCGAAATGAGTCGCCTCAGATGTAGGCACAACATCACTCCCCCCCGTGGGAACGGCAGTAAACGTCCAGGGGGCCAGCCGGATAACCGGCACATGACCAGGCAAATGATCCTAATCGGAAACACTCTCTAACAAACAACCAACCCTTCTTACCGTAAAGGCGGGGCCGCATTCGCGACCTCGCCTTTTTTATATGCATTGAACGCTGCTTCCGCACAAGCCTCGAACACCACCCAGTGGAATCTGCCAATGAAAATGGGACACCCCATTTCCACAAGTACCGTAGATTTTTCCGGCCGCTCGGCTTGTTGATCCAGGCTGCTTCCGTCGCGCACGCCCGGTGCGCGTGAGCATTGTAATCCAACCCAGGGAGATAATGCCCTATCCCCAGCGCTCCCGTACATGCCTGAACAACCCTGGTATACGATCGTACTGGTGCACCACGTGCGCCGGAACGCCCGCGTCGTTGAGCACGTCACCGTCCTCGTCCAGCTCCGGGAGGGATTCCTTGTACCCCAGGGTGAGGATGGGGCCCGTGTTATCGTGCCAGAAGACATCACCCAATGTCTTTTCATACAGCAGCAGATTATGCACTGCTTGATCATAGCCGGCTGTTCCCGGTGCCGCTGCATGAGGCAGCAACCCCCCACAGAGCTTGTCCAGGTAGTCGAGCATCACACCGGGGCGCGCCACCGTGGTTCCCGAGCAGGAGATGGGTCGCCCTCCGTATCGTTCCATGATGCCGAGCAGGCGCTCCGCACCGCAGTGGTGGGCCAGCCAGCGCCTCATGTACGGGCACTGTCCGATGCGCATGCGCCTGTCTTCGAGGGTGACATTGAGCCCCTCTTTCCAAGGGAAAGTGTGGAAGGGGCGCTGGAACACCACGTCGCGTACGTCGCTGCACAACACCCAGCCCGTATGGTTCAGGCTTCCTGCCCACTCTTGCGCCAGGAATTCACGGTACAGGAAATAGCGCCAGGCATTGTACGGCACATGGCCAAATTTCTGGGGGCGCTCGAAAGGGATCGTCTGGATGCCATGTTCCTGGATGCGCTCCACCCCTGTGCTGGTGGAGGTGATGAAAAGCACGCAACGGCAGGGCTCCCCACCGAGCGCCGCGCAAGCCTGCAGGGAGCGTGCGAAGGGGCGTACGTCCGCATAATGCAGGCCGGCCGCGAGGCCCAGGATAAGATGTGTGTCTGGCATGACGCTTCAGCCCTCGGTCGCGTGGTATCCTGGAGGCGGTCGCCGGTGCAAGCGCTTTTCATACGGCGAAAACCGCGTGACCATGGCGTTCCTCCATGCAAGGGGACTGAGCCGGAAATGATCAGCGGTTATCGTTTCCTCAACTCCCCACGGTAAGCAACGCACGACGCCATGGGCAAAACACTGTACAGGGAGCGGTGCCTTACAGTACTCTCTGCTGCCCTATGCTGATAAGACCTGCTTGTTGTGCAAATGTATACCTCCCAACTTCCGCTCAAAGAGGATTCCAGATGCACGCCGTCAACGGATTTCTTGATCATCGGCTTGACCAGCATGCCACACGCCGCGTATGATTTTGCAAAACCTTTCTCTGCGGAGCATCCATGAACGTACGTGCGTGCGGCATTCTACTGCACATCAGCTCGTTGCCTTCGGAATACGGCATCGGCGACGTTGGCGCCTGGGCCTATCGCTTTGCCGAATACCTGGCGTACCTGGGCCAAACCTATTGGCAGATTTTGCCCCTCACGCCCACTGACCCGGCCTTGGGTAACTCCCCATACTCCAGTCCCAGCGCATTCGCCGGAAACCCCGTGTTCATCAGCCCCGAACTGCTGATCTCAGCCGGGTATCTGTCCCAGGGGGATATTCCCGGATACTACCAACCAAACCCCAGACGGGCGCAATACGCCGACGCCTGGCATTACAGACGTGATCTTTTGCAGACCGCTTTTTCCCGTCACGGCTCGAGCCTTGACAGGGACGAGGAGTTCCGCAAATTCCTGGCGGAGAACAGAGTCTGGCTCGATGATTTCGCCCTCTTCGCCGTTCTCAAACGGCGCTTCAGTGGTGCCGTCTGGACCAGCTGGCCCGACGAGTACCGCGACCGCCACCCCGGCGCCCTGAACCGTATGCGCAACGAAGCCGCGGCCGAGCTGCTCTTCGTCAAGTTCGCCCAGTTCATCTTTTTCAGCCAGTGGAGGCAGCTCAAGGCGCATTGCAACGCCCTCGGCCTGAGCATCGTGGGCGACATGCCCATCTACGTCAATCTCGACAGCGCGGATGTCTGGGCCAATCACGAGCTGTTCAGGCTCGGTCCGGGACGCAAGCCGGAAGTCGTGGCCGGCGTGCCTCCCGACTACTTCAGCAAGACCGGGCAACGCTGGGGCAATCCGGTCTACGACTGGGACGTGCTCAGGAAGCAGGACTACGCTTGGTGGCTGCAACGCATCGGTAACTCACTCAAGCTTTATGACATCCTGCGGCTCGACCACTTCCGCGGTTTTTCCGCGTACTGGGCCGTGCCGGCTGGGGAAGAGACCGCCATCAACGGCAAATGGGTCGAGGGGCCGGGCGTGCATTTCTTCAATACCTTGATGCGTCGCTTTCCCAACATGCCCATCATCGCCGAGGACCTGGGCATGATCGACGCGGATGTTCGTGAACTCAAGAACCGCTTCGATTTTCCCGGCATGGTCATCCTGCAGTTCTGTTTCGGCGGCAACATCGCGGAGAATCCCTACTCCCCCCACAACCATGCCCGCAACGCCATCGTCTACACCGGCACGCACGACAACAACACCTTCAACGGCTGGTTCTGCAACGAGGCCTCGGACGACGACCGACGCCGGTTCCTGGAATACGCCGGCTGCCCAGGCAACTGCAAGGATCCACACCTCACGGCCGTCCGTCTGGCCCTCCAGAGCGTGGCCCATACCGCCATCACTCCCATGCAGGACATCCTCGGGCTTGGCCAGGACGCCCGCATGAACACCCCCTCCACCAGCGTCGGAAACTGGGAATGGCGGCTGCTGCCGGAAGAACTCGATCACCAACGCGCCAGACAATACCTCGAACTCGCGCGCATGTACGGACGGCTATGAGAGACGCGCTGCCTTGCGCGGAATGACCATGTCCAAAGATCACAAGCTCGATTTCATCCGCAAGGTCATACGTGACAAACTGAGCAAGAATGCATCGTTTCAACGCTATCATCTGAGCCGCTATGCCGAAATCGGCATGGCCCTCTCGGGCGAGGAGGACACGGCAAGACTCCTGGAAATGATCGTCTACGAGGCAAGGGAGCTCACCAACGCGGATGCCGGCACCCTGTACATGATCAACGAAGAAGGCACGCACCTGGATTTCGTGATCATGCAGAACGACACCATGCGCACCTTTCTCGGGGGCGTGGCCGGAGACGCCATCACCCTGCCCCCGGTTCCCCTGTATGTCGACGGCGTGGAAAACCACGTCAACGTCTCCTCCCATGTGGCCCTTACCGGAGAAATCATCAACATCCCAGACGTCTATGAAAGCGATGCCTTTGATTTCTCAGGCACGCGTACCTATGACAACAGCACCGGCTACCGCTCGAAATCCATGCTGGTCATCCCCATGCGCGACCATGAAAACGACATCATCGGCGTGCTCCAGCTGCTCAACGCCGTGCATGAGGTCACGCGCGAGACCATCGAGTTCAGCGACGAGTTCGTGCCCCTTGTCGCCTCGCTGGCTTCACAGGCCGCCGTGACTCTCACCAAGACGCGGCTCATCACCAACCTCAAGGATCTCTTCTACGCCTTCATCCGCAGCATCACCGCGGCCATCGAGGAAAAATCCCGCTACACCGGCGGGCACGTGGCGCGCGTCAGCAAGATCGCCACCATGATCGCCGAGCAGATCAACCGCACCGAGCACGGCCGCTTTAAGGATGTCACCTTCTCGGATCAGGAACTCGAAGAACTCCGCCTCGCGGGCTGGCTCCACGACATCGGGAAGATCATCACACCCGAGTATATCGTGGACAAGTCCCGCAAGCTGCAGACCATCTACGACCGCCACGCGGAGGTGGACACGCGCCTGCTCTACATCCAGAAGAGCCGCGAGGCCGAGTACCTGCGAGAAAAGCTGGATCGCGCCCTGCATGGGCAAACCGACTTCACCGATCTCGACTCGGCCTGGAACAGGGAACGCGAAGTCATTCAGAAGGAGCGCGACTTTCTCCACGCCTGCAACAAACCCACCTTTCAGTCCTCCGCCGAAAGCCTGGCGTGGCTCGAGGGGATCGCTGCAAAGACGTACTCCCACGATGGAGAGGAGCGTCACTACCTCTCCCCGGATGAACTCGCTAACCTGCGGATCACTGATGGCACCCTCACCGAGGAAGAACACCAGATCATCCGCAATCACGCCACCGTGACCTACAAGATGCTCTCCTCCCTCCCTTTTCCCAATGATCTCAAGCGCGTACCTGATTTCGCCTCCCAGCATCATGAAAAGCTCGACGGATCGGGCTATCCCTTCGGCCTCACGGCGCCCCTGCTCTCGCTCCAGGCCAGGATCATGGTCGTGGCCGACATCTTCGAGGCCCTCACCGCGCGGGATCGCCCGTACAAGGATGCCACCTCCCTGTCCGGGGCCGTCAAGATACTGGGGGAACTCAAGGCCCAAGGGCTCATCGACCCCGACGTGCACGATCTGGTGGTGGATTCCGGGCTCATCAGCAATTATGCCGCCCAGGAACTGGACCCCGAACAGGTGGACATTCCTCTGGACATGAAGTGCATCCTGCACAAGGAGGACCGCCTCAGCAACAGGCTCATGCAGCTGTTAGCCACACCACCGCAACGCCTTGCCAGCCAAGCCGACCGGCTCGTGCTCTTTGTGGACGACTCGGTCAACCATCGCATGCTGCTGCGGTATTATCTCAAGGGTTCGCCCTTCAACCTCGACCTGGCAGGAAGCGCCATCGACGCCCTGGAACTGCTGGCAAGGCGCGGCCACCATGCCGTACTCGTGGACCTGGACATGCCACAGATGGACGGCTACCTCCTGGGCAGTTCCATCCGCCAATGGGAGCGCCGGCACAAGCTGCCCGCGCGGATCCTCACGGCCATTGCCGCGCCCTTTCCTTCCACGGATGTCAAACGCCTGGACCAGGCCGGTTTCACCCATGTCCTGAAACGACCCTTTGGAAAAAGAACCATTCTGGAGTTCCTGGAAAGCTTTTGCTGATCCAGTGCCCCAGGCAGACACACCATGCAGGCCGGCGCCTTATTCCGCACCTCCGGCCCAACCATGAAAAACCTCGGCGAGATGCAAATGGAACCACTGCTGGAACAGTGCATCATCTACGGCGGGAGCGGTACCCTGCTCCTGGTGCACGGCATACTTGCCCTGCGCCAGGGGCGTCTCGGCTTCGGCGGAAGACTGCTCCCCTCCATACCCAAAACCGGCCTGAACGCGACCAGCAACCCCAACCGCTTCCGGGTACTGATCATCGTGTATCTCCTGTGCGGCTCCGGGTTGCTGGGCCTGGGGCTCCGCGCCCTGTACCACCACTACGCCGCGGGCGCCGCATCCACCAGCATCGATGCCGTGTTCAAGGGAATCTGAGCATTGATTTCAAACCGCCCGGCATGATTGACAGTCTTCTTGTCCCGGGTCATACTTCCAGACATGCTACGGAGTCCTCTTCATCCGCCCGCACAATGGAGGCGACGTGACGCTCAAGATAGACGCCCGCATGATCCAGCGCAGAGCCCAGGCCAAACTGGCCGTAAATGTAGGCGACATGGCCCTGGTTGAACCCCAGGGCGTTGGGGAGCGCTTTAAATCCATCTTCCTGGGATGGGATTCTGGACGCTGCGTGATCCTGCGTCTACCGGCCAAACTCGAACTACGCGACCACCTCTACAGCGGCAAGCCGGTCATCGTCCGGTTCCTGAACTGTGCGGGCGAAGTCTGTGGCTTCGAAAGCCTCATCCAGGGCATCACGTACAAACCCCAACAGCTCCTGCTCCTCGATTATCCGGAGTATGTGGAGGTCTTCAGCCTGCGCAAGGAGAATCGCGTGGATTGTTTTCTCCCGGCGACACTGCTGCTGGATGAACATGCCCTGGACGCCCACATCCTGAACATCTCCACGGGGGGGTGCCGCCTCGGCCTGCAGCAGGATACCGCCAGGAATCACCCGTTCACGCCTGACCAGAATCTCCGTTGCGAATTCCAGATGCTCGGTTTTGCGGAGAATCCCCACACGTTCAGTGGAGTGGTGCGTACCGTCAGCATGGCCAAGGACAAGTGTTTTCTCGGGCTGGAGTTCCTGGACATGCCGGAGCAGGTGCAACAACACATCCACCAATACGTCATGAACGTGAGCGAATACCTGGGGGATGTGTGTGTGAGTGACCTTTGATACCACGTCGCGCTCTTCGGTCGCGACGTGGCATCAGCCAGCCCGCAGCAATTCCACCCGGTTGCGTCCCCGTTCCTTTGCCTTGTACAGAGCTGTGTCGGCGAGCTTGAGCAGACTTTGCAGGTTCTGCGTGGCATTGGCGTAGGCCACGACACCGGCGCTGACCGTAATCCTGACCTCTGTTCCGGAGCCGTTCCGGATGGGCAGGGCCTCCATGCGACCGCGAACGCGCTCGGCAACCCGGCCGGCACCCTCCAGGTCTGTTTCGGGCAGCAGGGCCACGAATTCCTCGCCGCCAAAACGGGCGAGCAGGTCGTTTTGCCGCAGTTCCAGGCGTGCCTGCTCCACGAAAGTCACCAACACCAGGTCGCCTGTGTCGTGACCGTGGGTGTCGTTGACGGCCTTGAACAGGTCGATGTCGAACATGATCAGACTGAAGGGGCGGTCATAGCGGCGGGAACGTTCCAACTCCCTTGCGGCAAGCTCCATGAAGTACCTGCGGTTGGAGGTGCGGGTGAGGCTGTCCGTGATGGCCATCTGGCGCAGTTGCTCCTCGGCCAGTTTACGGGCGGTGATGTCGCGGATGCTGGCCACGGCGCACCACTGCCCCCCGTAGTGCAGGGCGGCCACGGATATTTCCATCGGAAAGATGGAGCCGTCCTTACGCCTGGCCTGGAACTCGCTGGTCTTGCCCACTACCATTCCCCTGCCGGTAGCGGAAAATCTCTCCAGACCCCTTACCGCGGCGGTTCGATCGCGCTCCTGGGCGATAAGTTCGTGCACTTCGCGGCCCATGGCCTCGGTCTCGGTATAGCCGAAAACGCGCTCGGCAGCCTGGCTCCAGAAGGATATCCTGCCCCAGCCGTCGATCATGATCACCGGGTCGAGCGAGGCGTTGCTCATGGCCCGGATGGTCTCCCCGCTCTCGCGCAGGGCTTGCTCCACCTTGTGGCGAACCCCGATTTCCCGGGTGAGTTCGAGGTTCAGGCTGGAGAGTTCCAACGTGCGCTTCCGGACCGCGGCCTTGAGGCGGGCGTTGAAGAAGAACAACCAGCCGGCCAGCGTCGCCACCACAACCACGGCACTTCCGAGGATGACGAAGGTCCACCAGAGCCAGGGGTTGCCTTCCCCGGGATCGTAGACAAAGGCGCCCAGGTCCTTGGTTGGCTGTGCCAGGCCCAGTGCAGCGACGGTTTCGGCCATGAATTGCCAACGCCCCGGATTCATGTGCCCCAGGGGCACGATGTCCGGCATGATCAACTGTTGGAGGTTGGCAGCCTCGTACTCCAGATGGTCCTGAGACTTCTCGGTGGGATATTTCTCCAGGATCAACCGGATGATCTCGCCGGGATGGCGCAAGGCATATTCCCAGCCGCGCAGGCTTGCCGCACGGAAGGCGGCCACGGCCTCCGGCCGCTTGCGCAGCATGCGCTCGCTGGTGAAAATGGTGTCGCCGTAGAAATCCACGCCATAGGTGCGCGGGCTGATGAGCGTGACAGGTATGCCGCGCTGTTGCATGAGGAACGGCGTGTTGGTGAGGTAGGCGGCCGTGGCGTCGATGCGGCCGTCAACGAGTTCCTCCGGGTCCCAGGTAAGCGGGGGCAGTGTGATGCTGTCTTCATCCACGCCTTCGTCGCGCAACATGGCCCAGAGATCGACGCCCCCTTTTTTAGGGAGCATCACACGCTTGCCGATGAGGTCGTGGGGCGTGGCGATGCCACTGTCCGCCCTGGCCATGATCACGTTGGGCGAATGCTGCATGACCGCGGCCACGGCCACCAGAGGCTGCCCCTGCATGCGTCTGAGCAGGATATCCGGCCCGGCCACGCCGAAGTCGGCCCGGCCGTCGAGGACCGCCTGGATGAAGTCCATCTCGGCCTCGTACGGCAGCAGGGTAACGTCCAGGCCCGCCTCCTGGTAGAAGCCCTTTTCCTTGGCAGCGTAGAATCCCGCGAACTGGAACTGGTTATGCCACTTGAGCTGCATGGTGACGGGCTCCAGGGATGCGCCCAGAGCCGGTCCAGAGAAAAGAGGCATGCCCAGGAACAGAAAGAGCAGTGACTCCAAGAGGCATCCGAGCCCCATAAGCCGACACATGCGACGGAAATGGTCCATCCTGTGGTTCTCCCCCCCTGAGGATTCACCGGATATTCGGCCTCATTCACGATGCAACATGGCCAGGGTATTGTCAATTATGAATCACCCCAAGAGATGAAGGAAATACGTAAGGAACACGCGGGAGAAAACCATGATTGGCTTTCTCCCGCGGACCCCGCCGTGCTTTCTCTTGGTCAGAAGTCCAGTGTGGGCTGGACGTAGAGTTCGTTGCCGTAAGCGTCGTTGATCACCAGCAGAGGGAAGTCCTCCACGGCGAATTCGCGGATGGCCTCGGGGCCGAGGTCGTCGTAGGCGATGACGTTGGACTCCTTGATGCACTGGGAGAGCAGGGCGCCGGCGCCGCCGGTGGCGCCGAAGTAGACCGCCTTGTGCTCCCGCAGGGCACGCCTGACTTCCTCGCTACGCCTGCCCTTGCCGATGGTGGCCTTCAGGCCCAGGCCGTGCAGGCGTGGGGCGTAGGTGTCCATGCGATAGCTGGTGGTGGGGCCGGCGGAACCAACGGGCCGTCCCGGAGGCGCGGGCGAGGGCCCCACGTAGTAGATGGCCGCGCCCTTGAGGTCAAAGGGCAGCTCCCGCCCCTCGTCAAGAGCCTGGATCAGTCGTTTGTGAGCCGCGTCGCGTGCCGTGTAGATCACGCCGGAAAGGAAGACCACGTCGCCGCTGCGCAGCTTGAGAATGTCCTCGTCGAAAAGCGGTGTCTGCAACCGGTATTCAGCCATCAGAGCGTGACCTCCTTGTGTCTGGCCGAATGGCACTGCACGTTCACGGCCAGGGGCAAGCTGGCGAGGTGACAGGGTTCCATGGCGATCTTCACCCCCAGACAGGTGGTCGCGCCGCCAAGGCCCATGGGCCCGATGCCCAGCCTGTTCACCGCGGCCAGAAGCTCGGCCTCATTGGCTGCCAGGTCCGGATCGGGATGCGTGTCGTCCAGGGGGCGCAGCAGGGCTTTCTTGGCCAGGATGGGGGCGTAGTCGAAGGTGCCCCCCACGCCGATGCCCAGAATGATCGGGGGGCATGGGTTGGGGCCGGCCTCGGCCACGCGCTGGAGCACGAACTTCTTGATGCCCTCCCAGCCTTGGGCCGGCGAGAGCATGGTCACCCGGGACATGTTCTCGCTGCCGCCGCCCTTGGCCATGAAGGCGATGTGCAATGCGTCGCCGGGCACGGTCTCAATGTGGATCACGGCCGGGGTGTTGTCGCCGGTGTTCTTGCGGGACAGGGGGTCGCAGGCCGACTTGCGCAGATACCCTTCCAGGTAGCCCTTGCGCACGCCCTCGTTGATGGCCTGATTCAGCGTCATGCCCTGGACCAGCACCTCGCTGCCCAGCCGAACGAAGAACACCGCGAGCCCCGTGTCCTGGCACAACGGCAGGCCGGTTTCCGCGGCCAAGGCCGCGTTTTCCTTGAGTTGCCGGTAGATTTCCCTGGCCACGTCCGAGGTCTCGCGGGCGGCCGCCGCGTCAAAGGCGCGACTCACGTCCTCGGGCAGGTAGCGGTTGCCCTCCATGCACAGCCGAGCCACCGCATCCACGATCTCTTGCGCCGAAATGGTTTTCATGCCCCCTCCTTCATGCTTTCTTCTTCCAGGGCAGCACGCTCATGGCCATCTTGCGCCGCAGGTAGCCGAGCTGGTCCTGTAAGGGAAGGCTCTTGGGGCAGACGTCCTCGCAGGCCAGCAGCCCCATGCAGCCGAAGATGCCCTCGTCCGTGCCGATGACGTCGAAGTAGTCCTTGTCCGTGCGCTGGTCCCTGGGATCGACCACGAACCGAGCCACGCGGTTGAGCCCGGCCGCGCCCAGGAAGTCCCGGCGCATGCGGGCCGTACCGCAGGCAGCCACGCAGCAGCCGCACTCGATGCAACGGTCGAGTTCGTAGATCTGCTCGGCCACCTCGTTCTCCATGCGCTCTTCCCGCGCCTTGGGATCGAATTCCTTGGTCGTGTGGATCCAGGACTCCACGCGCTGGTACATCTCGCGGAACCAGGTGCCCGTGTCCACGGAGAGATCGCCCACCAGTTTGAAGAACGGCAGGGGCAGGACCGTGATGTCCTCGGGCAGGTCCTTGGTCTTGGTGTGGCAGGCCAGGCCGGGCCGACCGTTGATGACCATGCCGCAGGAGCCGCAGACGCCGGCGCGGCAGCAGAAGTCGAACATCAGCGAGGGATCCTGCTCCTCCCGGAACCTGTTCAGGGCGATGAACAGGGTCATGCTTTCGGTCTCCTCGACGAGGAAGGTGTCCATGTGCGGCATGGAAGCCGGGTCCTGGGGGTTGTGGCGGAATATCTTGAAGGTCAACTGCCTGCCCATTGCTCAGTCCTTTTTCTTGGCTTGTTCCGGCGCCGCGGCCGGGGCTTCGTCCTTGGGGGTGTCGGCGCCGATGATCTTGCCACCGCCGTAACCGCGATCCCCTGGAGGAATCTCCATGCTCGGGGAGGCGGGCTCGTACTCCAGGGTGGGGAGGTCCGCTCCGGGCTTCCAGTAGGCCAGGGTGCGGGTGAGCCAGTCGCGGTCGTTGCGCTCGGGATAGTCCTCTCGGGCGTGGGAGCCGCGGCTCTCGGTGCGCCGCAAGGCACCGTAGGCCACGCACAGGGCCAGGCGGACCATGCCGGGGAGCTTCAGGGCCAAGGCCATTTCCGGGCTGGCGCCCAGGCCCCTGGTCTTCAACCCGACCTTGTTGGCGCGCTCGTGGATTTCCTTGAGCTGCTCCACGCCGCGTTCCAGGTCCTTGCCGTTGCGGTAGATGCCGGCGGCGTATTCCAGAACGTCGAACATAGCCTCGCGCACCTGGTACACGCTCTCCTTGCCGTTGGCGCCGCCACGCAGTCTTTCCATGCGCTCCCGCACCTGAGCCTTGGCGTCGCGCATCACCGCGGTGGGAATGGATATCTCGCAGCCCTCCAGGAATGTGGCGATGCTCTGCCCCACCAGACCGCCGGCCACCACGGTCTCGGTCAGGGAGTTGCCGCCCAGGCGGTTGAAGCCGTGCATGTCCCAGCATGCGGATTCGCCGGCCGAGAACAAACCCTTGAGCCCGTAAGCCGCGCCGGTCTTGTCCGTGCGCACGCCACCCATGCTGTAATGCTGCGTGGGGCGCACCGGGATGAGCTTGTGCAGGGGGTCGATGCCCAGGAAGTGCTGGCAGATGTCGTCCACCTCGCGGAGCTTGGTGCGGATGTGCTTTTCGCCGAGGTGGCGGATGTCCAGCCAGAGATGTTCTCCATAGGGGCTCTGCACGCCCTTGCCCAGCTTGATGTGGTGGGTCATCCAGCGGGAGACCACGTCGCGACTGGCCAGTTCGGCCTTGTCCGGCTCGTACTCCTGCATGAAACGCTTCTCGTCCACGTCGAGCAGGGTACCGCCGTCGCCGCGACAGCCCTCTGTGACCAGGATGTCCGTGGGCACGATGCCCGTGGGGTGGAATTGCACGGCCTCCATGTTGCCCAGGGGCACCACGCCGGTGTCCAGGGCCACGATGCTGCCGCCGCCGTCGTTGATCACCGAGTTGGTGGAATTGCGGTAGATGCGGCCGAAGCCGCCGGTGGCGATGAGCGTGGCGCGAGAGAGGTAGACCCTGAGGTCGCCGGTGCGCAGACAGCGCACCACCGCGCCCATGCAGTTCTCGCCGTCGTGGATCAGGGCCACGGCCTCGGTGCGGTCGTGCACGTTGACCCCGAGCTGGGCCGCGCGGTTGTCCATGGTGTAGAGCACCGAGTGTCCGGTGCCGTCCGAGGCGTAACAGGTGCGCCACTTGGCCGTGCCGCCGAAGGCCCGGGCATGGATCAGCCCCCGGTTCTCCTCTTTTTCCTCTTTCTCGAACGGCTTGCCACCCTTGTAATAGGTGTGCACGCCGGGCACCACGCGGTTCCAGGGCACGCCCCAGAAGGCCAGCCGACGCATCTCGATGGGCGCGGTCTCCACGAACATGCGCACCACTTCCTGGTCGGCGCCCCAGTCCGAACCCTTGACCGTGTCCGCGAAGTGAACGTCTGGGCAGTCGCCCTCGCCCATGGCGCAGTTGCCGAGCGCGGCCTGAAAGCCTCCCTGGGCGCAGACCGAATGGGAGCGCCTGGCAGGGACCAGACTCAGGCAGATTACGTCGAAGCCGGCGCCGGCCACTTCCACGGCGCAGCGCTCTCCGGCCAGACCCGCGCCAATACACAACAGATCGGTGTATATCGTTTCCATGCCTCCCCCTATCCTGTGACCAGGGCCGTGCTCAGGGTCAGGAAACGGATCAAGGTCAGGATACCGATGGTCATGAACGCGATCAGCAGAATCTTCTCGATCTTCTTGCCCTTGGCGCGGTTGGCGCGCTTGATGAATCCCCACTTCACCCCGATGCGGTAGAATCCGATGCTCACGTGCAACTCCACCAGGGGCAGCAGCACCAGATAGAAGAGCAGCCACGGCCAGTGCTGGACACGGGCCGCGCTCTTGGCCGCGGTGATGGGCAGGTCGGTGAGCACCACCCACATGTGGGCCGCGCCCATGATCAGGATGATCATGGCCGAGCCGGCCTGCACCAGCCAGAGCCAGGTGTCGGTGTGGCGAAGCATCCTGGCCTGGTGCCAGATGAGCTTCTGCTGCTCCACCCGGAAGGGGACCTTGCGGGCGGCCAAGACAAAATGCACCAGGAACATCAACCCGATGAGCGGACCGCCCACCTGGGCCATGCCCGTGGCCTCGAAAAACCAGGCCAGCGCGTTCATGGCGCCGGCGCCCAGCAGTACGCTGGAGACCAGGATCATATGCGACCACATGAACAGGATCAGCACCGCGCCGGTGAGCATCTGCACCCAGTCGAGCCAAGCCGCCTGCGTACCGGTTTTGTGCGCCTGTACCAGGGGGTCGGCGGCGTATGGAGCCATGCTTCCTCCTCGGTAAGAGATGAACCGCGGGACGTGGACTTACTGTTGTCTTGGAACGCGGGGCGAGCGGACCGCGCTTGTGGGCGAGGCACCCAGGGCCGGCGAATGCTCGCTTCGTCCGCAAGAACGCTGTCTGGATGCACGCTTGTGGCGGGATTGTCAAGAATACGGGGCGGCACTACTGCTTGGGAAAACGGCGCAAGGCCATACCCCATGCAACGCGGAAGGCAGGGCTGTCCGTGCCAGGGAAGGCGTGGACCTCAGCCCCGCCGCATCTGCCGGCGAAAACCCTGCAACAGCAGCGTGCCACACACCCGCAGGGCACTATCGTCCCTGAAGCGGGAGCGGATCACCCTGGCTCTCGCGTTCACCGGACGCAACGCTCCCTCGAGCCTTCCGGAGGGCTGGGTGCGCTTGTCGGGAGTGCTCGGCTCGTTGGGCATTTCCAGGACTCCTTTCCTTGAACAATGTTTCAAGGAACTATTCCGTTGTCCAGCGCGGAATCCTTCTTTGCGATATGTTTCTTCAGCCCTGGCAGGACGCGGACAGTGCAAGGAAGCCCCGTGCGGTCCCCGAGCCCTGGGCATGGCTCCACCCTCGGCTTCTTTCAGGCCGGTTTCGCCCCGCATCGCTCGTACCGCATCCGGATAGTGCCCCCGTGGTCCCCGAAGGTCTGGTACGCGGCGTAGTCGATGGCCTGGACGCGTTGTGCAAAGGCAGGAATTTCCTCGATCGCGGCCAACAGTTCCTGAACCAAGTCTGCCTGCCCCTGGTTCAAAACCGTGATGATCATGCCCAGGTGGGCCCCTGCCCAGGCACCGGCCGGGACCTCGATCTCCGAGGGGCGGAAGATGTTCTTCAGGAGAATCTCGTTTCCTGAAACCGTTGCCACGGCACGCGCGCCATCAGACTCCAGTTTCACGGGCAGCAGCATGTGCCCCAGCAGGTGCCCTTCCGGGTCGGAGATACGCAGGGGGTCGATGGTCGCCAGGATGGCCTGGAAATGAAAGCGGGAGCAGAAGTAGCGGATAGCGTCGTAGTGGGTGACGGGTTCCTTGCCGGCATCCCAGCCCTGCTCCTGGCAGAATGTCAGGAACTGGTGCAACGGCGTGCGGACCGGGTTCCTCTCCGCCACGTCCAAAAATGGCGCCAGCGGCAGCAGGCTGCCCCGGCCTTGTCCGGCAAACTCTCTCAACGTCTGGAACAAGCCCCGCTCCACCTCTTCGGTCACGGGGCACTGGCAGCTCAGTATTCCGTAGAGCAGCGTCTCCAGGGCTTGCTTTTCGATGTACATGTCCATACGGCTCTCCAGGTTATCATTTGGACATCGTGTTACGCCGGCAGGACAGCAATACGAAGCCCTGCCGGCCTTAGGACGGGTAGGCCGCCCTGCACACGGCCTCGTGGGGCAACGTGCCTCGGGTGTCAGGCAGTCGGCTGCACGGATGCATGCTGAAAGAGCATGCCGTCCGGCGCGCCCAGCAACCTGCCGACCAGCTGCTGCTTGTAGTCTTGGTAGGCCGCCTCCCGCGCGGGCGTGGAGCCCTTGTCCTGGAATTGGGCCACCATGTGCAGAAATGTCTCGTCAAAGTACCCCTGCACGGGCCAATAGGCCTGCCTGCGACCAGCGATCTCCACCTCGAAATAGAACCTCCCTTCGGTGGCTGCAGGCGCTCCGGGATGCCCCGCGGTGGTATCCACCACCAGCCTGCCGTCCGCGAGTGTCCTGCACCTGGTCACGTATTCGATGCAGTCCAGCACCCCGGAGCCGGGAAACGCCGTAAGCACGGAAATGTCCGTGCGCTCTGGCGGCATTGCCGGAGATAGATCGTCGAGCGCCTTGCAGAACAACCTGTACATCAAAGCCGAGGCTATGACCTGGGAAGGACCGGCATAGAGCAGCAGGTGTTCCCGTGTCACTGGGATAGGCACACCACGCTCCGCCACGGTGAAAAACAAGCGCATGGTTCACTCCATGAAGGCCACTGGCAGGCAGATGGTGACGGGATCCACTTCGTTCTTGAGCTTTTCCTGTGTTTTTAAAAACGCGAAATCAGCGCGCATGTTCACGATGTCCGTGGGAAGGAGATGGTCGGTGAAGTCGGCCCAATCCGTCAGGGTCTTGCCTTCCTCGAGAGAGATGCCGTGTTCGGCCACGCCGATCGCGACGGCCTCTTCCGGATTCTGCTCGATGAAGCGCATGGCCTCGCGGAAGACCTTCAGATAGCGGGCCACCAGGTCGGGACGTTCGCGGATGAAGCCCTCGCGCGCTCCGATGACCAGGGTGGGCACGACCAGCCCCTCGGCCGTGGTCACCACGTGCGCGCCGGCCTCCACCGCGTTGATGACCAGACTGGCAGCCAGCAGCGCGGCATCCACCTGACCGGCCAGCATGGCCGTACGCGCCTTGGGAAGATCCATGGAAACATGATTCACGTCGGATTCGCTCATCCCCTCTTTGGCAAGGGCAGCCAGCAACAACTGATGCAGGACGGTCCCCTTGGGCCCGGCCACGGTCTTGCCCTTGAGTTCGGCAATGGTCTTGGGTCCGTTTTCGCCGGCCACGATGGCGAAGGTCTTGCTCGGCCGGCTCACGCCGCCGATGATCTTGACGGGATTGCCCCCGGCGTTGGCCAACAGCACGGAAGTGGAATTGATGACCGAGGCGATGTCCAGGGACCCGGCCGCAATGGCCTGCGCCTGCTTGGCGCCGGAGGTGATTTCATGCCAGTTGACGGCGATGCCGTCCGCGGCGAATTCCTTTTCCAGCAATCCCTTTGCCTTCATGATCATGATCTGCAGATTGAACGGCGACTTGACATAGGAGACGTTGATCTCCTTCACCGCTCCCGCCGTGGCCAGTCCCGCCAGGCACACGAGCACGGTTATTGCGGCAAAGACAACGAGAATCACGCGAAATGAACGCATTGCGAACCTCCACAGTTAGGTGTTTTTCGTCAGAATCGTATCCATGAGTTCTTTTCTGACAGCTTCGAAATCCGCGCTTCCCACCTGCCGGGGCCGGGGCAGGTCCACCTTTCTCTCGCCGACCAACCGCCCCTGGGCCATGATCAACACGCGGTCGGCCAGGACCACGGCCTCGCCTATGTCATGGGTGATGAACAGCACCGTCATGGGGCGGTGTGACCAGATGCGCGCCAATTCGGCCTGCAGCTGCAACCGGGTCAGGGCATCCAACGCGCCGAAGGGCTCGTCCATAAGCAGCAGTTCCGGCCTGCGGCACAAGGCCCGGGCCAGGGCCACACGTTGCGCCATGCCTCCGGACAACTGATCCGGGTAGGCCTGCATGAAGCCGCCCAAGCCCACCAGCGACAGGGCCTCGCTCACTGCCGCGGCCTTGTCCGGGATCGTGGTGCGCTTGAGCGCCAAGGCCAGGTTGTCCCACACCGTACGCCAGGGCAACAGGCGAGGCTCCTGGAACATCATCCCCAGCCTGGGGCGGGAAACCTCCGAGCCGGTGCCGTTGTGAAAGATCGTGGTGCCGCTGTCCGGAGTCTCCAGGCCGGCGATGTGCCGAAACAGCGTGGTCTTGCCACAGCCGCTGTAACCGATCACGGCCACGAAGGCTCCGGGGGCGGCCTCGCAGGAGACCTCGTCCAGGGCCTGGATCAGTTCGCCCCCAGCCCTGTAGCACTTGCACAGCCTGTCAACCCGGACCCCGATCATCGCGCCGGGTCCTTGGCCAAGTGCAGCTTGCGGCTGACCAAAGCCGCGCACCGCGAAAGCACGGCGTCAAAAACAAAACCAAGCCCACCGATGACCAGGATTCCCAGAAACACCCGGTCGGTACGCGCCATTTCCTCGGCCTCGAGCACCATGTACCCCAGGCCCGATGCGGCAGCCACGAGTTCCGCGCCGATAAGTGCCCGCCAGCTGTAGCCGAACCCCAGACGCAAGCCGGTGATCACCGAAGGCAAGGTCGAGGGGAGCAACACGCTCCAGAAGGTGTCCCAGGGAGTCAGATCGATGGTCCTGGCCATCTCCTTCAAGCCGTGATCCGTGTTCTTGAGACCCTCCAGCACGTTGAGGAAGATGGGGAAGAAGCTGGCCAGCACGATGAGCGCTAGCTTGGAGCCTTCGCCAATGCCCAGCCAGAGCATCAGCAACGGGATCAAGGCCAGGGGCGGCGTGACCCGCAAAAACTCCAGGGGCACGCTGAGCAGGCGCTCCAGCAGAGGCATGAAGTAGAGCAGGGCGCCCAACGGCACCGCAAGGACGGCCGTGATCGTGAAGCCCACGAAAACACGCCACAGGCTGATCCAGGTATTCCGCCAGAGTTCCCCCGAGCGCAAGGCATCCACCCCGGCCTCGAAAACCTCGCCTGGGGGCGGCGTGAGGTACACATTCAGCAGCCCCAGGTCGCCCAACAACACCCATAGCAGCAACACGCCTGCGGGAATCAGCGCGGCCAGCACCACATGCCGCAACGTGCCGCTTCCGCCTCCCCGTGTCGTGACGATTCCAGATCTGTCCCACCCCTTTCCGCGTTCCCGCGCGTCCGACGCAGATGACCGTGGGCCCCTGAAGAACGAGGCTATGTCCATGACTCTCATGCGTAAAACCTCTCGCTTGGCCGCACGTAATGAACGCTTGTATTGCTCCACGCTGCTGTGAATGAAAATTCTAGCATTGTTGACTATTATTTAACAAGAACCAGCGTATTATATCACGTTTATCTATGGCTATGCAGATTTTGACACAAAGTTCATCAATAGCATCCAAGGATCAGAGGGCTGCTTGAGCCTTTGTGTTTCACATCGCGGTACGCCAGGTCAGGAAACCTTGCCCGAGAACAATGCCGCGCATGGCGTAAGCCGGCCGCTGTTACAGCACTGCTCGGCGAGCCATCTATTGCTGGGAGTGGTCTTGAGGGCAACCCGCTCCCTCGGGATTATGGAAGCGTGCCCGGCGTGGCGTCGGGAGCAACGGGCGTTTGCAACCGCAGGGCCTCGTATACGGCGTCCAGGAGCACGCGCCCCGCTTCGATGCGTGCTGCATCCTTGGAATGCCGCAGAGTTACTCCGGCGAGCGCCAGGGCGAGGCCCTCCGTGGCCTGGTGCCGGTAGGGGCTGGCCCTTAGATCGATGTCGTGCACCATCTCACCCAGGCGGTCCAGGGCCGTGTCCTGCATGCCCAGGCGCAGGATCAGCGTCTCGAAGGTGCAGCGCCCCTTTTCGTGGGTGAAATCCGCCCCCTGCATGTCAAAGGTGACCTCTCCGGACGCGGGCTGGTGGTCGGACGTCGCCACGAAGCAGAAGCGCGCCTCGGAGTCGATGAATCGCAGGATGAGCCAGGCGCTTGCCATGCGGTCCACATGCACGCCGAAGCGCGTGACCCAGATCTTGCCCCGAAAGGACTCGATACGTTCGGCCACCTGCCCCGCCGCCAGGATCTCGCGCTCCACCTGGCCACGCAGGTCCGATTCCATACCGGCAAGCAGCCCCTCCATTGTATCACGGCCTGGTGCGCCGAAGAAATCCAGGGCCTGGATTGCCTGCAGCTGCCTTCGCAGCTCCAGAAGCGCCGTCCGGATCGCATCCCTGTCCATCTCGTGCAGCCCGGCCGCGAGATGCTTGGCCTTGTCCACCAGATCGGCGTAGTCCCGTTCCCGGGCGTCCTGGAACAGGACGCGTACCTGGGCGTCGTCCACCCCTCCCGCGAGACGGGCCTCCACCAGAAAGGCCTTGCCGCCACCTTCCTTGATTTCCTGGACCAGCCAGTCCAAGTCCTCGCGGCATTGCGGCTGGTTCGGAAGCACGTACACCGCGTTTTTCAGGGCCACGGCACCTAAAACGGCGAGTCGTCTAGCCACCTTGGCCCGGAAATAAGGCGGCTTGGGCGGTATGTTGTGCAACAGCAACAGCCAGGGGGCGGGTTCGGGCATGGCACAGTCCTCCACGTGCAGTTGAGCTATTTTCTTAAATCTACGACATGCCAGTTGACATGGCAAGAGCCATGCTGCATCTTGCAACTGTGCTAACAATAGTGACGCTTCACCACACAACTGCACGGAGGTGTCCCATGCATCCTGCCGCCCCCCTCGCCGCACAACTCATGGCCGCGGCCGCCCGTACCGCACCCAAAGCCGGAGGCAAGGACTTCCTGGAGATCGTGGTCATCGACGACGCCGATGACCTGAAGCGCATCGCCGCGCACATGGAGGCGCACGCGCCACACTCCACCAACGAGACCTTCTGGCGTCGCGACGCGGCCAACTGCGCCCAGGCCCAGGCCCTGCTCCTGGTTGGGCTGTCCAGATTCACGCCTGCCGGCTACGACTGCGGGGCTTGCGGCTTCCCCACGTGTAAGGAATTCGTCAAGACCAGACAGGCTCGGGCCAAGGAAATGGGCTACGCCGGACCGCATTGCGCCATGCGGCTCATGGACGTGGGCGCGGCCCTGGCCTCGGCGGCCAAGTCCGCCAGTATCTTGTCCATCGACAATCGCGTGCAGCAGCGGGTGGGCGCGACGGCCCGCGCCCTGGGCTACATCGACGCCGAAGTGGTCATGGGCATTCCCCTGGGCGTCTACGGCAAGTCGCCGTTCCACGACCGGACCACCCCTGCCAAGCCCTAGGTGCCGCCATCGACTGGAGCCTGTATGAACGCGATCCGCTCTCTTTTCGGTGTGGGCTTCCTGGCCCGATTCTCATATGCCCTGGCGCGCAACCCCACCCTGCCGCTCTTTGCCGTGTTTCTCGGCGCGGGGCCCGAGGCCGTGGGTCTGGCCGTGGGCATCTCCACGGTCACGGGCATCTTCTTCAAGATGCCTTCGGGTGCCCTTTCGGACGTCATCGGCCGGCGCAAGACCATGCTCGCCGGACTGGTGGTTTTCGCCTTCCTGCCTTTTGCCTACCTCTTCATCACCCAATATTGGACCCTGGTACTCGTCCGCTTCCTGCACGGCCTGGCCACCGCCATCTACGGACCCGTGGTCATGGCCGTGGTGGCGGACCTGGCCGGGAGTCGGCGCGGCGAAATGCTCAGTTGGTTCTCGTCCGTGACCATCGTGGGGACGCTGCTGGGCGCCCCCGTGGGCGGGCTGATCCTGCACACCCTCTATGCAGGGGCGAACGGCCCCGGCCTCTGGGCCTTCCGAACCGTATACCTGCTCAGTGGCATCATGGGGCTCGCGGCGTTGCTGCTGGGCTGGCGCGTGCTCAAGGGCGAAGAGTCGGTGCACGGCTCCGGTGGTCTCGGTGCACGCTGGCTCAAGTTCAGGAGCGGCATCGCCGAAGTGCTTGCGGACCGGCGCGTATTGGTGGCCTCGAGCATGGAGGGCGTGCAGAACATGGCCATGGGCGCGCTGGAGGCCTTCCTGCCTATCTACGCCGTGACCATGGCCGGATTGAACGTGTTCCAGGCCGGTCTGCTTTGGGGGGCGCAGATCGTGGTCACCATCCTGGCCAAGCCCATGATGGGGCGTATCTCGGACCGACACGGCCGCCGGCCGGTCATCGCCCTGGGCCTGCTCTGCTGTGGGCTGCCGTTCATGGCCATCCCCTGGCTTGGAAGCTTCTGGACCCTGCTCGCGGCGGCTCTGGTGTTCGGCCTTGGCGAGGCGTTCGTGACCAGCTCCTCGGCCGCCCTGGTGGCGGATATCTGCCGCAAGCAGAACTACGGTGCGGCCATGGGCACCTTTGGCACCATTTTCGACATCGGCCACGCCTCGGGGCCGCTCCTCGCCGGCTTGCTCGTCGGCTCCCTGGGCTACAAACCCGCCTTCGGCATCATGGGCGCGCTGCTGCTGGCGGCACTGCCCATACTCTGGGCCGGCATCCGCGACGAAACCCCGCACGAAGAGGATGAAGCCTGAAAACGACACGCTTGTCACCGCAGCCCATCACCTTGCAATGTGGCTCGAAATTGAGTAGTTTCCAGCATGATCTCGAGGAACCACATTACTGCCGCTCAGGTCCCGCGGCACAGGGGTGACACCATGAACGCACGTCCCAGCCTTGCGCTCCGCTTCATGATGACCTTCGCACTGCTTACGTCTCTGATCCTCGCCGGTTTGTCGCTTCCCGCCTCAGCCGCCCAGGGCGACACCGCGCCCCAGGACAAGGCAAACCTCGTGGGTTGGGAGCGCTCCAGCGAATACAACAAGCTCTACAGCCAGGATGCGTTCACCAAGGTCAAGGCCACCATGGTCGAACTCGTGGAGGTCACCCCCTTGCCTGGCATGGCCCCGGGAATGGGGGTGCTCGTGGAGGTGCTCGAGCCCGTGGACAGCCTTGCCGAGGGCGAGATCCTGGAGACGCACTTCGGCCCCAAGGGGCATGTGCGCTTCATGCCTTACGTATCCAAGGCAGGCGACAAACTCACCCTGCGCGGCAGCCTGGTGGAGATCGACGGCAAGAAGGTGCTCCTGGCCTCGAAGATCAAGGTCAATGAAATCTTCGAATTCAAGGTGCGCCGGACCAGCGACGGCACCCCCTACTGGACCCTGACCCCCCAGGAACTCATCGAGGAGAAGATGGAAGACTAGGAAGCGGGTTCTCCACGGGTCTAGCCGGGGAGGCCCCTTCGGGGCGTTGTTTTCGATGCGTCCAGAATGGTGGGGCAGGGTGCATACACAATCCAGTGTAACCACCCGCCACGAAAAAGTCTTACGTCGGAACCCCTTCACTCCTCCTGAACCTGTCGGATGCGCTGGACCGCGCTCTCGGCGTAGAGCCGGTGCGCTGTGGCGTTGGGGTGCCAGTCCACGATGCGCCCCTCGCGGTAGTGCGCGAAGATGCGGCGCGAGGCCTCCCCGCCCCGTGCTCCGGGTACGTGCGAGCGCAGCACCGGGGTGGTGTCGATGAACCGTTCTCCGAACTTTTTTCGGAGTAATTCCTTTTCCGCGCCAGACACGGTTTCGTCCAGGTCCACGTCGTCCAGGGCCAGGATGAACAGTTCGGCCCCGTTTTCCTCGCAGATGCGCCGCAGTTCGGCATAGACATGCTCCAGCACGAGCAGTCTGTCCGTTGCCGGAGGGGGCAGGCTGCCGGCGATACGCCGCAGGGCCGTGACGACCTCGCGGTAATCGTCATGCAGGAACAGCGGGAAGGCCACGCGTCGGTAGAAGGACAGCCTGTCCATGAGCCCGGCCGGCGTCCGCTTGTACTGCTCCATGTCAAAGGCGAACACGCGGGAAGGATAGTACGGGGGATGCAGGAGCAGGTCGCCGTCCTCCCTGACATGGAAATAAGGCGCGGGCAGTTTGCCATGGAAGGTGGGCAGGTAGCCGTCCACGGCCCGGTCCACGAGCCAGGGGGAGTATTGCGCGAGCACGTAATCCGGCCCAAAGCGGGGAACGAGTTCCCGCGCCAGGAGTAGCATCTGGGCCAGGCCGTGGCTGCTGACCCCGGCGTTGAGCCCCGTTCCCGCGAGCAATCGCCCCGTGAGCCAGGCAAAGGTCTCCTCGGCCAGGCAGGAGGAGCCGAAGGTGAAGGAACACCCCAGGCTCAGCACCAGGGGATGTTCCAAAGGCAGGGAGTCGGGCGCATCCAATGGGATGCGGAATCCCTGGCTGGAGATGCGCGTGGGCACGTCCGGACCGATTGGATAGGTCTCGGCGCCCAGGGCTCCGGGCTTGAGCGCGATGCCGAGTTCCGGATGCCCCACGTGGGGGCTGTTCACCCACCCCCTGGAGTTGTCCTTGAGCCCGGCGTACATCGCGGCGCAATCCCCCTGGCGATAGAAGAGATACGCCGCGGCGGACAGCAGCAACGTGACGCAGAAGACGAGGAGGAGCGAGCGCAGGGTTCTCATACTCTAAAGCGGTGCGGGCGCCGGCAGGGTGTTTGTTCGTGAACGCCGTTCATGACAACGCACCCTACGTCATCGCGGGAAGTTGCTCAAGCCGCGTTCCGGAAGCCGCCCGGCCGTGGAACGTCCGCCCCCACAACGGTAAGCAGGGGCGGACGTTGTGTTTTTTCAAGTGCTACGGCTTGGGGTGGCAGTAGGAGTCGATGCAACCTGTCAGTTCCTTTTTCTTGTCCGGATTTTTTCCGGCCTCGATGCGGTGGCACTGCACGCAACTGGAGTTGGTGGCAGTGCCCTTGCCGTGTATGGCATTGTACAGGGAGCGCTCGCTCTTGTCCTGACGGTCAAAGGAGTCGTGACAACCGCTGTCCGAACACTTTTGCATGGTTGCGGCACCGTCCCAGGTGTGGTGGCAGGTCTTGCAATCGACCTCGGCATGGGCCGAATGCTTATAAATCACTACCTTTTCCGGAAAGTAGGCGAGCTTGATGTCCTCGGCCGGCGCGCTCTGCTGGGAGAAGGATGGAAAGGCGGCACACAACACCAAGGCCATACCGGCCAGCAGGGTAAAACGATAACGTCGCATCTGGTCTCCTCCTGACAAAGGTTTTTTCCACTATGCCCGAGCTATCCCCTTTCCCAGATCGCGTCAATACATGGTAAAACCAGCGACTTGACATCCTGCCCCTGCCTTGGGAAACCACCCTGGTCCGTGGCCGGCAGGCTCCTGTATGAGCAGTGCCCGCCGCCGCACCATCACACAAAGGTGACGTCCTTGAAAAAAGTCCTCGGCTACCTGGCCGCGGCCCTCGCCGTGCTCCTGGCCTGCGACATCCTGCTCTCCTGGGGGGTGTTTCTTTACCTGAGCCACGTCAAGCGTCCGGCCTTCACCCCCGAAAAGTTCCTGTACAGCCCCGCCCTCTCCCTGGGGGCGCATCTGATCCAAAACCTGCGGCCGCACCCCCCGAGTTGGAGCGAACCCGCGCCCTATAATTCCTACGACGCCCAGCTCGGCTATGGGCCCCGGCCCGGAATCTACACGCTCTTTCTCACCAATCCGGCCAGGAAAAAGGTCTTCCGCTGGTCTGCGCGGATCATGGAGGACCTCTCCCGCGCCACCGCCCCCACCCCGGTACAGGGGACGCACACCCTCTACATCTACGGCGATTCCTGGATCTTCGGCTGGGGCGTGAACGACGAGAATACCTTTGCCTGGCACCTGCAGGACACGCTCAGGGACAAGGGCTGGGTCGTTCGCCACTTTGCCCAGGGGGGATACGCCACGGTCCACGCCCTGATCCGGCACCGAGGCCTTGCCCGGCAACTGAGTGAAGACGATCTGATCATCCTGGGGTACGCGGGATTCTACAAGGACAGGAACGCCGGTGATCCCGGATTCATCAAATCCATGAGCGCGGGACTGGAGAGCCTTCCCCCGGAATTGCGGGAGCAATGCCAAGACAACAGCTACCCCCGCGTGGTGCGGACCGCCGCCGGCCTGGATGTGGAACTCGTGCCCATGCTCTGCGCCAGGAACGACGGCTACTGCGACAAGCCAGCCATTCCCGAGGAAGAGAAGATCGCCGTGACCAACGCCATCCATGACGAGATCATCGACACCAGCAAGGCCCCTGTCGTGGTCCTGTTCATCGACGGCAGGGACGACGATCCGGCCATCATGCACCTGCGCGAAAGGGGCGTGCGGATCGTGGACGCCAGGCCCCGCGCCACCGAATACTTCGTGCAGGACAGCATCTACGGCTACGACGATCACCCCGGCCCCTTGTTCCACCACTACCTCTTCACCAAGCTCCGCTCCGAAGTCTTCGGGCAGTGACCGGGGACGGATGGGGCAACCCTCACCAGGAAAAGGTGAATTCCATGGTCGCGGCTCCGGGCAACACGTCCTTCGTCGGAGTGAAGCGGATGGCCAGGGGCAGGGCGCCTTCTTCCGCCTCGCCGGCTATGATCCGCAAATCCGCCGGAGGCTTGTGCCCGCTCTTCCGCCAGAAAAAGGAAAACGCTGCCTGGAGATTCCCGGCCACCTCCTCTGCTCCACTGGCCTCGATCGCCTCGGCCAGGTGCTCCTTGCACCAGAACAGGAATCCCAGCACCCGGTTGAGAAAAAGCTGCGGCCCGAGGGCCGTGCCTGAAAGCGCATTGACGTAGGGCGCCAGGGCGATGTCCTTGTGCAGGGCCCCCAAGATCGGCACGAAACCGGCCTCGGCGAACTCCGCCACCCGATCTTCACCCAGGGGTGTTTCACAGGCCATGGGGCCGGCCCCGCCCCTGAGCACATCCAGATTGGCCAAGCTCACGCTATGGTAGTCGCTGAGGCGGCTGGGCCAGCCATGCCTGGCCACGCTCAACGCGGCCAGGGCACCGAGCCCCCAGACCGGATTCAGCCACAGGGGCGCGGCCTCGCCGAACATGGGCGTGCGCGGCGGATTGTCCTGACCATACGCGGGACGGGCCAGAATTCCGTTCAATGTCACCGCCAACCACTGCGCCCCGTTCTCCTTGCGCAGGTTGCGCCACTTGGCAAAGCCCGCGTCCTCCATGAAGTGGTTGATGTAGGGAATGCGCCCCAGCTCCTGCCAGGTTCCCAAACGGAAGAATTCCGGCCCAACCGCCACGAGCGTGGGAAGAAGCAGGGTCTCGGCAAAGGTGACCAGGGTGCGCGCCAACTCGATACGTTGGGGCGCGCTGTCCAGGAACACCTCCACCAGGGCCAGGTTGGGCAGGTCCCCGGCCAGTTCCGGGATCAGACTATCCAGGGCGTGTTCCAGGGCGCCTGCGTCGTTGGTGTCCACATTGGCCAGAAGCAGCGCGATGCCGGCGCCTTCCTTGACTTCAGCCTGTTTGAGCAACAGCCGCGCCCCCTGCCAGGCTGCCTCGCAGGCCCGGAATCCCCGATCGTTGTAGATCGCGGCCAGCACCCCGGACATCAGCCCCTCCACCTGATCGCTCCAGCCCTCCAACCCTCCCCTGCCTGGTGCCGTGGGAGCGGCCACCATGGCCAAGATGTCGTCAACCGTATCGGAGGAGGATGGTCCTGGACTCCCTCCCTCCTGCCCCGCTTGCAGGTCCAAGGGCAAAAGGGGCCATTTGCCGCGCAGTTCACCGGCAACCGTTTCAAGGGGGCGGCCTGCCCGACGCGCCTCTTGCAGCAACAGACGCGCCTGTTCCAGGTCATCGAGCCAGGGGCAGACGTGGAGCAGCCGCTCGGGTCTGAAATCACGCATGGAGCGTGGCGCCACCGTCACCCAGGCCTCCGGACAGTACTGCTTGGGCACGCCGATGCGCAGGGTGGGGGAAAAGTCCTCCAGGGCCTGATCCAGGTTGGAGAGGTCCACGCGCACCCTGCGCGGGGGGGCGTCCGTGTCCGCCGCCACTGGGGCGAAAGGCGCCAGGGCAAGAATGGTGTAGGGAATGTCCTCGAACTGTGCCGCCGGCGTCATGGCTGCCTCCACTGTTGTCTGTTTCCGGCCTTGAACAGCCGGTCGTGCGGATCGAAATTCCAGGTCCTGAGTGTTCTGGGGTTGTGCTTCGGTTTTTCCATCATTTTCCGCCGACACGCAAGGGCTTAGCCGCAATCCACACCTCGACGCCGCATTTGCTTTGCATTTTTTTTCGATCTCGGACAAGATATTGTTACAGAGTAAGGGAATTGCTGGCCTTTCCGCCCTTGACCGGCCGCGCGGATGCGTGGTCCCAGACCAACAAATCAGACTATGCCGGTACCCGCCGTTTGCCACGGATTCACCCTGTTCGGGGTTCTGGCGCCGCTGCTTGCGGTCCTGGTCGCGCTGCCTGTCGCCGGATGCGCGCCCCATGCGGATGCGCCGGCACCCCAGGCCTCGGCCGTCAACGCCACCCAGCCTGCGCGGACGCAATGGTTGCCCGGATTCGACGCCAAGGACGCCGTCGATCCCGTCATCGACCCGTCCGCGGCCACGGGCCTGTCGGGGCAGGCCTGCCTGCACGCCAAGGAACACCCCGGCAAGCAACTGCAGGAACTGCAAGACATCCTGCACCAGCAAGTCATGGACCAACTCCTGCTCCAGGCATTGCACGACAAATATCTGGCCGACCACCTCTTCACAAAGGGGTGGAACCTTCCGGACAGCCTCAGGCAAGCCGTGCTGGACTGCATCCGCATCAACGACGAGCGTTTCTACAACGGCAAGGACATGGGGGAGCTTTGCGTCTCGGTCACGGGCGGCCTGGTGGACACGGGCTGCGATGACCTGCGGGTCTGGCGGGCGCAGCGCGTGCCCTGCCTGAGCATCCCTAAGAGCCATCAGGAGGCGCTCAAGGCCCGTGCCCTGCGGGATTCCCTGGCGGAGATGCTCTCCCGGCACGAACCCTCGCTCAAGGATGCCGACGCCAAGACTCTGATGTCCCTGCTCAGCGACTTCAAGATCCTCAAAGAGGCCTTTGATCCGGCCTCATCCACATACTGCGCCCGTTATTCCGCCGAATACACGCCCATGGCCCTGAAGGTCTTTGCCGGCATGCAGCGGGTGCTACAGGCCAAACCGCCGCCTCCGCCGCCCCCTTCGACGTACCGAACGCAGCACTTCGACCTTGGCCTGGAGCTGTACCCGCTGGGGCAGGCCGTGCCCATGTTCGGTGACGATGTCGCGGTGGTCAAGGGTCCGCCCGACCCTCTGGGCCTGGACACCCACGTACTGGGGCTCAACGGCCTGGTGGAGGGGTATGCGCGCATCGCCGCGCTACGCCCTCTGAGCGCACCGACAGACAACGGCAAAAAGGATGACAAGGAAACAAAATTGGTTTCCTTGCACACCTTGAACGTTACCGACTTCACTGTGCGGATGCGCATCGACCACAACCCACCTCTGCCCCAAAAAGACCAGAGCGTGGATTTCGAACTCTTCACCCTGCGCTTCAGCGACTACGTCCGCGACCCCCTGCGCGCCACCCTCAAGCTGGACCTCAAGGGCAACCTCCTGATCCAGTACCACTACAGACTCACCAGTTCGGATTTCATTCCCCTGCACTGGCCGCGAAGCATCCAGACCTACGTCGTTGAGCGCATCGGCAGCACCGCCAAGCTCTACGTCAACGACCAGCTGGTCCTGACCTCTCCTTCACCCGGACGCAGGCTGCAATACTTCAACGCATACCTCGCCTTTCCCGGCCGACTCCACTCCCTCGAACTCGAAGCCCGACTGCCTCTGGACCCCAAGGACAAGCATCCACCCACCGAGGCAACACCGGAAGCTCCTGCAACCGCCACTCCGGTCACAACACCCGACGCAAGCGAAAGCCCGGCACCGCAGGCGCAGAACGCCACAACGCCCTCTCGGTCTGAGGCCGAATCAGCACCGCAAACCACCGGACAGGGAGACAGCCATGCACCGTAGGCTCGTGCTCCTCTTCCTTCTGCTCTGCCTGCTGCCCGCGGCCCTGCATGCCGTTGACCAAAGCCCTGCCCAGGCACCCGAACAGGTCGCAAATCAGACCACGGTCCAGACCACGAACCAGGCAGACGCACAGTCTCCCAGCCCGGCGGCAGCGCAGCCGGACAACGGCATCCTGCAGCTCACCCCCATTCAGGGGGGCACGCCTTCTCCCTTTGCCATCCCCGAGATGGAAGGCCGCGATCTGGACGTGGACGCCTCGGTCTGCGCCAGCATGGCCGGCCACGAGGACAAGGGACTGGAAGGCTTCAAGAACCACTTGGTGGAGCAGGCCAGGCAGGAAGCCGCCCGCGTGCTCATCGCCAAACTTTACACCGGCAGGATCGACAGCCCCTTGCAACGCAAGCTGCCCACCGAGTATCTCGAGTCGCTTTCCCAGCGCATCGACCTGCGCGCCAAGCCGCATTTTTACAACGGCACGGTCTTTGGCGAACTCTGCGTCAGCATCAAGGCCGGGATGGATACCAGCGCCCTGCCCACGTCGGCGCCCGTGGCCGCGACCCTGGAGAACTTCTGCTTCCAGGCCCCGGACCTCTCCGAAAACGATCTCGTACTCAAATCCAAACAGGCCGCCCTGGAACGCATCGTCCAGAACATCGCGCCAGGAGCGCAGATTCCCAACCTGCTCCGCGCGCAACTGTTGGACAGCGCCCAGGTGTCCGGACAACTCGGGGGCTTGGGCAGGGACACTTACTGCTTGACCATGCGGCTGATCATCGCGCCCCTGGAACTGGAAGCCTTCATCCCGCACAAGGCAGCCCAGGAAAGCGGCGCGCTTCCGGACACACAGAGCCTGGCCGCCCGCGAGAAGCCGGCTTACTTTCTGGATTTGTCCAAGCATGCGGTCGGCGACCTGGCTCCGGAACTGGGCACCAACCTGCGCGTGTACCAGGACGAGGAGGGCAAGAGCGTCGGGGCCGTGGACCGTCAGCCGGCCATGGCCATCCTGCCCCTGACCTCGGAACATGACTTCACCCTGCGCGTGCTGCTCAAGAAAACCCTGGACCTGAACTACGTCCACGAGGCCACCATCGATATGTTCCGCGTGCACTTCGCCAACAAGACATACGAACCCATCGAGTTCGTCATGCACCTTGACGAGGCCAGGAACCCCGTGGCCTTTTTCAGGTCCCGGCACGCCACCACCGACATCCTGCCCTGGCAAAACGCCACGAACTTCAACGACTGCCTGGTCGTCAAGCGGGGCAACCGCATGAACTTTTTTTTCAACGGGGATTTTGTCTTCAGTTATCCAACAACAGGCGACGTGCTCACGCAAGTCCGTGTGCCCCTGAACTGGGGCGACCGCCTCTACAACGTGTTGCTCAGGAACGACTGACGATGTTCCCGGTGAATTCCCCGTAATACCCTTATGTTATCGGTGTATTGCGATCCGTTTGTATTAGGTTGGTCTCCATGCTATCGAGAATAGGATTGCCGAAAACATCATCCCGGAAAGCTTGGGAACCAGGTGCGCGCCAATGATCAAGAAAATCGTTCTGTTGCTCTTGCTCGTCGTTTTGTGCGCGTTGAGTGTGGCGCTCTACAACCAGTACCGGCAGCTTCCCCGTCACACCCTGACCGACGCACGGGACTTGGCTGGTTGGACAGACAGGATGGACAGGGCGAACAGGGCCGCACCAGCCGTGTCTGAAAGATCCCCCTTGCCCCCGCCTGAAGAAACAGCGCCACGCCAGCAGCCGCGCATGCCCCTGTCTGAATCCGTACCGGATGCGACGGCGGAACAGACCCTGGAACCGTCCCAGGAAACGAGCCCCAAAGCGCCTCCTCCCCTCCCATTGGTGGCAGACAGGGGAGCAAACAAGGATCCCATGCTCGACCCGACCTCTCTCGGGCATCCCGAGCTTTCTCTGGAATCGCGCCCCGCTCCCGCCGAGGCTCCGCATCCCGTCGAGGCCAGGCCGGAACTCGAGTCCAAGGCCGAAAAGATCCTGGACAGGACCGAACACTGGGTCGAGGAGAAGGTGGAGAAGGTCGAAGATATCGTCGGTAAGGTGAAAAAGGAACTGCGGACTGAGGAAAAAATCATCACGGACATGGAAATTTCCCGCGAGGACGCTGCCTTGCCGGAAACCCGCGTGGACAAGCTCGTGCGCCAGATAGAGGAAAAGGCCCTGGGTGAAATCAAGCCCGAGCCGGCCATCCGCGAGCCCATTGTCAAGCCCTCCCACGTCTATGAACTCGAACCCGAGCCAAAGGACGACTCCAAACAGCCCACCCTGCGCAACAGGGTGGTTTCCATCGAACTCACACTGGAGAGCAACGAGACCATCCTCGATATCCGCACCGAAGCCCCGATTGCGCAGCACAAGGTGTTCCAGATCAAAGACCCGCGGCGGCTGGTAGTGGATTTGTACGGCTCGTTCCGCGGCAGCCGCCCCAGGCTCGAGGTCCCGAAAAACTCCTTGATCAACGACGTACGCACCGGGCTGCATCCCGACAAGCTACGCATCGTCGCGGACCTGCATCCCGAGGCAGCGATCTCGGTCGCGGAGGAGCCACGCTCTCCCACACGGCTGGTGGTCATCCTGAAGCCCGGGAACTGAACCCGGTCAACACCCGAAATCTCCCCAACAGCAGCACAAGGCCAGACCCAAGGATCTGCATCATGACCAAGCTGCCCATTAACCTGCAAGACGCATCCGTCGCCGCGAAGTTCAGGGCTTTCGAGCTGAAGATGGAGGCCCACAGCATCAGGCCCATGGTCATCAACATCTTCAAGCACTACTACACCAAGCTTCTGCAGGGAGATCTCGGTAAAATGCCTGAAGCGGCTATCGCACCCGTTTCAGAAGACAGCCTCAAGAGCTACGAAGCCCTCGAACCCTATACCGACGACGGCATCAGGGCCATGAACCAGGCCGTGGTCATCAAACTCAACGGCGGCCTGGGTACCAGCATGGGCCTGGAGCGCGCCAAGTCCCTGATCTCCCTCAAGGACGACCTCACCTTTCTCGACATCATCCTGCGCCAGGTCCTGCACCTGCGCGAGCAGTACAAGACGCACCTGCCCCTGGTCCTGATGAACAGCTTCAAGACACACGTGGACACCATGCTCCACGTGGAGCATTTCGACAACGCGCCCACGGGTATTCCCCTTGCCTTTGTCCAAAACCGCTTTCCAAAGGTCCTGCAGGACGACTTCTCCCCGGCCTGCTGGCCCGACAACCCCGAGCTGGAGTGGAACCCGCCCGGACACGGCGACATCTACACAGCGCTCAAGGTCTCTGGGCTCTTGGAAAATCTCTTGCGCAAGGGCTTTGTCTACGGATTCATCTCCAACTCCGACAACCTCGGCGCCGTCATGGACCCGCGCATCCTCGGCTATCTGGCCAAGGAAAAGCTGCCCTTCCTCATGGAAGTCGCACGACGCACCCCCTCGGACCGCAAAGGGGGGCATCTGGCGCTGTTGCGCGCCTGGAACCGCCTCTGCCTGCGGGAAGTCGCTCAGTGTCCGGACAAGGATCTCCCGAGCTTCGAGGACATCGACAAGCATCGCTACTTCAACACCAACTCGCTGTGGCTCGACCTGCGCTCCCTGGAGCAGGTCTTCCTCCAACACCACATGATCCCCCTGGACCTGATCCTCAACCCCAAGACCCTGGACCCGCGTGATCCTCACTCGCCCAAGGTCCTGCAGATCGAGACCGCCATGGGTGCCGCCGTGTCGGCTTTTCAGGAGGCCGCGGCCGTGGAGGTACCCAGGGAGCGCTTCGCGCCGGTAAAAACCACCAACGACCTGCTGCTGGTCCAGTCCGACTGCTACAACCGCAACGCCGACGAGACCTTGATACCCGCGCCGGAACGCTCCACCAGCCTTCCAGTGATCAAGCTGGATTCAAATTTTTACAAAAAAATCGACGAGTTCCTGCTCCGCTTCCCCTACGGCCCGCCATCCCTGCTCCACTGCCTATCCCTGACAGTCAACGGCGACGTACACTTCGGCAAGAACGTCACCTGTGCGGGAAGGGTCACCGTCACCGCCCCGCACCACCGCCAGGCGGTGGTGAACGACAACACGCTCCTCGAGGGCGAGGTACTGCTCCAGGACACGCAGGACCCTCCGGAGACGGAATGAGCTTGATTGACCGGCCTGGGTGCGGACCCAGGGCCACGCCTCAGGAGAAACCATGAGTTCGACCAAACCGTTGTATGTTCCCCCCTTCGATCTGCAACTCTTCAACGAGGGAAAGCACTGGGACATCTACCGGATACTCGGTGCCCACCCCTATGAGGAAGAGGAGCAGGCCGGTTATCGTTTCGCGGTCTGGGCACCCAACGCCCGGTCGGTCCACGTGGCCGGCGATTTCAATGACTGGCGCCACGGAGATTACCCCCTCTACCCGGTGGGGCTGTCAGGTATCTGGGCGGGTTTCCTGCCCGGCATCGCAAAGGGCATGCTCTACAAGTTCGGTATCGAGCAGGCTGACGGCCGTGTCGTCTACAAGTCCGATCCCGTGGCCTTCCATGTCGAGGTCCGGCCCGGCAACGCTTCCAGGACCTGGGACCTGGACAACCACACATGGCGGGACGGGGAGTGGATGCAGCGGCGCAAGGAGCAGGGCCTGCCCCTGGACCGCCCCATGTCGGTCTACGAGGTCCACGCCGGCTCCTGGCGACGCAAGAACAACGGCGCGAACTTCCTGAGCTACGAGGAGTTGGCCGACCAGCTCATCCCGTACGTCAAGGACCTGGGCTTCACCCACATCCAGTTCATGCCCCTGGCCGAACACCCCCTGGACGAGAGTTGGGGCTACCAGATCAGCCATTTCTACGCACCCACCTCCCGCTTCGGCAGGCCCGAGGATTTCAAGGCCTTTGTGGATCGCTGCCATCAAACCGACATCGGCGTTATCCTGGACTGGGTTCCCGGGCATTTTCCCAAGGACGACTGGTGTCTGGGGCGCTTTGACGGCACCGCTCTCTTCGAACACTCAGACCCCAGGCAGGGCGAGCACCCCGAGTGGGGCACCTACATCTTCAATTACGGCAGGCACGAGGTCCGCGGCTTTCTTTTTGCCAACGCACTGTACTGGTTCAAGGAATTCCACATCGACGGCCTGCGTATCGACGCCGTGGCCTCCATGCTCTACCTGGATTACGCCCGCGAGGAGGGTGACTGGCTGCCCAACGTCTTCGGAGGCAAGGAGAACCTCGAGGCCGTTGACTTTCTCAAGGAGCTGAACAAGACCGTGCACGGCCACTACCCCGGCGCCATCATGGTGGCCGAGGAATCCACGGACTGGCCCGGAGTCTCCAGGCCGCTCTATACCGGAGGCCTGGGTTTCACCTTCAAGTGGAACATGGGCTGGATGCACGATACCTTGGAGTTCTTTACCAAGGACCCCCTCTACCGCTCCCATCATCACAACAACCTGACCTTCTCCATGCTATACGCCTTCACCGAGAACTTCCTTCTGCCTCTGTCCCATGACGAGGTTGCTCACGGCAAGGGCGCCCTGGTCTCCAAGATGCCTGGCGACCAATGGCAGCAGCAGGCCAACCTGCGCCTCCTGCTGAGCTACCAGTGGGCGCATCCTGGCAAGAACCTCTTGTTCATGGGCGGTGAATTCGGGCAGTGGAGCGAATGGAACTCCCAGACCCAATTGGACTGGGCCTTGCCAGACTTCCCTCGGCATCAGGGCATCCTGGCCTTGGTGCGTGACCTCAACCGCCTGCAGCGGGAATACCCGGCCATGCATCGCAACGACCACGACTGGAACGGCTTCGAGTGGGTGGATTTCTCGGACTACAAGGCCTCCATCGTCAGCTTTCTGCGCAAGGCGCCGGGGGAACGCCCCCTGCTTTGGATTTTCAACTTCACGCCTGTTGCCCGGCACAACTACTGCGTGGGGTGCCCCAGCCAGGGGCTTTGGCTGGAGATATTCAACTCCGACTCCCAGATCTTCGGCGGCTCGGACATTGGCAACGCCGGCAGTGCCTTGGCCCGCAAATCCAGACTGGGAACCCGGCCCTGGCATCTGGAGCTGAACCTGCCGCCTTTGGGGGCCCTGGCCTTCACTCCGGAATAGGGCAACGGGAACCATGACTTCCATCGCAACGCTGCAAGCGGCTGTACCAGAACCCTCCGGGGCTTCAAACCCTGGACATCGAGAAGCATGAGCCAGAATATTCCGCAACACGAGAAACAATGCAGTCCTGTGATGCTCCTGGCGGTCAACGACAACGGCGACAGGCGGAACATCGAGGCACTGCTGCTCGATTGTGGTTGTTTGGTGCACAACGCGCCCTCGCTGTCCGTCGCGCGCAAGGTACTCGAACACCACAGACCCGATCTTGCGCTCGTCGACACTGATCTGCCCCAGGAGAGCGTGTCATCCCTGCTGCAGGAAATCCGGAAACACTCCCCGGATACGCCGGTGGTGTTGCTCGCGAGCCAGGTGGACCAGCACAAGACGGCAAATCCCATACAACACGGAATCCTCGGCTTTCTGTCCAAGCCCCTGGAGAAAAAAGACATCCTCCATATGACGTCCTGGGTACTGGCGTACAAGACCCTGCTCGAAGAAAAACGACGCCTCGAACAGGATCTTTCCGAGAGCGAAGGCAAGTACCGTCTTCTCGCTGAAAACACCGAGGATCTGATCTGGACCTTGGGGTCGGATCTGCGCGTGGAATACGCCAGCCCGGCTGCGTTCAACATCTTCGGTTATGACCCGGCAGAAGTGCTGGGCATGAGCCCCGAGGATTTCATCCTCAAGGAGGACGCTGGGCCGGACGCCGCGTGGCGTACCTGGCTGGCTTCACTGCACAAGGGGCCGGTCAAGCCCCTGACCAGGGTTTGGCAACTCCGTGCCATTGGAAAAAGCACCAACGTGCTCTGGACCGAAAGCACCACCACCGCCCTGTATGATGGCGAGCGCTTCCGTGGTGTCCTGGGAGTCACCCGCGAGATCACTGACAAGAAACGCGCCGAACTCGCCCTGAACCGTGCCATGCAGGAGAAGGAACGCTACCGCCGCAACATGGAGGCCATCTTTCGCAGCATCCCCGATGCCATCATCACCGTGGACAACGAAATGCGACTCATCGCGGCCAACGCCGCCGCTGAAGAAATCTGCGGCTTGGGACCGGGCATCGTCTTCGGCGAACCATTCCAAAACCAAGCTCCGTGCGGCAGTGCCAGTTGTCTGGACGTCGTGCATACCACACTGCGCACCAAGGAGCCGGTGCGCTCCCTGCTCGTGTCCTGCTCCAGGCAAGGTCTTCCGCAGCGGCACGTGGAACTCAGCTGCACGCCATTGCTGGACGACAAGGACAGACATGCCGGCGCAGTGCTGGCGGTCAAGGATGTCACCCGCCTGCTGGACCTGGAAAAACGCCTGGACGAGCGCAAGCATTTTCGCAACATCGTGGGAAAAAGTGAGAGCATGCAGGAAATCTACCGGCTCATCGAACAATTGGCCAGCGTGGATTCCACCGTGCTCATTCAGGGTGAAACGGGAACCGGCAAGGAACTGGTGGCCGAGGCCCTGCACTACGGCGGCGTGCGCGCCAATGCCCCCTTGGTCAAAGTGAACTGTTCCGCCCTTTCGGAAAGTCTTCTGGAAAGCGAACTTTTCGGCCATGTACGCGGCGCCTTTACCGGCGCCATCCGCGACAAGGAGGGCCGTATCCAGGCGGCCAGCGGAGGCTCGATGTTCCTGGACGAGATCGGGGACATCTCGCCGCTCCTGCAGCTCAAACTTCTGCGCTTCCTGGAACAAAAAGAGTTCGAGCGCGTGGGCGAATCCGTGACCAGGAAGGCCGACGTCCGTGTCATAACGGCCAGCAATGTTGATCTGCTGGAAAAGGTCAACCAGGGGCATTTCCGCCAAGACCTCTACTACCGCCTCAACGTCATGGTCATCAACCTCCCCAGCCTGCGCGAGCGCACCGAGGATATCCCCCTGTTCGTCGAGCACTTTCTGGCCCACTTCGGCAACGTGTTCCACAAGAAATACACCGGCATCACAACCGACGCTTTGTCCGTGCTGATGCACTATCCCTGGCCGGGCAATGTCCGCGAACTCAAACACTCCCTGGAGCATGCCTGCATTCTCTGTCAACACGGCCCCATCGGCCTGCATCACCTCCCCAGGGAAGTGCTCACCCGCAAGCGGATGCCCATCCGGAACGCCCCCTTGTCCGGCGGTAAGCATGCGCTGACCAGGCAGGACATCCAGGACGCCCTGGATCAGGCCGAGGGCAACAAGGCCAGGGCCGCACGCATGCTGGGTATTGACCGCACCACCTTGTATCGCAAGATGGCGAAATACCAACTTGAGGCGTAGGGGAAACCTTACCGCCACAGTACTTGTTGCAACACTTTGTGTTGCACGCAACAGTCATTCTGCCCTTGTTCCCTGACGTCCTGCCCTTCACAGTGCTAGTGCTCCAAGCAGTTGTCGCGAAAATTAGAGATACTTCCGCCATTTCCCAGTGCTTTTTCAGGGAACGAAACCTTGGGGGGGTTTCCCACCCCTCTGGCACGCTCCTTGTATACCATGAGCGGTTGACTTCCAGCATGTGGCAATGATCTTCCCCCCCCCTGGTCTTGCCATACTGTGGCTGCGGCACGTGTTCTGCTGGCGATCCGCAGTCAGGAAGGCCTCCCCTGGTCGGGCCGAAAGGCCCGACTTTTTTTCGTACCTTCTCCCTTGCCTCCATGCACGAAAGTCACCGGTTCAACAGGAGAAACCCGGTGTCGTTCCTGCGATGCTAGGGCAATGGGCACAGCATTCATGCGCGCCCTGCCGGGGCACCATAAAAAAGCTCCCCGGCCAGGGTATCCTGACCGGGGAGTCTCGCGCTGTATTCAGGGGAGGAGTTATTCCTCCCTGAATTCAGAGTCCAGCTCGGAGCCCATTTTGCTGATGTCCAGAGGGTAGAACAGCACGGTGGTCCTGCGGAACTTGGCGCCGATGACGCCGGGGTGGGTGTTGATGAGTACGTAGAGGTCTGGAATGCCGTCGTTGTTGATGTCGGCCACACCGTAGTCGACCACCGATCCCATGATACGCCGGGTTTTCCAATTCAGGCTGAGGCCCACGCCGTCCCAGGACATGGAGTGGATTTCGCCCTGGGGGAAGAACCGGTAGCGGGTGAAGAACTGGGCCGCCACGGACACCGGATGGTTGGCAAGCAGCTCGGCGGCACCGTCCTTGTTCAAGTCAAAAGGCACCAACCGCAGCGGCACGTAGTAGGGATCCTTCATCAGGATCTTATCGCGCATGCCCACGGCGCTGTAAGGGCTTACAAGGCCGAGAGAAGAGCCTGAAAAGACCTTGTCCGTGGTGTAGAGCTGCTCGCCGGAGCGACTGTAGACGCTGAGCTTGTCCTTCTTGTCGGTGATCACGATCCTGTAATCAGTGCCCTCTTGTTTCAAGTACGTGAAGTTGAAGACATTGCCTTCCGGAGGCAGCAGCAGTCCGCCGCCAAGGGCATACTCCCCGCCCATCTTGACAATTTCGTGCACCCTGGTCGAGAAGATCTCCTTGGAGCCCTTCTGCTGGCCGACAAGGACCGGTCTGAAATCGGGGGGCGTGATGGCCGAGGACATGAACAGCTTGGCCGGTTGGCCCTGTCTTTCGAATCTGCCACCGCGGAAGTTCAGGATGAACGTGTTCGGCGTATTCGCCAGCATGACGTTGACGCTCTGTTCGTCATCGCCGGGTCCCATGGGGTTGGAAACCGCGGACACGATGATTTCGGCCGTGCCGTCGCGGTTCAGGTCCAACATGCTCAGCCGCAGGATTTCCAGATTGGAGCCAAGGACATGCTCCCCGAGAGGTTCCATCTGGTTCTGGGAGTTGAAGCGGTAGGCATAGATCTTGTCGCTCGCCGCGACAAAGGTCTCGTTCACACCGTCTCCATCGGCATCGCCGACCACGATGGAGCTGCCCACATAGGGCAACGTCGGGCTGCGTAGCCTTCCCGAAGACGTCTCGTCGCCGGCGTAACGAAACTGCGGGTTGAGGTAGAACTCCTGCCCCCCGGAAGGTTCGTTATGCACCAGCATGGGGTTCATGGCATTGACACGCTTGGGTTGAGTGCCGCCGTCCGCGGGCATTCCGGCGCTGTCCTCACGGCCGAAGACCTCCGCATTGATACTGGAGGCCATGCTCTCGAGAACAGGGATGACCCGGTCGAGCTCCATCTGCGCGGTCTTGGGCGTGGTCTTGCCCGCGGCATCCACCACCCGGATGTCCACGCTGCAGTTGTTGCCCAGAATTGTCAGGCTGCCGAAGATGATGTAATCCACACCCAGTTTGCTCAGGATGGCCTGGGCGTTACCGTCCGTCACGGCGGCTCCCCCCAGGGCCGTACGGACCTTGTCCTTGCCAATGGTCTCGTACGATCCGGCCCAGTGCAATCGCGAACCGAGCATGTCCTGGATCCCGTCGGAAAGGTATTGATACTTGTCCGGTCCGTTGACGACAAAGGGGGATACGGCAAAGTGTTTCACCGTCTTGGCCATGGCGGCCGGAGCGAGCAACACCATAAACAAGCATAATGCGCAAAGGCTTTTTCTCCAACAATTCATATGTACTCCTTGGCATCCGCCGACTCTGCGGCCTCTGATTGGCAGGCGCGACATGGTGTCACGTCAGGAAAACAGCCCTTAACATGAAGACGAACTGGACGCAAAGCATACCCGCCGCGTGCTTCCCGGGCAAGCACGGGGCAAGTGAATTATTTTTCATGTTCCGCTGTCGCCCTTTTATTGTAAATACAAATCATTGCCTGCCCCATTAGCACGAGGAAGAGGCCCTGCGCGAAACGAATCCCCCCCGCTCCCTGCGCCTGGTCTGCTCCCCGGAGGAGCGTGACACGGTACTGGCCCTGCTCGCCGCCCAGGGAATTTCCCTGGAACGTGAAGCCTTTTCCGACTCCTGCTTCCGGGCGCGCGAATCCTCCCTGCCCCTGGGCTCCTCGCTGGCCGCGTTTTTCGGATGCATCTACATCCAGGACCGCGCCTCCATGCTGCCCCCTCTGGCTTTGGAGCAGGCCAGAGCCGGATCGCTCCGGGGTTCGGCCATCCTGGATATGTGCGCCAGCCCAGGCGGTAAAAGTTCCTTCCTGTCCCAGCTCACCGGCCCAACGGGATTCGTCCTGGCCAACGAACCCAACCGGGAGCGGGGGCAGACCCTGCGCCGCAACCTCACGCGCTTGAATCTGGCCAATGTCGCCAGCTGCCAATACCCCGGAGAGTGTTTGTCCCTGCCCGACGCCTCCTGCCCAAACATCCTGCTGGACCCTCCATGCAGCGGTTGGGGCACTGCCGAGAAACATCCCAAGGTCAACAGACTTTGGCGGGATGAGAAGATCGACCCTCTGGTGAACCTGCAACGCCAGCTGTTGCGCGAGGCATCCAGACTCCTGTCGCCGGGAGGACGTCTGGTCTACTCCACCTGCACCACCAACGTGCGTGAAAACGAGGAGCAGGTGCTTTGGGCCATTGCGGAATTCGGGCTGGAATCCGTCCCCCTGCGCCCCTTGCCTGGGTTGGCCTGCGAACCTCCGCTCCAACCTGAAGCCCGGTGTTGTCTGCGTATCGACCAAGAACGCTCCCAGGCCCAGGGGCACTTCGCCGCTTGTCTGGCCAAACCCGGAGCAGCCGGCCCCCTCCTGGTCTCGGACGCGACTCTACCTGGCGAAGCGCCACCCACTGACCTTCTGTCTGGTACCTGGCGTCTGGAACGCCTCGGACCGGGAGAACCACGCCGCTTCGGCGACACGGTGCACTTTGTGCATCGGACCGCCCAGGACCTGTTGCCTGGAGACTTCCACTGGCAAGGCCTCCCCCTGGGGCGGCTCTCCGGCGCCGGGTTCCGCGAATTCGCCAGGGCACGGCTGTTGCTGCCTGACGAGCCCGATGCCGACGCCATGGTCTTCGACACTCCCGAGCCCCTCTGCCGCCTGCTGAGCGGCCAGAGCCTGGAAGCGCCGGCCGGAAACGGCCACTGCGGTATCGGCCTGTACTACGCGGCGGCCGGAGGCGTGCTCGGCCTGGGCTGGCTGCGACGCAAGGGCAAACGCGTGCTCTGGAGCGAACGCTGAGGGAGGCGGCAGGTGTTTCAGCGCGGCATCGTCCCACATCATCGAACAATACCCATGCGAACCCCTCATTCCACTTGAACAACAGGGCAAAGCATGGTTTCCTGCGCCATTACCCTTGAGGGAGAACCATGATCGGAACCACGCGCAGACTGAAACGACTCTTCGACCCGCGGAGCGGCAAGGCCGTGATCCTGGCCCTGGACCATGGGGTCAGCAGCGGCATGACCCAAGGCATCCACGATACCCCGAGACTCCTTGAACTGGCCCAGAGCCTCGAACTCCAGGGCGTTGTCCTGAACAAGGGTCTGGCCAGGGCTTACGGCGCCACCCTCGCCCCAGCCCGCAACCTGGTGGTCCAGTTGTCCGGCGGCACAAAACACGGCCTCCCCCCGTACAACAAGAGCATCGTCTGCTCGATTCCCGAGGCCTTGCGTCTGGGCGCGGATTGTGTGTGCGTGCAGCTGAACATCGGCAACGACCTGGAAGACCGTATGCTCGCCGACTTCGGCATGGTCAGCGACGAGGCCCACCTGGCCGGCCTGCCGGTGCTGGCAGTGATCTGCGCGTGCGGGGGGCAGATCGTCAACGAGCTGGACCCCAGCCTCGTGGCCCATTGCGTGCGCTTGGGCGGGGAACTGGGCGCCGACATCGTCAGCACGCCCTTTTCAGGGGATGCCAAAACCTTTGCCCAGGCCGTGGAATCCTGCCCCGCTCCCGTGCTGGTGGCGGGCGGCCCAGTACAAGCCGACTTTGGCTCCTTCCTGGGCATGATCGGCACGGCCCTGAAATGCGGTGCGGCAGGAGTCCTGGCGGGACGCAACGTCTTCGAACGCCCCAAACCGGAGCAAGCCCTTCGCAAGCTCCTGGATCTGGTGCACGGGAAGCAGGCTAACGTTCCTCTTCACCAAGTTCCTTGATGGTCGCGGCATAGGCGTTGAACACGTCCTCGCGGGTGATACGACCGACGATGCTTCCATTTTCGTCCAGCACCGGCACCTGGATCAGCTCCGTGCCCACGAACCGCATCAAGGCCGAGTACAGGTCGTAGTCCAGCCGCACATACACCGGGGGGCGCATCAGGTCCTTGACCAACACCACGTCGTAGAGCACTTCCTCGAACAGGACCGTTCGCACGTCATGCAGGGCGAGGATGCCGGTGTACTCGCCCTTGTCGTTCACCACCGGGAAGTTGAACTCGTTGGTGCCGGTGATGATGTCCGTGAGCGCCTTGAGGGTGATGGACTCCTCCAGCACCGTGCCGCGTTCAGGCTTGTAGGCATCGTGGACCTGCAGTCGCTCGAGCACGTTGACCGTGGCGTCGGCTGCGTGGGCCGGCGAATCGAACTTGTTGGTGCATTGGTTCTCGTACAGCGAGGCGCGGCGGTTGAGCACCAGGCAAAGGGCCGATGCCAGCATCAGCGGCGCCAGGAGCCCGTAGCTCTTGGTCAGTTCGCAAACCATGAGCAGCGGGCCGATGGGCGCATTGGCCACCCCGGCGAAAAACGCGGCCATGCCCACCAGCACGTACCCCCCCGGCTGGGTGACCACTGACGGGAACAGCGTATGGGCCGCATAACCCACAACGCCACCGCTCATCCCCCCAACGAACAGCGCCGGCGCGAACATGCCACCGCTCATGCCCGAGCCGATGGTCATGGAGGTGGCCAGGATCTTGCCCAGGGCGATGAGCAACATGGCTCCGATGCCGAGCTTGCCGAGGATGGCCATCTCCATCCAGCCGTAGCCACTAGAAAGCAACTGGGGATAAGCCCAACCCAACAACCCCATGCCCAGACCGCCCAGACCCGTTGCCCACATCAAACCAAGCTTGAGCTGCAACCTGCGGAACACCGAGTACTTGATGAACGAGAAGGTACGGACGTAGATCCAGCCCATGCCCGCGCAGAACAAAGCCAATATCACGTAAAAGGGAAGCTCGCGCAGATCGTGGAAAGCGAAGTCCGGGACCAGAAACATGGGCTGGTGGCCGAAGACCAGAGTGAACAGGGAGTAGGATACCACCGAGGAGAGTACCGCCGGCAGCACGGCCTCGGCCTCGAAATCCTCCACGTAGACCACCTCGATGGCCGTGAGCGCCGCGCCCAAAGGCGCCCGAAAGATGGCGCCGAGCCCTCCAGCCGCCCCGGCCAGCAGTAGTATCCGGCGTTCCTTGGCTGAGAGCCCGAACTTGAGCGCCAACCACGAGCCCAGGCCCGCCCCGATCTGCGTGACCGGGCCCTCACTGCCCGCGCTGCCCCCGGCCGAGATGGTCATTACGGAAGTGGTTCCCTTGATCAACGGCGTCCTGGGCCGAATCACCCCACCTTGCTGGTGAAAGGCCCTGATCATGGCGTCGGTGCCGTCCGTGGCGCCGTCCACGGACTCCGGGATGTAGCGCGAGATCAGATACCCGGTGAACAAGCCCACACTGGTGGTCAGGATCGGCACCACCCAGGCCCTGCCAACACCGTCTACCACACCGTCCCCATACAAGGCCTCGCCGGCCGGCGCGGGCAGGGACAACCCGGCAAGCTTGGCCAGCCATAAATGCTTGAGCAGCTCAAGGGAGTAGAAAAAGCAGATGGCGGCAAGGCCGGAAATCACGCCCATGAGCACCCCCAGCAGCAGCCAGCGTACCGCGCCCACGGTCGTGTAGGAACGCGTGATCTCCCACAGGAGTTGTTTGATCTTGGCCCGCAGGGCCTGTCGCGGATGGCGCAGGAATTCCCGCGGTTCGGGTCCCTCTGGTTTTGGGGGGATGGGAGTCATGAAACGTTCAGAACGACGACGAGGAGCCGGCTCACGGCTTGGCCTCGGGCGCGTCGAGAATGCGTTTGGCCAGGGCGATGTCTTCGTGGATGCGGGCCACCAGTTCGTCAAGGCCGGAAAACTTCTTCTCGGGCCTCAGCCGCTGCACGAAATGCACGCGCAGGTCATGGCCGTAGATGTCCATGCCAAAGTCCAGGATGTGCACCTCGATGCTGATCTCGTCGTTGCCAAAGGTAGGGCTGTAGCCGATATTGGCCACGCCGGGCAGGATCTCGCCGTTGAGCTGGGCCCAGACCGCGTATACACCCGTGGCCGGGTGCACCTCGTTCTCCAGCTTGAGGTTGGCCGTGGGGAATCCCAGGAGCTTGCCACCTCGGTTCTTGCCGTGGATCACCTGCCCCCGCACCACGTAGAAACGCCCCAACAAGGGCTTCACCCCCCAGACATCCCCGGCGCGGATCATGTCCCGAATGCGGGTGGAGCTGACGATGGCGTCGTTGATGATCACCGGGTCCAGCCGCTCAACGTTGAAGCCGTACACATCCCCCAGATCCCGCAACAGGGTGAAGTTGCCCTTGCGCCCCTTGCCGAAGGAATAGTCATAGCCAACCACCAGCTCCCTGGTGTGCAACCACTCAACCAAGTAACGGCGCACGAAGTCCTCGGGTTCCAGGTCCGCCATCTCCTTGGTGAAGTGCAGGAGCATGGTCAAATCCACGCCCAGTGCCTCGATGCAGTCCAGTTTCTGGTCGCGCACCGTGATGAAGGGCGGTGTGTGCGGCCCCACGAGCACGTGCAGCGGATGGGGGCAGAACGAGACCACCACGCTGAGCATGTCGCGTTGCCTGGCCTTGTGGATCACGGTCTGGATGAGCTTCTGGTGCCCTCTGTGCACGCCGTCGAAGTTACCGATGGTCACGCAGGAGCCCTTGCTCAGGTCGAGGGAAATTTCTTGTTGATGACGTGCGATCTGCATTGCGTGTTGCGCTCTGGAGCGGATTCGAAGTCTCACTGGCAACAGGGCACACTAGGCCCTCTGTCGGAAAAAGGCAAGAACACCGGACTGTTCTCTCAACTCATCGGCATGCTAGAACTTCCTGCGTCGGAGGATGATGATCACCAGCCCCAATCCCAAAACTCCGGAGACAAAGTAGCCCAACACTCCCAGGGCCGGGTAGCCGAAGAGCAGGGGTTCGAGCTTGGAGTTGATGATCAGCGAAGAGCCCAGGAACAGCGCCGCCAGGATGATGGCCAGGGAAAGCCGGTTGGAGGCCGTCTCCATGGTCTCGCGCAGACCCGAGAGATTCTCGTGCTTGAGCCGGACCGAAATCTCCCCGCGCTCGGCCTTGCGTACCAGGTTGTCCAGTCTGGAGGGCAGCTGGCGGTGGAGCTTCCAGGCGCTCTCCAGGGTCCGTCGCAGGGCACCCAGGACATTGGGAAGGGAAAAACGTTCCTTGGCAAGCTGCACCACCATGGGCTTGGCCTCGGCGATGACATCCAGGTCGGGGTCGATGAGTCGGGCCGAACCCTCGCCGCTGAGCAGGGCCTTGACCACCGTGGCCAGGCCCGCGGGGATGCGGATACCGTAATCCCGGAACAGGGCGGTGAGTTCCAGCAGCAGCGCGCCCACCTGGATCTTGCCCACGGGCAGGTTGACGTAGGCGTCGAGCACGTCGAGGATGTCGCGTTCGAGCATCTCCACGTGCGCCGGCGGCTCAGAGTCCGTGATCTGTAGGATGACCTCGATGACCCGCTCGCTGTCGCGCTGCTCCACGGCGTGGATCATGTTGATCAGTTCCTGGCGCATGGAGCGTGTCAGTCGCCCCACCATGCCCCAGTCGATGATGCCCATCTCGCCGCTTTCCAGGAGTATGAGATTGCCTGGGTGCGGGTCGGCGTGGAAAAAGCCGTCCACGAGAATCTGCCTGAGCACCACCCTGAGCCCCAGCTTGGCCAGGGCCTCGCGATCCGACAACGCTTCGGGGTTGACCTTGCCCAGGGTCTGTCCGGTGAACAGTTCCATGGTCAGCACCCGCTGACCGGTGTATTCGGTGTAGACGTGGGGTATGCGCACCCCTTCCATGTCGGCCAGATTGGAACTAATGATACCGATGTTGCGCGCCTCGCGTTCGAAATCAAGCTCCCTGAGCAGCATGGACTTGATTTCGCGGACAATTCCCGGGAGATCGTACATCTCCAGGGCCTCGATCTTGCCGTCCAGTGTCTCGGCCAAGTCCTCCAGCAGTGAAAGATCCACGCGCAGCTTTTCCTTGATGCCGGGCTTGAGAACCTTCACCGCCACCGGCAGCCCTTCCTTCTTGAGCACCGCCCTGTGCACCTGCCCCATGGAGGCCGAGGCCAGGGGCTGTTCCTCGAAGGTGCTGTAGATCTCGTGCAAGGGGTGGCCCAGGCACTCCTCCACCACCTTTTTCATTTCCTCGAAACCCACGGGCTCGACCTCGCCCTGGAGCTTGCGGAGGGCAATGATCAACTTCGGGGGCACCAAGTCGGGGCGTAGACTGAGAATCTGTCCCAACTTGATGAAGGTGGGCCCCAGGGCCTCCAGGAGCATGCGTACCCGTTCCTCGAAGGCCACGGCTTCCTGTTCGCGGGGGCCGGCGAAGGGAATGAAGCGCTCCGGTAGCTCCAGGCGTTCCACCACTTCGTCGAATCCGAAGCGGCCAAGGGTGACGAGAAACTCCTTGAACCGCCCCAGATGGCGCAGGGTGTTCAGATCCATGTCAACCCTCGTCGACGCTCTTTGCCGCCTCAGCGCGCAACGCCTCCTCGACGACCGCAAGCCTGATTCCCAAGGCCTGCACTTTGTTCTCCAGCGTGTGGATGCGCTTTTCCATGGATTCCCGTTCCTTTCCGGTAACCATGTCGATCTCGTGCAATCCCTTGTGCACGGTATCCAAAACCCGCTCCTGAAGCTCCTTGAATTCCTGGCGCCCCTTGTCCACCAGCTCTTCGGTCATGCGTCTGGCCTCGTCAGCCGAGACCTTGCCCTCCTGGACCAGAGTGTCCAGGGTCTGCTGAATGCGCTCATGGGTGAGCAGCGCCGCGCCCAGGCCCGTGAGCAACCCCTTGCGCAACATGTCCTTGATGGCGCCGGCTGCGCCGCCTTCCGGTATCCTGTCTTCTGGTTTCGGCATGACTCGCTCCCGTGGTTTCAGATTTCCTCTCGCAATACCACAAAAAAACCCGGAAAGCGAAACCCATTGCTGGCCGCCCCCGGAAAGTAGCCCGGACAGGACACGCGCGCTCCATGGACCAATCCCAAGGTCGGACATCCTGCCACGCCGCGACCGTCGTAACGCCGCACGCCCCTATCCCATTCGCACCAGGGGCATACGGCGCCCCGTTGTCCACCGATACTTGTCCTCGGGCCAGGCCGACCGCCCCACGGCGATCACTGCGTGGACCGGCTCCTTGCGCGGAATGCCCACCACGTCCTTGATGGAGGGCGTATGCTGCATGGCCGCCACGGCATAGCCCACGAGGCAGGTGCCCAGGCCCATGGCATGAGCGCCCAACAACAGGTTCTGCGTCGCCAGCATGGCATCCTCCATGGGGCAGCTCGCTCCGGGGCGCATGCCCACCAGCAGGGCAGCCGGCGCGCCGTGGAACAGGCGGTCCTCACCGCGCTCGTCCCAGGCCGCGAGGGCGGATTGCACGGAGCGGTAATACTCACGCCAGTAGTCCTCCAGATCGCTCTTGCCCAGGGCGCGCAGCAGTGTGCGCAACCAGGCCTTCTCCGCCTTGCGGTTGAGGTCCTGGAAAAAGCCCTTGATCGCCTCGGCCAGGGCCACGACCCGCTCCCGCTCGGGGAGCAGGGTGAAGGCCCAGCGCTGGCTATTGGTGCCGGAGGGTGCGGTCACGGCGATGCGTACCAGATCCTCCAGGGCTGCCTGGGGAACCGGCTCTGCCTTGAAATTGCGGCAGGAGCGGCGGGAGCGCATCAAACGCACCAAATCGCCCACGGGAAACTCCCCTGGTGGCAGCCAGGTATCATCGCTGGCGAACGTGGCCCAGGCCGTGGCCTCTGGGTCATCATGACGCACCGTCACCGCCCCTTCCGGGCAGATGGCTTGGCAATGGCCGCAGCCCAGGCAACGCTCTTCGCGGACCCAGGTCTTTTTTCCTCCACCGGCCTGCTCGCGCAGTTCCAGGGTCCTGTCGGGGCAGACGCGGACGCACTGGCCGCAACCGGTGCAGCACGCCGCATCCACGGCAACATGTCCTGCATGCATGGGCAACTCCTTGGATTGACATGGCTTCGTTGTCATTGCTCGATTTCGAGTATCCGTAATTGCTCTCGAGATGTAAAGAAAGCCATTCCCCTTTACGGCAGGGAGAGGCGTGCCCTGGCTTTCAGAGCAGGACTTTGTACAAATCACCCTGCGCTCGAGAACTCCGGACATCCTGCAAGAATAGCTTGCAATTTGTCACGACTCGGAATAGGGCTCCCGCTCGCGGCCCCATGAAGTTGTATTTTCCCGGTGGAGGATTGTTGCCAAGAGCGATGAAAGCTGTATATCCACTGAAAAGCGCGATTGCTTGTCGGCGATGACGACACACCTGATCAAACTGCAACCACAGACGAGGACAGGGCCTATGGCCGAGAAAAGTGACAAGCTTGCTGACATTGTGGCAGATTACATCCTGACCAATACAAGCGTCGTCAACTACTTCGAACGCTTTGAGAACGATGAGGACCTGCTTGAAGAGAAGCTCGAGGAATTCTGCGCGGAGATGGACGCGATCCTGGAGGAACTGATCGAGGAACTCGACGAGGAAGCAGAAGAACTCGACGACGATTACAACTGACGCCGGCTGTGTCCGTCAGCCGATTCTCGTGGCCCTCGGCCACTGTACCGCCAAGCGTCCCACGGCGCTTGTCCGGCCCATATCCTGCGAATACAATGGCGGCCCGTCTTCGTGTGTCCCTGGAGCCCGTTCCACTTTTCACGCATCAGCCTCTTGGGTGACATTTTTATCTGTGTCATTTTTTTCTTGACTTTTTCTAGATACTATTCCACGGCTTGATCAGCTACTGACGTGGCGGTTTCCTTACCTCCAGAAAGCACCAGGTAGCGCCGTGCGGCGCGCCGCATATCGTCCGTGCCAGAGGCGTGGACGTGCCCCGGGAGGCCGAGATGCAGCAACGCAAACAACGTGCCGTCAATGACGTGGACGCCGACATCTGTTTTGACGACCCTGAGGACTTTTTCGACGCCATTGGTTTCGATCTGCCCGACAATCTCAGACGCAGTGTCCCCTCTCTGGCTCACGTGGCCTCGTTTCTCATGCAGCACGACGTCCTGGACATGGACGAGGACGCCTTCACCCGCCGTCTGGAGGAAGGCTGAACCTATCCCTGAACGCCGCCCGTGGTTGCATCGGAGTCGGCGTTTGCAGGTGCGGCTCGGCGTTTCTCTTCGCTGCGGCGGATTGGGACGCTTTCCTTCCCCTCCCCCTTCTTTTCAGCTCCTCGAGCTGTCGAACCCCGTTCCAGATCCCGTATCAGGGCGAAACCGATCCTCCTGGCCGCCGTCGTAAAATCACCGGCAACTGAACTTGCCAGGGGAGGCGGCGTGTTCTATCTTTTCTGTTTACACCAATTTCTCCTCAACGAGGTTGCTGCCCGATGCCTTCAAAAGGTCCCCATATATCCATCGCTTCCGACCAGCTCTTGAGCCGTGTTCTGTATCTCGACGCCCCCGCCGTGATCGACTGGCCCGAGGACGTCCGCGAACTGGCTCTGCACTTGGCCGAAGAGCTTTTCCTCCTGCGTTACAACCCCTTCATCGACCCCGGCTTGGTCTACGTCAGCGTCAAATCCAGGCTGCGTGAGGCGTTGCCCTCCCTGGCCGGGGAGTACGCCGAGGTCTTGGAGAAAGGCGTCCGCAACTTCTGGAAGGAATATCAGGATGACCAAGCCTTCAAGGAAAAGCTTCTGGCCCGGTTGAGCAAGTTCCTGACCGAAGACATGATCAGCACCAGGCCGAACACCCTGGTGGAGTGCGCGACAGACGCCACGGACCTGCGCATGGAAATCCCCATGGCCATTGTTTCGCCTTCCACCACCGAGCAAGTCCAGAGGATCATCCTCCTGGCCAACGAGATGGGTTTTTCCATCGTACCACGGGGGGGCGGCTCCGGACTCACGGGGGGAGCCATTCCCGCCAAGCGCCGGACTATCATCCTCAGCCTGGGCAAATTCAAGAAAATCCTCGACATCGATCCCGAGGCCAAAGTGCTCTGCGCACAGGCCGGCGTCATCACCCTGGACGCCATCAAGGTAGCCTCGGAGCAGGGGCTCCTGTTCACCGTGGACCCTGCCTCCAAGTCCGCCTCCTCCCTGGGAGGCAATATCTCGGAAAACTCCGGCGGGCCCTTTTGCTTTGAGTACGGCACCACCATCGACAACATTCTCAGCTTCAACATCGTCACGCCCATGGGGAATGTCTTGGAGGTGCGACGCAAGGATCACCCCTGGACCAAGATCGTTCCCGGAGACGAGGCCGTTTTCGAGGTTTACAGACTTCTGCCCGGCAACGGCAGGGAGCTGCGGGAGACCATCCGCCTCACCGGGGAAGAAGTGCGCAGCCCCGGCCTGGGCAAGGACGTGACCAACAAGTTCCTGGGCGGGCTCCCCGGTGTCCAGAAGGAGGGCGTGGACGGCATCATCACCGAGGCCTGTTTCACGCTGCACGACAAGCTGGCCCACTCCCGCACCCTGTGCCTGGAGTTCTTCGGCCGCACCATGCACAACGCCATGTTGGTGATCAAGGACCTGATCGCCCTGCGGGACGTGATCCGCTCCCAGGGGGATCTGGTCAAGATGAGCGCCCTGGAGGAGTTCAACATCAAGTATGTCCAGGCCATCGACTACCGCAAGAAGAGTTCGAGCTACGAAGGCATGCCCATCTCGGTGCTGCTGGTGCAGGTGGACTCCAACGACGAAGCTGCCCTGGAAGAAACGGTCGCGAGCATCCTGGACATCGTGGCGCCTTACGACAACGCCGACGTCTTCGAGGCCCGCGGCGAAAAAGAGGCCGAGGTGTTCTGGGAGGACCGCCACAAGCTCTCGGCCATCTCCAAGCGCACCTCGGGCTTCAAGATCAACGAGGACATCGTCATCCCCACGGACGTGATCCCGGAATTCGCCCTTTTTCTGGAGGGACTCAACCTCCACTACCTGGCCAAGGCCTATCGCGCGGCACTGAACATGGTCAGCGATCTGCCATGGGTGGCGGTGGACGATCCCTTCCTCGAAATGGAGCGGGATTTTTCCTCGGCCATCCTCAAGGGCGAGGCCACGGCACAAAATCTCAGCGAGCAGGAACTGGAGATGCAGGTCTTCTACTTTTTCCAGGACCTGCGCTCCCGCTACCCGGGCATCAAGGACGAATTGGAGCACATCTACCAGGAGATGCAGGCCACGCGCATCATTCTGGCCAGCCACATGCACGCCGGTGACGGTAACTGCCACGTGAACATCCCGGTGAACTCCAACGACCCGCACATGCTGCACGAGGCGGAATCCGCGGCTGAAAAGGTCTTCACCAAGGTACTGGAACTCAACGGTCAAGTCTCCGGGGAGCACGGCATCGGCATCACCAAGATCAAGTTCCTCTCGGAGGACAAGATCGAGGCCCTGCGCGCCTTCAAGGAAAAGGTGGACCCCAACGACGTGCTCAATCCGGGCAAGCTCACCACGCGCGCCCTGCCGGTGGCGCCCTACACCTTCTCCTTCAACCGCCTCATCCAGGACATCCGCAAGAGCGGCCTGCCCGAAAAAGAACGGCTCATCAGCCTGCTGCAGAACATCCAGATCTGCACCCGATGCGGCAAGTGCAAGCAGGTCTGCCCCATGTACTATCCGGAAAAGATCCTGGTCTTCCACCCCCGCAACAAGAACATCAGCCTGGGCGCGCTCATCGAGGCCATCTACTACTCCCAGATCAACCGCGGCGTGCCGGACAAGCGCCTGCTCGACGAACTGCGCTCGCTCATGGAGCACTGCACGGGCTGCGGCAAGTGCACAGCCATCTGCCCCGTGAAGATCGACTCCCCCAAGGTCATGCTCCACCTGCGCTCGTTCCTGGAAGACAAACAGTCCGGAGGACACCCCATCAAGACCAAGGTCCTGGAGTATCTGGTGGGCGCGCCTGCCAAACGCGTGCCCCTGGCGGCCAAGGCCGCCAGCGTGGCTCAGAGCCTGCAAAACAAGGCCCTCGGGCTGACCCCGGCCGCTTGGCGCAGACGCTTACAAAGTCCCCTGTTCTCCGGGCCGGGGCCGGTCACGGATTTCACCAACCTCACCGAAACCCTGCAACTTTCCCAGGGCTCCATCTTTCTCCCCGGCGGACGCATGCCGGGGCGTACCGAGGCCGTATTCTACTTTCCGGGCTGTGGTGGGGGGCTCTTCTACCGCTCCATCGGCCTGGCGGCACTAAAACTGCTGCTGGAGCAAGGCGTGGGCGTGATCCTGCCCAGGGAGCACCTCTGCTGCGGCTATCCATTGCTGGTCAGCGGCTGCGAAGAGGCCTACACCACGAACCAGGCCCGCAACATCTTCGCCTTCCGCAAACTGTTCGACGAGGCCAAGGCAGAGGGAGTCTACGTCCGCACCCTGCTCACGGCCTGCGGCTCCTGCCGCGACGGACTGGAGCGCTACGAACTGGACATGTCCCTGCGCGAAAAGCTCTCACGCATGGACGTGGTCCAATATATTATTCAGCTCACACCCAAAAGCACCTTGGCCGACAACGCTCCCGACCAAAAGGAAAAACTGCTCTACCACGCCGCCTGTCACGCGGAGTGGAGCGGCATTCCCGCCACCAAGGCGGGAGAAGCCTATCGCACCGCCCTGGCCGCCTTCACCGGACGCGAGGTCAGTATCAGCCCACGCTGCTGTGGCGAGTCGGGACTCGGCGCCCTGACCTCCCCACAAATCTACTCCAGACTGCAGGAGCGCAAGCGGGAGCAGCTTGAAATAGACCTCGCGGCCTACCCGGACAACGCGCCCATCGTGGTGGGCTGTCCCTCCTGCAAGGTGGGAATCAGCCGCAGCCTCATGGCCATGAAGAAAAAGCAGCCCGTGCTGCACACCCTGGAATACCTGGCCAGGGAACTCTACGGCCCGGACTGGCAGGAGCAGCTCATCGAGGCCGCGCGCAAGTCGGTCACCCCTGGTTCACCCATCCGCCCCATGCGGATGAAATAGGCTATCGCGGCTGGAAGGACGAGAAGTGCTTCTCAGATCCTGGCCACGGCCAGGAACGCGGCGTACAGGGTGGTGATAAGCACGATGAACGCGGCCCGCGCCACATGCGGGGGCGTTCCGGGCAGCGAATACACCAGCCCCTTTTTCGGGCAGGTGGAGACGCAGTCGCCGCACAGCGTGCAGGAAATGCCGGGGCGGCCGGCGGTTATGTCCTCGGGCCGCAACGCGCCGTAGCGGCAGACTCGGCCGCATGCCCCACAGCCAGTGCAATCGCGGGGCAGGCGCATGCGCCACGGCGTGAGCCGTCCCAGAAGATTGGCCACCAGCCCCATGGGGCACCAGTGGGTGCAGTGGACCATACGCCCCTGCCGTCTTGAAAGCAGTAGCATCACCCCCACCCCCAGGATCCCGAACCCCGCGGCCAGACCCAGAGCCACCCCCACAGGCGCCCCGACCAACCGCAACCCCAGGGCCAACAACACGGTCAGGGCCAAGGTCACTGCTCGCGCCCTCCATGGCTGCCTGCCGGGCTGTTCGGGGTGTCGGCCAGCGAGCCTGGAGCATGCGTCGTCCCAGGCGCCGATGTAGCAGAGGTGACTGCACCAGGCCGCTCCAACCAGCAGCACGGATATCGTGAACAGGATGAGCATGAACAACCCGCCCCCCCGATACAAGGGGCCGCCCACGATGAGCGCCGGCACGGGCAGGTGCAGGGCGCCGGTCATCAGCAGCTTTTCCACGCCGATCAGCCCCAGCGCGAGCTGCCCGAAAAAAGCCACGGAAAAGAGCCCCCAGATACGCGGCCTGAGCCTACGGTGCATGACCGGGTCGAGCATGGCGCCGCAGAGCAGCGCGGCATAGAGGCCGTGCAGCCAGACCTGGGCCATTCCCCAGCCAGGCGCGAAACGCTCCAGCAGGAGTAGTTGCAGAGATGTCCTGGATTCGGCCACGGCCAACAGCAGGAAGGTCAGTCCAAAGGCCAGGGCCTGGGCGATACCCGGCTGCCGTCCCTTGACAAACCAGTCCTCCGCGGCGCGGTGCAGCATGAGCGCGGCCGTCAGGAGCGTGAGCAGGCAGACTCCGCCGAGGATCAGGACCAGTCGGAGCCAGGGCTGCCCTATGATCATGCGAACCTGCGCTAGATTCAAGCTTACGTCGATCCAGAGCCAGGTGCCCCAGGCCAGGACCACGAGGAGCACCCAGCGCGCCCAACCTTGCCTGGATGCAAGCAGTCCAAGGCAGAGGATCAGTCCCGCCATGCGCCCCATGTCTCCCCAACGCAAGCCGTGTGCAATCAGGAGCATCAGGCAGAGTGGGGTCAGAACGAGGAGCAGCGGGCGCATGGTCATTTCCGCAATACGGTGTCCAAGCCCTGGCGGGCCAGGAGATCGCCCAGCCTTTGGCCGGCTTGATAGTTATTCATCAAAAACCGCATTGCTTTTTCCAGCACATCCGCGGCTTGAGAAGCGATGTACAGACCGGGCAGCTCTTCGGCCAGCCGAGGTCTACGCCCCAGACGCCCGCCAAGCAGCAAACGCAGACCCGAGGCCGCAACATCGATTGCGGTTTCTGGGCAATTCCGTATGCAGGCCCCACAAGCCAAGCATTGCTTCGGGTCGAGTATTGGAGCCGGATCTCCGGGATGCAGCGCCAAGGCCCGATCCGGACAGACCGCAACGCATACACCGCAACATTGACAGGCTTCCGGCATGCGCGGTTGCAGCGCCCCTATACAGGCGAAATCCGCGATATGCGGCTGGGAACAGCCGTTGGGGCATGCGGCCAGGTGAACGCGGAACCGATGGTGGTTCTTTGGACCTCCCTGGACCCGAGCGTGCAGGAATCCGGGCCAGTTCACGGCGAGCGGCACGGCTTCCAGCTGGCGGAGTAGGGTCAGGGGCTCGGCCACGAGGGCGTTGCGGCAGTCCCGCAACGCTCCCTGGCAGGCTTGGATCACATAGGTTTCGGTGTTGGCGGCGAACATAATACACTCCTACCCCGGAACAGGGGCGGAACTCCTTGACTCAAGTCAAGGATATCGGCGGGGGAGATCACAAGAGATACTGCGAAGGATCCACTCTGTAATCCCTTGGATCCAGTGAATTGACGATCTTCAGGCCTTCACCCAGTGGTCCTTGGCCGTCGTCACCCTCCTGGGAGAGGTCGATATCCAGCGGCACGCAGGCGCGGGCCTTTCTGTCCATGATCACCTTGACATTGGGCCGCAAGGGGTCGCCGGGGTTGGGACTGGACACCAGGGCGTACTCCCCGCTGGAGAGCAGCACCAGTGAGCCGATGGGGTATATGCCCAGGAAGCTGATGAAGCGCTCCACATGCCTGGAGACGAAGTCCTGGCCGCGCATGCTGAAAATGGTGCCCATGGCCTTGTTGGGTTGGATGCCTTTCTTGTAGACCCGCTCGCTGGTAAGGGCGTCGTAGACGTCGGCCAGGCTGATCAGGCTGGCGAACAGACTGATCTCGTTGCCTTTCAGTCCCTTGGGATAGCCCGAGCCATTGAACTTTTCATGGTGCTCTCCCACGCCCCGCAGGATTTCCTCTGGAAGCCCATGTGCCTGTTGCAGTAACTCCACTCCCAGGGCGGAGTGCTTCCTGACCAAGGCGAATTCCTGCTCCGTGAGTCTTCCCGGCTTGTTCAGGATGCTGTCCGGGATGCGGGCCTTGCCCGTGTCGTGCAGCAGCCCTGCCAGCCCCAGGGAGTGGACGATCTCCCTGGGCATGCCGATGAATCGGGCGAACCCGATGCTCAACACGCTCACATTGATGGAGTGGTTGAAGGTGTATTCATCGAAGGCGCGCAGCTTGCTCAGGCTGATCAGTGCGTAGGTGTTGCGCATCACGCTGTCGATGACGCGCTCCACCAGTTCCGCCGAGCTGTCGATGTCGGGGGCCGCGCCCATGCGGGCGTCCTTGAAGATGTTCTTCACCAGTATCAAGGAGTCGGCATGGATCTTCTTGGCAACGGTCAACTCCTCCTTGATGGAGATGCCCTTGCCTTGCTGCCCTCTTTCCGCGGGTTCCCGCTGCCGCAGGGCCAAGTCGAGTTCGTTCTCCACGCTGGAGAGTTGTGCGTTTTCGAACTGGGGACTCTTTTCCAGATCAATAAAAACCTCTTTATATCCTTCGGCAACAATGGATCTGAGCTGTTCCTCACTGCGGATCACGCCCGACTTTGAATATAGGTAGGGATTCTCGATCCAGGAAAGTCCTGTATCCACGACGGTCATGCCCACCTGCAACGCGGTGACTGCAATTTTTTTACGCATGGATCAGTCTCGGGAGATATACTCTTATCTGCACAATATGGTGTCCAGATAATGATATCCTGCATAGAGTTCGAAGCCAAGCAGGAAATGATTTTCATACCGATTTACGCCCTTGCCTGGGCCGGTGGATTGACTTACATTCGTTGCAGACAGATGACGCCGGGCCACGGAAGGGGCCCCGCAAGCCAGTTCCCGCGGATGTGACATCATGCCCAGCAACGATCCCGCCCAATCCAGCAATGAACACGGCCACCCCCAACAGGAAGCCAGAAAGCATTTTGTCGCTGGTGTCGCCCTCTTCAAGAGTGGCAAGTACGTGCTGGCGAAACAGGAGTTCGCGGCCGCGCTCAGGCAGATACCGCAGTATCCCCAGGCCTTGCGGGCCCTGGCCCTGACCCTCCTGAAACTTCAGGACAGGGAGCGGGCAACCAAGTACTTCAACATCGCCGCGGAACTCTGGGCCAAAGGCGGCCGCTTCGACGACGCCAAACAGTATTACGGGCAATGCATCAAGGCCGGGCTCCCGGCCCGTAACCCCTTCCTGAACACGGCGTACACACTGCTGGAGACCGGAGAAATCGACAAGGCCCTGCGCGCCTGCGAGGCCGCCCTCGAGCTTACTCCGGCCGACGAAGACTTGGCCTGCCTGTTCGCCCGCACCCTGCAACGAGCCGGCCAGGAGGAACGGGCCGCCACATTCCTGGCCTCGTACCTGCGACAGCACCCCCAGAGTCCCAAGGCCATGGAAGTGGCCGATGACCTGCCAGAGCCTCCGAAACCCGCGCGGCCTGCATCGGCTCCCCAACCCAAAGCACCTGATTCTGTCCCCACGGTGGAACTGGCCCCTGCCGCCCCCAAAGAGGGCGCTTCGCCGGGCCCCAGGAAAAAGCCGCTTTCCCGCGTCGCGGTCAGGGATTCCGCCAACACCCGGGAGGTCAAGAAAGACTTCAGGGAAAAGCGACGCTCCCCGCGCATTCCCCTGGCCGACTACCTGGTGCAGCTCGCCAAACACAAGGAGCACCACCCCGTCGTGGACCTCAGCCGCGAAGGCATCGGCTTCAAGTCCCTGGATGAGCCCTTCAAACAGGGGCAAACCCTGCACTTCGATCTGATGATCCTGGAAAAGATCAAGGTCAAGAAACTCAGTGTGGTGGTGCGTCACGTCAGCGGCGAACATGTGGGCTGCGAGTTCCTCGATCTCTCCAGGAAACAGCGAAAACAGCTCGACGAGATACTCTCCATGGCGCGGGAGGACAAGAACGGGTTCCACGTTGAAGAGAATGTCAACTTCAACATCGAGATGTGGTAATCCCGCCTGCATCCACCTGATCCACGGCGCCAGCAGCACACAGGAGCTCCCATGATCATCTGCTTTTTCGGCGATTCCATCGTCAACGGCGTGGGCGACGGCGAATGCCTCGGCTGGGTCGGCAGGCTTTGCGCCGAGACCAAGTCAAAAGGCCACGACCTCACATTCTACAACCTGGGCGTGCGCAAGAACTCCAGCCGGGACGTCCTCGCCCGCTGGCAGGAAGAAACCGAACGGCGCATGCTGCCTGGTGTGGAGACGCGCCTCGTGTTCGCCTTCGGTACCGTGGACATGGTCCAGGGCACCGAAGGAACGGTCAACATTCCCCTGGAGCAATCCCAGGCCAACGCCAGAAGCATTCTTGAACGGGCCTCGGGCCGCTTCCCCACCCTCTGTGTGGGACCGCCGGCCATGGCCGATCCCGATTTCTCCGCCAGACTCCTTGAACTCGACGCGACCTACGCGGACCTCTGCCGCGAGCTGCACGTACCCTATCTGCAATTGCTGCCGCAGCTCCGCGACTCAGAGATCTACGCCCTGGACTTGGCCAACGGCGACGGCATCCATCCGGCATCCGCCGGGTACAGACTGATCTTCAGGCTCCTCGAGGATTGGGACGCGTGGCGGGCATGGTTCTCACACCGCGGCTAGCTTTCGCCAGTTTGCTCCTGGATTTCGACGGCACTCTCGCGGACACGGGGGGCGCCATCGTGGAGGCCATGACCTTGACCATCTCCGGCTTGGGCCGCATCCCACCCTCTGAACAGGCCATACGCGCCCGCATCGGCGTTCCTCTGGCCCAGGCCTTGGCGGACTATGCTCCCGATCTGGAGGCCAGGGACATCGAGGAGCTGGTCCAGACCTACCGGAGGCATTATCCCGAGGCAGAGGCCGCCAGGGCCCGGCTCTACCCCGGAGTGGCGGAAACCCTCGGTCGGGTCCGCCAAACCGGCTTGTACATCGCCGTGGTCAGCAACAAGGGGGAGCGTCTGCTCCTCGACGCCGTGCAACGCTTTGGGCTGGCTCCGCTGGTGGATTTGGTCCGCGGCGAGGACGGCCTCACCCCTGGAAAACCGCATCCTGACTTCTACCACCAGCGCATCCGCCCCTATCTACCACCCGGCCCTTGTCTCATGGTGGGCGACGCCTGGCCGGACATGGCCTTTGCCCGCGCCATCGGAGCCGAGGCCTGCTATGCCTCTTACGGCTTCGGTGACGAGGGACGCTGCCTGGAGTACATCCCCGAGCACCGCATCGACGGCTTCGACGCATTGGCCGCTGTACTCGATGCAGGCGCCTCCACTGTCCGGCGACCATGAACCAGGACCCGCAATCATCGGCCCGCGTCCTGCACAGCGAACTCGGTGTCTCCGACCTGGAGCTGCGCATCCTGGCCTACATCAACCAAGCCGGGCCCGTGTTCGCGTCCAAGCTCGCCAAGCGGCTCAACAACGGCGTGGAACCAGTCCGTCAGGGCTTGGAATCCCTCCTGGAGCAGGGCTATCTGGAGCGCGTCACCGGCGCCCTTGTGGAGTACCGGTTGGACAAGCGCAGTAAGGTCTCCAAGCACCGCAACCACCTGTACTACACCCTGACCCGCAAGGCCCGACTCTCGCTCAGAGGCCGCGACCATGAGCTTGACGCCCTGGACCTCAACCTGCGCCCCCCGTATAAACAGGCATGATCGACAAGAGCGTCATCCTGGAAACCCTGCTCCAGAAACTGGCCAAACTCTCGGCAGGGGAGTATATCGACATGCGCACCTACAAGCGCAATCGAGCCGTTGTTTTCGTGCGTCAAGGAGATGGTACGTTCCTGGTCATGGAAGACGGTTTCGAGCGGCAGCGCTTCGAGAACGTGCCCCAGGCCGGACTCAGGAAACTGATCAAGACCTTGTTGCAGCGGGAATTCCCGCGCAGCACCAAGATCAGGGTCTACACCATGGGGCGCTTCGACGAGGAGACATGGCGGGCCATGCAGCGCAAGGTGCTCTAGGAAATGTTGCCCCAGAAATGCGCCTCCCGCATTTCTGGGGCGGAGCATTGTACCCTAGGATTTACGGATAAGATGCTCCAACCACCAACCCACAACCCGGAGAGGTACGTCATCATGTCCAGCATCGTGATCCATCACACCGACAAGGCTCCAGCCGCCGTGGGGCCCTATTCGCAGGCCGTCGCCGCGGGCGGAATGGTCTTTCTCTCGGGTCAGATTCCCCTGATCCCCGGCACCAAGGACTTGGCCTCGGGCGGCATAGCGGAGCAGACCGAACAGGTCCTGCGCAATATGACCAACGTGCTGCAAGCCGCGGGCCTCGGTTTGGAGCGGGTGGTCAAGACCACCGTCTTCCTCACGGACATGAAAAATTTTCCTGTGATGAACGAAATCTACGCCCGCCATTTCGGGGCGCACAAGCCCGCCCGCAGCACCATCCAGGTGGCTGGTCTGCCCCTGGGCGCGGACATCGAAATCGAGTGCGTCGCCGTGCGCTGAAGACCTCGGCATCACCCCACGAGAGGCGCTGCTCGGCCCCCTGACACACGTGGAAGGACGGCGCCTCACCGCCCCAGCATGCGGTCGATGGCCTCCAGGAGCTGCGCATAGCCCACGCTGTCCAAAAGCACGACGACATCGCCGCGCACCACGTGCTCCGCAACCCGGAAGTCGGCCTTGATCAACAGGGCCATGGTCTTGTTGTTCTGCTCATGGTCGATCAGATCCCTGAAACTCCGGACGTATTCCAGGGGATCGTAGTCAAGATGCTTCTCCACGGCATTGGCAATGGTCCCCAGGACCCAAATGAGGACGATATTGCCCACTTCCCGCAAGGTGTCGCAACGCAATCCTTCCATTCCGGCAGGAATCTGCCGCTCCCCGAGGAGCAGTCCAACGAGGTTGCTCCCGCTCTCCGACTCGAACAGCAGGGCCGCCAGCCCCGAAAACGAACCCCTGAAGCGCAGCTTCACCACGTCCATGCTGCCGCGGCAGCTCAGTGTGCCGTAGCGCTCCAGGGAAGACATGCGCATGATGCGTATGGAAGGCGCATTGAGGTCGATGTGCGATTTGGTCATCTGGTTCAAGGCGCCGGCAGCGCGCCCCATGCCTATATTCACAAGCTCCTGCAAGACGTCCCGCTGCATTTCGTCCAGTTCCACGGCCCCCCTCCTTGTCTCACCGGGCGTCTTGCCCTGGTCGTCGCCCCTAGTCATGGCAACTGCGGATTACGTGAGGATTCCGCCCCACCGGCCATGAGCATGGCACGTCACGTGCATTACTGCAACGAGGGCATCGCGGCAGTGACAAACCTGCCGGTGTGTCCCGGAACCCTGTAAACTCTTTCTCCGATCCGCCGAAAAGGTGGGCAGGCGGGGGCTCGGTGGTCTCGCAAGGACTGGACGCACCGGAACGGTTCTCGACGCTCCCAGCCCACTGTGCAACCCCGCAGCCACGGAAACGTACGCCATGGATATAAGCTCGTTATACAAGACCATCGACGTTCTGGTCCACTATTTCTCCCAGAACCCCTATCCATACTTGACCTTGCTGGCGTGGTTCATCTTCAGCGTGTATTACGTGGGCAAGGCTTTCCGTACTTACGAATCCATCAACCGATACCTCTTGCAGATGATCCCCTTCGTGTTCACGGCCCTGGGCTTGTTGGGCACGATCACCGGAAGTCTGGAAGTCATCTGGAAATTCTCGCCCGACGATATCATGTCCGGCGCCATCTCTCTGGTCAAGGGCATCCTGGCCTCGGGCGCCACGGCGGTGCTGGGTTTTACCATGGCCATTGTCTTCAGCAAACTCATTTCCATGACCCACTACAAGGTGGAAATGCGTAAGGCACTGGAGAACAATGAGTTGTTCGTTCTCAAAAAAATGCTCAAACTGCATCTCACGGGCTACGCCAAGGATCGTTCCGACACAACCGCTCTGCTTGCCGCCTTGCGCGACATGGAGCAGGAAATCCAACGCGATGCCGGCTCTTTGGCATACGCCCTGGTGGGCGAGGATGAAGTGCCCCTCTCGGAGCTGCTGGCGGCGGAGTTCAGGGAGTTGCGTCGGGAGCTGCGCGACACAACCGAAGCCTTGCGCCAAAGTGGTCAGGAACAGGCCCGTCTTCTAGAGGGTATCGCCCTGGCACTTTCCGGTGACGATCCGCACAGCATGCGCAACCAGCTCCAGGGTCTGCGCAAGGAGCAGAAACAACATGCCTTTGGATTGAAGCAAGGCCTTGACGGACTGGACCGTTCCCTGGCGGGTAAACTGGATGACGGCGCCAAGGGCATGGAATCCACCCTGGAGCGTCTGGAGACCTCGCTCAAGACCGTCATCCAGGAGCAGACAAAAGCCGTGACCCTCTCCCTGGCGGAGCAAACCCACAGCCTCGGTGCGAGTCTGGAAGCGGCTTCACGGGATGCCACCCAGCTGGCAACGACCCTTGCGTCACAGCTTGTCACGGACTTCTCCAACCATGTGACCGCTGAAACCGAACGCAACGCCGCAGTGACCCAGGACGCCCTGCACACCGTGGCGGAGCAACAGCAGGAGCGGCAGGACGGCACGGCCCGCAGCCTCGATGCCTTGACCCGGATTGCCAGGGAGCATGGCTCCCTGCTCGGCAAACTGCAAGGCCAACTCGCCCCGGAAGCTGGCACCACCCTTGTCCAGCATCTAGACGCCTTGCGTCTCAAACTGGGGCAGCTCGACCGGCAGGAAGAACAGGGGCGGCGCCAGACCCAGGAGACCCTGAACCTGCACCTGGACGCACTCGGCCAAGTGCGCCAGGAACTCGCCGAGCTGTTGCCGCGCCAGCAGGTCATGGCCGCTCGGGACGCCGCTCGGCAAGCCCTGCTCGAATACTCCGGAGAGATACGCCCCGAACTGGAGCGACTCATGGCCAAGGCCGACACCGTGGCCAGCGATGGTCTGCGACGTTTGCGCACCGACATTTCCCGACAGGGCGAAGTCCTGCACGAAAGCCTGCGCGCCCATACCGCCACCCTGACCGGACGATTGCACGAACTCATGGCAAACATCCAGGTGGCCTACAACCGCATCGAGGAACTGGCGAACGGCACCAAAGGCATTTCCGCCGACGGCGACCTGCTCAAGTCGCTCATGCAGGAGGCCAACAAGACCCTGGCTTCGAGTCGCGAATTACAGAATCTCCTGGCGGGAAACCAGTCCGTGGTCTCCAACGGCAACGGCAAGCAGCGTCTGCCGGAAAAGCTCGGACACAGCATGCATGGACTCATCGCACGGCTGGGCGAGATCGACGCCATCAAGAAAACAGACGAACGATTCTGGCGTCAGGTCGAGAGGCAGATGCAGGACGGGATTCCCATCATCATGGGCGGGAACAAGCTCTTGCTGCAGGAGGACCTCAACGGCTCCTTCCAACAGCGCTTGCAACAGAGCTTCCTCAACCTGGACAGGATTCTCCAGGCCATTGTCGACGGGTACCAGAAAAAAGGCGGCCAGGCCCTGCCGCAGTAGAGCATGTTGCCCCTGAAATGCAGGACGCGCATTTCTGAGGCTGAACAATCCACTCTTTTCCAGGGATAAAACGCCCTGTTCCGAGGCCGGTCCTCGACAACGGCGCGGAACAGATCAGTACGGCGTGAGGGTGTAGTTCTTCAGCCCCATGGCCACATACATGCTGGCACAGGCCTTCTGGTGGTCGGCCATGGCCTGGGTCAGGTTGGCCTCGGCTTCGGTGAGCCGGGATTGGGCGTCGAGCACGTCGGTGTTGGTGCCGACCTGGGCCTGATAGCGCGCCACGGCCATGCGGTATGACTCCTTGGCCTGGGCCAGGGCCTTGCGCGCCACCTTGATGCGCTCCTTGGCCTCGTCGATCTTCAAGAACCCGGCTTTGATACCGTAAGCCACTTCCTGCCGCAGATTCTCAAGGTTGGCTTCGTACTGCCGCACGCCCTGTTGGGCTTCACGCCAGGAATACCAGGTATTGCCCCAGTCGAAGATTTTCCAGGAAGCCGTCACCGAGACCGACCACTGGGACCAGTTCGTCTGGTTGTATTTGTTGCCCTGCACATCCATTCCGGAGCCTGACCGGGAAAGGTCGAAATCCGCGCCGACCTGCGGCAACAATCCGCTGAAGGCTATCTTGGTGTCCTTGTCCGCCATGTGGATACGCTTCTCCATGGCCTTCAGGTCGGGGCGATTGGCGTAAGCCCGCTCAAGACAATCCTCCAGGGTCATGTTGAAAGGAAGGAACTCCAGTTCACCCACATACTTGATCTTGGCCTGCAAGGGTTCGGTGAGCAGGGTGTTCAGCCGGGCTTCCTGGGTGGCCACTGTATTGCGCGCACGTAAAAGTTCGTCCTCGGCCTGGGCCAGGTCCACCTCGGCCTGAAGCACGTCGAGCTTGGGCTTCAGCCCCACGTCGTAGAACGCCTGGGTCACACGTAACTGCGACTGCAACCGCTTCACCGAGTCCTGGGCGCTACGCACGTCTTCCCGGCCTTGCAACAACGTCAAAAAGTTCTCCTGCACGTTCTGTATCAGATCCAGTTCGGTGCTGAGCAGATCGTCCTCGGCCTTGTCCCTGGAGATATTGGCCTTGAGGAAGGTGTTTTCGAGCCGCCCACCGGTGAAGATGTCCTGGTGCACGTTGACCCCCATGCTCCAGATGTCTTCCGTCAATCCCTGGGTGGGGCGTTTGTGGTCGTATTTGGTGTAGCCGTACTGCAACGACACCGCTGGAAAGAAACTGCCCAGGGCCGACTTCCTGGAGGCTTCGGCACCCAGGGCGCTGGCCTTGGCGGCGAGGATGGTGTTGTTGTTCGCCAGGGCGTGGCGGACCGCCTGCCCCAAGTCCAGGCTGAAGGCGAAGTCGCCATCGTCTTCCTCGTCCGCTCGATCCTGGTCCTCGTCACCGCCGATATCGAGGTTTCCCAAGGCATTGTTCGCTGAATCGTCATTTCCGGGCAGAGAGGCGGGAAGCACATCCCCGACTTCTCCAACCGGCGCGGTGGCGTTTGTCTCGTTTTGGGCCTGGGCCACTGCGGCTGATAAAACAGTCAACGCGACCGTCAATACGAAAGCCAGCAGCTTGCTATGCATTCCATGTGACATTCTTCTCTCCGTTGGCGCTACAGGACCTGGCCGGAACAGCAGGGATCATATAGCCTCATTCAACGCGCTTTTCAACAAGCCCGGCTGCCCCCACCCCGGCTGCAACGGCAGGCGCCCTTTCCCACTCCACCACGCCGCAAGCAAAACACGTCCTGTGTGTTGCTTGCGGCGGCCTGGCAAAAACACGGTTTCGCCTGGCTTGCGCAGGGTTCGTTCGCGGCCCTGCCCCCTCCGCGCGATATCAGGTTGTGCTCTTCGATCGCAACCTGGTATCGAATGCGGCGGAGGACTCGCACGGTCAATAACGACGAAGGGCCTTCTGCGCCTGTTTGCGTTTCTGCTGGGCCTGCGCGTCCTCGGGCCTGAGCTTCAGGGCCCGATCGAAATCATCCAGGGCTAGTTGATACTTATCCAGCTTCATCAGCGCGCTGCCACGGTTGTAATAGGCGTCGACGTAGTTCGGGTCGGCGTTCAAGGCAAGATCGTAATCCTGTACGGCCTCGAAGTAACGCCCCAGGTTGTAGTAGGCGGTGCCGCGGCCGTTGTACAGGTCGGGCAGGGATTGTTCCAGCCCGAGGGCCCTGTTGTAATCGTCCAGGGCGGCTTCCGGATCTCCGTTCAGAAGATGGACGTTGCCCCGGTGGAAAAACCCCAAAGGGTCGGTCGGAAACCTGGCGAGCAGGTTGTTCAGATCCAGCATGGCCATGTCATTGTTGCCCAGGTGATAATGGCAGAATGCCCGACCCCGCAAGGCGACCTGGTTGTCTGGTTGCTGTTGCAAGGCCAGCGTGAAGGCATGGAGGGCGTTTTCCAGATCACCGGCAGAGGTCAGGTGCAGACCCACCTGAGTAAGTTCCTGGGGCGAAGGCGGCGTGCCCGTATCCATGGGAGGCAACGCAGCCTGCTGGGAGGCCTGCCATGGCTCCTGCACGCCTGGTTGGGAAGGCTGCTCCGTCTGTTCGCCAATGCTGGGGGTCATGGGAGGTATTGTCGCCTGCCAGGGCTCCTGGGTGTCTGGCTCGGGCATGACCTTCGTCTGCTCCCCACCGAGTTGTCCGCTGTAACCAGTCTGGTAGGCCGGCTCAGCCTGAGGCAGGGGGGGGTACTGTGTGACATTGGGCGCGGGTTGGGGCGCGGGTTGGGGCGCAACGGGCAGCGCTTCGGCAGCTGGTTCGGGTTCCGGCTTGGTTTCCTTCCCGGTGTCCTTCTTGTAGGACCAGGGCTGCAACAGCATGCTCCTGGCCTTCAGTTCGCTCTCGCTCTTGGGGGGCCTGGCCGTTTCTTCACGGGTGTCGCGCCGCCCCACTTCGCTCAGGGAAATGCGCTTGTCTTCCACCGGCGCGGGCTGCGCCACGGGCAGAGGCTCGGGTTGCCGCGCGTGGAGGGGAAGTGGTTCCGGCTGCGACACGTCCATGGGCACTGGTTCGGGTTGGGGCGCAAACATGGGCTCCCCCACCCTGCGCAGGGAGATTTCCACCACGTTGTCCACGCCTGCTTGCAGATCCACTTCCTTGAGCGTGGTTTCGTAACCTGGGTAATCGACCTTGACGGTGTATGTTCCCTTGCGCAGGATGATACCATCCCTGTATGCATACTTGATGTACAGGAAGCTGATGTCGGCATTGGGCGGGTCGGTCTTGATGAAGAGCTTGCCCCAGACCGCCGAGTTGGCGTCGGCCGGTCCGGCTCCGACCACGAACAGGAGCATTGACAGTGTAAGGCCGAAAATCATGATCCGCCGCCATTTCCTGGATACTTCAAAGAATGGATTTCGCAACATCGTGGGCTCCTCTCGCGGTGCGAGGTGCATCACGCGAGCACCTTTAGTATTTGTGCCTGTACAAAGGGAAGATACTTCAAATAGAAGTACATGAACACTGCCGATCCCGCCGCCGTGGCCAGGGCCTCGAACACCGAGTTCACCCACTTGAACTGCAGGATGCTCAGGACCAGACAGACGACCATGACCACCATGAAGGCGGAAGCCAGGCTCAACAGCGACAAGAGCAGGACAAAACCCAGATACACATAGTCGCCGTACTGGGCGTAGTCAGGCGCTGTCTTGAAGATGATCCTGGCGATCTCCACGCATTGTTCGCGGCTGAACAGGTAGTGCACGTAAAAAAACTTGAGATTGTAGGCCAGGGCGGCAAGGTAAATGAGTATGGCCAAGGCCAGCCGCCGATGGTTGACGCCACGCTTGATGTAGACCCGTCGGGGAAAGTCCCTGATGAACTCGTTCACGGTCCTGGAAAGTGCCTGCACCTCGCCCAGCAGCCTGACGTCCTTTGTCTGCTGGGCTTGCGCCCCCTGCGCCGTGCCCTGCTGCCGGTCGAGCAGTGTCCTTCTGGTGTGTTCGGCAAGCAAAATCTGATAGTCGTCCATGCCCATGCCCATGCCGGTCCTGTGTCCGGTCCCTTTGTCCGTTTCGATGCTCGGACGCACCGAGGCGCGTCTCCCCCCTCGCCAGGCATTCTCCCGAGTTTTCCAGATCCTTGTGCACCATACGTCAGCCTCATCGCGCACATACCACGGGGAACAAACCATAATAACAATTCGTGCATAATACAAGCGCACCGCCGAACCCTTTGGCTTTGCTGGACATGAATCCCGGCCGCGTTTTACAACGCGCCATGCACCCTTTCACCCTGCACCTGCCCACGACACTGCATTTCGGCACCGGCGCGTGCAAGAAGACTGGCCGCATCCTGCGCGCCCACGGCGTGGAGCGGGTCCTGCTGCTCACAGGCCAAGGATCCTGTCGGAGAACCGGCGCCCTGGACGTCGTCCTGGGCTCGCTGGAAAAATACGGCTTGGCCTGGGATGAATACTCCGGCATCACGCCCAGCCCAAGCACGCTGCATGCTGCCGAGGCCCTGCGTGCGGCCAGGAATTTCCAGGCCCAGGGCCTGCTCCCCATGGGAGGGGGCAGCGTCATCGACACGGCCAAGGCCGCGGCCGCGGCCCTGGGTGCCGGCCTGGATTCACCACTACCGCTTCTGGAGCAGGGCAGGGAGGTCATGTGCGCTTTTCCGGTCTTCGCCGTCTCCACCCTTGCCGGGTCGGGCTCGGAAATGAATGGCGATTGCCTGCTGCGCATCCCCGCGCTTGGCCGCAAACGCGGCCTCAAAGGGCCGGGGCTGTTTCCCAGGGTTAGCTTCGTGGACCCTGCCTGGCAACACTCCCTGCCCTGGAACCTGACCCTGGAAGGCGCTTTGGACGCCTTTGCCCATGTCCTGGAGCGTTACCTCGACCAGCCGGCCCGCCCCGTACCCGACATGCTCCTGGACCTGGCCGAAGCCCTGATGCACGGCCTGCTCCACCAGCTCCACCTCCTGCACCGGAACCCCGACGACGTGTCCGCCCGCTCCGCCCTCTGTTGGGGAGCGCTCATGGCCCAGAACAACGCCCTGCTCTCCGGCCTGGGACCTGGGGACTGGTCACTCCACGTGCTGGCCCATGCCCTGGAGGACCACGCCCCCCATCTGGGCCATGGCGCATGCATCGCTGCCCTGCTGCCGGACTGGCTGGAGCACGTGCGGCAACAGGGGGCGGCTCATGCGCGGCGGGTGGCGCGGCTGACGCGCAACGTCTTGAATACGACCGGACTGGAGGCGCTTGGTTTGGAGACGCCCGATCCTCGTGCGGGCTCCGCGCTACGCGGGCTCATGCGACACTGGAAGGGG
>CAZSRS010000004.1:139115-203870 GCA_964609625.1 uncultured Desulfovibrionaceae bacterium
GCCCGATCCTCGTGCGGGCTCCGCGCTACGCGGGCTCATGCGACACTGGAAGGGGCGCGGCTCCCTGCCCGAACTGGGATTCGATCTCTCCCTGCTGCCCACGGTCAAGGCCCTGGCCCAGGAAGAATGGATACACCACGGCGGCGATCCCGACGACCGCTCCGGGTGCTGGGGCGCTGTTTCCGCGTTCTCTCCATCCACAACGGCCTAACCCAAGTGACCCAAGAGCCCAGTCAAGGCTTGTCTCCAACCACGGGCACTGGTACAACCCGTAGGACATTCACGACCTCCAGCCTAGAGTGCGCCACCATGCTGCTCGCCCATCTCCGATACCACAAGCCCAGCAAACTGGCCCGCATCCTGGCGGTGCTGGATGAACTCTCGCGCAAGAGCGATCTCTCGCAGCTGGAACTCGGCAAACGCCTGGGCATGAGCGGCGCCATGGTCAACAGCTACCTGAAGCTGCTGCAAGACGAAAAACTGCTGACCTACGAAGTGCGCGACGGCAAGCGCTTCCGCTACGTGCTGACCAACGCCGGGGAGCAGCGACGGCGGGAGATGTTCTCCAGCTTTTCCTCGGAAACCATCCGCATCTACACCGCGCTGAAAAAAAACATCCAGCAGAAACTCGAGCCCATCGCCACGCGGGGACTGACGCGCCTGACCCTGTTCGGCGCTGCCGAGACCTGTGAGGTGGTGCTCTCGGCCCTGCAGGAAACGGCCTTCATCGTCGTGACCCTGCTGGACAACGACAGCTCCAGGCAGGGCAAGTTGTTCCACGGTCATGTCATCGCACCGCCCCTGCTGTTGGAAAACGTCGAGTGCCAGGCCGTGGTCATCACCACCTTTGCCCGTCAAGACGAGATCCACGAGCAGATCGTGCCTGTCTGCAAGCGCCGGGGTCTGGAGATTGTCCGCCTCTGATCTCGAGTGCATCTTGGCATGACCCGCGGCACGAGCCCAGGAGGCTCCCAGTGACGCTTCTCCTGCACTTCGTCGTCTTTCTGGCCGCCTTCCTGCTCTTTCAGGTGGAGCTGATCGCCTCCAAGGCCCTGTTGCCCGGATTCGGCGGCAGTTATCTGGTCTGGGGCGTGAGCGTAGTGGTCTTCCAGGGACTGCTGCTCCTCGGTTACAGCTATGCCCACTTGGCCGGCCGCCTGGTCAGGCTGCGCTGGTTCCGTCTGGTGGTGGCCGTCGCGCCTTTGGTTCCCTTGCTCTTCTTCCCCCTGCATCTCGAGGCCCTGATCGGTCGGCATCCATCCCTGCCCTTTGCCATGGACATCGCCTGGACCTTGCTCTCCAGCATCGGCTTGGCCTTCTTTATCCTGGCTTCCCTGTCCGTGCTCCTGCAGCGCTACCTGGGCAGTGCCCGCCTGCGGCAGAGCGCCAACCCCTACGTGCTCTACGCCACTTCCAACCTCGGCTCCTTCAGCGGCCTGCTCAGCTACCCCCTGCTGGTGGAACCCGGCCTGGACCTGGGGCGGCAGTTGGTTCTCTGGCAATGGCTCTACGGCCTGGGAGCCTTGCTCTTCCTGGTGGTGCACCTCTGGGCTGGCCGGTTGCCCCAGGCCCCGGCAGCGGCCTTCGCCGCACCCGCCCCCCGCCGCCGCGCCGTATGGCTGCTGTTGAGCGGCGCGGGCTCGGCGCTTTTCCTGGCCGTGACCAACCTGATCACCTTCGATATCGCCTCCGCCCCCTTGATCTGGGTCCTGCCCCTGTCCCTGTACCTGCTCAGTTTCGTGCTGACTTTCAAGAACACGCCCTGGTATCCCCTTTGGTTGCGGGAGCGCCTGCCCCTGTGCCTGGCCATTGCCCTGCTGCTCTATTTCCTGCACCAGCAGAGCTACACCCTGCCCCTGCCCGTGCTGCTGGGGGCGCATCTGCTGCTCTTGCTGCTGCTTTGCATCATCTGCCACGGCGAGCTGAACCGCACCAGACCGGAGCGGGTGGAGGAGCTGGCGGCCTTCTACATCTACCTGTCCCTGGGCGGCCTCCTGGGCGGGGTCCTGGTGAGTTGGGTCATCCCCGTATGCAGTAACTCGGTGCTGGAGTACCTGGCTGCCCTGGCGCTCCTGGGCCTGGGCGTGGCCCTGGCGCGGGGGGAACGTCCGGCCAGGGGGAACCTGCTCGCGGCCCTGGGCATCGCGCCGGTGCTGCTGGGCTGGTCCTGGCTCCTGGGCCGGAGCGACGCCTCCGTTTCCATGTACCTGGCGGCCGGAGCCGGCCTAGCCCTGGCCCTGATCTTCTTCGGCATCCGTGGCTCCGTCTGGGCGCAGACAGTCTGCCTGGCCATCGCCCTGCTTCTGGCACAGCATCTGGAGCAACTGCGCCCCGGCGAGGTGCTGCTGGAAAAAAAGCGCAATTTCTATGGGATCTACACGGTCTTCGACAAGGGAGAGAAGCGCTGGCTCCGGCACGGCACCACGCTGCACGGCTCCCAGTACCTGGACGCGGCACGCCGAGGCCAAGCCCTGAACTATTACCACGCCAGCCTGCCTGCCGGGGAACTGCTCGGATCGACGGTCCTGTCCCTGGAGCGGGTGGGGATGATCGGCCTGGGCGCCGGGGCTCTGGCAGCCTACGGCCGCGAGGGGCAGGAGATGGTATTTTTCGAACTCGACCCCTACAACGGGGTGGTGGCCCGACGCTATTTCACCTATCTCGAAGACTGCCGCGCCGACCTGGAGCTGGTCTTCGGCGACGCGCGGCTCTCTCTGGAGCAGCGCCCCCAGGAACGTTTTTCGGTGCTCGTGGTGGACGCCTTCAACAGTGACTCCATCCCCCTGCACCTGATCACCGTGGAGGCCATGCAACTCTACCTGGAGCGGGTGCAGCCCGACGGGGTGGTGCTTTTCCACATCTCCAACAAGTTCCTGGACCTGCGGCCGGTGCTACGGGCCAATGCCGAGCGCCTGGGCGTGCGCGGCCTGCTCAAGAGCGTGCTGGTGAACGTGCACCCGGACGGCAACCAGACCATCTGGGCCGCCATCAGCCGGAGCGAACGCACGGCCGAGACCATGATCCGCGAGCTGGGCTGGCAGCGGTTGGAAAACGCCCCCCTGCGCACGATACAGCCCTGGACCGACCGCCACTCGAATATCGTGGCGGCGTTTCGGTGATGGGTGCTGTACTCAGACCCTTGTATTGACGAGGACCACGGCGTTGGTGGCGGGGTGGACCATGAGCTGGCCAGGGCCGGAGGTGATGGTGTGCCCGCCGCCCACGGTGCTCAGGTGCCCGGCCGGGGCCGTGGTCAGATAGCCGCCGCCCTGAACCACAATGTGGCCGGCAGGGCCGGCGATGGTGTGGCCGGCAGGGCCTGCGGTCACCTGACCCGCGGGCGCGGGTTCGATGTGGCCCGCCGGGGCCGGGGTGGTGTGGCCAGGCGGAGCCGGGACGGTCTCGCCCGGCGGGAAGTTGATAACGCCGTAATAACCCATCGGTACCCACAACCTCTGCGGATGTCAGGACAATAACGCTGGAAAAGGGTGCGATTCCCTGGGACTTCGTCAGAAAGTCCGATCCTGTTTCCAAAGATATGCCAGCATCGCGGCCATGGCAAGCGTTCGTCCGCATTTCTGTCCCCTGCTTCACGACTCTGGACAAACCCACATCCTGTGCTACATGGAAACCATGAGCAAGGAATCCCCGAAAACGCAAGACGTCGCCGCTCTCTACCAGCGCGCCTTCGACGAGTTCGGCGCGCGGGGCTGTGGAACATCCGCAGGCTGGAGAACCCCACCCGCGCGGACGCGCTCGCCATCACGCACACCCTCCGGATCGAGGGCAACCTGGCTGCCCGGCTCCTGGCCGAGCAGATCGAGAGGGCATGTCGTGATGCTGGTTGCGCATCATATCCAAAATCCGCCGCGCCCTTAAGCGCCCCCCGCACTCTCTCGCGGGGTGCGGGTCAATCCATGCCCACGGCCTTTCGCCACGTTACCGGGCACAGTGCCCGACACAAGGTCCAGAGCAGGACAGCGGCAAATGCCCCCACCACCCAGCCGGACAGCACGTCAGTTGGATAGTGCTTGCCCAGGTAGAGGCGGGAGTACCCCACCACCAGGGGCAGCAGGAATATCCAGGGCCTGACACAGGGCCTGATGCCGGGCCAGAGCAGGACCGCGGCCAGGGCCAGGGCCATGGAGTTGGCCGCGTGCCCCGAAGGGTACGATGAACCACGCTCCTTTTCCTGGACAAAATCCACCGGCCGCGCGCGCCACGCACCATCTTCCTGGAAATACACCCCAGGCAGGGCATTCAGGGGGCGGACCCTGCCCACGGCATCCTTACTCAGGTTCGTGATCAAATCCGCGAGCCCCACACTGCCCCCCAGCACCAGGGCCATGAGCAGCACCGACAGTAGGCCCCGGCGCGGCAGGAGCAGGAGTAAGACCAGCACGGCCAATATCCAGAGCAGGGGGGTGTACGAGGCCACGGGCATGAGCAGGTCCAGGACCTGGTTGCGCCACTGCTGGTTGACCAGCTCGAAGAAGTACAGGTCCCAGGCCTGCGTCTGGAAGGCCATGTCAGTCGTGCAGTCTCTTGAGCAGCCAGGCCATGTTCTGCCCCAGCACGCGCATGGTCTTCACGCCTTCCTCGTCGTTGAGCACCTGCCCCTTGTCCAGACCGTAGCCCAGGTTCCAGTAGCTGGAGCCGGGCACGATCATCTGGCTGATGAAGAAGAAGTAGTTCAGGGTGTTGAAGACATGGCAGGCGCCGGCCCTGCGCACCGCGACCACCGAGGCGCCGACCTTGCGGCGGTACATGTCGCCGTTGGCTCGAGCCACCATGCCCGAGCGCTCGATGAGCGCCTTGATGCTGGCGCTGGCGTCGGCAAAGTAGGTCGGCGAGCCCAGGATGATGCCGTCGGCCTGCTCCATCCTCTCGATGTACTGGTTCAGGGCATCGTGCTCCACGGCGCAGCGACGATCCTTGTTCTTGAAGCACTTGTAGCAGGCGATGCACCCCTGCAAGGGCGCACCGGCGAGTTCCACCAGCTCGGTGTCGATACCCTCCTGCTCCAGTTCCTGGAAGACCAAGCGGATGAGTTCCGTTGTGTTGCCCCCCTTGCGGGAGCTGCCGTTGAAGGCCACGACTTTCATTATCACGCCTCCTGTGTGGTTGTTGTTCCTGTCAATGGGCCTGGGCCCAGGTTGTGCCGTGCCCCCAATCCACCTTGAGAGGCACGGAAAAGTCTTGGGACACGCGCACGTTGGTCATGACCTGGGCCAGGCGTTCGCCCACGTTCGTGGCGGCCCGCTCCGGGGCCTCGAGCACGAGTTCGTCGTGTACCTGGAGCAGGATACGCGCGTGCAGCGCGGCCAGGGGTCGATCCCTGTCCACCTCGATCATGGCGATCTTGATGATGTCCGCGGCGCTGCCCTGGATCACGGTGTTGATGGCCTGGCGCCTGGCCTGGGACTGGAGCTGGTTGTTGCGGGAGTTGATGTCCGGCAGCCAGCGTCTGCGGCCGGCCAGGGTGGTGACAAAGCCCTGTTCCTTGGCCGTGGACTCCACCTGCTCGTAGAACTCTCGCAGCCTGGTCAGCCGGCTGAAATAGCGCTCGATGAAGGCCTTGGCCTCGTTGAGGCCGATGCCCAGATCCCTGGCCAGCTTCTGCGGCCCCATGCCGTAGATCAGTCCGAAATTGATGGTCTTGGCGCCCCTGCGCTCGTCAGGGGTGATCGTCGCCGGATCCTTGTCGAAGAGCAGTCCCGCGGTGCGGCTGTGGATGTCCTCGTCGTTGGCAAAGGCCTCCAGTAGTGTGGGATCCTGGGAGCAGTGGGCCAGGACTCGCAACTCGATCTGGGAGTAGTCCGCGGCCACCAGCTCCAGGCCCTGGCCGGCGCGAAAGCACTGGCGCATGCGCCGCCCCAGGGGGCCACGGATGGGGATGTTCTGGAGGTTGGGGTTGCTGGAGGAGAGGCGGCCGGTGGCCGTGGCGAGCTGGTTGAAGGTGGTGTGCAGCCGTCCTTCGGCATCCATGAGCCTGGGCAGGGGTTCCAGATAGGTGGAGCGCATCTTCTCCAGTTTGCGAAACTCCATGATCTCGTCGATGATAGGGTGCTGGCCCTGGAGCTTTTCCAGAGCGGCCTGGGACGTGGAGGCGCCACCCTTGGGTGTCTTGCCCGCGGTCTTCAGGCCCAGGGTTTCGAAGAGCACCTGCCCCAGTTGCTGGCTGGAGCGGATGTTGAACGGCCCTCCGGCGTATTTATGGATAGCTTGGCTGTGGCGGGTGATCTCCCTGCGCACTTCCAGGAGAAAGGCCTCGAAGGCCTGGGGATCGATGCCGATGCCGGCTTGCTCCATGCACGCCAGCACCGGGATCAGGGGTAGTTCCAACCCGCGCATCAGAGTCTCCAGGCCGGCCTCGCGCACTCCGCGCAGAATCTGCCCTCCCACCTGCAAGACCTGGAGCGCCGGGGCCTCCTCTCCGGCCGTGAAGTCCGCGAAACGCTCCCTGAGCTTGCCGAAGCCGTAGTCCCGCTCCTCGGGGTTGATCAAATAGGCGCCCAGGCCAAGGTCGAACCACTGTTCCATGGGTATGGTCTTCCAGGCCACATCCGCCGAAAGCAATGCCTTGACGTCCGGGGTGTGCACCAGCCGCGCCTTGGCGAGAGAGGCGACCAGGACCGCGCTGTCACCGTCGTGGTGGAATTCGCGTTCAGCCACGGCCAGATGCATGCACGGCGTTCCGTCTTCCATCTGGACGGGCAGCAGGCCGACCTCGCGCCCCTCCAGGATACGCGCCAGATCCGCCGGCTCTGGAGCCTGCTCCACTTCCACCGTGGGGGGCGCGGGGGACTGTGAAAACAGTATCCCCTGCACCATGCGCGGGGGCACGCTTCCCGCGAGTTCCGTCAATTCGTGCAGCAGGGAGCGGAATTCGAATTCTTGCAGAAAGTCGGCCAGTGTCTTGTGTTCGGGGCGGCCGCGCCTGTGCGCTTCCACCAGGGCCGCGGAGTCCTCCGTGTCCATGAGGTCGGTGCGCAGGGTGGTGAGCTTGCGATAGGTGAAGAGTTGCGCCACGTAGGGTTCCACTTTCTTGCGTTCCGCCGGGGTGAGCAGATCCAGGCCCTGGGTGATGGCCTCGATGCCCGGCAGCCTTTCGAAGATCTTGGCCGCGGTCTTCGGCCCCACGCCGGGCACGCCGGGGATGTTGTCGCTGGAGTCGCCGATCACGGCCTGGAAATCGGGCCACTGCGCCGGAGTGAGCCCGGTCTCCCGCTCAAAGGATTCCAGGGTCTCCAGCTTTTCGCTCTTGGCCATGGGATCCCAGATAACCACGTTGCTGTCCAGGCACTGTTTGAGGTCCTTGTCCGCGCCCACGATGATCACGGGGCGTTCGGCCTTGCATCTGGCCGCCATACTGGCGATGAGGTCGTCGGCCTCCACGCCGTCGGAGACCTCGACCTTGAAGCCCAGCAGGCCCACGCCGCGTTTGATGGGATCGAGCTGCGCGATCAGGTGCTCGGGCGTGGCCTCGCGTTGCGCCTTGTACTGGGGGTAGAGATCGTTGCGGAAGGTGGGGCCGCGGCCGTCGAGGAAAAAACCGAGATAACGCGGATTCTCCTCGCGGATCAGCTTGACGAGCAGCTTGAGCACGATGAACAAGGCATTGGTGGGAAAGCCGTCCGAGCGCTTGAGGTCCGGGAAGGCATAGAAGGCGCGGTAGACATAGGCCGTGCCGTCCACCAGATAGATGGGCTCCGTTTCGAGGGAAAGACGCTCTTTCAGGGACATGTCGCACCTGCGGGATGAAGGGGCGCTCCGCGGCCGGGCTCGGCGGCCGGGCTCCGCGCGCCGACCCGAGCGGGAACCAGCCGGCCAGGATCAGAGGCTGGCGAAACGCTCTATGTTTTTCTTGTAGGCCGCCACACCCTTGACCACTCCCGCGGCCAGTAGCTTGAGATAGTCGTCCGACTGCAAGCGCTTGGCCTCCTCGGGGTTGGTCAGATAGCCGAGTTCCACGAGTATGGCCGGCATCTTGGCGCCCATGAGCACATAGAAGGGCGCCGAACGCACGCCGTGGTCCCGGACCTTGTGCTTCTGCCTCACGGAACTGACTACCCGTGAATGCACGCTCTTGGCAAGGTCCTTGGATTCCTTGAGCTTGGAGTTGAGCATCAGGTCCGTGAGGATGACCTGGAGATCGCTGATGCTCCTGGCCGAGACCGCGTTTTCCCGTGCCGCCACGCGAACGGCGTCCTTGGACGTGGCCAGATCCAGGTAATAGGTCTCCAGGCCGCTGAGACTGGGCAGGTGAATGGCGTTGCAGTGCACCGAGATGAACAGGTCGGCGTTCTTGAGGTTGGCCTGGGCCGTGCGATCCTCCAGGGCGATGAAGGTGTCCTTTTCCCTGGTGTAGAGCACCTTGAAGCCCTCCTGCTCGAGCATCTTGCCCAGGATCAGGGCAAAGCGGAGGTTGACGTCCTTCTCGTAGACCTTGCCAGGACCGAGGGCACCGGGGTCCTTGCCGCCGTGCCCGGGGTCGATCATTATGGTGTTCACGGTAAGACCGAGCTGTTCCACCAGGGTGGCCGCCTGCTTGTGGCTTTCCGGGGGCGGGGTGTAGTCCACAACGGGCGAAGGCGCTTCCCTTGCGGCCTGATCCTCTTTGGGTTCTTCTTCTTTGGGTTTTTCCTCCGGTGCCTGTTTTTCTTCCGGGGGCGCCTTTTTCGCTTCGGCCTGGGTGAGGCGTTGCACCGGCCGGCGCTCGGCCTTGGCTTGCGGTTCCTCCACAGGTGTCTCGCGTTTCAGCTCGCCCTTGGCCACGGGTTTGGACACGGGGCGCTTGACCGGCTCCTTGTCCGTCACGGCCCGCGGAGTCACTGTCTGTTCAGCCACGGTTCGCTCCGTGGGCTCCGTGGGGGCAGGTTCCTCGGGCTTGGCCTGCTTGTCGATGGGCTTACGCACCTCGGCCTGCCGCACCTGCTCCTTTGATCTGTCAGGGGCAGAGACGTCGACGATGATCCTGAACGGATTCTCCAGGGCAAAGATCTGATACTTCTGCAGGTCCTGGAAATCCAGGACCACGCGGGCCACGGTGGGCGTATTCTGCCCCAGACGGACCTGCCTCAGGATGCCGTCGGCTATGTCCACCTGGGAGTCGATCTTTGGCCCGAGCCGCGTGCCTTCGAGATCGATGTACAGCCTGTGCGGCTTGTTCAGTTCCGGCACCGGATTCAGCAGCTGGTAGCGGTAGGGGATCTTGTCGTCCACATTGATCACGATGCGCGTGTAGTCGTCGCTGCTCTGGTAGCGGACGTTCCGCAGCATGATGGGACCGCCGCGCCGCTCCTCGGTCGTGACATCCTCTCCGGTCTGGCCCTTGGCCGTTTGGACGGGTGGCTGCATGGAGGCCGGAGCCTCGTCCTGCCTGGGCCTGACAGGCTCGGGCATGGGTTGCGACTCTGGCGCGGGCTCTGGAACCATTGCCGATTCCTGCTCTGAATCCGCCTCCGCTTCCGGCTCCGTGGCTTGCCTGCTATCCGCCGCGGTGAGCACGCTTGCGCCCCCGAGTTCCGCCAGGATGTCCCTGGCCTTGTCGCGCATGTCCCCCTTGGGATAATTGCGCAGGATTTCCTTGCAGTCCGCCGCTGCCTGGTCAGGCTCGTTGAGATAGTTCAGGCTGATGAGGGCCTTGCGGTAGAGGCAATCGTCGGCCCAGCTGTGCTGGGGAAAACGGGAGACCACGCGCTGGTAGTAGTCCACGGCGCGGCGGAAATCGCTTTTGAGATAAGAGCGTCGACCCAGTTCCTCGTTGACGCGTCCCGCGTAGAACAGGGCCTTGGGCGCCAGCGGGCCTTCAGGTTTGTCCTTGTAGATGGCCAGGAACTGTTTCTCCAGGTCCTGCCAATAGGCGCGGTACTTGGCCTTGCGTTCGTCCTTGACCAGGTCGTGGAAGTCGTGCCAGGCGGTCTTGAACTCGGCCTCCAGGTCCGCTGCAACTACAGGGCGCGGCAGGAGGAGACAGAACGACATCAGAGCGCAGAAAACCAGGGCGCACCAGAGCCGCAAGCCCTGGCGCCCGCACACTGGACCACGCTCCAGGCTATTCAACCGTGACGCTTTTTGCCAGGTTGCGGGGCTGGTCCACGTCTTTGCCGAGGTAGTCGGCCATCTCATAGGCAAACAGCTGCAAGGCAGGCAGGGCCAGGAACGCCGAGAGCGGCCCCCATGCCTCAGGAATGACCCAGGGATCGTCCACGGAAACATCCGTGCTGGGGTGTGTCAGGGCGATGATCTTGCCGTCACGGGCCTGTACTTCTTCCAGGTTCGACTTGACTTTCGGAAAGAGTTCATCCTTGAACGCCAGGGCGAATGTGGGGAAATCGGGATCGATGAGTGCGATGGGGCCGTGCTTCATCTCTCCGGCAGCATAGCCTTCGGCGTGGATGTAGGAGATTTCCTTGAGCTTGAGCGCACCCTCCAGGGCCAGGGAGTGACATTGCCCGCGCCCCAGATAGAGAAAGCTGGTGGCCGAGGAATACTTCCGCGCCAGACGTCTGGCCGTATCGCGCATGGAAGGCAGCTCCGCTTCCAGGACCGCGGGCAGCGAGGCAAAACCCTGCACCGCCTTTTCCATGACTCCCTCGGGCAGGGAGCCTTTCTGGCGCCCCCAGTGCAAGGCCATGAGCGTGAGCAGCACCAGCTGGCTGCACATGGCCTTGGTGGAGGCCACGCTGATTTCCGGCCCGGCCTGGGTATAGACCACCAGGTCGGCCTCGCGGGCGATGGACGAGCCCAGTACGTTGCACAGACCGATGACCGTGACGCCCTGTTCCTTGACCTTGCGCAGCCCGGCCAGGGTGTCGGCGGTCTCGCCGGACTGGCTGATGACCAGCACCGCGTCGGCCGGGCCCAGAATGATGTCCCGGTAACGGAATTCCGAGGCGATTTCCAGGGTCGTGGGCACCTTGGCCCAGGATTCGAGCAGGCTCTGCCCCCACAGACCGGCGTGGAAGGACGTGCCGCAGGCCACGATGTGCAGGCGTTTCGGAGGGTCGAAGTGCTTGAGTTCCGGGACCTCCACGACATTGCGCGCCGTATCCAGCCGTCCCGCCAGGCAATCGGCGATGACCTTGGGTTGCTCGAAAATCTCCTTGAGCATGAAGTGCTTGTACCCGCCCTTGCGCGCGGCTTGGACGTCCCAATCGATGTGCTGTTCGGACTTGTCCAGCTTGGCCAGGGTCTTGGCGTCGAAGACCTCCCAGGTGTTGGCCGTGATGCGCACGATCTCGCCGTCCTCGAGGAACACGACCTTGCGGGTGTAGGGCAGGAAAGCGGGAATGTCCGAGGCGAGGAAATGCTCCCGCACACCCACACCCAGGACCAGGGGGCTGGAGTTGCGCACGCCGTAGATCACGCCTGGCTCTTCCAGGGCCACCAGGGCCACGGCATAGGAGCCCTCGATCTGGGTCAAGGCCCAGGAAATGGCTTCGATCAGCGTCGGCTGCTGCTTGCGGCCCTCGGCGATGAGATGGGTCAGCACCTCGGTGTCGGTTTCCGACAGAAACTCGTGCCCTTTTTCCTTGAGCTTCTGACGCAGCACGGCATAGTTCTCGATGATCCCGTTGTGCACCAGGCAGAGGGCCTTGTCGTTGCTGGTGTGGGGGTGGGCGTTGCGCTCCACGGGCAGGCCGTGAGTAGCCCAGCGGGTATGCCCGACACCGGACGTGGCCAGGGAGACGTTCATGGTCTCCAGCTTGGCCTCCAGTTCCTTGAGCTTGCCCGGCGCTCGGATGACTTCCAGTTCCCTGCCCTGGATGAACCCCACGCCCGCCGAGTCATACCCCCTGTATTCGAGCCGCTTGAGGCCCTCCATGATCACGGGAACAGCCGGCCGGTATCCGGAATATCCTATGATGCCGCACATTCTGATTCTCCTTGCGTTTTGCTCCTGGCGGGGGCGACATCGCTCCCAGCCCGAGGCGGGTCATGCACGGCCGGGAACGGTGGAACGGTCAACCTCGCCTCCCGGCCTGGTTTTTCATCACGTACGGCCCACCTCATTCCAGAAACCCGGCCAAGCTTCAAGCAATTTTCGCAAGGCCCGGCCCCTGTGGCTGCGCGCGTTCTTCTCTTCCCTGCTCAACTGTGCGGCAGTACACTGCAAATCCAGATCGAAAAAAACCGGATCATACCCAAAGCCCTGCTCTCCGGAAGGCTCGAATGCGATGCGGCCTTCCCATTTCCCAGAGGCTGTTATCCGCGCGCCATGGGGCGAGCAAGCCGCCATGACGCAGCGAAAGCGCGCCGATCGCCGTGCTTCGGGCACAGGGACAAGTTCCCGCAAGAGCTTCTGGGTGTTTCGGGCGTCGCGCTCCCGGCCCGACAGTTCGTCGCCCTCTCCCTCGTCGTCACTGTATCGGGCCGAGTGCACGCCGGGGCGGCCTCCCAAGGCGTCCACCTCCAGACCGGAATCGTCGGCAATCGCGATCAGACCCGTGGCCTTGCTCACGGCACAGGCCTTGAGCAGGGCGTTTTCCTCGAACGTGGCACCGGTCTCCGGCACCTCTCCCAATTCCGGAAAAGAATCCAGGCCCTTGACCTCGAGCCCGAAGTTCTTGAGCAGGGTCGAAAGTTCCCATATTTTTCCTTGATTGCGTGTGGCGAGCACGATTACGGGCACAACTGCCTCCCTGGCGTAGTCATACAGTGGCGCGGATTGTTCTGGGGTTTGCCCATGTGCTAACAATTTTTATAGATAAAATCTAGATATTCTGCCACTGTTTTTTAAAAAAATTAGCCCGTGCGCTTCGGGTTGTCCATACGTCCCGTCCTCCCTTGGGAAAACCGCAGCCAAAACACTGGAGACCGAGTAATGGCGCCGGATCAGGAGTTTCCAACCGTCCAGTTGAACCGCATTCCCGGTACCTTCGCGGTGCTGCGACTGCCCCCCGACGCACCGACACCGGCAACCAGCCAAGGGGCGTTCTATTCCGTCACCCGCACAAGAGAAGAAACCAGCGTGGTCCTACAGGAAGAAGATGTACCTCCGGGCGCCCTGGCAGAGACGGGTTTCGCCCTGATGCGCGTCGAGGGAACGCTGGATTTCGGCCTCATCGGCGTGCTGGCGGGTTTGAGTATCCCCTTGGCCGCGGCCGGGGTGAGCATCTTCGTGGTGTCCACCTTTGACACCGACTATCTCCTGCTGCCGGTCGTTGCTCTGGAAGCCGCGGCCGCGGCCCTGCGCGGGGCGGGTCACCTCCTGGACGGGTGACCTACAACCCCACTCAGACGCCCACGCCCTTGCGCAGGTTGTGGCGGGCGCAGAGCAGCTGGACATTGTCGCTACGAAGGGAGCTGCCGCCCTTGGAAAAGGGGACGATGTGGTCGAAATGCAGGTTGTCACGGGCACCACAGAGGGCGCAGCACCCTTGGTCGCGCTTCCAGACCGCCCTGCGCACCGCCGGCGGGATGACCCTGGGATTCGGCCTGGGGCCGGGCTCCATCGCTGGGCAATCGAGACGGAAACGAAACACTTGGCGGCCGTTTTCGCACTCCTTCCAGGCGTCCGTGAGCAGATGTTCCCCGTTGAAACTCCAAATACCCTGGGCCAGCTTCTGGTAGACGCGTACCAGTTCCGGCGGCTCCAGTCCCAGGAGATACAGCTCCACGGCCTTGAGGAACTTGCCGTTCTCGGTAAGCCGGCCAGAGGGAGTGTATTCGGGCTGGTCCGCGCGCTTGGGATCCCGGAGGTTGAAGCTTCTCGGGGCGTCGTGCCCCTGGTAGACGAGCAGCCTGCCGGCGCCTTCATGCCGATCCTGGTAGGGTGCGGATCGTTTGCTGCACATCAAGACCACGGAATACCCCGGACCGCGCCTGTAATGCATGCCCTGCTGCAGCCTTCCGCCCTCGCGTAGACACATCTCGTCATAGGTGAGTATCTCGTGATGCATGACCCTACTCCCAAGACTTCTGGAAAACGACTTCACGACAACGTTCTGGAAAGGGGGAGCCCGAGGGGGAAGAACCTCCTGTTAAGAGGTTTCCCCCCTCGGTAACTTTCTCTCATCTGCCCAACAACGAGCCCAGGATGCCCCGGGCGATCCTGCGGCCGATGCTGGAGCCCACCGAACGCACGGCGCTCTTGGCAAAGGCCTCCACGAATCCCTGGCGGTTGTTGGCGCGTTTGGAGGCGCGCTCCTCGCGCGCGCGTACTTGCTGTGCGGCCTGCTCCTGGTGTTGCCGCTCCCGTTCCGCCTGACGCTTGATGAGCAGCTCGTAGGCCGATTCCCTGTCCTCAAGTTTTTCATAATGGCCGTAGAGCAGGGAAGATCGGATGAAGCCGCTCCGTTGGCCGGGATCCAGTGTTCCAAGCAGACTCTCGGGGGGGCGGATCAAGGCACGCTCCACTACGGTGGGAGCGCCATGGTCGTCGAGCATGGAGACCAGGGCCTCGCCCACCTTGAGATCCGGGATGGCCTGCTGGGTATCGAGTGCGGGATTCCGGCGGAAGGTCTGGGCCACGGTACTGACCACGCGTTGCTCCTTGGGTGTGTACGCGCGCAGGGCGTGAACCACCCGATTGCCGAGTTGGGCGAGCACTACATCGGGCAGGTCCAGGGGGTTCTGGGTCACGAAGAACACGCCCACGCCCTTGGAGCGGATCAGCCGCACCACCAGCTCGATCTTTTCCACCAGGGCCTTGGGCGTGTCGGTGAACAGCAGGTGGGCCTCGTCGAAAAAGAACACCAGTCGGGGCTTTTCCTGATCGCCCACCTCGGGGAGGGTCTCGAAGAGTTCGGAGAGCAGCCAGAGCAGGAAGGCGCCGTAGGCACGGGGAGAGCGCAGCAACCGCTGTGCGTCGAGGATGTTCACCACGCCCCGGCCGTCCGCGGCGGTCTGGAGCAGATCCGCGATGTTCAGGGCCGGTTCGCCGAAGATACAATCCGCCCCCTCCTCTTCCAGTTCGAGGAGTTTGCGCTGGATGGCTCCCACACTGGCCGGGGAGATGTTGCCGTACTCCAGGAGATATTCCTTGGCGTTCTGGCCCACGTGGGTGACGATGGCGCGCAGGTCCTTGAAATCCAACAGCAGGAGGCCTTCGTCGTCAGCGATGCGGAAGGCCAGGGTCAGAACCCCGGCCTGGGTCTCGTTCAGGTTCAAAAGCCTGGAGAGCAGCAAGGGACCCATCTCCGAGACAGTGGTACGCAGGGGGTGCCCCTGCTCCCCGAACACGTCCCAGAAGACCACGGGATAACCCTTTGGAGTGAAGTCCTGGAGACCGAGAAGCTGGGCGCGTTCCCCGATCTTGCCGCCCCCAGTGCCGGGCTGGGCGATGGTGGCCAGATCGCCCTTGATGTCGGCCATGAACACTGGAATCCCCCGCGCGCTGCACTGCTCCGCCATGACCCGCAAGGTGACGGTCTTGCCCGTGCCCGTGGCGCCGGCGATCAGCCCGTGACGGTTGGCCATCCGCGGGAGCAGGACGACCTCCCGCGCTCCTTTGCCAAGCAGCAGAGGTTGTGCCATGGGATTCCCCCTATCGAACGGTTCTCCGGCCAAGGCCGGAAATGATGCACTCAATGTACTGAGCTGGATGGGAAAAGTCCATAAGACAATCGGAAGGAAGACGTCTGTCCCATGGGGCATTGGCCCATGCTCCGTTCCGCCCCTTCAAGGCTGGGCTCCGGTGTTTGTCGCGCTTCGGTTTCCGGAACCCCACGGAGGCATTCCCCAAGAAAGCCCGCCCAGGAAGCCTTGTGCACAGGCCGAGGTCCGACTACTTGGTGGTCAGGCTCTCGATCCTGGCCTCCACGACCTTGGGATTGGGGTAGGTCTCCTGGATGGACTGGAAGAGCTTGAGGGCTTCCTTGCGGTTACCCTGGGCCTCCATGATGTCCGCCAGAAGAAAGGTGGCCATGGCCTTGCGCTCCTCGTCGACACCCTTCAGGTCGTTGATCCTGACCAGGATGGACTTGATGTTCTCCTGGATCGCGACGATATCCGGGGACTCTTCCTTGATCCCCTTGCTGTCCACCATTTGGGCCTGGGTGCTTTGCAGCATGAACTCCAGGGTCTGCGCGGACTGGTAGAGGCAGGTGGCCTTGATGTTGGGGTCGACAGCCTGCTTTTCACAAGAGGCCAGCGCATCCTGGGCCATTTTGTAGTCCCGCTGATAGCTGTAGATTTTGGCGATGCGCTGATAGGCCGTGCCCATCCGCTCCTCGGTCAGTGCCGGTGTGGTCAGGGCGCGACGCCAGACTTTGATCGCGTCGTCCCAGTTGCGCATGCTCTCATGGACTTCGGCGAGACGGTTGAGCAGATTCCAAGCGTGTTCCGGGTCGTCCCCGTACTCGAAATACATGGAATCCAGAAGATTGGCGGCCTTTTCGTAATCCCCGTATATGCTCAGCGAGATCTCGATGATGCGGTTCCAGGCCTCCTGACGGTGTTCACCTTCGGGTTTGTCCTGAAGGTAATGCTGGTAGATGCGCTCGGCCTCGGAAAAATGCCCGATGGTGTATGCCTTGCGCGCGCTGGTCAGGTCGTCCGTGGCCACTTCTTCAGCGGAACATCCGCCGAAAAGCGGCAGAAGAATCAGAAGCCGGCACAGCAGCGCGCGCATACCCGTCATTCCATGTCTTCCTGATGATCGTAGATCATGTCGAAGGCCACAACCTGACCACCTTCGTCGAGGCGTACCAGCCGGACACCCTGGGTGGCCCGTCCCACCACGCTGATGCCTTCCACTCCCAGGCGGATGATCTTGTTGCTCGAGGTCAGCAGGACCAGTTCGTCGGTGGCGTTGGCCATGGCAGCGCCGATGACGTCACCGGTCTTGGTGGTCACGCGCATGTTGATCACGCCCTTGCCCCCGCGCGACTGCTGTCGGTAGAGCTCCAGTGGGCTGCGCTTGCCATAGCCCAGGGAGGAAATGGTCAGCAGTTCCTGCCTGGCGTCGCCGTTGACCACCACGGCCGAGGCCACGTGGTCCTCGGGCCGCAGGGACACGCCGCGCACACCGGCTGCAAGGCGCCCCATGGGCCTGACGTCCTCCACCTTGAAACGGATGGACATGCCCTTTTCCGTGACCAGGATAACCTCGCAGTCGTCCTGTACATCGCGCACCGTGAGCAGTTCGTCGTCTTCCTTGAGGCCCACGGCCATGAGTCCGATACGTCTGCTCCTGCTGTATTGCTCGGCACTGGAGCGCTTGACCATGCCCTTGCGGGTGACAAAGAGGAAGTAGCGGTCGGCTTCGAATTCGCGAATGGCCAGAACCGTGGCCACGTATTCGTCCTTGTCCAGGGGCAGGAGGTTGGCGATGTGCATGCCCTTGGCCGTGCGGCTGCCTTCCGGCACCTGATGCACCTTGAGCTGGTGCATGCGGCCTCGGTTGGTGAACAGCAGCAGATACTGGTGATTGGTGGTGGTGACAAAGCTCTGCACCACGTCGTCCTCACCCGTGTGCACGCCGGCGATGCCCTTGCCCCCACGACGCTGCTGCTGGTAGCTGTCCAGGGAGGTCCGCTTGATGTAGCCCCTCCTGGAGAGGGTGATGACCACCTCCTCGTCCGGAATGAGGTCCTCGATGTCGATGCCGTCGAGGTCGTCCTGGAGGATGGCCGTGCGCCGAGGAGTGGCGAAGTTCTGCTTGAGTTCCTTGAGTTCGTCACGGATGACGCTCTTGAGTACCTCCACGTTTTCGAGGATGCTCTTGAAATACTCGATCTTTTTCAGCAGCTCCGCATATTCCTCGAGCAGCTTCTCGCGCTCCAGGTTGGTGAGGCGCTGCAAGCGCATCTCCAGGATGGCTTGGCTCTGGGCATCCGATAACCCAAAGCGCTGCATGAGCTTTGTCTTGGCTTCCGCAGGAGTCGCACTGGAGCGGATCAGCTCGATGATCTCGTCGATGTTGTCCAGGGCGATGCGCAGGCCCTCGAGGATGTGCGCGCGCTGCTCGGACTTGCTCAGATCGAAACGCGTGCGCCTGAGGATCACTTCACGCCGGTGCTCCAAAAAGTACTCAAGGATGTTCTTGACATTGAGCAGCTTGGGTTTGTTGTCCACCACGGCCATCATGTTGAAGCCGAAGGAGGTCTCCAAGGGCGTGTATTTATAGAGCGCGTTGATGACCAAGTCCGGGATGACGCCTTTTTTCAGGTCGATGACCACGCGGATGCCCTTGCGGTCGGACTCGTCGCGGAGGTCGCTGACGCCGTCGATCTTACGGTCGTTGACCAGGGCGGCAATCTTCTCCACCAGGGAAGACTTGTTCAGGGCGTAGGGAATTTCCTTGATGACGATGGACTGCATCCCCTTCTTGCGGTCCTCCACCTCCAGCACACCACGGATCTTCACGCTGCCGCGCCCGGTGGCGTAGGCCTCGCGCAGGGACTCCCCGGCATAGACACAGGCGCCCGTGGGAAAGTCCGGGCCCTTGATGCAGGCCATGAGTTCACCCAGTTTGCATCTCGGATTGTCCAGGAGCACGAGCAGTCCATCCACCAGTTCGCCGAGGTTGTGGGGTGGGATGTTGGTGGCCATGCCCACGGCAATGCCCGAGGAGCCGTTGAGTAGCAGGTTGGGCACCTTGGTGGGCAACACCACGGGTTCGTTCAGGGTGTTGTCGTAGTTGGGGCGGAAGTTGACGGTCTCCTTTTCGATGTCGTCCAGGAACTCACTGGTGAGCTTGGACATGCGCACCTCGGTGTAGCGCATGGCCGCTGGGGCGTCGCCGTCGATGGAACCGAAGTTGCCCTGCCCGTCCACGAGCAGGTCGCGCATGGAAAAACCCTGGGCCATGCGCACCAGGGCGTCGTAGACCGCGGCGTCGCCGTGGGGATGGTACTTACCGATGACATCACCGACAACACGGGCCGATTTCTTGTAGGCGCGGTTCCAGCTGTTGCCGAGTTCGTGCATGGCGAAGAGGATACGACGGTGCACGGGTTTGAGACCGTCGCGCACGTCCGGGATGGCCCGGCCGATGATGACGCTCAAGGAATACTCGAGGTACGACTTCTTGATTTCCTGTTCTATGCTGACGGTATTGTTCACTGCTGTTTCCCGGAATCTAGTGCCTGGTTTCTGTTGTACAATTTTCAAATCAAAACTGCTTCCTGCAGTCTTGCTTGTTGCGAGAACCACTTCGTACTTCGAGCGCACCCTCCAGGCGCGCGTTCCACTTCCAGTTCATACAGCCTGTTTGAAATGGAGGCGGGCCTAGATGTCGAGTTCGCGAACCCGCAGGGCGTTGCGCTCGATGAATTCTCGTCTGGGAACCACGTTGTCGCCCATGAGCTGGGAGAATATCTCGTTCGACTCCTGGTAGTCCTCGATGCGGACCTGCAGGAGAGTGCGTTTCGCGGGATCCATGGTCGTTTCCCAGAGCTGCTCGGGATTCATTTCACCCAGACCCTTGTAGCGTTGGATACCGATACCCTTGCTGCCCTCTTCGAGCACCGTGGCGTAGAGGCTGAAGATATCCGGCACCGGAATAGTCTGGGGCTCCTTGCCGGCGTCCTTGACCACGGTGAAGCTCAAGCCGCCGCAGATACGCTTGATGTCGGCGAGGGCGTCAAAGGACTGTTTGTACATCTTGGAATTGAAGAACTCCACGCCGATGCGGGTCATGTGCCCGTTCTTGTCCTGGATGTGCACGAAGGTCCGTTGCTCCACGCTGTCGTCCTCGGTCTGGACGTCCATGAAGAAACCTTCCTCCTTCATGTACCGGCTGAATTCCGTAAAGGTCTCGATAAATGTCTCCGGCCGGATCTTCTTATCATATTTGAGAAAGGCCAGGAACATACTGCGCAAGACGCCGATGTTTTCCGCGTCATCCACCTTGTCCTGGACAAAACGCACGGCCTTGAGCAGGTCGATGATCTGCTCCCCCTTGAAGGTGATGTCGTTGCTGGCCTGAATCACCATGGAATCGGCGATGCGTTGCAGGAGATAGTCCTCCATTTCCCGTTCGTCCTTGATGAACTTCTCGAAGCTCTTGCCATGGACGCGGAACAGGGGGGGCTGAGCGATGTACAGGTGTCCATTTTCGATGAGCTTTTCGTACTGGCGGAAGAAAAAGGTCAGCAGAAGGGTGCGGATGTGCGCGCCGTCCACGTCGGCGTCGGTCATGATCACGATCTTGTGATAGCGCAGCTTGTTCAGGTCTATGCCGTCCTCGCCGTCGCCTATGCCCGCGCCCATGGCCGTGATCAGGGCCTTGATCTCCTTGTTGCCGAGCATCTTGTCGAAGCGGGTCTTTTCCACGTTGAGGATCTTGCCGCGCAAGGGAAGGATGGCCTGGTGGCTGGGGTCGCGCCCCTGCTTGGCCGAGCCGCCTGCAGAATCGCCCTCGACAATGAACAGTTCGCTGTCTTCAGGGCTCTTGGACTGGCAGTCCGCGAGCTTGCCCGGCAGGGAATTGTCCGAGAGCGCCCCCTTGCGCCGAACAAGTTCCTTGGCCTTGCGCGCGGCCTCGCGTGCCCGGGCCGCGTCCACCACCTTTTCCACGATCAGTTTGGCGTCCTTGGGATTCTCCTCGAAAAAGGTGTTCAGCTTCTCGTAGACCATGGTGGAGACGATGCCCGTGACGTCGCTGTTGCCCAGCTTGGTCTTGGTCTGCCCCTCGAATTGCGGCATGGAGAGCTTGACGCTGATCACCGCGGTGAGGCCTTCGCGCACGTCGTCGCCGGAGAGTTTCTGCTTGAGCTTCTTGGGCAGATCGGCATTCTGGATATAGGTGTTCAGGGCCCTGGTCAGGGCGGTTTTGTACCCCACCAGGTGGACACCGCCTTCCTTGGTGCGGATGTTGTTGGCGAAGGTCTGGACGTTTTCTTTGTACCCCGCGTTGTACTGCATGGCGAATTCAACGGAGGTATTCTCTATGGCGCTCTGGGCATAGATGATCTCGTGGATGCCGTTCTCGCCGCTGTTCAGGTCCTTGACGAACTGCACGAGACCGCCGTCGAACTTGAACAGGGTGCGCTGATTGGTGATCTCGTCGTTGAATTCGATTTCCAGACCGCTGTTGAGATACGCCAATTCCTCGAAGCGCTTGCGCAGGATGTCGTAGAAGAACTGATTGGTCTCGAAAATGGTCTCGTCCGGCCGAAAGCGGATGGTGGTGCCGGTGTTTTCGGCCTCGCCCTGAACGGTGAGGGGCGTGACCGGCACACCGCGCTCGTAACGCTGGTGATGACGCTTGCCGTCGCGTCGGACCACAACCTCGAGATACTCGGACAGGGCGTTGACAACGGATACGCCCACACCGTGCAGGCCACCGGATACCTTGTAACTGTCGTTGTCGAACTTGCCGCCCGCGTGGAGCACGGTCATGACCACTTCCACGGCGGGCCGGTTTTCCTTTGGGTGCATGCCCACGGGAATGCCGCGGCCGTTGTCCGAGACCGTGACCGAGTTGTCCAGATGCAGATTGACCACAATGCGGTTGCAATAGCCGGCCATGGCCTCGTCGACCGAGTTGTCCACCACCTCGTAGACCAGGTGATGTAGGCCGCGGATATCCGTACTGCCGATATACATGGCCGGTCGTTTGCGAACGGCCGAAAGCCCCTCGAGAACGGTGATGCTCGTCTCATCGTACGTAGTTAACTTGGTTACGGGTTCGCTCATCTTAGACGTCTTCCTCGCTGTAATAGGTATCATCCACAACTTTCATGGGCATGATGATCACGGTGTAGCCTGGATCGCTCTTGCCGGTGATGGAACACGGGCCCTCCACGCCGGTCAGGGTCATGGTCACGCGCTCGGATTCGAAATGCCCGAGAATCTCGGTTAGATTGCGGGTGGGGAAGGCGATTTTGGGTACGCCTTCAACACCGACGGCTTCCAGGGTCTCCGTGCCTGATCCAACCTCCTGGCCCTGTGAAGACAGCGTGAGTTCTTCCTTGGTGAACTCGAAATAGGTGCAGCGGTTGTTTTCCGAGTTGAAGAGCAGCATCCGCTCCAGGGCCTCTGACACGTCTTGGCGGTCAAGTTCCACGGTCACAGCGTCTTCCGAGTCCAACCTGGAGATGAAATTGTGGTAGTCAGGATACTGGTAATAGGAGAGGGGCAGGCTGAAGGTCTCCTGGCCGTCTATGGTACGGAAAAAGAGCCTCTTCTCCGCGATGGCACACTCGATGTTGTCCGAGGTGAGCCATTTCCTGAGTTCCAGGAGATACTTGCGCTGGATGAGCACCCCTTCCTGCGGCAACAACTCGATGAAATTGGGGTCCTTGTGGTCGACCATGGCGAACTGGTGTCCGTTCAGGCCGCAGAATTCCACCCGTCCTTCCTGGGCAAAGGGCTTTATACTCATGCAGGCCACTGCCTCCATGGTGTCATCGTCGCTGATGCAAAACCCTACCTGTTCGATGATTTCTTGCAGGTTGTCGCCCGAGAGCGGGACCACCTTTTCCGCTGGAAACGAGGTGAAGGTCTGGAACCAGTTGGGGTCGTTGACAGGGAGATTGTATTTTCGGCTGCCCAGTTTCACGCGCAGATTCTGGTTTTTCTCGTCAAGTTCCAGGGTGGTCTCACCGGGAGGGAGCCTCTTGACCAGGTCGTAGAAGTTCCTGCCCTGGACTCCGGCCAACCCCGGCTCTTCGATTTCCGCCTGATAGATGCCACAGAATTCGAGGCTGGAGTCGGTGGACATGATCTTCACGCTCTTGTCCGCGGCTTCGATCCAGATGGTGCGCAGGAAAGCGGCGCCTGTCTTGATCGGAATGATGTTGGCGGCTTTCTGCAGACCTTCGATGATGTCGTCCTTGAAGAACTTAACCAACATAAGTATTCTCCTTGATCGTTGTAGTAGGGGGCGCTGCTATGTTCATTTCTGTATTATCATCGTGTAAATTTTGAATATTTTATGAACCACACCTGTCAGGAACAAGGAGCGGCCAGGAACATACGGCCCTTGTTTCCCATTGTCAGTGCATCAAGGAACACTTTTTCTTCAGGTGTGCGAGCAAACGTTGCAAATCTTTGTTATCTTCCTGTAATTTATCAATTTTACTCACGGCATACATGGCCGTGCTGTGGTCCTTGCCCCCGAAGTGTTTCCCCAGGGCAGGATAGGAACAGCCAGTCAGTTGACGGCACAGGTACATCGCCACTTGTCGGGCAAAGGTGATGGAACGCTCCCGTTTGTTCCCGGTCAGCGTTTTTGGTGACAGGGAAAAATTCTCGGCCACCACCGCGATGATTTCCTCGGGTGTCGGGCCGTGCTTGGTCTTGCCCTCGGCATGGCTGAGGATCTGCTGAAAATCCGCCTCCTGGATGTTCTTGTGCACCAGTTTCTTGAAGGCGAAGATCTTGAGCAGGATGCCTTCGAGATAGCGCAGGTCGGTGAAGCGCTGGGCCAGGGTCAGGATCTGTTCCTTGCCCAGTTTGATTCGTCGCGTTTTACACAAGGCCTGCACATACTTCACCCTGACGTCCAGGTCAGGCTCCTTGAGGGTGATGATCAATCCCCACTCCAGGCGTGAGCGCAGGGCTTCGGAGAAATTCTCCAGATCGCTCAGCTTGCCGTTGCAGCAAAAGACCATCTGTTTTTTTGCGTCGTGAAACCGATCGAAAAGGATCACCAGTTCTTCCTGAAGCTGCACGTGTTCGCTGAGCCGCTGCATGTCGTCCACCAGCAGGCATTCGAAGGGCAGGAAGTATTTCCGGGCGCGGAGCATGTCGTTATTGAATGTTGTTGCATAGATGGATGCCATTTCCTCCAGCGTGCCGAAAAAAATGGAGGAGCGCTCGATGTTCTTGGCAAACTCGCTGCCCATGGCCTTGAGCAGATGTGTCTTGCCGCACCCGCGGGGACCGCAGATCACCAACGGGTTGAAACGTACCTCCTGCTTAGTGGCGATATCCTTGGCCGAAGCCTGGGGGAACTGGTTCTTCTGGTTGGTGATGAAGGTCTCGAAGCTGAACCGCCTGCCGAACGGCGCATCCGGAGGCTGCATCACGCGCTGCCGAACAGAGGGAAGGGGGCCTCCTCCCTGCTGGCGGCAGCTGTAGGTTACGGCACAGCCGGCACCGAAGTGTAGGGCCAATTGCTCCTCGAAACCCTGTTGGACCGTGTCGCTGAACCATTGCGCGAAATAGGGGTGTGGAAAAACCACCTGGATGCTCTTGTCGATGTCGTTTTGGATGATGCGCAAGGGCTCGAACCATTGCTGCAGCTCTTTCTCGGAATAGGTCTGCTGCAGATGGCGACGCAAGATCGTTTTCAATGGAGGCCGTAACGCTGCTGGTTATTGAAAAATAAACAAAACCGTGAGGATGGAGTTGAATGCCCTACCCCACACCACCACAAACTCAAAAACATTTTCTACCAAAAAACGGCAGCCGCGCCAAGTCCTATATTCGCGGATAATTTCAAGAAGTTGCACGCTTCTTGCCTCGAACCGGACTTTCCATGTATGCCAAGCCGCCATGGGCTCCTGCCTCAGGACGTGGATGCCAGCGAGAGTTCCCGTTTCGCATTCAATGGGGCGTTCCACATCCAGCCGGGCTGCCCAACGTTCGGACATTGATATGCAACCCTTTGGACTAGTTGTAATCCAGGAATGCAATGTGAAAGAAAGTGAGAAACATTGCCCGCCTCCTTCCCAGGGAGCGCATCAGGGAAATTCGCTGGACCGCGTCGTGGGCATGGTGCGGCGTGTGAGTTCCGTTGTGGATACGGGAGCACAAGGGCTGCTCGTCATCCTCTGCCTGTCCATGGCCCTGGTCGTCATGCTGCAAGTCTTCAGCCGCTACGTCCTGAACCACTCCCTGTTCTGGTCCGAGGAACTTGGACGTATGCTCCTGGTCTGGCTCACCTTCGTGGGCGCCACGGTAGCCTACAAACGAGGGGCGCACCCGGGCGTGCGCGTTCTGGTGCAACGTCTGCCCCGCCGTCTCGAACAGAGTTGCCGCCTGGTGGCGCATGCGGCCTGCATCCTGCTCTTTGTCGTGATGCTGATTCACGGCTGGCGGTTCTGGAACATGCTCGCCCCGCAGATGACAGTGAGCCTGGGCCTGAGCAGGCAGGTCCCGTTCTCTGCCATCCCGCTGGCGGGCGCTGTGTTGCTGCTGCACGGGGCGGCATTTTTTCTGGAGACGGTTGCGGAGTTGCGGAGGTGAGCGCGCTGACCCTGTTCGGCCTGATGCTGGGGTTGTTCCTGCTCAACGCGCCCATTGCCGTGGCTATCGGCGTTGCCAGTCTGCTCTGCTTCTGGGTGTTCGAGGACGTCAGTCCGATGCTGGTGGTACAGCGTATGTATGGGGGGGCGGATTCCTTTCCCCTGATGGCTGTGCCCCTGTTCATGCTGGCAGGGCACCTGATGGACGCGGGCGGTCTGTCCCGGCGTCTGGTGGCCATGGCCCAGGCCCTGGTCGGTTGGCTCCCCGGCGGGTTGGCCGCGGTGGCCACTGTCTCGGCCATGTTCTTTGCCGGCATCTCCGGATCCGCAGCCGCGGACACGGCGGCCGTGGGCGGCATTCTCATCCCGGCCATGATCCGCGCCGGCTATCCAGGTCCCCTGGCAGCGGCTGTGCAGGCCTCGGGCGGCTCCATCGGGGTGATCATCCCACCGAGCATCCCCTTGATCATCTTCGGCGTGCTCACCGGCGCCTCCATCGGCAAATTGTTCCTGGCAGGGATCATCCCCGGCCTGATCATGGGAGCGAGTCTGCTCGGCATGAACGTGGTGTTGTGTCGGAAACATGACGCCGGAAACATGTCCTTTTCCCTTGCCGAACTGCTAGGCGCCGGTCGAAAGGCGATCTTTGCCCTGGGCGCGCCGGTGATCATCCTCGGAGGTATCCTGGGCGGTGTGTTCACGGCCACGGAGTCGGCCGCCGTGGCCGTGGGCTACGCCTTTGTGGTGGGGCTCTTCGTACACCGCGAACTGCACCTGGCCGAGGTGCCACGGCTCTGCCTCGAGGCCGGGGTCATGGCCAGCGTGGTGATGTTCATTATCGCACAGGCCACGGCTTGCAGCTGGTTCATGACCATCCAGGAGATGCCTAAGGGTATCGCGGAATTCCTGCTCGGCATTTCCAGCAACCCCGTGGTGCTGCTGTTGCTGCTCAACCTGCTCTTGCTGCTGGCCGGGGCGGTGGTGGAAACCACGGCGGCCCTGTTGCTGTTCGTGCCGGTGCTCCTGCCCATTGCACCGGAGCTGGGCATCGACGTGATCCAACTCGGCGCCATTATGGTGGTGAATTTGGCCATCGGCATGCTCACGCCGCCGTTGGGCATCTGCCTGATCGTGGCCGCAGGGATATCTGGGTCAAACCTGGAAGCGACGGCCAAGGCAGTGCTGCCCTTTTTGTTGATCCTGATCGTGGACCTGTTGCTGATCAGTTTCTGGTCGCCGCTGACGACCTGGCTGCCCGGTTTTCTGTGATGAGGGGCGCGGCTGTGAGGGCGTTGACTGTTTCGGCGTTTACCTGGGGGTTCAGGGATTCCAGTAGTCCACGGGCCGCCGCGATGAGTCTGGCTCTGAAAGAGAAGCGCTCCAGCCCCTGAAGACCCCCGCCGGCGCTGCGCAGCAGCTCACCGAGAGCGAGGTCCACGGCCTCGGGGGCACACACGCCCGTCCTCTCGAATTCAAGAGACTTGTGTTGCAGGATGTCTCGCAGAAACGCGCCGTACATTGGGACCCCCAAGGTGGACCGGCATGCTGTCGCGAGGAATGTAGCAACAATGATGCCGGAACATATGGGGGAGATTCAACTGGCCATCTTGAGCAGATCGCTGTCCTGCACGGTGACTGCCTGACCGCCCCGCTTGCGCAACAGGCTGTGGATCTTGTGCAGGTTGGTGTCCGTACAATGCGCCTCGCACAGGCCGTACTCCAGGTCCTCCGGCCAGTCCGCGAAGATGATCAGGGCCATGGCGTCGCAGAAGTGGCATTTCATTGAAGACCTATCCTTGTTGACGTTCGCGGGTTTGTTCCTTGGCCAGATGGCCCAGCCATTTGCGCAACTGCTCCAGGTCCTGCTGGTGGATGCGCTCGGCGTCATCCTGCAAGGAGCGTAGGCCGCGTATCTCTTTTTGGAGTTCCTCGACCTTTGCTTCCAAGGCCTGGAGCCTGTCTGCCAGTTCGTTAGTAGCACTGTCCGCCGCCGGTTCCCGCCCCTGGGAGAGGGATTGCAGGGCCTCGGCCACCTGCTGCAGGGCCTCGGCCTGCCGCTGCATGATCGTTTCCAGGCGCCCTTGCTCGGGAGGTGCGAGCGGAACCTCTGGGAGCGTGGTTGGATGCGTGTCGGGCATCTGTGCAACCGTGCGGGGAGCGGTGACACCACGCCGCTGAAAGCGTCGGGTCAGGAATTCTTCCACCATAGCGGCGTTCTTCTCCTGCCCCATGCCTTGGAGGATGGCTTCGAAGACCGGGAGACTCTCCTCGTGGTAGCGTCTGCGCTTGCCCTGCCCGGAGTGGGGGAGGAAGTCGCGAAAGCGCTTGCAGTAGAAACGCGCCGTGGATTCCGGCAGTTCGTAACGCTTGGCGAATTCGGCAATGGTCAGCATCGGGCACCTCCCTGATGTGTTCGGGGCATTGGGGGTGGCTGTCTTGCGTTTCCCTGGTTCCAGGACAGGGGTCGTTCGTGGGTATGGAGCATAACCGCAAAGCGGCACCAATGCAAGCAACGCACGGAAAGAGTTGAAGAAATATTATTTCTAGATAATATCTTGATTTAATATAGAAATTGAGATGCCCGCGCCAGTTATGTGCTTCGGGGATTTTCAGTTTTTTTGGAATGAGTACACCGCAAGGCTGTGCCTTCCAACCGCAGGGAATTGGATGTGGAACGAGCTGGCGGCAGGCACGGCAGGCATGAGCGGTCGTTGCGGAAAAAAGCCGGGAAAAAATTCTTGCCAGGGGCACGGGTTTGGGATAAGAATCTCACTTCGCTTTGGGCCGAGGTAGCTCAGTCGGTAGAGCAGGGGACTGAAAATCCCCGTGTCGGCAGTTCGATTCTGTCCCTCGGCACCACGAAATCAAAGGCTTACGGCAAATACACCGTAGGCCTTTTTTTCTTTGGCGGCGTCCTGGGTCCGCTCTTGAAGAGAACGGATAGGAAGGAAAAGGACGACAAGAGATTGTTCAAAAGATGAACGATCCTAAAACGGTTGATGTCCCCATTTCCCTGGCCATTACACCTCGGCAAGGAAGTGCATGACGGCCGAAACCGCGCCGGAGTCGCCCGAAAGAACAGTGGAGATGTTCCCGGCCTCTTTCCGAATGGCCTTCAACCAATTCTTGTGCAGGCCGCTGGCGATCCTGGCCACCTCTTGCAGCAGTCCGGGGTCGTGGAGGATGGTCTTGGCCACGGCCTCGGCCTGGCGCAGATCCTTGACGCGCTTGTCGTGTTTCCCTCTTTTTCCGGCCACGAGAATCTTGTGGAGCATGAAGGCGGGCATGGACGGTACAACCACCTTGCCGATGTCGCGGGCCTGGAGGGTCATCCTGTTGTCGAGCAGTATCCGCAGGTAGGGAAGTGCGATGGGGGCAATGCCAAGGTCTTTTTCAGTCTCTTGAATGCCGCGCTGTTTGCCTGTGGAACCATCGCCCCGCCTGTTCTTGAGGAATTCCACCTCCAACTCGGCGCTAACGTATCTGATGGTTCCGTCTTGATGGAATTGTTGACTGAAGCCAAGCTTTTGGAGGAGTTCTCCAATATCCTTCCTGGGACCTGTGTAGGGAAGATCAACGGCGAAATCCACATCAAGGGTTCGCTCTGGATAGTATTCGACACCGCAATTATTTTGATAGACCTTGAAACACCATGAGCCAATCAATTCCAGCCCGCATTCCCAGAGTCCTTCGGCATCGAAGGCCGTGGCAATGTCGGCCAAAACAGACATGTATTCTTCGCTACAAATTTCTTCCTTTGACATATTCAGCCCCTTCATTGCCTGTTTTACTTCGCGAAGCAAGGCAATGTCTTTCTTACTCTGGCTGATCCACAAGGAATAGTGCGCTGCAGGTTCGGATTCCCAAGGACCAATGTACGAATCCTTGCACATGCCTGAACGTGTGCGACGCAATATGGCATAGGCCTTTCCGGAAACAATGTTCCGTTTCATGTGGCCTCGTGGATTTATGAGCAGCCGACCGACGGTTACCGTTTTCATGATCCGGTAATACTGGCGACTCTCATCGAGGATAGCGTGAATCACAACAGCCATGCAGCATGTCTCCCGTGCCTGCAATTATCCCCGGAAAACGCGAAAAGTCAATTTCCAGGGACAAATCCTGGCTTGGCGTCCCTGTCTTCGAGCCTTCGGGCTCAAGGGGATTCTGATTTGTCTTCGGTGTGCAGGGACGCGACCAGGATGCGGTCGATGCGCATGCCGTCCATGTCCACGATTTCAAAGCGGAATTCTCCCCACTCGAAGTGCCTGCCCATGTGCGGCGGGTCCTCGCCGTGGGCGAGAATGAAGCCGGCCAGGGTCTGGAAGCTCTGGTCGCCTTCCCGCATGGGCGTTGTGATGCCCAACCGGGCTTGGACCTCCTCCAGGCGCATGAGGCCGTCCAGGAGCCAGGAGCCGTCCTCGCGCCGCACTGCCGCGGGTTCGGGCAGGGACTGCACGGTGGGGATGTCCCCGACCATGGCCTCCAGGATGTCGTTGAAGGTCACCACCCCACGGGGGGCGTTGAATTCGTTCACCACCAGGGCGAAATGCATCTGATCCTTCCTGCGGAAAAACTCCAGCAGTCGCAGCACGCGCATGGTTTCGGGCACGAATTCGAGGCGTTGCAGATGCGTTTCCAGGTCCAGCTCCCGCCCCTGCACGAGGGCGCCGAGGTATTCCTTGGCCTTGATCGCCCCGAGAACCTGGAACGGCTCCCTGCGGGCCACCGGGAAACGGGAGTGGGGATTGCCGAGGATTTTTTCGAGGCTGGTTTCCCTGGGGTCGTCCAGGTACAGCCAGACGATGCGGGAGTGGTGGGTCATCAGCGCCCCCACCAGGAGGTCGTCCAGCCGGAACACGCGTTCCAGGATGTCGCGTTCGGCGTGCTCCACCTCGCCATAGATCACGGCCTCGCGGATCAGGCCTCGGATGTCCTCCTCGGTGACCTTTGGTTCCTTTGGGGGCGCGATGCCGAGGATGCGGACCACGGCCCGCGTGGAGCCGCTGAGCAGGTGCACGACGGGCATGGCTAGGCGCATGAAGGCGTACATGAAGGGGGCGGTGAGGCAGGACATCTTTTCGGGGTAGCCGACCGCCAGCTTTTTGGGCACGAGTTCGCCGACGATGAGGGAGAGGTAGGTGATGGGGATGACCACCAGCCCCAGGCCCAGGGCGGTGCTGTAGGGCGCCAGGGCGGGTACGTCGGCCAGGAACTCCTGGGCCCTGGCGGCGATGGTGGCGCCGCTGAAGGCGCCGGTCAGGATGGCCACCAGGGTGATGCCGATCTGCGCCGTGGACAGGAACCTGTCGGGCTTGTCCTTCAGCAGCAGTGCGATGCGCGCGTGGGATGTGCCCTTTTCGGCCATGGCCTGGAGCCTGACCTTGCGCGCGGCCACCAGGGCCATTTCGGAAAGGGCGAAAAAGCCGTTGACCAGGATGAGCGCGAGAATCAGCAGGACTTCAAGCCAGGCGTGGGACATGGGAGGCTCCTGTGGTCCACTTGATATGCAACTCCCGGTGCGAGTCGGCGTCAGACAGCCAACTCCAGCGCCAGGCGCACCAGTTTGCGCAGGTAGTCCTCGTGCAGCACCGCGCCCATGCTGGCAACGATCTGCTGCCACACAGGCACTGGGTATTTTCCTTGTAACTTTTGGTAGTTGCCCAAAGCGTTGTGATACGCGAGCCGGTTTTTCCGCGCCGCGCCGCCGCTGATCTGGCGATGGTCCACGGCCAGGTGTCCGGTATAGACGGAGCGGATTCCGGCCTGGACCATGCGCAGGCTGTGGTCCAGGTCGTCGAACTGCGTGGGGGAGAAGCGGATGTCGAAGTCTCCCACCCGCTTGAAGACGTCGCGCCGGAAGAGGTGGCAGCAGCCCGTCACGGACGTGGCCGGGCGCATGTAGTCGAACTGCCCCACATCCATTGTCATGAGTTGCAGGTCGGAGAAGCCAAGCAGGGAGTCGTTTTCCTGGGGTAAGGTCAGGTTCAGGTCCACCTGTTGCAGGATGTGGGGCGAGCCGTATTCGCGGACCTTGGCGCCGCAGACCCCGGCCTCGGGGTAGGTCTGCTGGGCGTGGTACAAACGCCCCAACCAGTCCTTGGGCAGGGAGGCATCATCGTCGAGATAGCAGATGCATGGGTTGGCCATGACCGGGGCCATGTGCAGCAGCCAGTTGCGGGCGGCTGGGGCTCCGATGTTGACGGGCAGGGTCACGGCCTTGAAGCTGGGGAAGGCGCCGCTGCCCTGCCATTTGAGGATGACCTGGGCGGTGTCGTCGGTGCAACCGTTGTTGAGCACGAACACGTCGCAGGCAGCCGCGCTGCTCGCGGCCAGGGATTCCAGGGTCTGGTCCAGGTCGGGTGCGTGGTTGTATGTATACAGCAGGATGGAGGTCTTGGAGATGTGCCCCAGTTTGCGGTCGTGCTCCTGCAGCAGGTCGTGGAGCCTGAGCACCGTGTTGGTACGCCAGGGGCGCTGACGGACGATGCCGGCCAAGGCGTCCAGGGCGGACTGGCGCTCGCCGAGCTTGAGCAGGGTCTGGGCGCGGCGCTCCATGACGATGTCCGGGATGATCTCGGCGACCGAGTCGTAGCAATCGCGCGCCTCGTCGAATTTTCCGGAGAAAAAGTGCAGGTCGCCTTGCAGCTTCAGGGCCACGGGCCGCAGATCGCCTGAGCGGGGCAGCGCGCCGCTGCTGTCCAGGCGGTCGAGGACGTCCCGCGCCGCATCCAGGGCCTGGTGGTCAATCAACTGCAAGAACAGCTCATGCAAAGGGGGCGGGTCATGGCAGTCGATCTTTTCGGACAGGCCATGTGCCTGGAGAATGTCGGTCATCTGTCGGGAGAGATCGGCAACGCCCCCGCACCAGACGTCCAGGAGTTCCAGCACGTTGCGCGCCCGAGGCGTGAGCAGGGGGTCGTGCCGGTCCAGGGACAAGACGCCCTTGACCACCACCGGATCGAGGAGGTCCTCCTCCAGGGTGGCCAGGAGCGCGTCGGTGCCCACCCTGAGATGCAGGGGCGCGGCCTGGCCCTTGGAGGCGACAGAACCGCAATGGTTGGCGATTGACAGGAGATGGCGTTTGTTGGCCACACCGAGCATGAGCATGTAGCGCACGGTGCGGTCGAGGGAGCGCTGGGCGGTTTGCCAGTTGTGCAACGCGACTTTTTCAGGAGGCATGGCTGTTCATCCAGTGTTGGAGTGCGGCGGCGAGGTGTTTCCTGCCCTGGGATAGTGCGGTTTTCAGCATTGCCCGTGCGGTTCTGGCAATCGCCGGGTCCTTGCCCAGGGCGGCAACCCGATGCCGGAAGGCGGTGTAGTGCGCCAGGGCCTCCACGTCGCCGGCGGCCTTGGCCAGTCTGCGGATCTGGTCCAGGGTTTCCAGGCAGGGGCAGAAGCGCAGTTGCTCCTGAGCCATGGCCAGGGCCTCCTGGTGCATGGCGCGGCTGGTGAGCAGGTCGATGAGCACCGTGTAGCCGTGCTCCCAGCAGGGTTCCTGGTCGAGGAGTTCGAGGGCGGCGGCGGATCCTTGCTTTTCCAGCTGGGCCAAGCAGCGCTCGTGCATTTCCGGACCGGAGACGAAGTAGGGCTCGAACCATTGGTTGAGCTTGAGCTGCAGGCCGGCGCGCAGGGCGAAGTAGTCCACGTCCGTGCAGAAACCCGCGCCCACGCGCGAGGTGTAGACCTCGAAGTTGTGGATCTGGTTATCCGAGCGCCCCTCTGTCTGACCTTCGAGGTGATAGAGCACGGTGTCCGGCACCACCGAGGGGCGCAGGCCCTGTCGCCCTAGGTGGTGGCAGAGATCCAAGTCTTCGTAGCCATTGCGGTATTCCTCGTGGAACGATCCGATGTTGCGGAAAAGTTGGGTGGAGATGAGCATTGCCGCGGCGGTCATGGCCTGCAAGCGGAAGGCGATGCGTGCAACGCGGTGCGTTCTGGGGAAGTCCCTGAAGGCGTGGATGACCTTGCCCGGATGCAGGAAGGTGATGCCCAGGTGCTGGATGCGGTTGCCGGGGTAAAGCAACAGCGGACCGCAGCAACCGATGCCTGGATTTTCCAGTTCGCGGAACAGGGGGGGGAGGATATCCTCGCACCACAGGGTGTCGTTGTTCAGGAACAGGAGCAGATCGCCACGAGCCTGGAGCGCGCCCCGGTTGCAGGCGCCGGCGAAGTTCAGGTTGCTGGGATTGGAGATGCAGGTGAACCGGTCCCCGAATAATGCGGTGCCGAGTTCCGGGCATCGCATTGCGGTTTCATCGGTGGAGGCGTTGTCCACCACGATGACCTCGACTTTTTCCACGCCAAGATAGGCGCGCATGCTGCGCAGACAGTCCTCGGTCATCCGCCAGTTGTTGAACACGGGGATGACGATGGAGACGAGGGGGGCGAGGGCGTGGCTGAACATGTGTGGAGCGATGCCTTGTTGCGGTTTTCGTGGTTCCGGAAATGGTCTTGCCCGCTCCGCGTTGGGGTGGTAGCTGGTTTCCAGGAGTAATACCGGAGTACTACTCGAGTAATACCGGAGTACTACTCGAGTAATACCGGAGTACTACCTGCAGCGCAGCATTGGGTCAACATGAACCGCACCAGAGGACCCTCTCGACGCAGGCTTTACTTTTATCTGGAGCTGGCGTAGCATCTCTTTGTAATGATGAACAAAAACGAATCGAACACGAAAAGGGCAGGCCGCCCCGACATCTCCCTGGTGGTGCCCTGCTACAACGAGGAGGAGAGCCTGCCCAGGTTCCTGCGGGAAGTGGTGCCAGAACTCGAAGGGGCGGATGTATCCTTCGAGATTCTCTTTGTGGACGACGGCAGCATGGACCGCACGCCGGAACTCATCGAGGCGGCGGCCCAGGCCGATTCCCGCATCAGAGGCTTGCAGCTTTCGCGCAACTTCGGCAAGGAGGCCGCGCTCTCGGCCGGGCTCGACCACGTCTGGGGGCGCGCGGTCATCCCCATGGACGTGGACCTTCAAGACCCCCCTTCCCTGCTCCCCGAGATGATCGACCTCTGGAAACAGGGGTATGCATCCGTGCTGGCGGTTAGAGAAAAGCGCAGCAGCGACACACTGCTCAAGCGCACCAGCGCCAGGCTTTTCTACAAGCTGATCAGGAAAGTCAGCTCGGTGAACATCGTGGAAAACGCCGGGGACTTCAGGCTCATGGACCGCAAGGTGGTGGACGTGGTCCGGCGCATGCCCGAACGCAACCGCTTCATGAAGGGCATGCTGGCCTGGCCGGGATTTTCCGTGGCCACGGTGAACTATCACCGCCAGGAGCGTGTGGCCAGCACGAGCAAGTGGACCTACTGGAAGCTCTGGAACTTCGCCCTCAGCGGCATCTTCGGCTTCTCCTCCATCCCCCTGCGATTGTGGACCTATCTCGGAGGGTTGGTGGCCCTGGTCAGCCTGATCTGGGCCTTCTGGGTGGGGCTCTCCGCCCTGATCTACGGCATCAAGGTGGTGCACGGCATCACCACCACCACCATTCTCGTGTTGTTCATGAACAGCCTGGTGATGATCAGCATCGGCGTGGTCGGCGAGTATATCGCCAGAATCTTCGAGGAAGTGAAACAGCGCCCCGTGTATGTAGTCATGCGGGAAATCAACGGCGCGTCTGGGAGGGACGGGGATAGCGGACAAGATGGCGATACCGCGGCCCCCCAGGGGTGAGTATCAGGTCCGGGTCTTGTAGAGCAGGTCCTTGAGCTTGTATTCCAGGGACGCTGAATCCTCTCCATCGTGCACCTCTGTGGGTTCCGGTTCCCTGGGCCTTCTTTCCACGGCCTTGCTGGAAAGAAAACTCTTCAGGCGCTCCTTGTGCAGCGGGCTCAAGGCGTTGAAGGTGCAGCCGGTGGTGGCGCTTTGCACCCTGGCCACGCGCGCTTCCACATGGGGCAGGATGAGCTGATCCTTGTCATAGAGGTCGAAGACCACGGTCTCGCCCACGGCAAAGTCGCTGTCCAGGTCCGTGGGTTCGAGGCCGATGCCGGCCTTGCTGATGTCCCGCACCACGGAAACACCCTTGGCGAAACCGAAATCCACGGTCACGCCCCTGACAGGAATGCGTTGGGCCTTGCGTCGACCACGGGTGCGCACGACATTGTCCAAGGTGATGTTGAACGAGTGATAGCACCGCGAACAGCGTACCCTTCGCAGTATGAGGTCATCGGGCACATTGCCCGCTCCGCCGCAATTGTTGCATTTGATCCGCATGACACACTCCCTGGCTGATCCACTGTCATTCAATGCCTACCCACAACAGGGGCGGTACGTCAATCGGTATGATGATCGCCTACTGTAGGGAATCCGGGATTGTATTCAATACGATGCGATTGCAATACGTTGCGTCTGGGAGAGGGTGGGAACAAGATGTGTGGAAGGTGTGCGCGATGTGGCCGTGTTATTCGCTCGGGGCGATTGCGGCGGCGATGCTCCCTGCCAGGGTCGTGTACCCGGCCATGTTGAGGTGATTGACGTCCTTTGGGCCGTGCTGCATGGCTTGTGCGGCCGCCCGGCGCAGGTCGCCGGCAGAGTCCACCATCAGAAAGCCGTTGCTTCGGGCGGCCGCGGTCACCATTTCTTCGAGTCTCTGCCCGATTTCGCGCTGTCTGGCGCCGTCCTCTCCGGCGATTTCGTACATGGTGCGGGGGCAGGGTATGTAGGCCGCGATCTTGCGGCTTCCGGGCCAGAAGTCATCGAGTTGCCGCAGGGCGCGGGAAAAGAGCAGTACGGCCAGGTCCAAGTCCGCATCGCTGTACAGGGTGAGGTCGGTTTCGATCTCGTCCGGCAGGAATATATCCGCGCCTCCGATTCGGGCCTCGAAGCGTGAACCTGGCAGAGGAGTCTCGCGTTTTTTGCCCAGGGAGTAGGCCAACCCTTCGAAGAAACGCACAAGGGCGTTCGCGGCAAGGAAGTTGTCTTCGAACCGTCGCGGTTTTCCCTGGCAGTAACGCTGCTCCATGTCGCTGGCAAAGGCCTGGAACACAGTGTCGTCGGCAAGAAGTACCGGGTCGTGATGAATGGGAATGAAGTGCCGCTGCAGAAAGCCGAGGTTGTCGCTGACGTCGTTGCCCTCGTAGAAGTAGACGACCACATACGCAGGTTCCGGCAGGTCAAATCCGGCCTTGCGCAGAAAGTGCACGCTGTTCGGGACGAAGACGGCGGCCACGTCGTAGCTCCCGCCCCCTGGTCTGGCAAGGGCGAGCACGTCGCGACCAGTGAGTTCGTGCAGTATATGCGTGGCTTGGTGGCGAGAATCGGGGTTGTAGCGGTTCTGGATGAACCAGTCCCCCTGCCCCGCGGCGTAACTGTCGCCGAGCACGGCGATGTAACCGGCATGCGGAAGCACGTCGCGCTTGGAACTTTGGCCCAGGATGCGCAGCTCCTTGCACTGGTTGTTGAAGAACGGCCTGGGGAGGTAGGGCAGGCTGATACGCAAGGATGCCTCGAGCAGTACATAGCCCAGGATGATGCCACAAACGGCGAGGAGGGTGTTTGCGAGGAGTCGTTTCATGTTTGCATGAAGACTTCGAGTGTGCACCACTGCAAGATCACATTTGCGTAAGGCTGTCCAGCATCGGAGCGACGGGTGGCGGCCGGGAAGACCATTCCGGAATGTGAACCAACATGACAGGCGACCGGCACCGAGCTTGCATGAGAATGAAGTTGCAGTGCAAGGGGGCACAAAGTTCTTGAAAATTTCAGGCTGAAAAAAGCAGGCCGCGAAATCATCCTTACGGTCTAAGGGTAAAGGGAAGTAAAAGAATGCAAGAAACATTCTAGAATTGAGTTCATGTGAGAAAATTCTCCAAGAAAGGACCTCATCAGGGCCAGAAGAACATTGACCTGAATATCATCCACATTGTAATATGATTGCAGCCAATTTGTTTTTCCGATTCGCAGTGTCCTTTTGGGATTCGGAGCGAACCCCGGCCGGTTCCTGTGCGGAAAAGCACGGTAGCGTGACTGAGCGGATCGGACAGATGTATAAAACAGCAGGACCAGGGAGTGGGCTGCAATGAAATACGATGAAGCTGTCTTGTTTCTCCAGATGTTGCGTGGCTCGATGGTCGCGTTCGCCTCCCATCTGGACAAGGTGTCGGGCAAATTGCAGACGGAGGTGCAGGCAGGGGATATTGATCCCACGGCCACACTGCAAGTGGACTTTTTGGAGCTTTTTTACGCCGCATGCGACCGGGAGAAACTACGTCCGGAAACCCGTAAGGAATTCAAGGTACTTGTGTTGGAAGTCCTTGGAATGGTCTAATTTTTTTTCCGTTGATTTGACCATTACTTCACAAGTGAACAGCTTTCGGTTATGCTTCAACATTGTTTTGTTTGTATCAGTTCTCGGAGGAGGCGATGGACAGTTCGCCATGCCCGGCAAAGCCGACGGTAATGATCGGTTATGGACCACAGTAACGGACGAGTGCATCCAGGGAGGCGCCATGCTCAAATGGGTAGCGCAACAGATGGGGATAGTCCCGTTGTCGGTGCAAATGGAGCAGGCCAGACAGTTCAGTGAAAAGCTCAAAAAAGTGGGGAGTACCGAGAAGGGGCATATTGCCGATATGGTGGCCGAATACAGAATCGCCTTTGAGAAGCGGGGCATCAGGGTCTCGGATCCACTGGCCTACGTCAAGGAAAAACCAGCCATCATCACCCGGTTCGAAGAGTTTCTCAAGGATTTGCAAAATACCAACGAGACGGTCAAGACCGCGGCCATCATCATCTGGCTGCACACCTTGCGGGCGGCCCTAGCCGGGAACAAGGACGCAAATCATGAGTATATGGGTATTGTCAGGAACATGTGGAAGGTTTTGTCGGAAGGTTTTTCAGACATCAGCGGCGTGGATGATTATCCCAAGGGTTTCAAGCCCTGAACCCCGGCTACGGCATTGACGCGCAGCAGCTTTCGAAGGTCATGGGCATCGGGACGACAACGAGCGAAAGGTGGAAGGCATGAACAATCTCGAAATTATAGCCGGTTCAATTCTGCTGGGTGGCGCTGCGGCATTCATGGCCGTGCAACTGCTCATTTTCCTGGGCAGCATCGTCATAAGCGTGATCGGTCTGTTGAAAGAACGCAAGTTCAGCACTAAATATTTCTTCGTATGGCTTAAATCCGTCGCCGGCATCGCGGCCTGTATCATCATCATTTCCCTTGGGGACTATATCTTCCGGAACATGTTGGGCTACAAGTACGAGATTCTGGACATGTTCATTTTCTGGTCCATTCTCGCGCTCACCATTCTCGGATTCATCATGCACGTCGCGCGACGCATCAAGCGTGCCTACGACATGGTCTCCACCCCCGAATTCGACGTTTTCCATGCAACTGTGGAGGACAAGCAGAGCATCGACGATTACGTGAAGAAGAATCTCGAGCTTCTGCGTCTCCTTCAGGATGGCGGCGAGGATAAATGACCCGCGGGTTCAAGATGATAAGGGTTGGCGATGTCCTGGATATCATTTTCAAGTGCCGTGCCCGAAGAGACGGCGCCGACATTCACCTCGCGGCGAATCCGCGGGGGGAGTGAGAGCGTGTTTTCCAAGTCCAAGAAACTCATTGGGCAAATGCTTGTGGATGCCGGTGTATTATCCCAGGATGATCTGGATAGTTGCCTGCGCGAACAGAAGCTCAGCAAACAGAAGCTCGGTAATATCCTGATCAGCCGGGAACTCGTCACCGAGGATCAGTTCCTCTCGGTGCTCAGCCGCCAACTTAAGGTCAAGCGGTTGAATTTCAAGAATTTTCAGCCCAATCCCGGACTCAAGGATATCCTGCCCGAAACCGAGGCCGCCAAGCTGCATGTGGTGCCGCTGTTCAAGAAAGGCTCCCTGCTCATGGTGGCCATGCGCGATCCCACCGACATCGCCAGCATCGACAGTGTGGAGCGCATCACCCGGCTGGAGGTCGAGCCGGTCATCTGCAACGCCAGTGAACTCGATTTCATCACGGTTGCCGTCTATGGCAGGAAATTTACCGAGGAAGAGGAAATAATTCCGGATTTTGAAGACGTGGATGTAGAGTCCGAGAGCGAGGAGGCAACAGGCAAGGAGGATCTGAACATCACCTCCCTGCAATCCATGGCCGAGGATGCTCCCGTCATCAAATTCGTCAACTCCATCCTGCTGCAGGCGCTGAACAAGCGCGCCAGTGACGTGCACATCAATCCCAAGGAAGACAGGATTGACCTGCGCTATCGTATCGACGGTGAACTCAAGGAATTCGCTTCGCCGCCGAAGAAGTTTTTTCTGCCGCTGGTTTCGCGGATCAAGCTGATCTCCAACCTGGACATCTCGGTGAACAGGGTGCCCCAGGACGGCCGCTTCACGTATCGCGTGCGCGACAAGGAAATCAGCGTGCGCACCTCTACCCTGCCCACCATCTACGGGGAAAAGATCGTGCTTCGCCTGCATGTGCAATCAAGCCATGGGCTTTCCCTGGATCAGCTGGGTATGGGCGAAAAAGAACGGGAGGTCCTGGAGAAGGCCCTGATCAAACCCTACGGCATGATCCTGGCAACCGGCCCCACGGGCAGCGGCAAGAGCACTCTGCTCTACTCCCTCATCGAGCGCATCTGCTCCCCGAACATCAACATCGTGACCCTGGAGGACCCCGTGGAGAGCCGACTCCCCGAGGTCACCCAGGTGCAGCTCAATGCCAAGGCCGGCATGACCTTTGCCAGCGGCCTCCGCTCCATCCTGCGTCAGGATCCGGACGTGATCATGGTGGGCGAGATCCGTGACGTGGAGACAGCCAAGATCGGCATCCAGGCTGCCATGACCGGCCACAAGGTGCTCTCTACCCTGCACACCAACGACGCCTCGGGCGCGGTCTCGCGGTTCATCGAAATGGGCATCGAGCCCTTCCTGATCTCCTCCACCCTGCTCGCGGTGGTGGCGCAGCGGCTGGTTCGCAAACTCTGCCCCTATTGCGTGGAGCCCTACGAACCCGACCTCACACAGCTGCGCACAGTGATCAAGTCCCCTCCTCCGGGGCAGAAAATCCATTTCTTCCGCAGCAAGGGGTGCCCCAACTGCGAGCACATGGGCTACAAGGGGCGGGTGGGAGTCTACGAGGTCCTGCAGGTGGACAACACCATCAAGGAGCTGATCCTCAAACGGGCTTCGGCCTTCGCCATCAAGCAGAAGGCGGTGCAAACGGGCAAGCTGCGTACCCTGAAGATGGACGCTGCCTTCAAGGTCCTGCAAGGGGTCACCTCGCTGCAGGAATACCTGACCGTGGCCATCTGATTTCATTTCCACTTCAAACAAGCTTGGAAATGGAAAGCGCGCCAGTACCTTCTCGATAAACAGAGTATTTCACCGTACCAGGCAAAATCCTCTCTTGCCTGGTACGGAAAATCAACCGTACTGGACGTGGTTGTAATTCGTAACTCGAATCATACCGACAACTCCTCCAACGGCAGCATGGCCTTGAATCCTTCCAGAGCTTCGCGGAGTTCAGCGGTCTGGTCCGGGGAGTGGGTGATTTTGACCACGGCCTCCCAGCGGTCCAGGACACTGACCAGGCCGAGGTTGTCGTGGGCCTCGAGCAAAAAACGCAGCCGTGCCACGTCCGGGCGTGGCAGGCGCAGGTAGATGCAGGCCGAGCGGTGGCATGCCGGTCGCATGCGCGGCAGGCGGGATTTCCCGCGGCTCACAGGACGCGGGCTCCGTCCTCGGTGATCAGGAGCATGTGCTCCCAGCGTATCCCCCCCCACGTGGGATCGTAGAGCCCAGGCTCGACGGTCACCATCATGCCGGGTTCCAGCAAGGCCGTGGCGCCGGGGCCGAGGCTAGGGAACTCGTGGGTCTCCAGGCCGATGCCGTGTCCCAGGGCGTGGGTGAAACGGCTGGCCATCCCATGCTTTTCGAAGCATTTTTTGGCGACGTCGTAAAGGTCGCAGATTGCCAAGCCGGGCCGGGCAGCCTCGATGGCCAGGCGCTGCGCCTCCCGCACCAGCTCCCGAGTGCGCAGGAACCGCTCCGATGGTTTGCTCCCCACCCACACCGTGCGGGTCTGGTCCGAGCAGTAGTCGTCCACCCTGCCGCCCACGTCAACCAGCACCAGGCATTCCTCGCGGATCACGGTGTCGCCAGGTACGGCATGGGGCAGGGCGGCGTTGGCGTCCACGGCCACGATAGGTGCAAAGGCCAGTTCGCTGGCGCCCAGGGTCCGGAAGAGCTTTTCGATCTCCCAGGCAGCTTGGCGCTCGGTCATGCCGGGTTGCAAGAGTTCAGGCAGCCTGTCCATGACCTCGTGGTTCACGGCAGCCGAGCGCTCCATGCGCTGGATTTCGGCCATGGTCTTGGTCTTGCGCAACCCCTCCACCAAGCCTTGCAGGGGCCTGGTTTCCAGCTCTTCGGACAGATAATGCCAGGTGTGCACGCTCATGGATTTCGATTCGATGCCCAGGGGCAGGTTCGAACCGGCGCCCAGCTCCTTGATCTTGTCGCGTTGCTTGGCACGTTCAAAACCTGAGCTGATGAAGATGCGTTCCTCGGGCCAGAGTCTGCGCGCCGCGTCCAGGTAACGGGGATCGGTGAACAGCCAGTCGTCGCCAAAGGCCGAGATCAGGAGCTGGCCGGCGGTTTCGTTGCACTGCGGGTCGTGGAGTTCGAAGCCGCTGAGGTAGTAGCGGTTGGCGGGGTGACTGACCAACAATCCCCAGATTCCGGCTTCCATGATGGGGTGGCGCAGGGCCTCGCGTCGCGCCGCCCAGGTGTTTGCGTTCATTTGCCGACCTTGTAAGTGGTTTCAGGTTTGTCCAGGAGCATGCGCTCGCTCCATTCCACTCCCTGCATCACGGAGTGATCCATGTTGGCGACTTCGTATTTCCAGCCTCCGAAACGCCCCCTGGAGTATATACCGCGTTCCTCAAGCCAGGGAATGATGGTGTTCAGGGCCGCGTCGCGTGCCAGGGTGGGAATGGGATAGCCGTAATCCACGGCCATTTCCCAGCGGGTTGTTGTCCTGTCCGCTTCCTCGGGGAGCATCATGCCGGTGTTCACCAGGCCCTGGATAGTGCTTTGCATCAAGGAATTCAGGTTTTCCGGCTTGTGTGCGGACATGGACGTCTCGGCCATGAGCCCCCGGGCGCCCCCCGCGGGATACACGTTGTTGGGGGAGTAGTTGTGGAAGTTCGTCAGTCGGTAATAGGGGCAATTGTCTTCCGGGAAATACATCCAGCAGGTGTCGTCCTCTCTGGTGCCGGGCACTCCCACGCCGGCCACGTAGACACCGTTGTGGGCGAGGTTGCCGGCGGCGTCGCGGACACTGTCCGGGGCCTGATCCAGGAGTTCGCGTACCAGCAGGTCCAGGGGGCCGGTGTTGAGCAGGTGTTCGTAGCGCACCGGGCCTCTGCGTGTGTGGGCCACGCGGTTGGCGGTGTCGATACCGGTCACGGGGCACTCGGTGATGATCTTGTCCTCCACGCCCTTGGCGATGCCCCGGAAGATGGCGCCTGTTCCACCGTGCAGCGGGAAGCTGAAGACCCTGTTCGGACCCCACCCCACGTCGTCCAGTTCCAGGACGAGGTTTTTGAGTATCATTTCCAGGTCCACCACACTGACGCGCTCCCCGATCCAGGTGAAGCCCATGTCCTCGGGCGGTGTGGCCCAGACCTTGAAATTGTATGGATGCATGAAATGCTTGGCGATACCGGGTCCGAAGACGTAGTCGAACCACTGGGCGAAATTCTCCGGGTGCTTCTCGGGCCTGTGTCCGGGCAGGAGGCCCTGCACGCACTCCCATTGCAGTTCCCTGGGCAGGTGGCGGATGTTGTTTTGGAAGGGATAGGGGATCCAGCGTCCCGCGATACGTACCCTGGCGATGCGCTGATGCTCCAGGTATTGGCCTTGGAGAACGTTATCCAGGAGTTTGTCGTAGTATTCGTAGTGCGAGAAGAGCACGTGCCCCCCGATGTCCCAGGTGAAGCCCGCGTTGTCGGTGAAGCTTGCGGCCAGCCCTCCCACATAGGGGTTGCGCTCCAGGATCAGGAAGTCCTCATGCTTCAGTTCGCGCATTCGCCAAGCCGCGCCCAGTCCCGTGGGGCCGGCGCCGACGATCAGGTGTTTCACGCGCATACTCGGTCCTCCTTGCCGTTGCTGTGGGGTCAGAATCATCGGAACAGTGGAAAAACGTGATTTTCTTCAATGCTCCCTTCCGCTTCGCTTCAGGCGCGCATGTCCTGCGCACGTGAGTATTTTACCCTTTTCAAGAAAAAAGTGCCTTAGTCGCGCGCCAAGCCCAGGCCTTGTTCCACGTCATGGATATTTTCACTCAGGTCCTGCCAGAGCTGGAGCATCTGGGCGGCCTGGAGGTGGCGCAATTCTTCGGGATCAAACCTCCGGGCCAGGCTGTCGGTTATGTCCGTCCACGCGTTGTCTTCCCGATCTCCGCAACTAGAGCCGATTCCCAGACCATGGGGCGTCCGGTGCGAGACCACGAGCCCGCCTTGATGGCAACAGAAGTGCCCTTGCATGGCGCGACGGAGGTCGCGTCCGAGATACTCCAGTTCTCCTGCAGGGGGCAGGATGTCGAATCCCCCCCAGGCCCGCAGTTCCTGAAGGGAAAAAAGGCGGCAGCAGGATGCGGTGGACAGGCATGGTCTGACCGACTGGAACTGTCCGCGTCCGGGAACCTGGCCATGGAGCCGCGAAAGACGGAACTCCGGCCGTTGCTCGACAGCCACCCCCTGGGGGCGGGGGTGAATGTGCAGGTCCGTGGCCAGCAGCAGTTCGGGGTTTCCAGGCGCGTGCAGGGAGCAGCCCCAGGAGGCGGCTTCAGGGCGGTGTTCGCGCGCCGCATGCAGTTTGGTGAGCCAGTCCTCGGGCAGACGCAGGTCGTCGTCCACCAGGGCAACGAATTCCATCTCCGCCAGCAGAGGGAGTTCGATCAACATGTTGCGAGCCGCGGCCGGATCCATGCCCTGGGGCACGCGCATCACGTGCAGTGCTTCCTGCCCCAGGTTGTGTTTCCAGATGTCGAGCAGCGAGGCCGTGGCGTCGCGGGAGTCGTTGTCCAGGACCACCACGAGGCTGAGACCATGGCTGGCGGCCAGGTCGTCCATGGTCTCGGCGAGACGATGGACGTTGTCCCTGGTTTGCAGGAGCACGGCAGTCAGGGGCATGACGTTCATGTTGGGAAGAGGTTGGATGGCGGCGTTCACCCGCTGCAAAAGACTGGCGTGCCAGGGCCTGGCGAGCAGGACTTCACGCCAGAGCTCCAGGGCCGCGTCATGTTCGTCCATTCGCCAGAGGACTTCTGCCCTGCGCTCCGCGGGCAACAGCCAGGCGGCATTTTGCATGCATCTGTCGTAGGCCTTTTCCGCCCGGCACCATTCGCCGGCAGCGAAATGGCGCTCGGCCTGCAGAAAGTCCAGCAGCGGTTCAGCCCCGGATAGGCGGAGGGGGTGCATGCGTCGGATGCGCTCAAGGACTTCGTCGCCGCGCCCCAGCTCCAGACCGAGCAGTTCCAGCTGACGCGCCCAGAAGAGATTGTCGGGTTCCGTCTCGCAACCCTCCGCGGCCAGGGCAAAGGCTCTGTGCGGGTCCACGCCCCTGGCCTGCTCCATGCGGTGGCGCAGATCGGCCTGGCGGGGTTCGGACCAGGCCGAGGCCACCAGTTGCGGGCAAGGACCCTCGGCTGCCGGAAGCTGGCCGGCCAGTCCCCCTTCGAGGGGCGCGTTCTCCCACGCAGCGCGCAACAGCTCCCTGGCCAGGCCGCCGGGAACGCCTCCAGGTTGGAAGGCCATGGCCCGGACAGCCGCTTCGTGCAACTGCCGCCAGCCCACACTGCCCACGAGCAGGAGTTCCTGCAAGCTCGAGGGCAGCGTGTCCCAGGCGCGTCGGATCATGGCCATGGTCCTGACCTCACGGAGGCAGCGGGCTCAGCGGGGGGCAAACGTCTGCTCCAGGGCGTCTTCCATCTGCGATGGTGTGAACAGGTCGCGCAGCACCAGTGGGCTGGTGCTCTCCTCGCCTTTGGGGAAGAGAGCCACCACCGGGATGCTCTGGCTGCCCAGGGCCTCCAACAAGGCCTGGGCCTCGGGATTGTGTTCGGTCAGGTCGGCCTGAAGAAAGATGATATCGTATTTATCCTTCCACTTGGCCAGGCGCCGGGGCGCCAGGGTTGTTTTTTCCAGGGCCTTGCAATTGGGGCACCAGTCCGCCGTGAAATCGATCATCATGTTCTTGCCGCCAAGCACGTCGTTGAAGCGGTTGCCGCTGAATTCCAACCAGTCTTCCTGCTGCACGGGATGGCGCAGGGTCCAAAGGGCCACTGCCAGCAGCACGGTGAGGGCGATGCCCCGGATGACCAACATCCGGAGCCTGGGATCCAGGAGATTGGTCCAGGAACCCCAGATCCAGGCGGCGAAGGCCGTGCCCAGCAGCAGGATCATGGCCTGGAGCTTGTAGGCCTGGGGCAGGATGTAGAGCAGGTAGACGCAGGTGGCCATGAGGAAGAAGCCCACGAGCCGTTCCAGATGGATGGTCCAGCTACCGGGTCTGGGGAAGAGGCGCACCAGCTCGGGGCGAAAGGCCATGAGCACATAGGGTGAGGCCATACCCGCGCCGATGAACAGGAACACGGAGATGATGGTGGAGGGCGCCTGGGTCAGGGTCCAGCCCAGCACGCCACCGAGAAACGGGCCGCTGCACGGGGTGGCCAGCAGCGTGGCCAGGAACCCGGTGAACAGGGCCTGGGACTTGTTGTTCTTGCCGGCCACTCCGCCCTTGAGGTCAACGATGGGCAGGTCAAAGACGCCGAACAGCGAGAGCCCCAGGCCGAAGATAACGGCTGTGACGGCCATGACCAGCAGCGGTTTCTGGAACAGCTGCCCCCAGGCCAGGCCGGCCGCTCCGAGCACCACGCCCAGGATAACGAAGTAGAGCATGATGCCGGCGGCGAAAAAGATGTTGTGCTCCCGGAAATGCCGCATCTTGATTTCCGGGTTGTCGATACCCGAAGCCAACAACAGGGAACTGAGTTTGAGGCTGACCACGGGGAGCACGCAGGGCATGAAGTTGAGGATCAGGCCGGCGATGATCGCCAGCAGCGCGGCCTTGCCCAGGCCGCGTACCTCCAACTTGGGCTGGAAATAGCGGGGCACCAGTTGGAGCAGTTCAGGGGTCTCGGTGAGTTCCACCCCGGACGAGGGCCGTGGTGCTGCGTCGGCCTGCTGTATGGGCAGGGGCGCTTCCTGGTCACCGGAGTCCTGCATGGCGTTCAGGAACGCGGGCCACCAGAGCTGGCTGTCGGCGTCGGGAAGGGTGTCGGGGTCGAGGTCCTGCATTTCGATGAGCACATCTTCCTGGACAGGCCAGCAGCTGGTGTCGGAACAGAGCAGCAGGCGCAGGGAGCCGACCAGGAGCAGCGTTTCCTGGGTCTCTCCGTAGAGGCCCACGAAGATCGGAGTCTTGTCCTGGTAGACTTCCACTATCAGGGAAGGGTCGAAAGAGTCGGGCTTGTGCTTTCCCTGGGGGTAGAAAACCCGCGCGTTCATGCCCGGCGGCGGGGTCACGGCGAGGTCGGTGGGCTGTCCCGTGGGGCCAGGCTTGTGTCCGTAGGCGTAGTGTCCAGGGTTGGGCTCCAGCCAGAAGACAGTCAGCAGTTGTGGCAAACCGGGACCGTCTGGGCCGAATTCCTGGATACCTGCTCCAGACAAGGTTTCGGAGTCTTTGACCTGGAAAACTTCCCAGCTCAGGGAAAATGGAGCTGATTCCAGCGAAACGGCTTTCCGCGCGAAGATCGTGAGGTTGGAGAGAAAAAGGGTCAGAACGAGGCAGAGGATCAGGCGGAGCGGGCCACGTAGAGCCACAGAGCCCGAGGTCAGAGCAGCCATACATTCACCTCCGCTCCCTGCGGGAGCCCCTCGCGGTTCGGTTCGATGCACACGAGGCCGTGGGCCTCGATGAGGGTTTTGAGCAGGCCGGACTTGCCCAACCGTGGCCAAGCCAGGGGCAATTCATCCAGGCGTTTTTCCATGCGCACCCTGACGTATTCCTCGCGCCCCTGTCTGGAGGCCAGGTTCTGAGCCAGTTCCGCTTTCACCAGGTGCCTGCGCTCGTGGTCGAAGGCGTGTCTGTCGCCGGTCAGATGTCGCAGCAGAGGCATGCCGAACACCAGCATGATCACCTGAGCCGAGGCCACCTGTCCCGGCAAGCCGAGCACGGGAACGCCCCCCACGCTGGCGACGATGGTGGGCTTGCCCGGGCTGATGGCCACTCCGTGAGCCAGTATCATGGATTCGGGCAGGGAGCGCAGGGCATCGATGGTCAAGTCGCGGATACCAACGGAACTGCCTCCGGAAATGAACACGGCGTCGCATTCTTCCACGGCCTTGGCCAGGGCCGTGGTCAGGGCGTCGAGCTGGTCCGGGATCAGGCCGTACAGCCGGGCCTCCGCGCCGGCATCCTCGATCATGCAGGCCAGGGCCGGGGAGTTCACATCGCGCACTTGGCCGGGCCTGGGCGTCTGTTGCATGGGCACCAGTTCGTCGCCGGTGGAGATGACCCCAACCAGGGGGCGCCTGTGCACCTCCACGACGGCGATCCCCTGGGCAGCCAGGAGTCCCAGCTCCGGGGCGCGTAGCAGCGTGCCGGCAGGCAACAGGGTTTTGCCCCTGGTGGCGTCCTCACCCCTGAACATGACGTTCTCGCCGGGGGCCAGGGATTTCCAGGCCTCGATGGCGCCGCCCCCAAGGTCCTGGGCATGCTCGACCATGAGCACGGAGTCGGCGCCCTCTGGCAGCGTGCCTCCCGTGGTGATGGCCGCGCAGGCGCCGGGGGCGAGCTGGAAGTTCGGAGCCCTGTCCACGGCGATCTGGCCCTGGATTTCGAGATAGGCGGGGTTGGACTCGCTGGCGCCGAAGATGTCCGACGCGCGCACGGCATAGCCGTCCATGCTGGAGCGATGCACCAGGGGCAGGTCCTCCACGGCGATGACGTCAAAGGCCAACACCCGTCCCCTGCAACCGGCCAAGGGGGCGCTTTGTTCCGAAAGCAGTGGGAAACCTCGCAGCAGGGTCTCGCACTCGCCGCGACTGACCATGTTCAGAAAACCATGTTGCATGGGGGTCTCGGTGGGATCAGGCGGCAATGATTTCTTTCTTGGATACGGCCTCGGCCTTGATGCGGTCCAGCAATTCGGCAAGCACGGGCTTGACGTTTTCGCGCAGGTCGCCGGCCACCACGATGAGCAGCAAATCGTCACCCAGTTGCAGCGTGCCTTGGGCAGCCCAAACCCGGATGCGGAAGATGCCGGGCTTTTGCTCGAATTCCTTGCGCAGGGCCTCGATACGCTCCTGGTCCGGGGAGACTTCAACCGTGCGCACCTTGGCACCGTCCTTTCTGGACCAGCCACGAACCACGCCGTTGTGCGCGAGGATCATGCCCACGTTGTCCACGAATCCGGGTTCCTGCTTCACTTCCTTGATCAGCGTGCCGATGTCCATGCCTTCATCCTTCGGTTGTCGGTGTGGGGGCTGTATACATGGAAACCCTGTCGCGGGCCAGCAATGTTCAGGGCGGCCAGGGCCGGGACGCGCGTTTCCCACTACAAGTCAGTCCCTGTCCGTCGCCTCCAGCGCCGAAACAAACATGTTTGCTCCGAGTACAACAGGAATCCGGGGCAGACAAGCCTTGCCCCCGGTTTCACACACGTATCACAGGCCGTATTTCCTGAGCTTCTTGTGCAGGGTCACCCTGGAGATGCCCAGGAGCCGGGCCGCCTCGCTCTTGTTACCCCCGGTCTGCTCCAGGGTGGAGAGCACGGCCTCCTTTTCCACCTCCTCCAGGGGGCGGCCGCCAGCTTCGGCCGCGGTATCCCTCGAGGCCGGACAGCCCTGGGTGATCACCAGGGGCAGGTCGTTCTCGCCGACCCAGTCGCCCATGGCCAGGATCACGGCGCGTTCCACTGCGTTTTCCAGCTCGCGGACATTGCCGGGCCAGTCATGCTTGAGTAGCAGGTCCATGGCCTGCGGGGTGAAGCCCTTGAGGTTCTTGCGGTTCTTTTCCCCGAAGTGTTTGAGGAAGTGCTGTGCCAGCAAGGGCAGGTCATCCTTGCGCTCCCGCAAGGGGGGAACGCGCAGGGTGACCACGTTGAGCCGGTAGAAGAGGTCCTCGCGGAATTCGCCCCTGATCACGGCCTGGGCCAGGTCGCGGTTGGTGGCGGCGATGATGCGCACGTCCACCTGGATGGGCGTGTCGCTGCCCACGCGCTGGACCTCGCGTTCCTGGAGCACGCGCAGGAGCTTGGCCTGCATGGGCAGGGGGATCTCGCCGATCTCGTCCAGGAAGATCACGCCCTTGTCGGCCAGGACAAAGCGGCCCTCCCGCCGGCGGTCCGCGCCGGTGAAAGCGCCCTTTTCGTGGCCGAAGAGTTCGGACTCCAGCAAGGTCTCGGACAGGGCCGCGCAGTTGACCGTCACCAGGGGGGCGTTCTTGCGCGGGCTGATGCCATGAATGGCCTTGGCCACCAGCTCCTTGCCGGTGCCTGATTCGCCGGTGATCAGCACCGTGGCCTCGCTGGGCGCCACCATGGCGACCATCTCCAGCAGGGTCTGCATGGATTGGCTCTTGCCGATGATGGAAGCGAGCTGCACGTTGCGTGGCAGTTGTTCCTTGAGAGCGCGGTTTTCCACGGCAAGGCGGGTGTGGTCCAGGGCGCGCTCCAGGGTGATCTTGAGTTCGTCGAAGTCCAGGGGCTTGGTCAGGTAGTCGTAGGCGCCGGACTTGAGGGCCTGTACCGCGGTATCCACCGAGGAATAGGCCGTCATGATCAGCACGGGCACGGCCGGGTTGTATTCCCGGATGCGTCGCAGGGCCTCGATGCCGTCCATCTCGGCCATGCGCACGTCCATGAGCACGGCATCGAAGGGGCGTTTCCTGACGCTTTCCACGGCCAGGGCCCCGTTGTCGGCCGTGAACACCTCGTACCCCCAGCCCTTTATCAGGATGGAAAGGCTGCTCTGGTGCCCAGGGTCGTCGTCCACGATGAGTATGGCCGGTTTACGCATGTCTTGTCGTCCTGTGGTTGTGTTATCAGGCAGCAGCGTTGACAGGCAGCAGCACGGTAAAGGTGGTTCCCTTTCCGGGAGTGCTCTGCACGCGCACCTCGCCTTGGTGGCTTTCCACGATCTTCTGGACAATGGCCAGGCCCAGCCCCGTGCCTCTGGGCTTGGTAGTGTAATAGGGGTCGAAGACGCGTTCCACATCCTGCAGGAGCAGACCTGGGCCTGTGTCCTGAACAACGATGCGCGCCATGGCCTTGGTGCCGGACATGGCCGTGTCCAGGCGCAGGGTGAGCCTGCCTCCACTCTCCATGGCCTGGATGGCGTTGATGCACAGATTGAGCAGCACCTGGGTGATGCGGTCCGGATCGAGATGCACGATCTCGGGCGCGTTCCGTGCTTCCAGGACCACCTCCACGCCCTGGGCCCGGGCGTCGCGGCGGATCAGGTCCAGGGAGCGTTGCACCAGCGGCGCCAGCGGCGTGGCCCTGGGGGAGATGTCCGAGGGTCTGGCATACTCCAGGAGCTGTGTCACGGCGCGGTTGAGGCGCTCCACCTCCTGGCCCATGAGTTCGGCCATGCGTTTGGCGTCGCTGCCATCCTGGAACTGGGCGCTGAAGAAGGCTGCCGAGGCCTTGATGGAACTCAGTGGGTTCCTGATCTCGTGGGCCACGCCCGCCGCCAAGTTGCCCACGGCCGCGAGTTTCTCGGCCCTGCGTACCGCGGCCTCGAGACGCCGCAGTTCTCGCAGGTCCCGGAACAGGAGCATGGCGCCCACTTGGGCCTGGTCCGCGTCCTGACCCCCGCCAGGGCCTTCACCAGCCGCGGCCGTGGCGATGCGCACGCCGCTCACGCTCAGGGGCACGCGGGCCTCGGTCACAGCGTCCTGTTTCGGAGGGGAGGTCTCGCAGAGCATCTCCTGCTCCACTATTTCCCGTCCCTGAAGGACTTGTACCAGGGTTTGGGACAAAGCCGGTGGCAGATTGCCCCAGGCGTCGAAGGCCTCGCCGTCCCGCAGGCGGTAGGCAGGGCCGAGCAAGGCCTGGGCAGTGTGGTTGACCATGGTCACCACCCCGTTCATGTCCGTGGTGATGCAGCCGATGGGCATGTGGCTGACCACCTCGGAGGCAAAGGCGCGGGTGTCGCGCAACAGCTTGCGCGAGACGCGCAACCGTTGCGCCCAATACAGCGCCACCACCCCGCCGAGTCCCAGGGCCAGCAGCGTGGCCGCCAGCAGCAGGGTCACGCGCACGTCATGCCTGCGCGCCTCCTCGAAGGGCGCCACATCCAGGCCGATGAAGATGGTCAGGTCCTCGAGACTTCCCGCGGCCTCTCCGCCGCCCATCTCGTTGCACCAGCGCTGCCAGTTGTCGTGCATCGTCTCGCGCTGGCGCATCCAGCCCTCGCCCATGCGCCCCCGCATGCCGCGCCGTTGGTCTATGTCGGGGGTCCCTGGATGCTGGGGAGCGCAGGATGACGGCGGCACAAGCTCTGGAGAGGATGCCGGAGGTGGAGGATCCTGCAAGAGTGGATCACCGTGGCCACGAAGCAAGGGCCTGAAATGGCGGTAAACCATGAACACGCGCTGGTCGTTGTCAGCCAGGATGCGCCACTGCAAATCCTGCGTTGGAGGTTGGTTGTCCAGTATCCTGGCTCCGGCAAAGGGCTGCCCTTGGCGTTGTTCGTCGCTGTGGGCCAATGCTTTGCCCGAGGCATCCACCAGGGCGATATAGCGCACCCCCGGCATCAGGGCGATCTGCTCGGCTAGGTTCTGCATCTGGGTCTGCAAGTCGAAGCGCCGCATCATACCCACGCGTGACCCCGCCTCATAGGCACGGATCAGCAAGGCGCCCTTTTCCACCAGCATCTTGGAGGTGAACGTGGCCTCGCGGTTGACGTTGTACACCGCCAGCACGGCCACGACCACGATCAGGATTACCGCGGCACCCACCACCATGAGGGGGGAGGCATAAAGCTCCAGCCGGCTGGAAGACATTTTTTGCAACATCAGCAGGCTCCGTTAAGGGCGGGGTCGAAGGTGTGCACAATGTTAACAGGGTTCACAGCGGTTGTGTACATTTACTTTACATCTCCAACAAGTTCGGTGCTTGGACCGTGCACCCGAAAGACTCGGAGCACCGATAGATTTTTGTTTTTATTGAGGATATTTGAGCGTCGTCATGTTTGGCACAGGCCTTGCCTTGTCATGTGCAAATGCAACACCAAACCATGTGCACAACCACAAGGAGAAACACCATGAAAAAGTACGCGATCATCACCGCCCTTGTCCTTGCCCTCGGCATTTTTGCCAGTCAGGCCATGGCCTGGGGGCCTGGGGGCGGTCCCGGCTACGGCGGCCGCGGCTGCTACGCCCAGAACCAGACCCCGGAGCAGACAGAGGCCTTTGACAAGTTCATGAACGAAACCACAGACCTGCGCAACAAGCTGCAAGCGGATAACGCTGAAATGCGCGCCCTGATGCAGCAGCAGAATCCCGATCCCAAGCAGGCGCGTGCCCTGGCTGAAAGCATGGCCGCCACCAGGGACCAGCTGGGCGCCAAGGCCAAGGAACTTGGGGTGTCCGCACCAGGGTATGGCCGTGGCTATGGTCCGGGTGACTGCCCCAGGGGGTACGGCAGCCGAGGCGGCAGGGGCGGCTCCGGCCCTCGCTCCTAGACGGTCATTTCTCCACTCCCTTCCTTGACACCAGGCGGCGGGCTCTAGCCCGCCGTCTTCGTTTTCACGATGCGCGCCACGGGTCGGGGTCGGGGATTCATTTGGGGGGCAGGAGCCAGGCCGGCGGGACATGCCAGGAGTTGTCCAGCCGGGATTCAAGTTCTCTGGTCCTGGGTTCGAGCCGCTCCAGAGTGCGCCAGAAATCGGGGGAGTGGTCCAGATGTCTGGTGTGGCAGAGCTCGTGCAACAGCACGTGCCTGACCAGCTCCGGCGGCAGGAAGAGCAGGGCTGCGTTGAGGCTGAGGGTACCGCGGCTGGAGCAACTGCCCCAGCGTGTGCGTTGCAGGCGTACCTGCACCACGCCGCAGGGCAGATCGTATTGTTGGGAGAGCCGGCGCAGCCAGGGTACGAGTTCCACCCGGCCACGCTGTTTCAGCCATTGGCACAGCAGCGTGAAATGGGAATTGTCATCGGCCGGTCCGCCCATGAACTGCAAGGTACCGGCATTGTCGTACAGGGTCAGGGGTCTGATCGGCGTCGCGGGGCCGGGATTCTCGTAATGCACGGCGTGACGGGTGCCCACTGCCGGGAGTTCGATCTCGCGGGGCAGTTCCCAGGGTGTGTTCGCCGCCATGTCCAGGCGCAAACGGCGCAGCCAGTGCTCGATCCACTGCCGCTTGCTGCGTACCAATGCGGGGGCCAGGGCGCTGTCCACCCCCACGGGGAGTACCACCTCCACGCCCTTGCCTGGCAGGATGCGGATGCTCGCCCGCCGCGCCTTGCGGCTGTGGCGGATCGAGTATGGTGGAAGGTTGGCGTTCTGGGGCATGGTTGGTTTGCCGTGGAGTGTGCGGCTGTCAGGCACGGCGTGTCCGGTGATCGTCAGGTATCGGCCGTCGATCAGGGGGCGGTCTGAGCCGCCCCCAGCAATGAACAGGTAACCGCGTTATTCCTTGGCGCGCTCCTCGAGCATCTGCACGGCGGGCAGGGTTTTGCCTTCTAGGAACTCCAGGAAAGACCCGCCGCCGGTGGAGATGTAGGACATCTTGTCCGCCAGGTCGAATTTTTCCAGGGCCGTGATGGTATCGCCCCCGCCGACCAGGGAATAGGCCTCGCTGAGGGCGATGGTGTTGGCCAGGACTTTGGTGCCGCCGGCGAACTGTTCGTATTCGAACACGCCCACGGGGCCGTTCCAGACCACCGTGCCGGAATTTTTGATTTTCTGGGCGTAGATCTTGGCGGTTTCAGGACCGATGTCCAGGATCATGTCCCCCTCGCCCACTTCCTCCACCTTTTTCAACCTGGGCATGGCTGTCTCGGAAAGCTCGTCCGCCACGATGACGTCCAGGGGTACTTGGATGGCCGAGCCGGCCTTCCTGGCCTGCTGCATGAGCTGTTTGGTGTCCTCCACCATCTCGGGTTCGTACAGGGATTTGCCCACGGGATGGCCGGCCGCGGCGATGACGTTGTTGGCGATGCCGCCGCCCACGATGAGATGGTCAACCTTTTTCAGCAGGTTTTCCAGGAGCGTGAGCTTGGTGGAGACCTTCGAGCCGCCCACGATGGCCAGCAGGGGGCGCTTGGGTTCGAGCATGGCCTTGCCCAGGGCCTCGAGTTCCGCGGCCAGCAGCGGGCCGGCACAGGCCACGGGCGCGAATCGCCCCGCGCCGTGGGTGGAGGCCTGGGCCCGGTGGGCCGTGCCAAAGGCGTCCATGACGTAGATGTCACAGAGCGCGGCCATCTTTTTCGCCAGGGTCTCGTCGTCCTTTTTTTCGCCTTTGATGAAGCGCACGTTTTCGCAGAGAACCACGTCGCCGTCCGCCAGGTCCACGCCGTCGAGCCAGTCCTTGACCAACCGCACCGGGGAGCCGAGCAGAGTCGACAGATGCGCGGCCACGGGGGCCAAGGAGTATTTCTCCTCGTACTCTCCTTCCGTGGGGCGCCCCAGGTGTGACAAGAGCATGACCTTGGCTCCGGCGTCCCTGGCCATGACGATGGTCGGGAGGCTTGCACGGATGCGTGCGTCGTTGGCCACTTTGCTGTCCTTGATCGGGACGTTGAGGTCTTCGCGGATGAGCACGCGCTTGCCCGCGAGATCGAGATCGCTCATTTTCAAGACATGCATTGTTGCTCCTCCTTGGGATGGACTGTATATTCAGTAGGTTATCGTGGTAATGCGCGTGTATTTTCCGGTGTCGCGACGGCTATAGCATGTCTTGCACCATCTTGACCACGTTTTCCACCGTGAAACCGAAATGCTCGAAAAGCACCTTGCCTGGGGCCGAGAGGCCGAAGGTGTCCAAGCCCAGGACGCGCCCCTTGTCGCCCGCGAGCCTGTGCCAGCAAGTGCCGACACCGGCTTCCACCACCAGGCGGACCGTAACCTCGCGAGGCAAGACTTTATTACGGTATTGCTGTTTTTGGAGGAGGAAACGCTCCACGCAGGGCAGGGAGATCACGCGCACCCTGTGTCCCGCCTGGGTCAGGACCCGTGCCGCCGCAAGCACCAGGGAAACTTCCGACCCCGTGGCCAGGAGCAGGACTTGTGGAGTGTCCTCGCAGTCGTTGAGCACGTACCCGCCCCTGGAGATCAGCTCCACGGACTGTTCCACTCCGGTGTCTCGGGGCAATTGCGGCAGGGATTGCCGCGAGAGCAGCAGGGCCGTAGGACCATCGACGCGCTCCAGGGAGCATTTCCAGGCCACCGCGGTTTCCAGCTGATCCGCGGGGCGCCAGACCTCCAGGTTCGGGATCAGCCGCAGGGAGGCGGTATGCTCCACGGGCTGGTGCGTGGGGCCGTCCTCGCCCACGCCGATGGAGTCGTGGGTGAAGATGTGCACACTGCGCAGTTTCATGATTGCGGACATGCGGATCGCGTTACGGGCATAGTCCGAGAAGACGAGGAAAGTCGCCTGAAAAGGTATAATGCCGCCGTGCAGGGCCAAACCGCTGCAGATTGCGGTCATGCCCATCTCGCGGACTCCGAAGTGCAGGTAATTGCCGGCAAAGTCTTCGGGAGTCACGGCACGCGCCTCTTTCCAGAGCGTACCGTTGGAACCCGAGAGGTCGGCGGAGCCGCCAACCAGCTCCGGCAGCAGGGGAGCAAGGGCGTCGAGCACTGCCTGGGAGGCCTTGCGCGTGGCCAGGGGTGCCTCCTGGACAGCGAGCTGAGCCAGGGCCTGGGCGCAGGCCGCGTCCCAGTCCGCGGGCAGGGCGCCGGAGGAGCGCCGGAAAAATTCCGCGGCTAGCTCGGGGTTTGCAAGCTTGTACCGCTCCCCGAGGTCGTTCCAGACGCCTTCGGCAGCGGCGCCGGCATCCCTGCAGTCCCATGCCGCGTAAATATCCTCGGGGATGAAGAACGGCGGGTGCTTCCAATCCAGGCGTTCGCGGGCGTCCCGCACCTCGTCCACGCCGAGGGGGGCGCCATGGGCCGCCGCCGTGCCGGCCTTGTGCGGGGCGCCGTAGGCGATGACGGTCTTGCAGCAGATCAGACAGGGCTTGTCCGTACGTTGTTTTGCACGCTCCAGGGCTTGACGCACGGCCATGGGGTCGTGGCCGTCCACGTCACGGATCACCCGCCAGCCGCAGGCCTCGAAACGGGCTGGGGTGTCGTCGCGGAACCAGCCCCTGACGTTGCCGTCGATGGAGATACCGTTGTCGTCATAGATGGCCACGAGCTTACCCAGGCCCAGGGTTCCGGCCAGGGAGGCCGCTTCCTGGGAAACGCCCTCCATCAGGCAACCGTCGCCGAGCAGCACGTAGGTGCGGTGGTCCACCATGGTATACTCCGGGCGATTGAAGCGCTCGGCCAGGAGGCGTTCGGCCAATGCCATGCCCACTGCGTTGGCCAGTCCCTGCCCCAGGGGGCCGGTGGTGGTCTCCACGCCGGGGGTGTGGCCGTATTCCGGGTGGCCGGGAGTCCTGGAATATAGCTGCCTGAAGTTCTTGATCTCCTCCATGGGGAGGTCGTAGCCCGTGAGGTGCAGCACGGCGTAGAGCAGCATAGAGGCGTGGCCGTTGGAAAGCACCACGCGGTCGCGGTCGAACCAGGCCGGATTGTTGGGGTTGTGTTTGAGCACGTCGCACCACAGCACCTGGGCCACCTCTGCCAGGCCCATAGGCGCGCCGGGATGGCCCGAGTTGGCCCGCTGCACCGCGTCGGCGCTCAGGAAGCGGACGGCGTTGGCAAGGGTCTTGATGTCAGGTCGGTCTGGCATGGCGGGTCTCCGGGAAGCTGTTAGGTTGTGCCCCCACTGCCTTGTAGCGTCTCCCGCGCGGATTGCCAATGCACGCGTCAAGGTTTGTGCGCGAAGCGGATGGCCCAGGCGGGAAAATCCCTTGCCTTGCGGAGAAAGAAATAACGAAATATGGGTAGAATGGTTGCATCCAGGAAGGAGCGGCCATATTGAGGATCTTACCTTGAAAAAAGTTTCCTCGTGATGTCAGGACATTGGCCGGATGCAAGGGTGTCGGAGATTTTGGCATGCTCCTGGCTATAACTGGGTACAAGCCCGGGGAAAATCGGATGCGGGATCCGGCCTCCAGGCAGAACATAGCTCATTTTATCAGCAACCTCCTCCTCTATCTGTCACGACACCGCGGGCCTTGCGCCCGCGGTGTCGTTTGTGGGGCAGGGCACCCTTTTTCTTTGGGTCGAAGCTTGACAAGCGTTGCCAGGAGCACGTATTACTATATCAAGATTTCTTGATGGAGAGCAGATGACCAAGACCCTGTCCATTCTCAAGGCCCTGGCCGACGAAACCAGACTCAGGTTGTGCATGTTGTTGCACCGCTTCGAGTTCAACGTTGGCGAGTTGGTGGAGGTCTTCGGCATGGGGCAGTCACGCATCTCCCGGCATTTGAAGATCCTCACCGATTGCGGCCTGGTGACCTTCCGCCGGGACGGGCTCTGGGTGTTCTATTCTGGGGTTGGGCAGGGTATGGGCCACGAGTTGTTCTCGGCCATGCTGCCGCACCTGGAAGGCGAACCCTTGTACGCCGGGGACAGGGTCAGGGCCGAGGCCGTGATTGCCGAGCGCAGCCGTGCCACCCAGCGGTTTTTCGACGCCATCGCCGGCGATTGGGAAGGACTGCGCAAGGAAGTCCTCGGCGAGCTGGACCTGATCCAGGAGATCGCCTCCCGGGTGGATACTCGCGGAGCGCTGTTGGATATGGGCTGCGGCACGGGGGAACTGCTGTGCGCGCTCCACACCAAGGCAGGGCGGCTCATCGGCGTGGACAGCTCCCAGAAGATGCTGGAAACGGCCAGACGCCGCCTTGTGCATTGCGGTGCCGAGGTCTCCTTGCGCATCGGTGAACTGGAGCACCTGCCCCTGCGTGACGGGGAAGTCGATCTTGCGGTGGCCAGCATGGCTCTGCACCATCTTTCCGAACCGGAGCGCGGCATCGAGGAGGCCTGCCGCGTTCTTTCTCCTGGCGGACGAATGATCATCGCCGAGTTTCTCAAGCACGAACTTGAAACCATGCGCTTTTCACACAAGGATCGCTGGCTCGGATTCAGCCAGGAACAGCTCGAGGAGTGGCTGTCCCTCGCAGGCTTCGGCCTCGAAGTCTGCACGCGCCATCCGGTGAATCACGGGCTCGTCGTCCTGCTCCTGCAAGCGCGAAAAATCAAACCTTTTGGAGGATTCCATTCATGACAGCCGTAAAACCGCTTGATTTGTCTTTGGATTACAAGGTCGCGGACCTCTCCCTGGCCGAATGGGGCCGAAAGGAGATGCAGCTCTCCGAGATCGAAATGCCCGGGCTCATGGAACTGCGCAGGCAGTACGGGAAGAAAAAGCCCTTGGTCGGCCTGAAGATCACCGGCAGCCTGCACATGACCATCCAGACCGCCATGCTCATCGAGACCCTCCATGCGCTTGGCGCGGACATTCGCTGGGCCTCCTGCAACATCTTCTCCACCCAGGACCATGCCGCCGCCGCCATCGCCAAGGCCGGCACCGCCAAGGTCTTCGCCTGGAAGGGCGAGACCCTCGAGGACTACTGGTGGTGCACGGAAATGGCCTTGACTTGGCCCGACGGCTCCGGCCCCAACCTGATCGTGGATGACGGCGGCGACGCCACCCTGCTCATCCACCAGGGCGCCAAGGTGGAAAAAGACCCCTCCCTGTTGGAAAAGAAATATGACGTGCACGAGTTCCGGATCATCATGGACCGTCTCGCGGCCAGCCACGCCCAGGACAAGACCCGCTGGACCCGCGTGGCCAAGGACGTGCGTGGTGTTTCTGAAGAGACCACCACCGGTGTGCACCGGCTCTACCACATGGAGAAGAACGGCGAACTCCTGTTCCCGGCCATCAACGTCAACGACTCCGTGACCAAGTCCAAGTTCGACAACCTCTATGGTTGCCGCGAGTCCCTGGCCGACGGCATCAAGCGCGCCACGGACATCATGATGGCCGGCAAGATCGCCGTGGTGGTGGGCTATGGCGACGTGGGCAAGGGCTGCGCCCAGTCCCTGCGCGGCTTCGGCGCACGGGTCCTGATCGTGGAGATCGACCCCATCTGCGCCCTGCAGGCCTGCATGGAAGGGTACGAAGTGGTGACCATGGACGAGGCCGCGCCCATCGGCGACATCTTCGTCACCGCCACGGGCAACTACCACGTCATCAACGGCCAGCACATGATGCGGATGCGCAACGAGGCCATCCTTTGCAACATCGGCCACTTCGACAGCGAAATCGAGATGACCGCTCTCACCGACAACCCCCAGTGCACGCGCGACAACATCAAGCCCCAGGTGGACAAGTGGACCCTACCCTCGGGGCGCTCCATCATCGTGCTCGCCGAAGGCCGCCTGGTGAACCTGGGCTGCGCCACCGGACACCCCAGCTTCGTCATGAGCGCGAGCTTCACCAACCAGGTGCTGGCGCAAATGGAACTGGCAGCCCGCGACCACGAGAACAAGGTCTACATCCTGCCCAAGAAGCTCGACGAGGAAGTGGCCCGACTGCACTTGGTGCGCTTCAAGGCCAGCCTCTCCACGCTCACCACGAAGCAGGCAGAATACATCGGCGTGCCCGTGGAAGGCCCCTACAAGCCCGATCACTACAGGTATTAGCGGATAGTCGGGGAGACAACTTTTGGGTAAGGTTTTCTCCCCGAACCCCTCTTTCAAAAACGTCTGGAATGGTGAGTTGTTGCGTTCTGCTTACGAGGTCTCACCGAGTGTCTTCAACGTCCCGAAAGGCACCCCGGACTAAAGCCCGGTCCATCGGACCGGGTCCACGTCAGTTCTTGATCACCACCTCCGTGCCCACGTCGATGAGGTTGGCCAGCATCTTGCCCTCGTCGTTGCGCATGCGGATGCACCCAGCCGAGACCCGCCTGCCGATCTGGTCGGGACGGTTGGTGCCGTGGATGCGGATGGCGTCGGCATGGGAGAGATGGATCTTGAAGTCGCCCATGGGATTTCTGGGACTGCCGGGGCGCACCGAGACCAACCTACCGCCCTTGCGCCGCGCCGCGGCCTGCATGTTCGGCGTGGGGTGCCACCAGGGATTGAGGTCGATCCTGGTCACATGCCCCTTGCCAAAGGGGGAGCGCACACCGGGTTTGGCCGTGGCCACGGTGTAGCTGCGCACCAAGCGGCGCTCTCCGTCTTCCAGATTCTCATAGAGGGTGAGCGTGCATTGGGCCACACTGACTTCGATGGTATACCGCTGCCCCGGTGTCTGGGCCAGGAGTTCCTTGCGGGCCGCCTTGGCACCGGCGACGCCCCCTTGCTGCAAGCGCACTTCCACGCGGCGGTTCTGAAACCGCCCCTCTTCGGTGGTGTTGTCGGCCACGGGGCGTTCCTGCCCGTATCCCACACTGACCAGACGTCTGGGGTCCAGGGAGAAGCGGTTGATGAGCATAGTGCGCACGGCGAGGGCACGCGCTTCGGAGAGCTTGCGGTTGGTGGTGGGATCGCCCACGCTGTCGGTGTGTCCTTCGATGGCGGCCCAGAGATGGGGGTGGGTTTGCAGATGACGCCCGAGTTGTTCCAAAATCTCGTTGCCGTCGCTGTCCAGCACGGCTTCGGCCGAGGCGAAGTGCAGCAGCACGGGCTTGTCCAAGGCCAGGTGCGTGACCGTGTTTTGGTAAAAGCCAGCGACGGTCAGGGTCACACGCCGGTTGCGTTTTCTTCCCTCTTCCGTGTCGTTGGAGACCAGGGGGCGGCTCTCGCCGTGGGCCGAGACCTTGATGCGCTCGGGAGAGATGTCGTAGAGGGTGGTCAAAGCCAGTTTGACCGAGTCTGCGCGACGCTCCGAGAGCGCCATGTTGCGCTGCTCGTCGCCCACACTGTCGGTGTGGCCTTCCAGATGCAGGGTTGTGGACGGATTTTTCGAGAGCAGCAGGCCGAGGCGTTGCAGGGTGTCCTGGAATTCAGGGGCATAGGCGTCGCGGCTGGTCTCGAAGTGCAAATCCTGCCGGACATAGAGGGGAATGGGGCAGCCAAAGGCATCCACGGCCACGTTGGCCGGAGTGCCGGGACATTCGTCGCAGTGGTCGGGTATGGTGTCGCCGTCGCTATCCGGTAGTCTGCTCAGCTCGGCCTGGCCGTACTGTTGCTGTGTTGCCGACGATGCGATCCGCCCCCCCGGGGGGAGCAGGGAGGAGGCGGTGGGAGATAGGGAGATGTGACCGCACCCCCCACAGATGACCATTACCGACACGATCAAGAGAAGCTGGCGCACTCTCCACCCCCATGATGTCGTTTTTGGTTTGTCGGGCGCAACCCTTGGACAACATGCTTATATCATTGATAATATTATATTATACACGTGTTTGATACAAGCGCAACCTCTTTTTTTCTATTGTTTATCTTGGAATTTATTAGAGCACTGACGCCTTGCATGGTCACCGGCAGGAGTGTTTCCTTCAGGCTGGCATTCAGGCAGGGATATGGTATAGCCGGGGCATACGTAATCAATCGACCCATCAACCTCGCAAGGGAGGGAGCATGCACACCAAGATCGTGGCTACGCTGGGCCCCGCTTCCATGGAATACGAGATCATGCGGGAAATGGTACGCTATGGAGTGCGCATTTTCCGACTCAACTTTTCCCATTCCGATGCCGCCTTTTTCCAGCCCGTGGTCAAGAAGATCAGGGAGCTGGAAAACGAGCTGAACATCCCGCTCACGGCCATGGGCGACCTCTGCGGCCCCAAGACCCGTATCGGGGAGATCGCGGGCTCCCCGTTGCAGATCCCCAAGGATGAAGTCGTCATTCTGGGACTTCCGGACGAGTCCGGAGCCGCTCCGGCAGGGAGCACGTTCATCGGTTTGGACTTTCCCGAACTGCTGCAGGGACTGGCGGCAGGCATGCCCGTGTCCCTGTCGGACGGCATGTTGCAGTTCAACGTCACCCGGGTGCTCAAGGCAGACCGGTTGTTCGAGCTGCAGTGCGAGAATTCCGGCATTCTCACCTCGCACAAGGGCATAGCTTTTCCGGGCAAATCACACCCCATGCGCGCCCTGACCGACAAGGACCGCAAGGATCTCCACGAGGGGTTGGACATCGGCCTGGATGCAGTGGCGCTCTCCTTTGTGCAGACCAAGGAAGATGTCATCGACCTCAAGGAAGAGATCAAGCGGCACGGAGTATGGATTCCGGTGGTGGCCAAGCTGGAGAGGTCCAATGCGGTGCAGAACCTCGAGGAGATTCTGGCACACGCCGACGTGGCCATGGTGGCCAGGGGCGATCTGGGGCTGGAAGCGCCCCTGGTGGAATTGCCGGTGATCCAGAAGCGCATCATCCGCGCCTGCCGCCATGCGCAGAAAGCTTGCATCGTGGCCACCCAGATGCTCTTGTCCATGGTCAAGAACCCCGTGCCCACGCGCGCGGAGACCACGGACGTGGCTAACGCCATTCTCGACGGCGCGGATTGTGTTATGCTCTCCGAGGAGACGGCCATCGGCTCCTACCCGGTGGAGAGCCTGCGCTTCATCAACGGCATCGCCAGGAACGCCGAAATTTACCAGCAGGAGCGCATCCAGGGGCCGTATCAACCCAAGCGGGAAAAGAATCCGGCCAAGTACTTGGCCTATGCCGCCTCACTGTTGGCCGACAACCTGGAAAGTGCGGGACTGGTCTGCCACTCCACCAGCGGCAGTACGGCGCGCTTGATTTCCAGCCGTCGCCCCGGGCAGCCCATCTACGCGCTCACACCCGACAACCGCGTGCTCAGGGCATTGAACTTCTTCTTCGGGGTCCTGCCCATCCTTGTCGACGCCAGCATCACCAGCCATCTGGAGCGCGCTGAAACATTCGTCGAGCAGACAGATTTGATCAAGCAGGGCGAGAACGTGGTCATCACCTCCGGCCAGCCCACGCCCGGGCAGTTGCGCGAGTGCACCACCGATCCCTGTCCCGGCGATACCCGGACCAATCAGATCAAAATCTACTTCAAGTAGCGAAATAAACAGGGGGCGCCTTGCACCGGGCAAGGGCCCCCTGGAGAAACCTTGGGCTGGGCAGGGATCAGAACGGCGCGATGTACCGCGGCAGGGAGAGATGCTGGGAGGTGTCCACCTGCATGCGCACGAGTCCGGTGAACACTTCCTTCCAGAAGCTCTTTTCCTTGGGCGGGCCGTGAATCAGGGGCGTGTCCTTGTCTTCATCCACCTTGCAGAGCTTTTTCAGCAGGTTCTTGGCCTCTTCCATGCCCCCCAGGCCATCGACGAGGCCTTCGACCTGGGCCTGGCGTCCGCTGAGAATGCGGCCGTCGGCGATCTGTTTTATCTTGTCCTGGGGCAGTTTCCTCGCTTCGGCCACGTCGGTGACGAACTGGTCGAAGAGATCGGCGACCATGCCTTGGAAAAAGGCGCGCTCTTCCGCGGTGAGTTCGCGGTAGGGGGAGCCGGAGTCCTTGAACTTACCGCTGGTGAAACTCTGGTGGCTGACGCCGAGCAAGTCCATGAGGCCCATGAGGTTGGTAAGCTCCATGCGCACGCCGATGCTGCCGGTGATGGTGCCGGGGTTGGCCAGGATGGTCTGCGCGGGGCAGGCCACGTAGTACCCACCCGAGGCCGCCACGCTGCCCATGGAGGCCACCACCGGCTTTTTCGCGGCGAGTTTCTTCACGGCCCGATGGATTTCCTGGGAAGCGCTAACCCCTCCTCCAGGCGAGTCGATACGCAGGAGCACGCCAAGGACCTTGTCGTCCTTCTCCAGTTTCCTGATCCAGTCGCAGTAGTCCTCGGACTCGAAGATCACGCCGGTGATGTTCACCACGCCGAAGCTTTTCTTGGCGGCGAACTTTTTGGTGTCTGGCTTGCCGAACACGACATAGCTGAAAGCGGCCATGACCCCAACAAGGAGGACCATGGCCGCCATGAGAATCAAAAAACCGAAGATGAAGGGGTGGCGTTGGCTGAAGCCAAGCTTACTCTGCATCTTCCTCCTCGAGCTTCTGTTTCAGGATGTCGCCGAGGCTCTGACCCGCGGATTCGCTTTGCCCGCTGGAGCGGAACTCCTTGGGCTGCTTGCGCTCCTCCTCTTCCTTGAGCTGCTTGATGGAGAGGCCGAGGCGGCGTTCTTCGGCGCTGACGTGGATGACCTTGGCCTGGATGGTCACACCTTCCTTGAACATCTCGGAAGGGCTCTTGATCTTCTTGGTGCTGATCTCGGAGACGTGCACCAGGCCCTCGATCCCTTCCTCCACTTCCACGAAGAGGCCGAAGTCGGTGATGTTGGTCACCACGCCTTCCACCAGACTGCCCACGGGGTAGCGGTCGGGCACCTGGTTCCAGGGGTCTTCCTGCAACTGCTTGATGCCCAGGGTGAACTTCTCGTTCTCCTTGTCCACGGTGAGCACCTTGGCCTGCAGGGTATCGCCGCTGGAGTAAAGCTCCTCGGGGTGCCTGATCTTCTTGGTCCAGGAGATGTCCGAGACGTGGATCAGGCCGTCGATGCCGTCTTCGATGCCGATGAACAGACCGAATTCGGTGATG
>CAZSRS010000005.1:0-159188 GCA_964609625.1 uncultured Desulfovibrionaceae bacterium
TCTATCCAGACAGCAGGAAAAGAATTTCATCATCCGCAAGGATCAGCAATACATCGAGCGGGTCAAGGAGTACATCAAGACGATTCAGGGCAAGGCCGCCTCCCTGCGCAACGCCTACGATGAACCGGAAAGCAAGCGTGGCATGGAGCAGATCATGGAGGCCGTCAACAAATACGGCATGGCTTTCGACACCTATGTCGAGCTGGATCTGGATTCGGATAAGATGGCCGTTATCTGGCGTGAGCTGACAGTGGAAGTCTACGACCTGGGGCGGGTGGTGCGTGAGGACATCGTGGATCCCGCCCGTTCCCGCGCCGCAAACATGGAGAACACCAGCGAGGTGCTCAAATGGGTGGAAATCAGCGACAGCTTCAACATGGACGTCTCGCGCAGCTTCTTGTCCCTGCGTATCGCCGCACTGTATTTCATCCTCAAGCGCAACGAAGTGGAATGGGCCGAATTTCAGAAGTGGTCCAGCGGATTGCTCGAGGGCATCCAGAAATGGGCCGAGCTGGGGCGCGGGGACAACAGGATACAGGACGTGGCGCGCAAGTTCACCACGGCCATCAACAAGTACATCGAGGCGGGGCAACGTTACTACGACAACATTCAGAACCAGAAAAAGGCCGAGGAGCAGATGATCGAATCGGCCCGTGAACTGATGACTCTGGTCGGGGTCGCGAGCAACCAACAGGTCGCGAACATGGACACGGCGATCGTCAATTCCAACCGTTTCATCGCCGTGGGTGCGCTGGTGTCGGCCCTGCTCGGCTTGCTCTTCGCGGTGCTCCTGACCCGCGGCATCACCAGGCCCATCGGCAGGGTGGTGGAGCATGCCAGGCGTATGGCGGAAGGGGACTTGGAGCAGGACGTAGCCACTGACCGCAAGGATGAGGTCGGCGACTTGCTCAGGGCCATGAGTGCGTTGCTTACCGCGGAAAAGAACGTTGTGGCCACGGTAAGCGGCCTGGCCAAGGGCGACCTGGAGCAGAACGTGAACATGCGTTCCTCCAAGGACACCCTGATGCAGGCCATCCTGGCCCTGACAGACGCCGAGCGCAAGGTGGCCCAGATCGCCGGGGAAATATCCCAGGGCAATCTGATCGTGGAGGCCCAGGCACGTTCGGAAAACGATGTGCTCATGATCTCGCTTCAGGAGATGATCGACAGGACCACGGATGTGGTCGGCAGCATCCAGGCCGGGGCCGAGGAAGTCTCCGCCGGCAGCGAGCAGATGTCTTCCACTGCCGAAAGTCTTTCCCAGGGTGCCACTGAGCAGGCTTCCAGCGTGGAGGAGAGTTCGGCCTCCATGGAGGAGATGGCGGCCTCCATCGCCCAGAACGCCGACAATGCCAAGCAGACAGAGGCCATCGCCCTGCGCGCCGCCGAGGACGCCCGCTCCTCGGGCCTGGCCGTGGCAGAGGCCGTGAAGGCGATGAAGGACATCGCCGAGAAAATATCCATCATTCAGGAAATAGCTAGGCAGACCGACCTGCTGGCCCTCAACGCGGCCATCGAGGCCGCTCGTGCCGGGGAACACGGCAAGGGCTTCGCCGTGGTCGCCTCGGAGGTGCGCAAGCTCGCCGAACGCAGCCAGGAAGCGGCCGAGGAGATCACCGAGCTGTCGGCCAAGTCCACGGAAGTGGCGGAGCGAGCCGGTGGAATGTTGGCCAAGCTCGTGCCGGACATCCAGAAGACTTCCGAGCTGGTTCAGGAGATCAGCGCCTCCAGCATCGAGCAGTCCGCCGGCGCCAGCCAAGTCAACCAGGCGTTGCAGCAGCTCGACAGCGTGGTCCAGCAGAACTCCGCGGCTTCCGAGGAGATGTCCTCCACTGCCGAGGAACTCGCGGCCCAGGCCCAGCAGCTGCAAAACACCATCAGCTTTTTCCAGATCAAGAGAAATGCCAAGGTGCGGGACAGTGAGGTCAAGGTCAGCAAGCCAGCCAAGAGCAAACTGCTGCCGGCTGGAAAGTCTGCCAAGGAACAGAAGAAGCTGCGCCTCGACCTCGGCAGGGAAGCCTTGCCCGACTCCACGGATAGCGACTTCGAACGGTTCTGAGTCATGGGAAGTCACAGGAGAACGACATGAGCGGAGCGACCGACAAATACCTGACCTTCACTCTGGACGAGGAGTTTTTCGCCCTGGACATCACATCCGTGCGGGAGGTCCAGGATTTCACCGAGATCACACGCATTCCCGAGGCGCAGGACTACATGCGCGGCGTGGTGAACCTGCGTGGCAGCGCCGTGCCTGTCCTGGATATCAAACTCAAGTTCGGCATGCAGCGCACCGAGCAGACCATCAATACCAGGATCATCATCATGACCATGGAGCGCGCCGGCAACGAACAACTTGTCGGTGTGCTCGCGGACTCGGTGAAAGAGGTCCTGGAGATCGATGCCAAGGATATCGCGCCCCCTCCGAGAATGGGCGCCACGGTCCACGTGGATTATATCCTGGGTGTCGCCAGGAAAGACAACCGCTTCATCCTGATCCTGGATCTGATCAAGGTCCTGGGCAGGGAGGAGTTTCACGGTCCCGACGGCAACGGCGCCATTGCCGCAACGGCTCGAAGGATTCCGGCGGCTGGTGCCACGGAGGAATCCCCGGATCAGTTGGAAACACGAGGAGAACAAGTATGAACATCATACTGGAAGGGGACTGCACCGTGCAGCGCAGTGCGGAAATACTGCAGCAGCTGCGCCGGGCCTTGATCGAGGCCCAAGACGTGCTGACCCTGAGCTTCGCGCGGGTGGAAGATGCCGATCTTTCCTTTTTCCAGCTGTTGGAAGCCACACGGCGCTCCTGCGAGGCCGCGGGCAAGAAACTGGTGTTGCAAGCGGACTTTCCCCAGCGTCTGGGAGCTTACGCCCGGCGCACGGGTTTTGATGAACTCCTTGGCGCGATTGGAAATGCCCATTCCACCTCCTTGCAGGAGAAGGCATCATGAGCGGCGGGTGCATCATGACCGTGGACGATTCCGCCAGTGTCAGGCAAATGGTCTCCTTCACCCTCAGGAACGCGGGCTACACTGTGGTGGAGGCCCAGGACGGCAAGGATGCCCTGGGCAAGTTGCATTCAGGCGTGGGCATGATCATCACCGACCTGAACATGCCACGCATGGACGGCATCGATCTGATCAAAGCTGTGCGCGGCGGCGCCGGGAACAAGTTCATGCCCATCGTCATGCTCACCACCGAGTCCCAGGCCACGAAGAAAGCCGAAGGCAAGGCAGCCGGGGCCACCGGATGGGTCGTCAAGCCTTTCAAACCCGAGCAGCTGCTCGCCGTGGTCAAGAAAGTGTATAAATAGGGGGAGCCATGAGTGTTCTGGACGAGGTTAACCAGGCCTATCTGGACGAAGCACGGGAAATGCTCGCCGACCTCGAGGAAGGTCTTCTGGAGATCGAAACGGATCCCGACAACAAGGATTGTCTGGCCCGGGTTTTCCGCGCCATGCACACCATCAAGGGCTCGGGATCCATGTTCGGATTCGACGAGATCGCCCGATTCACCCACGACGTGGAAACCGTTCTCGATCGAGTGCGCAACGGCGACATACCGGTCACCAAGGAACTTCTGACGCTCACGCTCCAGGCCAAGGACCACATCCACTACTTGCTCCAGGAACCACCAGCGGGTTCGCCCGAGGCGCGAGTCAGGTCTGATGCGTTGCTGGAACGATTCCGGAGCTATCTGGAGCCCGGCGGCGTCAAGGCCCAGGAACACCAAGAACCTCTCCAGGAACAGGCGTCCGAGGCCCCGCCCCCCCTGGGAACCTACTGGATCCGGTACCGCCCGGCTCCCGACACCTTTCTCAGTGGCACCAAACCCTTGGCCCTTGTGGAAGAGCTGTTGGAACTGGGGCGGGGTTTGGACATCTACCACCCCGAAGACATCCCCCCCTTGGAGAGTTATGAGCACGAAAAGACCTATGCCTGGTGGGATGTCCTGCTGATCACGGCCCAGGATGAAAACGCCATTCGCGACGTGTTCATCTTCGTGGAGGACGAAGGAGGCCTGGAGATCCGACAACTTGGAAAAAGCGGTGTTCGTGATTCCGATCTGGAGGACATGGCCGAATTGATCCGCGGCCATCCCCAGGAGGCTTCGGCCACAATTTTCACCTCGCTGCAGCAGGCCTTCGAGGCCTGCACCGCACTACGGAAAAAGACACCAATCCCGCAACCCAGATCCACGCCCCGCAAACCCGTTGACGCCAAGACGGCCAGTATCCGTGTGGATGCCAACCGCCTGGACAACCTGGTGAACATGGTCGGCGAGATGGTCATACTCCAGGCCAGGCTCTCCATAGCGGCCAAGAGCATACGCAACTCACTGGTCTCGCAGATCGCCGAGGACATGGAACGGCTCACGGTGCAGATGCGCGAAAACGCCTTGGGCATGCGCATGTTGCCCATCGGCACGGTCTTCGGCTCCATGCGGCGCATGGTTCGCGATGTGGCCGACTCCTTGGGCAAGGAGATGGAATTCGTCACCGAGGGTGGAGACACCGAACTGGACAAGACCGTCATCGACCAGCTCAAGGACCCCCTGATGCACATCCTGCGCAACGCACTGGATCATGGCCTGGAGTCTCCCCAAGATCGCGAGAAGGTCGGAAAATCCCGGGTAGGAACCGTGCTCCTGCGTGCGGAGCACTCCAGAGGCGATGTACTCATTGAAATCATGGACAACGGCAGGGGCATCGACATCGAGGTACTCAGGCAGAAGGCAGTGGAAAAGGGGTTGCTTTCGCCCGACACGGTCCTGGAGAAGAAGGAGGGCCTGAACCTGCTCTTCCTGCCGGGATTCTCCACGGCCAAGGAGGTCACCGGACTATCCGGGCGCGGCGTGGGCATGGACGTGGTCAAGCGCTCCATCGACGCCATTCGCGGCAGCGTGGACATTGAAAGCACTCCTGGCGAGGGCACCAAGATTTCCATCCGTCTCCCGTTGACCTTGGCCATCATCGACGGTCTCAATGTCCTGGTGGGACGCGAATCCTACATTCTCCCCCTGGTTCACGTCGAATCCTGCCAGGAGCGGTTTCTTCAGGAAGCGCCCCCCTTGGTGAACACCATCCACTACATGGAGAATATGATCCCCTGCGTGAGTTTGCGCCGGCTTCTGCATACTCCCGGGGAGCAGCCCGTTTACGAGCGGATCGTCGTGGTCAACGTGGACGACGCACTGGTGGGGCTGGCGGTGGACAGCGTCATCGGCCGGCAGCAAGCGGTGATCAAGAGTCTGAGTGAAATGTACGATGACGTCGACTTCATCTCGGGCACCACGGTCAACGGCCACGGCAGCATTTCGCTCATCCTGGATGTGCCTCAGGTGGTCCGGCGGGCGGTTCGCAGCAGCGAACAACAGCACGGGACGACCTGAAAGGAGGTCTTGCCATGCATGGCGCAACCCTACTCCCCAGCATCAGGAAACACATCCTGGTGGTGGATGACTCCAAATCGTTCAGACATTTCATTGCCGGGTTGCTGCAGGAGAAAGGGTATCGGGTAACCCAGGCCAGCAGCGGATACGCCGCCATCGCGTTGTTGCAGAACCTGCGTTTCGATTTGGTGGTCAGCGACGTGATCATGGAGGACGGAGACGGCCTCGAGCTGCGCGACAAGATGCTCAACGATAATCGGTTGGCCATGGTTCCCTTCATCGCCATGACCACCAACCGCAGGCACGATGGACCCCAGGCCTTCGAAGGCCGGGGCATAGCAGGTTATTTGATCAAACCGTTCCTGCCGGGACAGCTGCTGATCATGGTCAAGAGACTGCTGGCCAGCTACGACGAACTCATGCGGCAAAACTTGGAGAAGATCGAGCTGGAGCGGAACCTGCTCTTTGGCGCCATCTCCAGTTTGGCCCGGGCGCTCAACGCCCGTGACGGTTACACCAAGTCGCACTCGGACGCCGTGGGCAAGCTTGCGGTTCGCATCAGCCGCCGCTTGGGACTCACCAACCAGGACAACGAGAATATCCATCTGGCCGGACAGTTGCATGACTTGGGCAAGATCGGCATTCCCGATGCCATCTTGCAGAAACCCGGCAAGCTCACTGTCCCGGAATACGAGATCATCAAGACCCATTCCATGGTGGGCGCGGATATAATCGCCCCCATCCCGGGCATGGGACAGGTGGCCAAGGCCATCCGCCACCATCATGAACATTACGACGGCACGGGATACCCGGATGGTCTCGCCGGCGAGAGCATTCCGCTTTGGGCCAGAATCCTGGCCGTGGCCGACACCTTTGATTCCCTGACCAGCGACCGCCCCTATCGCAGGGGATTCCCCGATTCCCAGGCCTACGAGATCATCAAGGAGGTCACTGGCACCCAGCTCTGCCCGGAGTGTGTGGAGGCTTTCCTGGACACGGCGCCCCAGGAATCAGGGGCGCGCACACCATACGTGCTGCGCGAGGAACAGCCGCGGAAGCAATCGTGATCAAGGGCGAGGACACCGCGCGCCACCCCTTGGCACGGGATACCGACGGTACACAGGCCGTGGGATCCACAGGCCTTGTTCAGCACTCCTCGTCAGTGGAGCAGCGGCGCTCCTGCTCGTCGCGGTAGAGCTTGTAGGTGATGGAATCCACCAGGGCTTGCCAGCTGGCCTCGATGATGTTGTAGGAGACGCCCACGGTGACCCAGTGGGCCTTGCTGTCGCCGGACTCGATGAGTACGCGCACGCCAGAGGCCGTGCCGCCCTCGCCGTCAAAGGAAGGGCTGAGCACCCGGACCTTGAAGTCCAGCAGCCGCATTTCGTCGAGCCTGGGATAGAAGGGGCGCAGGGCCTTGCGGATGGCGTTGTCCATGGCGTTCACCGGACCTTTGCCCATGGCCGCCGTGTGTTCGATCATGCCCTCCACCTCCACCTTCACGGTTGCTTCAGAAAGGGGCGGGGCTGTGTCCGAGGCCTTGGTGTCGAGCACCCGGAATTGCAGGAGCTTGAAGAACTCGCGTGCCCCGCGCTGGGCGATCTTGCGGAAGAGCAACAGTTCCACCGAGGCTTCCGCCGCGGCGTAGTCGTAGCCCATGCCGGAGCGTTTTTTCAACTCCGAGAGCAGGCCGTGCACCACGGGCTCGTCCTTGTCCATGTGCAGGTTGAAGCGCCTGGCCAGGTTGACGATGTTGGCCCGGCCCGAGAGTTCGGTGAGCAGCACGCGTTGGCGATTGCCCACGGCTTCGGGGTCGATGTGCTCGTAGAGCTGGGAGTCGCGGCTCACGGCGCTGACGTGCATGCCCCCCTTGTGGGCGAAGGCCGAACGCCCCACAAAGGGTTGCCTGTTGAACAGGCGGACGTTGGCCACCTCGGAGATGTATGCCGCGGCATGGGTCAGCAGTTGCAGGTTCCCCGGTGGGAGGCAGTGGAATTCGCCGTCCGACTTGAGTTCGAGAACGGGGATGATGGAGCAGAGGTTGGCGTTGCCACAGCGCTCCCCGTATCCGTTGATGGTCCCTTGGATGTGTGTCGCGCCGAGGCGCACGGCCTCCAGTGAGTTGGCCACGGCCAGTTCGCAGTCGTTGTGCGCGTGCATGCCCAGACGGGCTTGTGGCAGCCGTTGCCGGACTTGCTGGATGATCTCCCGGACTTCGTAAGGCATGGTGCCACCGTTGGTGTCGCAGAGAACCAGGACGTCGGCACCTCCCAGATGTGCCTTTTCGATGGCGGTCAGGGCGTATTCCGGGTTGGCCTTGAAGCCGTCGAAGAAGTGCTCGGCGTCGAAGACGAGTTCCTCGCAATGTCCCTTGAGAAAGGCCATGGTGTCGTGGATCAGCTCGAGGTTGCGCTCTAGTTCCACGCGCAGGGCGTGCCTGGCGTGGAGATCCCAGGTCTTGCCGAAGATGGTGAACACGGGGGCGCCGGACTGGATCACGGCCTGGAGTCCCAGGTCCTTTTCCACGGTGCTCTTTGGGTGATGGGTACTGCCGAAGGCTGCGACGCGGGCATGCTTCAGGGAATAGTTCTGGATTTCCTTGAAAAAGGCCGCATCAGTGGTGTTGGAGCCGGGGAATCCGCCCTCGATGTAATGGACGCCCAGTTCGTCCAATTTTTTGGCGATCTTGATCTTGTCGTCGAGGTTGAGGTTGATGTCCTCGGCCTGGGCTCCGTCGCGCAGCGTGGTGTCGTATACGTGTATCTGTTTCATCTCTTGTTCGCTTGTCCGTTTGCGAGATCAAAGGCCTCGTGCAGGGTGCGTACCGCGAGTTCCGTGTATTTTTCCTCGATCAGACAGGTGATCTTAATCTCCGAGGTGCTGATCATCAGGATATTGATGTTCTCCTTGTGCAACGCGGCAAAGGCCTTGGCAGCGACGCCCGCGTGATTGCGCATGCCCACGCCGATGACCGAGACCTTACAGACGTACATGTCCTTGAGGATCTCGGCTGCCTTGATTTCCTGTAGCAGGTCGCGAAGGATCTCCTCGGCGCGCTCCAGGTCGTTGCGGCTCACGGTGAAGGTCATGTCCGTGACCCCATCCTTGCTGGGGTTCTGGACGATCATATCCACCAGGATGCCGGCCTTGGACAGGGGGGCGAAAATCGAGGCAGCCACGCCGGGCCTGTCCTCCACGGCCCGCAGCGTAAGCCGGGCTTGGTCCTTGTCGTAGGCGATGCCGGAAACGAGTACTGACTCCATCATTTTCGGGTCCTCCTTGCTGACCAGCGTTCCTGGGTCGTCGGAAAAAGTGGAACGCACATGCACGGGAACGTTGTATTTTTTAGCAAACTCCACGGATCGGATCTGCAGGACCTTGGCACCCATGCTGGCCATCTCCAGCATTTCGTCGTAGGCGATGCGATCCATTTTGCGCGCTGTGGAACAGATGTTTGGATCCGTGGTGTAGACGCCGTCCACATCGGTGAAGATTTCGCACAACTCGGCGTTCAGGGCCGCGGCCAGGGCCACGGCCGAAGTGTCGGATCCGCCCCTCCCCAGGGTGGTGATCCGGTTGTTGGTGTCGTAGCCCTGGAACCCGGCGGCCACCAGGACTTCGTAGGTGTTGAACATGCTTTTGAGGACTGAGCTGTCGATTTCAAGAATGCGCGCCCGGCCGTACTTCTCGTCCGTGGTGATGGGGACCTGAAAACCCATGACGGAACGGGCCCTGATGCCTTCGTTCTTGAGCAGCATGGCGAACAGAGCGACCGAGGATTGCTCGCCCACCGCCAAGAGCGCGTCGAGTTCCGCGGGATCGGGCCTGGGGGAAAACTCCCTGGCCAGGCTGATGAGCCGGTTGGTTTCGCCGGCCATGGCCGAGAGTACGACCACCACGCGGTATCCCTGATCCAGCGCCTTGCGCACCTTGCTCAGCACCAGCCGCATGCAGTGCAGGTCTTTTACCGATGTACCGCCGAATTTCTGTACCAGAATACGCATGACGAACTATTCCTGTTGAATTGTTGCCGCGGATTCACGCCGACACAGTCGGTGCCGACTCAGGGCCGGGGCCAATTGGTGTGCAGCCTGTCGAGAACGGCGTCGGCCGTCACTCCGGTGGCCTCCAGACGCACCTCGCGTCCCTGTTCGCTCTCGCTCAGGAACAGGCGCAGGTGATCGCCGGGTACGAGGCTGACCGGGAGATACTCCGCCCATTCCACGATGACAAGTAACGAGTCCTGTTCGAGAACGTCCTGGATGGAGGCGTCCGGTTGCAACCCCACCAGACGGTAGAGGTCGATGTGGGCGCACTCCGGCCGCGTGGGGTAGAGGTGCAGCAACGTGAAGCTCGGGCTCGCCACCTCCGCGTCCTCTCCTCCAGGCAAGGCCGCGACGATGCCGCGCGTCAGCGTGGTCTTGCCGACGCCCAGATCGCCCACGAGCAGCAGGGCCGGATAGGGCGGTGCCAGGGGCAGGGCCGAGGCCAAGGCTCGGCCGAAATCCAGCGTCGCGTCGGCATTCCGCAGGGTGAAGGTGCATGACATTCGGAACCTCGAACAATGCAATGGACCAGCTTACAGCAACCAGGTTACGACCGGGTTGCGGGCTAGGTCGAATCCTTGGCCACAAGGGCGCGCAAGATATCGGACTTGCCCACGATTCCGACAAGCCTGCCTCCTTCCACCACCGGCAGGGTGTAGAGCTTCTGATCGGCCATGGTGGTGGCGATGTCCTCGATGGGCGTGTCCGGGGACACGCACTTGGGTTGCGGGGTCATTGCCTGACGTACCTTTGTGGCCGTGATCTTGTCGATCTCCCGCTCCAACTGGTTCGTGGAGGAGAGGGGAATGAAGCCGTCGAGCAACGTGAACACCGAAGGGATGGACAGCCGCTTCTGTTGCGCGATGAGGTCGCTCTGGCAGAGAATGCCCACAACCTTGTTGTTTTCGTCCACGACAGGCACACCGTTGAATCCCTTTTCCAGAAGCAGGCGGGCGGCCTCCGTGATATCGTCGTCCAGGCCCACGGTCACGCAGTGGGTGGTCATCAGGTCCTTGGCGGTCAACATGTTCTCATTTCTCCGTAGTGCAACGTAAGAGTTCGGCCAGGGCGGAGGGCAGGGCGTCGGCGATCTCCGACGCCAGGTTCCCCCGTAGCGGGAAGGAGTTCTCGAGCCATCGGCCGCTGAAACCGTGCCAATACACTCCAAGGCATGCCGCATGCAAGGCCGGGAGGCCGCGGGAGAGCAAATTTCCTGTCACGCCCGACAAGACATCGCCGCTGCCCCCCACTGCCAGGCAGGGGGCGTCGAGGGGTGAAAGGGCCGTGAACAGGCGTCCCTGGCCGTCCCGCCCAGCGATGATGCTGCCCGCGCCCTTGAGCACCAGCACGCCCTGGTGTCGCGCGGCAAAGGCCCTGGCCACGCCCGGTCGGTCTGCCTGCACCCGCGGAACAGAGGCTTCGGGAAAGCCGTCGGCTGCCAGCAATCTGGTCATTTCGCCGGGATGGGGCGTTAACACGTCGGTTTCGGTCAGCAGTTCCAGTAGGCGGGGCCTCGCCGCTAAGCAGTTCAAGGCGTCGGCGTCCAGCACCGTGGGGGGGCGTTTGCACTCGAGCAGGGCCTCCACGCAGTCCACGGCGCCGGGGTCGTGCCCCATGCCCGGACCGAGCACCAGGGCGTCGCAGCGCTGCAAGAGGTCCATGAGCGGGGCCAAGGCCCCGGGGATCCACTCCCCGGTCGGCAGGGGCAGGGTCATGATCTCGGATCTGCCGTGCTTCACCTCCTGGGCCAAGGGAGCCGGGCAGGCCACGGTGACCAGGCCGGCACCCGAGCGCAGGGCGCCCAGGGCAGCCAGGGCAGGGGCGCCCGTAAGTCCGGGGGAACCGCCCACTATGCAGACCCGCCCCCCGTCGCCTTTGTGCATTCCGGCAAAGGGGCGGGGCAGGAGCCGGACCACGTCCGGAGTCAGCAGCTGGCAGGCGGGAGGGTACTCCTCCCTGACGCGCCTGGGAATGCCGATGGCGCGGACATGGAGCCTTCCCACGTATGCAGCCGCGCCAGGGAGCATCAGTCCGATCTTGGCTGCCTCGAAAGTCACGGTGGCGTGGGCTCGCACGGCTTCGGACGCTGCCTTGCCGCTCAGGCCGTCCAGGCCCGAGGGGATGTCCAGGGCCAGGACAAAGGCCTGCAGGCCCAGGGCGTTGATCTGTTTGATCCACAAATCGTACGGGGGGCGCGGGGTACCGGTAAAGCCGGTGCCGAATAGACCGTCCACCACGATATGCGGGAGACCGTATTCCCGGAGCAGAGAGTCGAGACCCGCAGGAGTCGTGGTGCGGCAGGGCGTGCCTACACGTCGGGCCAGCCGCAGGTGATAACCACTGGCCCCGGTGTGGTTCCTGGCCGCACCGGCCAGAAGCACCAGGACTTCCGCGCCCTGGTCGTGCAGGTGCCGTCCCAGGGCGATGGCATCGCCCCCGTTGTTGCCTTTGCCAGCGAAAAGCAGGACGCGCTTGCCGGACAAGGGGGCGCAGTGCTCGCGCAGAACGGCCAGGGCCTCGCGGCTGGCGTTCTCCATGAGCATTTCGTTGCGCAGGCCGTGGACCTCGATGCTCTGGCGGTCCCAGAAGGCCATTTCTTCGGGTGTGGGCAGTGGGGCGAACACGATGACATCATCCCCTTGCTATGTTTCGAGAATCACCACGGCGGCGGCCACATCGCGGCCATGGGTTAGGCTCACATGGCTGCCTCCGACACCCATTCGGTGGGCCAGGGTGGCGGCGGCGCCGTGCAGGTGCAATATGGGCTTGCCCGAGGGGAGTGAGAGCGTCTCGATGTTCTTCAGGCTCACACCCTCTCTGAATCCCGTGCCCAGGGCCTTGGCGCCGGCCTCCTTGGCGGCGAAACGGGCGGCCAGGAAGGCGATCACGTTGCTCTCGGAATGCTGGGGCAGTTCCCGCAGTTCCAGGTCCGTGAGGATGCGGGCGGAAAACCGCTCCCCGAAGCGTTGCCAGAGCGCCTGTATACGGTCCAGCTCCACCACGTCTATGCCGATGCCGAGGATCATGGAAAAGTCGCCCGGCGTCAGTCGGTAAAGGTGGCGATGATGGCGGCCATCTGGGCCACGGCCTCGCGCATACCCACCAGTAGGGCGCGGGAGAGGATGCTGTGGCCGATGGAGTATTCACGGATGTCGGGGACCTTGGCGAAGCGTTGGATGTTGGTGTAGTTCAGGCCGTGCCCCAGGTTGACCTTGAGGTCCAACTCTTGGCCGAGCAGGATTCCCTGGCGGATTTTTTCGAATTCCAGGGAGGCAACTTCTTCCGTGGTCGCGTCGGCATAGTGTCCCGTGTGGATTTCGATGTACTCGGCGCCGGCGGCCTTGGAGGCCTCGATTTGCTCCACCGCGGCCTCGATGAACAGGCTGGATCGGATTCCGGCCCTGTGCAGGGGGGCGAGGTACTCCCTGATCTCCTGTTCGCGGCCGGCCACGGCCAACCCGCCTTCGGTGGTCAGCTCCTCGCGCTTTTCCGGCACCAGGCAGACCATGTGCGGCCTGGTCTTCAGGGCAATGGCCTGCATCTCTTCAGTGGCGGCCATTTCCAGGTGCAGCCGAGTGTTCAGCGCCTTGGACAGGAGTTCAACGTCACGGTCCTGGATGTGTCGCCGATCTTCGCGCAGATGAACGATGATGCCGAACGCACCGCCCAACTCGGCCAGATGCGCGGTGGTGAGGGGTTCAGGTTCCTTGCCGCGTCGTGCCTGACGCAGTGTGGCCGCATGATCCACGTTGACGACGAGTTTGGGCATATCGGCTCCTTGCGGTGATGACTGATGGTGCTGCAATCATAGTGGGGGATACTTGAATGTCAAGGTTTTCGAGAAAAGTGACCACGTTTGTGTGTTCAAAAAAACAGGCCTTGCAAATTTCTCTGCAAGGCCTTGAATTTTCTGGTGGAGATGAGGGGATTCGAACCCCTGGCCTGTGCGTTGCGAACGCACCGCTCTCCCAGCTGAGCTACATCCCCGATGGTTCCGGGCCGCGAATGGCCGAATCAGCCCGAAGCAAAGATAATAGCACGGGGGCATGGCGATATTCAAGCCTTTTTTCAGCTTTTTATTCGCGCCAGCCTGGGGCCTGAACAAAAGCGGGTAGGGAGAGCGTATTGTCGGAGGGTGGGATTTCATCCCCGGCAGCCTGGCCGAAAGGCAACGCTGGATGTCCAGTCGGGCCGGGATTGTGCTATGGCGTGTCCGGAGGCATGGGTGGGGGGTGGCGAAAGAGCGATGCACATGGTACTCCAAACGTGGGGAGGGATCACCGAATCTGGGTATCCCGGTGACACTGAGGCTTTTGCCAACTGATCCCGCGGGAAACGATATCGCGTTCCGTGGGGAGCGATGTCGCAGGGCAACCGCCTCGAGTCGGGGTGCGCTATTGCCTGAAGGGGAGCGGCTCAAATGACATCGAATATGGCCAAATCTTCGGTGCCTGTGACCTGTCTCGTGACAGGGTGCGCGGGGTTCGTGGGCAGCCATCTCTGCGAGGCTCTGCTGGCCCTGGGCGAGGGAGTGGTGGGGGTGGACGACTTCTTCTCCGGCAAGCCCGAGAACATGAGTACATTTCGTGGGCACCCCGCGTTCCACTTCCAGGAGCGTGACATCAACGATTCCAGGTTACTGCGAGATCTGAACCGCCGGTATCCCGACCTTTGCCGCATTTTTCACCTGGCAGCCGTGGTCAGCGTGCCCTTCTCCATGGAGCACCCCGAGGAGACCATGCGTACCAACTTCATCTCCTCCATCGCCTTGTACGAAGAGGCCATGGCCCTGAATTTCCGCTCTTATGTCTTTGCCGGGTCGGCCGCGGAATACGGCAACCTGGACACCCTCCCCCTGGGCGAGGAGGCCGTGAGCATCGAGGAGGCCCATGCCGGCCTGGAGAATCTGCAAGCCAGCCCTTACGGTCAATCCAAGTATCTCGTCTCGCGTTACATCGAGACTTGCGGATTCGGCTGCTCCCTGCGGTTTTTCAACATCTATGGTCCGCGCCAGGACGCTGCCAGTCAATACTCCGGGGTCATTTCCCGCTTTGTCTCCCTGGCCTTGCGCGGCGAGAGCATGACAATCATGGGCAGCGGCGAACAGAGCCGGGATTTTATCTACATCAGCGACGCCGTGGAGAGCTATCTCGTGGCCGCGGGAATGCGGGGGCGAAACTCATCCCCCTTGTGCGGCATTTACAATGTAGGCACCCAGAAGGGGACGTCCATCCTGGAACTGGCCCAACGCATCGGCAGGATCACCGGCAACGCGAGCGGGCTGTGTTTTCTTCCTCCAAGACGTGGAGACATCAAACACTCCCTGGCGAATGTGGAGAAGTTGCGGCTGGAAACGGGGTACGAGGCGCGGGTGGATCTGGAGACAGGACTGCGCGGCCTGCTGGACTGGGAGCGGAGCAAGTCGGTGGTCGGAACACAACCCGAATAGTTGTTCACCCCGAGGCGCAAGGGATCGTCCCGACGAGGCCTGGAGCACATCCATAAATCCTAAACGACGTCATCATCTGGTCGGCTCGTCCAGGCAACCCATGATCAGGCCGCGGTTTGTGGTCCATGAGGGGAGACGCGCCCCTTTCAGATGGTGACTTCCTGGCGTGACTTGAAGGACTGGCTCTGTTTGACTCCCCAGCGAAGGAAGTTGGTGAAGGCTTCTTCAACGTGTTGAGGATTCTCCACGCTCATGTCCTTGCGGCCCTTTTCCAACTGTTTTGAGAAAAAGACGTCTCTGAAATTCTCGAAACGGGTTATCTGCACGCCGCCTTTGAGCTTCGTCCGGCTGGGAGTGGCCAGGAGCCAGGTGGGCACGCGCCTGACATTGAAGCGTAGAAAGATGTCCTGGACCGAGACCTTGTTGGGGTTTTCCTGGTCGTAGTGAATCTCGATGACCTTGAACTGTTCGTCGAAATCCACCAGAGGCGTGACGTACATATGGCGGATGTGGTCCCAGGTTATGCCGGCACTGGAGAAGAGCAGCAGGACTGGTTTGAGTTGGATGTTGTTCTTGATTTCCTTGAGGACGAACCAGGCGTCGTCGAGTTGTGACGTGATCCTGTATGTGCGTATCCGCTCTTCACGATCAGTGTCGCGCAGGTTCTTGTCGAATGCCGCGCAGATTTCCTCGCCGTTGGCATAGGTGTTGCGCAGCAGAACATGCAGGTTGTGACGCCAGGACAGGTTTTTGATATGCCCCATTTTCACTATGGTCGCGGTGTACTTGCTCTTGAAGAACCCCTTCCGCAATCGGAGAACCAGGAGAAGATGCCGGCCTTCCTTGAAAAAGCTCTCCAGTTTTCCTTCCAGGACGTCTTCATTGTCAGAATCGACGTGCCTGGACAGGATCTTCCCCTTCTCCAGGTAGATCACGTCCCACTTCACTTTGGGTTTCTTGGAGGTGAGAGCTGTCAGTGTTCGCATGTCCACATGTCGGGTGACGGGGGCATAGGGCAGGCCGTCCGCCAGGCAGCTATTGGGAGCGGGTATACTGCATGTGCTCATTTCAGAGTACTCGTTTTCGCGTGGGTACACAAGATTGCGACAGAACACGTATTCTTTATTCTTGGCTGGGAGTGGGAGCATCCTGTGCAGCCTCGGGCAACATCTTGAAATATATTGCCTCTTGATGCAAGTTGGCGTAACAGGTCCTGACATGGACAGTGCGGCGTGCAGTAGAGGTCGTGGCGCGGTTGTCGTGAGGATGGGCGATGGATACAATGGATGGTTGCAACGGGGGAGTCCCAGTTTTCGATTCCGAACAGGCGGGTGCCGTAAGACGTGAAACCTGTACGGAAGAAGTACCGCCCTTGCCCCCCGGCACGGTGGTCGGACCCACTGTGGTGGAGGCCGTCCTTGGCAGGAGTGGTTTTGGCGTTACCTACCTCGCTTCGGACCTGAACCTGCAACAACGGGTAGCCCTCAAGGAGTACCTGCCCGAAGCACTTGTCCGCAGATTGCCCGGCGGAGAGGTTCAGCCCCGTGCTCAAGAATTTTCAGCCGCCTATGCCTGGGGGAAGGCGCGTTTTCTTGACGAGGCCAGGGTCCTGGCCCGCTTCAGACATCCCAACATCGTCAGGGTTCTATCCTTTCACCAAGCCTACAATACAGCCTATTTCGTGATGGATCTCGAACAGGGGCAGAACCTTGGGGCCTTGCTCGAGGAGCGCGGCCCCTTGCCGCCGCGTGATGTAACCCGATTGTTGTTTCCCCTCCTGGATGGGTTGGAGGTCATGCACGCCATGGGCTTCTTGCATCGGGACGTCAACCCGCGTCACATCGTCATACGCCGGGATTTCTCGCCGGTGTTGCTGGACTTTGGCGCGGTGTTCAAACCCGGTGGAGAGAGCGAGGGCAAGGCCCCCGCATTGCCCTCGGCAGGATTCGCCGCCCCGGAGCAGTATCTGACCGACGCTCCGCTGGGGGCTTGGACGGATATGTATTCCTTTGCCGCGGTATTCTATCTGGCTCTCACCGGCGAAAGCCCTCCCGAGGCAGTGCTCAGGACTGAAGAGCTGGCGGCCGGCCGCCCGGATCCCTTTATCCCGGCCCTGGAACGGGCTCCTTCCGGCCATGAAGCCGAGTTGTTGCGGGCATTGGATCTTGCCCTGTCGCTGGATCCTCGTGACAGGCCGCAATCAGTGGGCAAGTTCCGGGAGCTCCTGCCTGGGGCCTTGCCAATGTCCGGAGGAGAGGTCACCGTGGCGGGTGAACGCCCCCTGCGACCTTTGCCCCGGGAGTTGCGGCATTTCGAGCGGGTGTTGTTGTGCAGCGCCGTGGCCGAGAACGCTCGGGTGGACAGCGTTCTGCTGCAGACGTTGTTTTCCCTGCAAACGCAGCACGTGACCCATGGCGCGGCGGCCCTGGCGTTGCTGCGTCGCGAGGCCTTCGACCTGGCGCTTTGTGATGTGGGTTTGGCGGATATGCATGCCACGGTCTTGTTGGAGGCCGCGGCGCTCCGTCTGCGATGGCGGCGCCCCCCCATGCTGGTTCTTGCATATGATGACGCGGAAGAACTCAGGGCGCGGGTGGTGCTCTTAGGGGGCATGGGTCTGCTCAGGCGTCCCTATGCCGAAAAGGACGTCGAGCGCGCCTTGCGACGCATCCTGACCTTGCGGGCAACCTGCGCCGTGGAGGAATCCCTGGTGGTCCAGGCCAGGAGGACAGCCATGCAGGGGCGTCACTCCAGGGCCATACGCCTGTATCGTGACCTCCTGGAAATGGAGATCGAAGCCAGGGAACTGGGAGAACCAGGATTCGAGCAGTGCGGCTGGCGTGGCGTGTTGGAGCTGGTCCTGGGAGAGACGGACAAGGCGCTGGAGTATTTTACCAGGGGGGAGATGCTTTTGGCGCTCACTTCCGAGGCCCACGCCGGGCTTGCGGAGGCCTACAGGGAAAAAGGCGCCATGGAGCGCTATCTGGATCAAGCGCGTCAGGCTACGGACAAGGCCAGGCTGTTCGAGGAGATGTTCGGCCGGCGGATCGTGTTGGCACGGCTTCTTGCCGGAGATATCCCCCCGGCGAACCCTCTGCGCGCCCTGGGAGCGAGCCTCGGGGACTCTGGAGACATGACCGGTGCGAGGAGCGCGTATTCCATGGCCCTGGAATTGACGCCCCACGATGCCGATATCCACTGTGATCTGGCGGTCGTCCAGTTGCAGGCCGGAGAACGTCACGCCGCACGGAAATCCTTGGATCAGGCCCTGCGCTGCGCTCCTGGGCATGATCGGGCCATGCGCCTGCTCAGGCGGATGGGAACCTCCGAGGAGCCGGAGCCCACCGAATTTTGAAGACGGAGAGCGGGTGACTCTGTCTGAATAGGTGTTTCAGCCATTGCCTTCCAACCACCATGCGGACACGGCCTGGCCGTATCGGACCGGGAGTTTGGGCATTCACTTTTCAGGTACTCCTGTGTATCGTTGCCGTGTCGGCCCGGTGGAGTGGAATTTACTGCTCGAATGCAGCGCGGTGCAAGGGGGAAGAGCGTGGGCACCTTGATTCTTGTCGTCTTGTTCATGTGCATTGCCATGGTAGGTCTGTTCATCCATTACAAGACAGCAGAAGGTGCTGCCAGAAGAATCAATCAGCTTGAATCTACTCTGTTGCAGATGCAAAAGGAGAATCTTAAATTGCAGAACAGGCTTGACGACTGTAATAAAACTGTCATTGACTTGCAGCGGCAATTGATGGAGTATGAAGAGGAAAAGCGAGCGATGCTGGTACAACAATGCGCCGGAGTTGTAGGAGACTGAGGTCCTTTGGGATGCCGGACCGTCAAGCAATGGAAGTACTCTGCGTTTTTAGCTGGAGGGTCCCTGCCTCCCACTCCATTGGAGGCGACCCGCAAGCCGTGGCGAAGGGATTGCACAGCGGCACGAGACTGTATGCCGGCATAGGATCAAGATCATGAGCAGTGCATCCCGCCACCCATATCCAGGAAGAATCGTCTTCTCAATCGGCGTGGGCACGGTGCTTGTCCTGGCCTTGTTGCTGTTTCTGGTCCAGGCCTGGGGGCTGCATGGCGCCCAGGCCAAGCTCCAGGGGTACAATCAGAAGTACCTCGCCGCCTTGCGTCTTTCCCATCAAATAGTCTTCCTGGACGAGAGCCTGACCAACGCGGCGAGGCTGGCGACGATCACCGGGGACGCGACATTGCTGCAGCGCTACCGTGAGGCGGAAGAATCACTGCGCCAAGTCGTGCGGCAACTCGCTGCGATGGAACGCGACTGGCACTCCCAAGATGAGCTAGACCTCTTGGCCAAAGCCAATGACGCGTTGCTTGCGCTCAAACGCCAGGTGTTCATCTTTCTGAATGTCGGCGATGTGGCATCCGCCAAGGCTTTGCTGGAGAGCGAACTCTACGCCGAAGAAAGAATACGCTACAGGCAGGAATTGGAACATTTTATCGAGGAGTTGCACCAACAGGTCAGCGAGGAATCCCTGCGTGGTGCCCGGCATGCCACTGCCGCCCTTATTGCGGGGGGCGCTACCTTGGGGATCTTGCTTTGTCTTGCGGCCTTTTTTGTCCAGCTCTACGGCCGATATGATCACTCGCGGCGGGAACGCGAGGAATTTGTCGCCAGCGAGCGGCGCGCCCTGCAACAGCAGTTCGCCGTGGCAACGGAGGAGCTTTCCTGGGCCAAGGATCGGCTGGAGAGCATAACCGAGAACATGTCCACCTGTCTGGTCGTCTACAAGGTTGAAGACGACGGCCGTGATTTCGTGATTACGGCTTTCAACAAGGCAGCCGAAGAAGTCGAATCCATTTCGCGCGCAAAGGCCCTTGGCAAAAGGATTTCCGAGGTTTTCCCCGGTGTTGAGGAATTCGGCCTGCTCGACGTCTTCCGCAGGGTCTGGCGCACGGGAGTTGCCGAGAATTTTCCGGTCGGTTTCTACCGGGACAAGCGCATCGAGGGCTGGCGAGACAATTATATCATGCGGCTTTCCTCCAAAGAGATAGCCGCGCTGTATCAGGACAAGACAGAGCAGAAGCGTTACGAGCAGGCGCTTCAGGAGAGCGAACAGCGCCTGGGGCTCGCGGTCAGGGGAGGAAAGCTGGGCTTCTGGGATTGGGATATTATCGCACAGCGGGTCATCTATAACGACAGATGGGCGGAGATCATCGGCCACACCCTGGAGGAGGTCGGCGAAGGCTTCGATGCCTGGGACTCCAGACTGCACCCCGAGGACAGAGTGGCAACACTGGGCAACCTGAATGACCACCTCGAAGGGCGTCGATCCATGTTTCGCTCGGAGCACAGGCTCAGGACAAAGGACGGCCAGTGGAAATGGGTCCTGGGCACGGGCTCCGTTTCCGGGCGTGACCCTGAAGGCCGCCCCACACGGGTCACGGGTGTGATGTTGGACATCGACGACCGCAAACGCGCCGAAGAGCGACTGGCCGAGTCGGAACGTCGATTTCGCAACGTTGCCGAGACCACGGGTGACTGGCTGTGGGAGGTCGATACCCAGTGCCGCTTCATTTATGTCTCGGAGAGCGTGGAGAAGGTCCTTGGCTACAAACCGGAAGAGATTCTGGGCAAAACACCGTTCGATCTCATGCCTCCGGATGAGGGAGAACGAATAGGAGCGTTGTTCCAAGGTATAGCGGAGCGGGGCGAACCCCTGATCGACCTGGAGAACTGGAACGTCAGCAAATCCGACTCGCTGGTTTGCCTGCTGACCAACGGCGTGCCGGTTTATGACGCCTCCGGACGATTCACGGGGTATTTCGGCTTCGACAAGGACATCACGGAGCGCAAACACAGCGAGGAACAACTGCGGGAGCGTATCGCAGAACTCACCAGCCTCAATGCCTTGAGCAGGAGCATCAACGATATCCTGACCACCGAAGCCGTGGTGGATGCCGTGATCGAGGGACTGACGGACGCCTTGGAGCCTGATCTCGCCCTGTTTTACCTGCGCAGGAGCAATGACCTGGAGCTCAAGCGGTTCCATTGCCCTGACTGCGACGAAAGGGCCCGTGACTTCCAACCCCTGGGGGAGTGCCTTTGTGGCATTGCGGGGGAGTCGGGTGAGCCGATCTTTTCACACAACATCAATACGGATACGCGCTGCACCAACAATGAATGCAAAAAGGCAGGTATAGTCTCTTTCGCCTCCGTCCCCGTGACCTCGGAAGGAGAGGTCATGGCCGTGATCAGCGTCGGTTCCCGTTCGGTTTGGGACTTCACCCAACGCCGTTTCTTCCTGGAGTCCCTCGCCGGCGTGACGGCCGTGGCCCTGAAAAACGCCACGCTTCATGCGCAACTGGAAGCCCATGCCAGGGTCCTGGAGCTGCGTGTCGAAGAACGCACACGGGAACTGCATGCGGCCGCCCTGGAAGCGGAAAAGGCCAACAGAGCCAAAAGCGAGTTTTTGGCCAAGATGAGCCACGAGGTCCGCACCCCGTTGAATGCCATTTTGAACATGAGCGAACTGACGCTGTTGGGTGAACTCAGCCCGGAGCAACGGGACCAGCTCTTGTCCGTGAGCCATTCGGGCCAGCACCTGCTTGGGGTGATCAACGACATCCTGGACATCTCCAAAATCGAAGCGGGGCGTTTCGAACTCGAATCCGGGGATTTCGATCTCGCGCAAGCGTTGCAGGTTTCCATAGGCTCACTCTCGGGGCAGACCACCAGCAAGGGGCTTTTCTTGGACCTGGAGATTGACGATGATTTTCCACGCTTCATCAAGGGAGACCCACTGCGCTTGCAGCAGGTCATTTTCAACCTGGTGAACAACGCCCTCAAGTTCACCGAGCGCGGCGGCATCACCATCTCCGTGTCCTGCAGACAGCAGGCGCGCTCCTCCCAGATGGAGAACGGAAACGGAACCACCCTGCCCGCGGAAGATACCTTCGAGCTGATGATCTCGGTGCGCGACACCGGGCCGGGCATCCCCGAAGATGTCCAGGGGGTGATCTTCGACGCCTTTGCCCAGGCCGACAGCACCATCACGAGACGTTTCGGCGGCACGGGGCTCGGCCTGACCATCAGCAGACAGATCGTGGAGCTCATGGGGGGGCGCATCTGGGTCGAGAGCGAGGAGGGCAAGGGCAGCGTGTTCACCTTTGTCGTTCCCGTTCGCCACGGAGACCCCGAGACCGTCGTGACGCCGCCCTTGTCCGGCTTGTCCGAGGCCCCGCACAGGCCGAGGCCGCTGCGTGTACTTGTTGCCGAAGACAACAAGGAAAACATCAAGGTGGCCAAGGCCATCATCGGACGGCTCGGCCATATCGTCGATGTGGTGACCGACGGCGCTCAGGCCCTGGAGGTGCTCGCGCGGCAGACCTACGACATGGTACTCATGGACGTGGAGATGCCTGAGATGAACGGCCTTGAGGCCACCACCCGCCTGCGCGCCGGTGAAGCCGGCGAACTGAACAGGGACGTCAGCGTTGTGGCCCTGACCGCGCATGCCATATCGGGCTTCAGGGATAAATGCCTGGCCGCCGGCATGAACAGATTCATGTCCAAGCCTTTTTCCCTGAACGACATGGCCCTGCTCTTGGGAAAGGCCGATGCTACTGTTTCTTCTGTTGGTTCAGGATCTGCAGAGCGGGATCGCCTGCGGCAGGACGATGTGCTCAACGTACGCGGTGCGCTCGGCCGGTTCGGCGGCGACGAGGACTTGTATCGCGACGTCTGTGGGGATTTCTTCGATCAGGCCGAGCAACGTCTGAAGCAGATGCGCCATTTCCTGGAACAGGGCAAGCTGGACCAACTCACGCTGCTCGCGCACTCCATGAAGGGGAACTGCGGTACCATCGGCGCCGAGCGTTGCCAGAAAGTGGCCCAGGAAATGGAGGCGTTGGCACGAAAAGGCGATCTCGAGCCGTTGCGACGTCTTCTGGACACTCTTGAGCATGAAGTCACCCAGCTTTCCACGGCGCTGGGAAACATGCTCGCGGAGGCGGATACGGCAAACGAGGGATGACTTCCTTTCTCGTTCGTTGACAGCCTTTCCCCCTCCCGGTAATCAGGGTTTTCCCATGGAAGAATCCATCTGCCGACGTTATCCGGAGAGGGCGTATGGAGCGATTGTCCAACTGGTCCATCAGGACCCGCCTGATGCTGTCGATGCTTGTGGCCTTCCTGCCGGCCTTGGCGATCATCCTCGTCACTGGATTTGAACTGCGGGACAGGGCCGTACGAAGTGCGGAAACCTTCGCCTTGCGTCAGGTGCAAGCCATGGCGGAGCACCACCGTCAGGTGGTGGAGAACGCCAAGCTCCTGCTCATGACACTCTCCAAGACCGACGAAGCGCGGACTTTGAACGTCCCTGCGTGCCTGAACCTGATAGAGGAGGTGCAGCAGCGCACCCCGGTGTACGTTTCCTTGCTCCTCGCCGATGCCCAGGGGAACGTGCTTGCCGCCGCCCCGGCAATACAGGAGATGGACATTTCAGGGGCATTGCATTTTCGCGAAGCCATACGGACCATGGCCTTCGTGACGGGCGACTACGAGTTGCACGAAGATACCAAGCGCGTGGTCATCCACTTCGCCCAACCTGTTTCCGACTATGGAGGAGAACCGGCCGGGGTGCTCGTGGCCATGTTTGACCTGCACTATTTTGGACAACTCTTCTATTCGATTGATCTGCCGGACAAGTCGGTCTTCACGCTTACCGACGCGAACGGCATCCGGTTGACCCGGTTCCCGGAGACCGACAAATACACCTGGGTGCCGGATTTGCCGCGCATGATAGAGCTGATGACCAGGCAGGGGGAAGAGGGGACGTTCCTGGAAAAGGGCGTGGACGGTATCAGCAGACTGTATGGTTTCAAACGGATCCACTTCGAAGGCGCCCCCTTTCCCTATCTCATGCTACGCCTGGGTATTCCCGTGGAGCAGGCTTTGGGCGAGGCCAACACCCTGACCATCCGTAACGTGGTGCTGTTCATGCTGGCCGCGGGACTCTGCCTGGTTTGTGTCCAGGCTCTGGGGAAGTTCGCCATCCTGCAGCCTCTGAGCCGTCTGGTCGATGCCGCCGAGCAACTCGGCAAGGGTGATCTCTCCGCACGTACCGGATTGTCGCACGGGACGAGCGAACTGAACCGGCTGGCCGCCGCATTCGATACAATGGCCGTCGAACTGCAGGTGCGCGAGGAGGAGCGACGATTGGCGGAAGAGCAGGTCTGCTGCCTGAACGAGGAGCTGGAGGCACGGGTGGCCCGGCGTACCGAGGAGCTTGGCGTGGCCAACCAGGAGTTGAACCAAGCCCTTGAAGGGTTGCGTCAGACGCAGCACCAGCTCGTGCAATCGGAAAAAATGGCGGCCTTGGGCAGTCTCGTTGCCGGGGTGGCCCATGAAATCAACACGCCCGTGGGCGTTGGCGTGACCGCGGCATCGCATCTCGACCAAAAAACACAAGACATTGCCAAACGGTATGCCGAAGGCGCCATCACTCGTGCCGATCTGGAAGAGTACCTTGGTCTTTCTTCCGAGGCGACTTCCATGATCCTGACCAACCTCGATCGGGCGGCCAACCTGATCAAGAGTTTCAAGCAGGTGGCCGTGGATCAGGTCAGCGAGGAATGCCGGACGTTCAACGTCAAGACCTATGTCGAGGAAATCCTCCTCAGTCTGAGGCCCAAGCTCAAGAAAACCAAATTACACGTCGAGCTTCGCTGTGATCCGGAATTGACTATTTACAGCTTTCCCGGAGCCTTTTCACAGATCCTCACCAATTTCATCATCAACTCCCTCAAGCACGCCTACGACGAGGGGGATGCCGGGACACTCACCATCGACATCGTCGCTTCCGGCGAGACCTTGACATTGACCTATTCCGACGACGGCAAGGGCATGCCTCCCGAACATCTGGCCAAAGCGTTCGAGCCGTTCTTCACCACCGCACGGGGCAAAGGTGGCTCTGGACTCGGGCTGTCCATCGTCTACAACATCGTGGCCCAGACACTGGGCGGCAGGATCCTCTGCACCAGCCATCCGGGGCAGGGAACGACGCTCACGGTCACCATACCCCTGCAACAAGGACCTCCTCATGCCCAGACCCGATGATCTGCTCTTCGGCGAGAGCCCGACGGCCGCGCAGCCCACGGTGAATGGACGAGCCGCCGGGGTTGAGCCTGACTACTGGACGGTTTTGATAGTCGACGACGAGGAAGAAGTGCATCACGTCACCCGGCTCGTGCTGCGGGGTTTCAGCTACAAAGGCAAGGGCTTGCAGTGCAGGAGCGCATATTCGGCCGTGGAAGCCATGCAAGAGATGCGGGAGACTCCGGACATCGCCGTCGTGCTTCTGGATGTGGTCATGGAAGAAAACGACAGCGGGCTCAAGGTCGTCCGTTTCATCCGCGAGGAGCTGCGCAACAAACTCATGCGGATCATTCTGCGCACCGGACAACCCGGGCAGGCCCCCGAGGAAAAGGTCATCGTCGAGTACGACATCAACGATTACAAGGAAAAGACAGAAATTACCGCGCAGAAGCTCTTCACGGTCATGGTTTCCGCCCTGCGCACCTACAACGATATGCTGACCATCGAGGCCAACCGCCAGGGGCTGGAGCAGATCATCGGCGCCGCGTCCGACATCTTTCAGCTCAACTCCATGGAAAAATTCACCTCCGGCGTGCTCTCCCAACTCGTCGCCCTGCTGGATCTCAAACGCGACGCGCTCTATTGCCAGGCTTCGAGCTTCGCCGCCACAGACGAAGAGCCCGGTCTGGTCATCAAGGCCGCCAGCGGCAAGTATGAACAGTACCTTGGGAAAAAGGTGGAGGATGTCCCCGATGTTTTAGTGCGTCAAAGCATCGATACAGCCTTGCTGCAGCGGCATGACGTGGTGCTCGACAAATCACGGGTGGAGTATTTCGAAAGCAAGACCGGATCCAAGAGCGTCATCTATTTCGAGGAGTACCGCCCCCTGACCGATCTGGACAACAAGCTCATCGACATTTTTTTCGCCAATGTGTCCATAGGGTTCGACAACATATACCTCAACATGGCCGCCGAGGAAAAGGCCCGGCTTGCGCAGCAGGCACAATACGCCGCGGAGAAGGCCAGCCTCGAGGTGGTCCGTCAGATCGCGCAGCGTGCCGAAGGCCTGCAGAAGATATCCCGCGCCGTGGCGCACCAGTTGCGCAACCCCATGACCATTCTTGCCGGATTCGCCAACCTGCTCGGCAACAAGCCTGAATTGCGGGACAAGTATGGGGAGTATTTCGACGGAATCAAGACCGCTGCCGAGCGCATAGAGAAGCTGACGAATGCCGTCATCGAGTACACGTCGATACATATCGGCGAGACCCACGTCTGTTCCCTACCTCTATTCCTCGAGGAAGTCCGTAAGAAGGCCGACGTCATCGCTGGAGAACAGGGGAAAAGCATCGTTTGGTCCGTGACTGTCGAACCGTTGAGCCTTAGGATCGACACCGCGAGCGTGTCCCGCGCGTTGCTGGAGGTGCTCGCGAATTCCATCGAGGCCATCGCGGAACAGCAAGGCGCCATCCGCATCACTGCCGAACGTAGGGAGGACAAGGTGGCCCTTCGGATCTGGGACAACGGCCGGGGCATCCCTGACAATGAGCTGGCCTATGTGCTCGATCCCTTCTACACCACGAAGGCGGTGGGCATTGGCATGGGCTTGTCCACGGCGGATCGGATCGTGCAGGAGCACAATGGTTCGCTGTTCATCGCCAGTCAACCTGGCGTGGGGACCACGGTGGAGATCATGTTGCCTCTCGAACATCCAGGAGGAAGCGCGGAGAAAGCCGGCGTGGGGATTGCCCGCTGAGCCCGCGGTGATACCGGCGGACAGGTACGCCTCGCGCCCCCCTCCGGGCAACCGCGCAAGCCGTTGCCGAAGACCGCTTCATGCGACGGGTACAATGTAAAAACGGCGGACGAAAAGGTCGGCCGTGTATCGATTTCGGGGGAGATGCCGCGGAAGTCTCTGCGGGAATCTCCCCCTTCTTGTCATGTCGAGGTCGTCAGGGTCGGATGGTCAACACTGGCACCGGCGAGGATTTAACCACGTGCTCTGCCACGGAGCCGAAAATGATCAGGTTGATGCCGCGACGGCCGTGCGTTCCCATGACCACCAGATCGATATCCTCCTCCTTCACGACCTTGATGATCTCCTCGGGAGCGTAGCCCACTATGACCCTGCCCGAAGCGCGCATATCCGGGAAATGATCCTTGATGAACTTGTCCATGCGTTCCTTGGAGCCGGTGAGGATGGATTGCACGACCTTTTGCAGGTCCTGCTCCTGGACGTAGAGTTCGGCGTAACGGTTCATGCGCGGCGCGACATAGAGGCAGAGAACTTCGGCGTCGAGCTTGGCGGCCAGGTACTTGGTGTAGTCGGCCACCTTTTCCGAAGCCGGGGAGAGGTCCACGGGGCAAAGAATCTTGGTGATGGTCGCCATGGTCAGCTCCTCTTCGCACCCTGGCAAGGTGCGGTGTTTATATGTGAAAAAAGTAACGTGGCGTATGGGCACTAGATAATGCAGCTTCCTGGTCAGGGCAAGGGGTATATATCCTATACGAGGAAAAAAAAGTATGCAGGGCCGTTTTGGGGGATGCGAAGGGACGACCGCTGCCGCCCTGCCTTGGGAGGAACGTGCGGCAACCTTCCACGATACCCTGGGCATTGACTTTTGTCCGAAAAAAGTACAAGAAAATAATCTACATGACGGGGAGGATGGTCTCGGCGGGGCCTTTGCCTCAGGGCCAAAAGGGTGTATTCTTTCGGACACCTTTTTTACTTTGTCATTATTCGTGGTCTGCCGGTCCTGACAATATCGCGCTGGTGAGGCACTGGCGTGTGCGGTAATGACTTGCACTGTTGGTTGGTTTGCGAAACAATGAGTGGGGGCGCTAGAGCAGACGGGCAAGAATGCGAAGCGGAACGGCCATGCCGTCCGAGTTCATCTTTACCGGGCTGGAATGGTCGTTTCTTTGGGCTGGCTGGGTGCAGTTCTCATGACCTGATTTTTCACGGGAGGTCGAAGTGCTCATGGGGGCACTTTGCGGGTTCAGGATGGCTGAGTTGCGTGGCGTGACGCCATCAATCTCTCAACATATTCTACTGGAGGATCGACGATGAAAAAAGGCATGGCTGTCCTAACCCTTGCCGTTGCAGTCCTGGCTGCAACCTTGCTCCTGTCCACCGGCGTCAGCATGGCTTCCAAGGCTCGTTTGGCCTTTTCAGGCGGACCCGACGGCGGTACGTTCCAGTATTTTTCCAATGCCATCTCTACACGGCTTTCCAACAATCTGGAAAACGTGGAAGTCTCCAACATGGCCTCGGCCGGATCCCTCGAAAACCTGCGCCGGGTCGATTCCGGTGAGGTGGACTTCGGTATCGTCTACGCCGGCGATCTCTACCTCGGTGCCAACGGCAGACTGACCAACGACGACAAGAAATATGTCAATGCCCAGAGCATGGCTTACATGTACGGTGCCCCCGCGCACCTGCTGGTGCTGGAGGAAAGCGGCATCGGCGACGTGAGCGGCCTCGAGGGCAAGCGCGTGGCGGTCGGCCCGGCCGGGTCCGGCGCCGCGGCGAGCGCGCAGCGCTATTTCACCGCCCTTGGCCTGTGGGACAAGATGAAGGTGGAATTCATCGGGTACACCGAAGGCGCCTCTGCCCTGGGTGACAAAAAGATCGACGCCATGTGGGTCTTTGCCGGTTATCCCAACTCTTCCGTGATCCAGGCCGCGGCCAGCAACAAGATCAAGCTGCTCAGCCTGGTCGAGGCGGCCAAGAACAGCCCCTTCTTCGCCGAGCATCCCTACTACGCCGAGGTGACCATTCCGGCCGGTACCTACAGCGGCGTGGACTACGACGTGTTCTCCGTCCAGGATTCCGCCATCTGGGTCACCGGCAAGCACGTTGCCGAGGACATCATCTACAATGCCCTTACGGACATCTATTCCGACGAGGGGTTGGCCTACATGAGGAGCGTGACCAAGGCTGCCGAGGCCATGAAGGTTGCGGACGGCAATTACGGCATCGCTACACCGCTCCATCTTGGGGCGGTCAAGTATTGGACCGAGAAAGGGTTGACCATCCCCGCGGCCCAGCAGCCCAACTAGGCCGCGATTCAGAATCGAAACGATGCGCCGGTGCGGGGGAATTCCCCCGCATCGGTCATTTCATGCCACCCGGCCATTTTCCCCAGCCTCAAAATGGAGCCGCACGATGTCCGACACTCTCGACACCAGCATGGAAACGGATGTAGCCGACAAGAAGAAGCTCAAGAAGCTGATGGACAAGGACGCCAGGGCGTACCGCAGACCCACGGGCTTCTGGCACTGGGTCACCTCCATGGTCGGTGCGTTCATGGTGCTGTTCTATTTTTATGCCGCGGGTATCGCGACCATCGGCACGCAATATCACTTGGGCGTCTATGTCTGCATCACCTATCTGCTGGTTTTCCTGCTCTTTCCCGCAGGCGGCCCCATCAGTCGGGGCGTGCTCAGCGTTTTCCTCGGCCTGTTGTTGTCCTCCACGGCGGCGGTGTTCCTAGTTTTCAAGAGTCCGCAGGCTTTCCACGCCCACATGAAAGAGATCTTCGACATCCTCGCGCGGGATGGTCTGGGATCCGCGCTTTCTGCCGTGTCTTCCGTCTGGTACTTGGCTGTCGGGGCAGTGGTGTTGGGCGCGATCCTGTTCATCTGCGACCGTGCGATCATGCACCGTGATCGCAACGCCCCCACCGTGAGCGACGTGCTCTTCGCCCTGGCTTCCGCCGGAGCGGTCTTCTACTGGATCAGTCAGTTCGAGGTATTGAACTACCGTGCAGGGGCCGAAAACGAGGTGGACGGACTTGTCAGCCTCGTGGGCGTGCTCCTCTCCATGGAGGTCTGCAGGAGGACCCTGGGCTGGTCCATGACCCTCATCGGGGTGGGCATGTTGTGTTTCGCCTATTTCGGTCCATACCTGCCCGATCTGATCGCCCACCGCGGCATCGGCATCGAGCGCATCGCCACGGCTTTGTTCCTGACCACCAATGGAGTGTTCGGGGTCATGGCCAACGTGTTGGCCACCTATGTCATCCTGTTCATTTTTTTCGGAGCCTTCCTGCACAAGTCCGGCGCTGGGCGTTTTTTCATCGACCTGCCCCTGGCATTGGCGGGCAGGACCACCGGAGGTCCGGCCAAGGTGGCGGTCATCGCCTCGGCTCTGTTTGGTTCGGTTTCAGGCAGTGCCATCGCCAACACGGTTTCCACGGGCGCCTTCACCATCCCGTTGATGAAACGCGCAGGCTTCCGACCGCACGTGGCCGGCGCCATCGAGCCCGCGGCTTCCATCGGCGGCATGTTTCTCCCTCCCATCATGGGCGCGGGGGGTTTTCTCATGGCCGAATTGACGGGCATGCCCTACCGGCAGATCATGCTCATCTCCATTGGCCCGGCCCTTTTGTACTTCTTCTCGGTGTTCTGCATGATTCATTTCGAGGCGGCCAAGTTGAATATCAAGGGCGTGGATACCGATCTGCCACCCTGGCGCACGGTGCTCCGCAACGACTGGTATTACGCCCTGCCTCTGGTGTTGATGACCATCATGATGATCATCGGGCGTTCCCCCGGTTTCTCGGCGTTTTGGGCCACCTTGTCCTGCATCGCGATCAGCTGGATCAAGAAAGAGACCCGCATGGGCATCAAGGATATCTGGGAGGCCATCCTGATAGGCTACCGCAACACCTTGATCATCGGCGCGGCGGTGGGCGTCATCGGTGTCATCGTGGGCATCATCTCCCTCACGGGCATGGGGTTGAAGTTCTCGGACATCATCATCCACATGGCCGGCAACAGCCTGCTTCTGGCGCTCTTTCTCATCGGCCTGGCCTCGTTGATCCTGGGCATGGGCGTGCCTGTGACCGCGGCCTACCTCATCGTGGCCGTGCTTGCTGTGCCGGCCCTGGGCACCTTCGGCGTGCCCGTGATCTGCGCGCACATGATCGTCTACTGGTTCAGCCAGGATTCGAACATCACGCCCCCCGTGTGCGTGGCTGCCTATGCAGGCGCGGCCATAGCCGGATCGGATCCATGGAAGACGGGCTGGACGTCTTTCAAATTCGCCAAGCTTCTCTACGTCATGCCGCTGCTCTTCGCCTTCACGCCGTCTATCCTCTTCCAGGGCAAACTCAACGAGATCAAGGTGCCCGAGGATTTGGGGGTGCCCTTTGCCACGATTATCAAGATGGATGCCAAGGAAGGTGTCGAGTATCAGCCCGAGCAGATCGTGGCGGTGTTGCAGGCGGGGGACAAGACAGTGGAGATCGAGGCCGAGAGCAACGCGGTGGTTTCGATGATCAACAAACAGCCCGGTGCCATGGTCCAACCCGGTGATCTGTTGGTTCGCGGCGAGATCAAGCCCACGACATTCCGGGTGGTCATGAGTTTTGTTTCCGCCTTCCTGGGAACCATCGCCTTTTCATCCCTGACCATGTTCTACTGGGTGCGCAGGACGTCGCTTCTGGAATGGTTGATGCTTGCGCCGGCCACGCTGTTGCTTTATTGGCCCTCGATCCTCACGGACGTGGTGGGTATAGCCCTGGTCGGGCTGGTTTGGATCATGCAACGCCGGAAAAACAAGCTGGACGAGGCGCGACTGGCCGCAGCCTGATGGTGGATGTCTCGCGGAAATGCCGCTTTTCGGGCGGGGTGAAACGGCTTCACTCCGCCCGGTGTCATTTCGGGCTCAAGTGTCTGTTCATGTACTGTCGGGTTTCGGCAAACCGCTTCGAAGCACGGCGGTTGTCCTTGACTCCGTGCGGGGCTTCCTGCAAAAGTCCCTCTTGGTGACCGGGATTCGGACTTCAGGGCAGTCACGGGTACCCTGACAACGATCGCAACACGCAGGTGCGGGATATGAAGTACTTGCCTTCTCAGCTGTTGTATTTCATCCACGACAAGAGAGCACAACGCAATTTCAAATCCCTTGCCAAGTTCGTTGCGATCCTCTTGGTCTTTATCACCATTTACAGCATCTTTTTCCACGTTATCATGGAAATGGAAGGGCGGGAACATTCCTGGATCACGGGCTTCTATTGGACCTTGACGGTCATGTCCACCCTCGGCTTCGGGGATATTACCTTCACCTCGGATCTGGGCAGGATATTTTCCATCGTGGTGCTGTTTTCCGGCATCGTATTTCTGTTGGTCATGCTTCCCTTCACCTTCATCCAGTTTTTTTACGCCCCCTTCCTGGAGGCCCAGACCAAGTCGAGGGTCCCTCGGGAACTGCCGGACTCCGTCACGGGACATCTGATCATCATCGGCTTCGATTCCGTGGCCCTGAGTATGGTGGCCAGACTCAAACGCTTCCACTTCGACTACGTCATCCTCGTGCCAGACGTGCAACAGGGGTTGGATCTGCTGGACCAGGGCTACAGGGTCGTGGTGGGCGACGCGGACGACCCGGCCACCTTTGTCCGACTGCGGGTGGGCGAGGCTGCCATGATCGTGGCCATGAGCAACGACATGGTGAACACCAACACCGTATTCACCATACGCGAGGTGGCTCCCCAGGTGCCCATAGTGGCCAACGCCGAGATGGAGGACTCCGTGGACATCCTGCAGTTGGCTGGAGCCACGCATGTCTTTCAGTTCATGCGCATGCTGGGCGACATCCTGTCCCGGCGCACCCTGGGCGCCAGCACTCAGTCCAACGACATAGGACGGTTCGACAAGCTGATCATCGTGGAGGCGCCCGTCATGCGTACACGTCTTGTGGGGCGGAGCGTCCAGGACTGCGGCCTGCGCGAGGCAACGGGCATGAACGTGGTGGGCATCTGGAAGCGCGGCAACATTACCATGCCGCATCCGGACATGGTCATCGGCTCGGACACCGTGCTCATTCTCGCCGGTACGGAGGAGCAGCTGGCAGCCTACGACAGGTTCGTTGGGCAGAAGGCGTCATCCGGCGCCCCGGTGCTGATTCTCGGCGGGGGTAGGGTGGGGCTGGCAGCGGCCGAGGCCCTGGCCAAGCGCGGCATCGACTACCGTATCGTGGAAAAGAGCCCCAAACTCGCGACAAAGGACGAACACTGGATACTGGGCAACGCCTCTGACCTGGAGACCCTGGTCACGGCCGGGATCAACGAGGCGCCCTCGGTGCTCATCACCACACACACCGACGAGCTGAACATCTACCTCACCATCTACTGCCGTAGACTGCGCCCCGACATCCAGATCATCAGCCGCGCCACCCAGGAACGCAGCATATCGTTGATGCACAAGGCCGGCGCCGACCTGGTCATGTCCTACGCCACCCTGGTCTCCAACACGATCATCAACCTACTCAGTCCGGGCAAGGTGCTCATGCTCACCGAAGGGCTGAACATCTTCAAGGTCTCGGTGCATCCTTCCCTGGCCGGGAAGACCCTGGCCGAGAGCGGCATCCGCCAGGAGACCGGGTGCAACGTCGTAGCCGTCAGTTCCGCTGGCGACATGGTCACCAATCCCGATCCCCACGCGCCCCTGCAAGCGGGAGTAGACCTCATCCTCGTGGGCACTGCCGAGTCCGAGAAGGCATATATGGCCAAGTATCCCGGATGAGTCCGGGATGTTGTCCTCGTGTTGTGCCTGTTCACGTGGTATTGGTTGAAAAAAACACTTGCATATGACGTCCTGCTCCTGTATGAAGTTCGGTTCCCGCCAGTCAATCCATGGAGTGCGCGGTGTCTTTGGTTTTTTCCCCCTTAACCCTCGTTTGTCACACAGCGGCCATGATTGCGTGGCATAGCAATTCCGCTCCGGGCGTGTGCGTGCCTTGGGCTTGGCTGCAATAAAAGGAGAGCATCATGTCCAATCCGGCGGAATACACCCTTTTCAGCGGCGGCGCCAACGGTGCCGAGGCCTATTTTGGTGAGCTGGCCGAGAAGTACGGCCTTCAGGAAGTCAATTTCACCTTTGACGGACACAAATCCCAGCGCTCCAGGGGCATCCGGCACCTGACCCCGGACGATTTGGCCCGCAAGGACGTCAGCCTGGCCTACGTTTCCAGGCTCCTGAACCGCAGCTTCACCAACGCCCCCTTCATGCGCAAGGTGTTGCAGACCATCATGTACCAAGTGGACAGCGGCCACGAGATCTTCGTGGTGGGTGTGGTCCAGGAGGACGGCACGGTCAAGGGCGGTACCGGTTGGGGCGCGGAGTTCGCCAAGATCTGCAACAAGCCCCTCTTTGTCTTCAGCCAACAGCGTAACGCTTGGTTCAAATGGGATGACACCGCGGCCGCCTGGATCGAAGTGAGCGCCCCTGTCATCGGCCACAAGCATTTCACCGGCACCGGTACCCGTTTTCTGGAAGAAAGCGGCAAAAAGGCCATCGAGGAGCTTTTTGCCCGTTCTTTCAAGGCACGGGTCTGATCCCCTTACCTTACACACATGCAGCCCCGGTCCTCTGGCCGGGGTTTTTTCGTAGCGACACAACAGGAGCAACTCCCCCAATGCCCGACAAGAAGACCAACCCCGGCCTGCGCAATGTGGCCATCATCGCCCACGTCGATCACGGCAAGACTACCCTTGTGGACGCCATGTTCCGCCAAAGCGGTGTGTTCAGGGAAAACCAGGAAGTGCACAGAGTCATGGACAGCATGGATCTGGAGCGCGAGCGCGGCATCACCATCGCGGCCAAGAACTGCTCCGTGATCTGGAAGGGCGTGAAGATCAACATCATCGACACGCCGGGCCACGCCGATTTCGGCGGCGAGGTGGAGCGTTCCCTGTCCATGGCCGACGGCGCGCTGCTGCTGGTGGACGCCTCGGAAGGCCCCTTGCCCCAGACGCGGTTCGTACTGAACAAGACCTTCGAGGCAGGGCTTAAGGTCATCGTGGTCATCAACAAGATCGACCGCAAGGATGCACGCCCACAGGAGGTGCTGGACGAGATCTACGACCTGTTCATCGATCTGGACGCCGACGAGGAACAGCTGGAGTTCCCGCTGTTCTATGCCATCGCCCGCGAGGGCCTGGCCATGCGCGGCCTGGATGAGCAGGGCACGGACCTGTCGCCCCTCATGGATGCCGTGGTGGACATGCTGCCGCCACCGCGTTTCGACAGTGAGGCGCCCTTTCGCATGTTGGTGGCCGACGTGGGGTATTCGGACTATCTCGGGCGGTTGGCCATCGGCCGGGTCTTCAGCGGTGTGGCGCACTCCAACCAGACCCTGGTGCGCATCAACGAGGCCGGTGAGATCAAACCCCTGAAGGTGACCCGCCTCCAAAGCTACGAAGGCCCGCGCCTGGTGCCCACCGAAGAGGCCCAGGCCGGAGACATCACCGTACTCTCTGGCCTTGAGGCGGTCTCCATCGGCGACACCATTTGCACCTCGGATGCCCCAGTGGCCCTGCCGCGCATCCGGGTGGACGAACCCACGGTCTCCATGCTCTTCATGCCCAACACCTCGCCCTTGAGCGGCCGCGAGGGCACTTTTGTGCAGTCCAGCAAATTGCGGGAGCGGCTGCACAAGGAGGCGCTTAAGAACGTCTCCCTGCGCGTGGAAGAGGCGGACAGCCGGGACGGACTGATGGTCAAGGGGCGTGGCGAGTTCCAGCTCTGCATCCTCATCGAGACCATGCGCCGCGAGGGCTTTGAACTCTGCGTGGGGCGGCCCGAGGTCATCCTCAAACACAAGGACGGAACGATCCTCGAACCCATGGAACACCTGTTCATCGACTGCGAGGATATCTTTCTGGGCGTGGTCACCGAAAAACTGGCAGTACGCAAGGGGCGGATGATCAATATGAACAACAAGGGCTCGGGCCGCGTGCGCCTGGAGTTTTCCATCCCCTCGCGCGGGCTCATCGGCTATCGCGACGAGTTTCTCACCGACACCAAGGGCACCGGGATCATGAACTCCTCCTTTGCCGGCTATGAGGAGTTCCGGGGCGATTTTCCCACACGGTTCACGGGGTCCCTGGTGGCGGACCGCCCCGGCCAAGCCGTGGCCTACGGGCTTTTCAACCTGGAGCCGCGGGGGCGTTTGTTCATCACCCCTGGGGAGCAGGTCTACGAAGGCATGATCATCGGCGAGCACAACCGCGAGAACGATCTGGATGTGAACCCCACCAAGGAGAAGAAGCTTACCAACCTGCGCGCCTCGGGCAAGGACGAACACGTGGCGCTTACCACGGTGCAACCCATGACCCTGGAGCAGGCCGTGCACTTCATCCGCGAGGACGAGCTGTTGGAAGTCACGCCCAAGAGCCTGCGGCTGCGAAAGGCAGAGCTCTCCGCCGCCAAGAGGCACGTCATGCGCGGAGCCAAAAAAAAGGCAGCCATGCAGGACATGTAGCCGGCCGATTCTACGGCGTCTGTCCAGTGTTGCCAGAGTTGGGATGGCGCGTTCGAACTACACGTATTTGAAAGTAGCATAAGACGGTCCTGTCCTCATCCCGCGATCCCCCCGTTCTGCTCGCGGTTGCGTGCATGTGGTTCCCATGGCGCGTGCGTCGTCCCCGTGGCGTAGCACCCGGTAAGCATCCTTCCACGGTATGGATTCCGGCGTTGATTCCACCGTCGGTATGACAACCCCTTGCGCCCACTCCATCCAGGGATGTGGCGTTTTCCCGCCAGCAAACGAACCACCGAATTCCCTTGACCCGAACGAGGCATTATCGTAGACAGTCGTAGCACGTATTGGACTTTATTACACAGTTGTAGAGTATGTATTTGTTGAGAAGATACTTTTTTGTCCACCAACGATGAAGAGGAGTCTCTCATGAAGCGTTTCTTCTGTCTGATATTGCTACCACTTGTTTTGGCCTTGGGTCTGCCGGCTCTCGTTAGCGCTCAGGCGCTCACGGACGCCATGGGCAATACCCTCGAGCTTCCACCAACAGTGGACAAGGTCATCTGCTCCGGCTCCGGCTGCCTCCGGCTGCTGGTCTACTTGCAGGCCCAGGACCGCGTGATTGCGGTGGATGACATGGAGACCAAGCGTGCAAGCTTCGATGCCCGCCCTTATGCCTTGGCCAATCCCCGGTTCAAGGAGCTGCCCACCTTCGGCGAATTTCGCGGGCATGACAATCCCGAGCTGATCCTGGCCCTGGAGCCGCAACCGCAGCTGATCTTCAAGACCTACTCGGGCATGGGCATGGACCCCAAGACCTTGCAGCAGAAGACAGGCATCCAGGTACTGCCCCTGGAATACGGCAATCTGGGCAAGGGGCGCGACACTTTCTTCGCTACGCTGCGAGCCATGGGCGCGGTATTGGGCAAGGAGCAGCGCGCGGAAGAGGTCATCGCCTTTTTTCAGGAAGCCATTGCCGATCTAGAACGGCGTACCACGGACATCCCCGACGAAGCCCAGCCCCGTGTCTACATCGGGGGCGTGGCCATGAAGGGGCCTCACGGCTTCCATTCCACGGAACCGGCTTACCCGCCCTTCGGCTTTATCAAGGCCAGGAATCTTGCGGCGGCCGGGGCATCAGAGGGCAAGGAGCTGAATCATGCCGACATCGCCAAGGAGATGATCGTGGAGTGGGATCCCGACGTATTATTTTTGGACCTCTCCACACTACAGATGGGGGAAAACGCCGGTGGACTGCATGAGCTGCGCACCGACCCGGCATACCGGACTCTCACCGCCGTGAAGCAAGGCAAGGTTTACGGCGTGTTGCCTTACAACTGGTACACCACAAATTACGGCTCGGTGCTGGCCGACGCCTATTTCATCGGCAAGGTACTGCATCCAGAGCGCTTCGCCGACATCGACCCCAAGGCCAAGGCGGACGACATCTACGGCTTCCTGGTGGGCAAGCCGTTGTTTCCCGTGATGAACGATCTCTTCCAGGGGCTGGTCTTCAGCCCCCTGGCCATGGAGTAGCATGCACTTCAAGGACGGCCGGGTGCCGGAGGAATACCGGCGCTACATCGGCTGGAAGGTCGCCTTCATCGTGACCACGGCAGTGGCACTGACGTTGGCTCTGGTTGTCTCCATCTCTCTGGGCGCGGCCGACGTGCCCGTGCTCACGGTGGCCAAGAGCCTCCTGGGCTGGGAGGTCCCCAGGCGGCACGAGGTCATCGTCTGGAACATCCGACTGCCCCAGGCCCTGGCGGGCATGGTGGCCGGCGCCGGTTTGGCTGTGTCGGGAGCGGTGATGCAGTCCATTTTGCGCAATCCGCTGGGTTCGCCTTTCACGCTGGGTATTTCCCACGCCGCGGCCTTTGGCGCCGCCTTCAGCGTGATGCTCTTTGGAACCGGCGCCATGAGTTCCACCAGCGTGGGCGCGGTGACCATCACCAACCCCATGCTGACCCTGTCCAGCGCACTGATCTGCAGCATGCTGGCAGCAGGGGTCATCGTTCTCATCTCCAGGGTGCGCGGTGCCACGCCCGAGGTCATGGTGCTCACGGGCGTGGCGCTCGGGGCGTTGTTCACCGCCGGCACCATGTTTTTGCAGTATTTTGCCGACGACGTGCAACTGGCGGCCATGGTCTTCTGGACGTTCGGCGACGCGGCCCGGGCAACTTGGTCGCACCTGGGCGTCATGACCGTGGTCTGCCTCGTCGGGGCGGTCTTCTTCCTCTGTAACGTCTGGAACTATAACGCCATCGACGCCGGCGACGAGACCGCCAAGGGGCTCGGCGTTCGGGTGGAGCGGGTGCGCCTGCTGGGAATGTTCCTGGCTTCCCTGCTCACGGCCGTGATCATAGCCTTTCTCGGGGTCATCGGCTTTGTGGGATTGGTGGTGCCGCATATGGTGCGCCGCATCATCGGTTCGGATCAGCGCTTCCTTCTGCCAGCCTGCATCGTTTTGGGGGCACTGTTGCTTCTGGTCTCGGACACCGTGGCCAGGTTGATTCTGACGCCCAATGTCCTGCCGGTGTCGGTGCTCACGGCGTTCATGGGCGCACCGGTGTTCATTTACCTCATCATCAGGGGGCAGCGACGATGACCAGGCATCATGCCATGCTTGATGTCCGGGGACTGCACTTCAGCTACAACAGCCATCCCGTGCTCTCGGCGATGCAGTTTGCCGTGGAGGCCGGGGAACTGCTGGCCATCCTCGGACCCAACGGCGTTGGCAAGACCACACTGCTCAAGTGCATCAACGCCATTCACAGGCCTGGAGCCGGCGTCGTTCTCGTGGAGGGGCGCGATGTGTTGCGTCTGCGGCCGGCGGAGATCGCCGCCAGCATCGGGTACGTGGCCCAGAAGAGCGAAACAGCCAGATTTACTGTGTTCGACGCCGTGCTCTTGGGGCGCACGCCGCACGTGCGTTGGAAGGTGGGGGACAATGATCTGATAATTGTGGATGCCGCGCTGCGTCGCCTGGGACTCGAGCATTTGCAGTTGCGCTACATCGACCAGCTCAGCGGCGGCGAGTTGCAGAAGGTGGCCATCGCCAGGGCCCTGGTCCAAGAGCCCAGGCTCCTGCTTCTGGACGAACCCACCAGTTCCCTGGACCTGCGCAACCAGATCGCCATCCTGACCATGTTGCGTCGCGTGGTGGATGAGCACGGCATCGCCGGCGTCATGACCATGCATGACTTGAACACGGCCCTGCGCTTCGCACACAAGTTCCTGCTGCTCAAGGACGGTGCGGTGTTCGCGGCCGGACGGGTGGATGAACTGTCCAGTGACATGGTCCAGGAGGTCTACGGCCTGCCCGTTGACATTCATACCATCGGCGGCTACCCCATCGTGGTCCCCATGGGCTGCGACGTGGAGGACCCGATTCATCACAATCATCGCAAAGACGATGTAATACGGAGTTGATCATGCCCTGCAACATTCCACAGGACACCCTCGACCGGGTCATCGAGTTCCACGGGCACAGCTGCCCCGGTCTGATGATTGGCATCCGCGCGGCCGAACTGGCCCTGCGCACGTTCGACAATCCTCCGGACACGGAACTGGTGGCAGTGGTGGAAACCGACATGTGTGGCGTGGACGCCATCCAGTTTCTCACGGGCTGCACCATGGGCAAGGGGAATCTGATTCACAAGGATTACGGCAAGATGGCCTTTTCCTTCCATCACCGCCCCACGGTCAAGAGCTTCCGCGCCCTGCTCAGACCGGACGTGCGCGGCGGGATGGACGACGAACTCGGCGCCCTGATGCGCAAGATGGCCGACGGTATCATCACCGAGGAGGATCGTCGGCGCAATGGTGAGTTGCGTATCGCGTTGCAGCAGCGATTCATGCAGCTCGAACTGGAGGAGATGTTTTTCGTGGCTGAACTCCCGACTCCGACCCCGCGCCCGGCGAGAGTTCTCGAAAGCCTGACCTGCGACGCCTGCGGCGAATCCACCATGGAATCGCGTACCCGACGCTTCGGGGGGCGAACACTGTGCATCCCCTGCTTCGCGGCTGTGGAGCAGAAAATCTGATCACGATCCGACACGCGAACGAACTGTTTTATCTCGATTTCAAATCCAGGAAACGACAGGGGCGCCTCGCGGCGCCCCTTTGTTGTAGCAGTGAAGCCCTTGCTCAGAACTGGTATCTGAGTGCGCACATCACGTTGGTGCTGTCCACGTACCGGCGCAGAAAGGACTTGGAGACCTGCAGGGAGAGGGTGAAGGATTCCGTGGGTTCGATGTCCACGCCAAAGGCCACTTCGATCTCGTCTCGGTCGTTGGAGTAGTCGGGGCGGGTCATCCAGGGCGACCAGAGGTAGGTCACCGTGGCGTAGGGCGCGAAGTACTCGAAGTAGTATTTCACGCCGCCGGTGAAGTTGAACTCGCCGGCATAGACATCGGTGCTTCGGACCTTGTTGCGGAGGTAGGCGTCGCCGCGCTCCGTGTAGGAGGGGGAGTATTCGTTGGCGTACATGAAGCCGGCGCCCACGTCGAAGCTCCAGTTGTTCCAAAGATGATAGTAGGTGAGGTTGGAGCCGATCATGGTGCGGACGGATTCGTAGTCGCTGTCGTAGTCAAAGGTGTTCCTGTTGCGTTCCTGGCGGTTGTAGGCCAGGCCCACGGCGCCGGAGACGTCGAAGATCAGGTTGTCCAGCAGGGAGTAGGCCAGGTAGGGGGTGGCCACGAAGCCGCTGGAGTAAAAGCTGCCGTCGTTGAAGGTGGTTCTCAGCCAGGTCTGGTCGTTGCCGATGGCCAAGCCGGCCACGAGGCGCTCATTGAACATGAAGTCCACGCCGGCCAGGCTGGTGAAGACAGTGCCGTGGAAGCGGGCGATGTTGGAATTATTGCTCTGCCAGGAAAGGGCGCCGTCGGCCCAAACGCCCCAGCGCCGGGTGTCGGCGGTCGCGGCCGCTTCGCCTGCCGCCAGTCCGGTGGCCGTGCCATTTGTCCGCAGGTTGTAGCTCAGTTCCTTGTTTTCCTGGGAGTCACGCGGCGGGCGGGGCGCCAGCAGGCTGGCCAGGCGCCGGTGCAGAAGGCGTCTGTAGATGTTGAACTGGCGGGCCATGGTGTCCTTTGAAGTCACCCTGCCGCTGGGCTGGTTGACGTTGGTGTCACCGCCCTGCCCCAGGAACAGAGCGGTGATCTGGCCGTTGAGCAGCACCAGATCCCACTCCGCGAAATTCTCGGTGATGGTCTCCGAGTTCCAGGTGGTGATCTTGCCCACGCTGAAAACGTCCACGGTCTGACCGTGCACGAACTCACCCCCCAGGACGTCCACGGTAAGATTGCCGGTGGCGCCGGTGACTTGGCCGTCCACCTGCACCTGGGTCTCGAACTCGTGCATCACCACGTGCACGTCGGCACCGCCCAGGTTGAGGTTGCCTTGGACCACGGCCCTGCCCGGGCCGCGCTTGTTGAAGACGTCGAAGCCGCCCACGTTGCCGCCGACAACGGCGCCGCCGAACATGTTCAGGGTGTCGGTGCCGGTGTCGGTGCCGCCGAAGGTGCCGAACACGTCGCCGCCGACGTTGCTGCTGGCCAGGAGGTTGACGGTATTGCCGCCGCCGCTGGTGCCCTGTTCCTCGTTGTAACTGCCGTAAATGGAGTCGGTGACCGTACCGGAGTTGGTGATGGTGTTGGAGCCGCCGCTGGCACCCTGCCCTATGTTGTAGCTGCCAAAAATGGTGTCGGAGACGGTGCCGGAGTTGGTGATGGTGTTGGAGCCGCCACTGCTGTTCTGCCCCTCGTTGTAACTGCCGAATAGCTCATCTGCGATGCCGGAGTTGGTGATGCGGTTGGAACCACCGCTGCTGTTGGTTGTCCAGTTGGTGCTGCCGTCAATATAGCTTGCAACGGAACCCGAGTTGATGATTGTGTTTCCACCTCCGCTGGAGCCCGTACCGGCATTGTTGCTACCAGAAATGTAGTCGGACACGATACCGGAGTTGCGGATGGTGTTGCCGCCGCCGCTGCTGTTTTCACCCTGGTTGTCGCTGCCGTGGATGGAGCCGGAGACGTTTCCGGAGTTGCGGATGGTGTTGGCGCCACCGTAACTGCCGTTGGAAAGATTGACGCTGCCGCCGATATCGACGACGTTGCCTGAGTTGGCGATGGTGTTCGCGCCGCCGCTGGTGCTCGCGCCTTCGTTGTAGCTGCCGTAAATGGATTGGTTGACGTTGCCGGAGTTAGTGATGGTGTTGGAACCGCCCTGATAGGTGCCATTCGCATTGACTACGGTACCCTGGCTGCCATCCTGACTGGCAGCTATGGGTCCCGCAGTGGTGTTGTAACTGCCGTAGATATAGCTGTTTACGTCGCCGGAGTTGTTGATTTCATTGGAACCGCCGCTGGTGCCGGAGTTTTGATTGTACGAGCCGATGATACCCGATTCGACGGTGCCGGAGTTGTCGATGCTGTTTTCACCGCCGCTGCTGCCCACGCCCAGGTTGTTGCTGCCGACGATCATGGTGTCGACTTGGGCTGTGTTGGTGATGGTGTTGTCGCCTCCGCTTGAAAGGTCCCCTGTGTTGCCGCTGCCGACAATGGAGCCGTTGACGGTGCCGGAGTTGGTGATGGTGTTCTCGCCGCCGCTGCTGCCGTCGCCCCAGTTGCCGGAGCCAAAGAGGCCGCCGTTGACCGTGCCGGAGTTGTCGATGGTGTTCTCGCCGCCGGAGCTGTTTTCGTAGGCGTTGGCGGACCCGTAAATATTGTTGGCCGTGCCGAAATTGATGATGGTGTTATGGGACCCCGTGTTGTTCGCACCGTTGTTGTAACTGCCGTACAGATCACGTGCCGTGCCGGAGTTGGTGATGATGCTTTGACCGCCGCTGTCACCGGTGGCGGAATTGACCGATCCAAAGATGTCGTTCGCCGTGGCACCGGTTTCATTGGACACGTTGTTGTAGTTACCAGACCCCATGGTAATGTCGGAGACACTTCCCGAGTTGGTGACCGAGTTGCCATCCGAGTTGCTCATGGAGATGTTGTTGCCCACGGTGCCGGTGTTGACGACATTGTCGGTTCCGCCCTGGGTCATGTCGATGTCGGCACTGACAGTGCCGTGGTTGGTGTAGTTGTCGGCGGTGGCGGTGCCGTCCCAGTTCCCGGGAATGGTGGTGCCGGCGGGGTTCGTGGCGTCGGCGGCCATGGACGCGATTGGAAGGAGCAAAGAGCAGGCGAGGTACAGCAAGCCCAGGCAAAGATGTTTGCATACGTTCATGGCAATACCTTTCATTCCTTGCAGAGTGTTCATTACAGGTACGTGGCATGACCCCCGAGAAATACCTTTTTCTTATGTGCAGTCCAGGAGTGAAGTCAAGGCTTTTTCTGGACAGCTCCATGCAGAATAAACCATATTGGTAAAACAAAGGAAAATGCTCGAATAATAACACCTTGTTGTGCCAAGCCCAGGTATGCCCAGCACAAGTGCTCGAGAGAGCGGCGATATTCTTATCGAAAAAACAGCCGTGTCGGTGCGAGCAATAAGTAGCTATCCAGCCGGACCTCTTGGGCGCAAGTCAGCAACGTGCTCATAACAGCGAGAGGCTTTTCAGATGCTGTTCAAGGAGCGTGGTATTTTGCCACTGTCGTGGTTCGTTCTTCCGCAGGAGTTCAGCGAGTGCCATACAGGACGCTGGAAGTTCGTCCACATCGAGGCTGTTGGCGATGCAGCCAACGCTTGTGGCTCTGTGGGTGTCGGTATTGTAGAGCGGGATAAGCTCGAAACGGTGGCGCGCCCGTTCGTAGCGTTTCCGGTTCCGGGGGGCAAGGCTGTTATTCACACGTAGCGCATTGTTCCGAAGAATGTTCACGGAGTTCATCTCAATTCCGTCGACAACCGAGAGGATATCCTCGAGTTCCGGAGGCAGGTCGTCTCGAAAGCGGAAGGGATGGGCCACAAAGCTGAAGATTTCCCCCGAGCAGGGGGCGAGTGCGTGCCGCAGGTCATCCAGGTTGGGAAGTAGGGGGATGTCGAGGTGGATTGGCCCTGTGATGCAAACCACGTCGTATCCTTCTTGCAGGCTGAGCTCGATGCCCCCGTAGATGCGCAGCCCGGAAAAGGCGGCCCGTAGGGCGTCGAGGTCCGACTCGGGCCAGTGGCGGCGGTGTTCGGTTATGACTTGGCCGTGAAGCCCGCGTTGCTGGGCGAGAGTGCACAATTCGACCGGTGTCAACCTGGAACATGAGGAGTACAGAGAGGTGTGGGCGTGGCAGTCGAGCAGCATCATCGCTTCAACATATATGAGAAGGGAAGACTTGTCATCGAGACGGTGCCACAAGGGAGAAGTACTTTACAAAGACACTGTTTTCACATACCGAGGCAAATATGAATACGCAAGACAACAAAGAGAAGCAGGGAGCGTTTCAGCTCGACCCACCCGTCGAGGGGGTGAAGGGGCGAGGCAAACGCATTGTCAAACCGGGAATGAACAAGAAAATTACCTTTTTGGTTCTTGGGGTTCTTTTCCTGGTCCTTGTGGTCATAGTGATAAGCCGACTGGGCAAAGGCCCTGACAAGCCCTCGGAAGACAGGGCGGAGGCTCCTGCCGTCACGGCTCCTATTGTTGAAGCACCTTCTGGGGGAGGTGAGGGGGCCGCGCCTTCCACTCCAGAACCTGAATCTCAGGCTGCTTCGGAACCTCTTTCTGCTCCGACTCCAGACGCCGTACCTGAATGGCAGACCGTGGGACCGTCCGCGCAGTCCGAATTCGTCGCCCAGCAGAGTCCACCCCAGTCCGCCGCGCCACACGCTCCCGAGCCCGCACTGTCACAGCCGGACTCCACCGAGGAGATCGGAGCACCTGGATCTGGCCAGAGCGCGGAGCCTGAAATCTCGCCGCAGGTCGCGCAACCTGCTCCACAGGCGGCGAAGCCGACATCGCAGGCGGTGAAAGCGGCTCCGGCCACCCCTGCCAGGAAAGCTACCCCTGTCGCAAGTACCGTGGACAAGAATCAACTTCGCAACATCAAGTTTCGTTTCGCACCCGACGGCAAGGGAGTGCGACTGGAAGTCAGCACCTCCAGTTCGTTGGAGCATTTCAAGTTCTTCAACCTGGACAACCCGCCCAGAGTGGTCCTGGATCTGCTCGGGAGTTTCAAGGAGCACGCCTCGACCATGAACGTGCCGAGCAACCAGTTGATCAGCGGCATCCGCATCGGCAAGCACGACGAGAAGTTGCGTATCGTGGCGGATATCAAGGGCAAACCGCCGAAAAGCGTGGATGTCGAACGGGTTTCCGAGACCGAGCTGGTAGTCAACATCGTGCCGTGATTCCATTTTCACGGACACGGCGGACGTGCGGCCTTCTCCACCGTTTCCGTTTCCCCTGGCGCCAAGCTCCGTTCATGGCCTGAACCGTTCGGTTCCGCTTGGCGTGGCCATTCCGACATAGGTGCGTGGCCCCGCGAGTCGTCGCGCCTGTTCAGACGCGTACCATTCCTTTCGCACCATCACGTATCCCCTGGCCTTTGCGGCGTGCCCCTTGCCATACCTTTGAACATGATGCGGGCAACAATCTCCGACAAGGACCCTCCCCGCTCATGTGGAAATGCACTTCCTGGTTTATGAGTCTTGCGTTCCAGTCAAACGAAGCGTGACCAGCCCTCACGAAATCGGCACAGGCCGGGGGTTGTGGCTGTGGGCCGTGCACGCGGTGCGGCGTTCAGGTTTGGTTTCCGGGAATGCTGGGCTGGGTATGGGGTTGGGTGATGGAGAATCGCGTGGGGCGGCAATTCCCGTACTGCAAATCTGTCGCTTGGTACAGTTTTGCATCGGGGCAGAAAAAGTGCTTTTCATCTACCGACGAATAGTGTAGCTTTTCCCAAAATTCGCAGAAATGGATGATGCGTGATTAACAAAAAAGTAAACAAATAAAAAGACCACGGCCTAGGCAGGATCCCCTTGCCTGGAGCGTGGGCAAGGAGGTTCGTATGAGTGCCGCGGATACCGCTTTCATCCTCATAGCTTCAGCATTGGTCATGTTCATGACCCCAGGGCTGGCATTGTTCTATGCCGGTCTGGTTCGAGCGAAAAACGTCCTGGGAACCGTCATGCACAGCTTCTTCTTGCTGGGGTTGGCCACCATCGTCTGGGTCGTGGTGGGGTACTCTCTTTCGTTCGGTACGGACATCGGGGGGATCATCGGGGGTTTGGATTACCTTTTCCTCAATGGCGTGGGTATGGAGGCCGACGGTCCCGTGGACAACATCCCGCACCTGGCCTTCATGATTTTCCAGTGCATGTTTGCCGTGATCACTCCCGCGCTGATCAGCGGCGCGTACGCCGAGCGGATCAAGTTTTCCGCTTTCGCCCTGTTCTCGGGGCTCTGGTTGGTTTTCGTCTACAGCCCCATGTGCCACTGGGTGTGGGGGGGCGGTTGGATGGCGGAGATGGGTGCGCTTGACTTTGCCGGAGGCGCCGTGGTGCACATGAGTTCCGGTGCCGCTGCCCTTGCCGCCGCAATGGTCCTGGGGTTTCGCAAGGGCTATGGCCAGCAGAGCTTCATGCCCCACAATCTGCCCATGACCCTCACTGGTGCGGGCATCCTCTGGTTCGGCTGGTTCGGCTTCAACGCTGGCAGCGCGCTGGCCGCCGACGGTCTGGCCGCGAACGCCTTTGTGACCACGCACGTGGCCACTGCCAGTGCAATGATCGGCTGGCTGATCATCGAAAAACTCCACGCCGGCAAGCCCACCACCCTGGGCGCTGCCTCGGGCGCGTTGGCCGGACTGGTGGCCATCACTCCGGCCGCCGGGTTCGTCACGCCGATGGCGGCCTTGGCCATCGGCCTTATCGGTGGCTTTTTCTGCTACGGCGGGGTGCTGCTCAAGACCAAGCTCAGGTACGACGATTCCCTGGACGTGGTGGGCATCCACGGTATCGGCGGCACCTGGGGCGCCCTGGCCACCGGATTGTTCGCCACCACGACCGTGAACGCGGCGGGCGCGGATGGACTCTTCTATGGAAATCCGGGCCAGCTTTGGATACAGTTCATCTCGGTGGTTGCCACCTGGGCCTTCTGCTTCGGTATGAGCTGGCTGCTTTTCAAGGCCGTCGACATCGTGATAGGGTTGCGTGTGGCGCCTGACGATGAGGCGCAGGGTCTCGATGTTACACAGCATTCTGAGACAGGATACCAGCTGTAAGCGGTTCTGCTCCGGTTTTTGACGACAGGGGTGCTGTGGGAGCAGGTGGACACTCTCCATGAAATATATCAGCCTGAGAGGAACAGGAAGATGAAAAAGGTAGAAATGATCATCCGTCCCTTCAAGATAGATGATGTGAAAAAGGCCCTTACCGATCTGGACATCAAGGGCATGACAGTGAGTGAGGTCAAGGGCTTCGGCCGACAGCGCGGCCACAAGGAGGTGTACCGCGGAGCCGAGTACCAGGTGGACTTCGTGGCCAAGATCAAGGTCGAGGTCGTGGTGGACGACTCCATGGTCAAGCAGGTGGTGGATACGGTGGTCAAAGCCGCACGCACGGGACAGATCGGCGACGGCAAGATCTTTGTCCTGCCGGTGGAGGAAACCATTCGCATCCGCACCGGAGAGACAGGTCCGGAAGCGACCTAATCGACGTTTCACATCTACACTGACCACGCCGCGTGCGTGGCAGGAAACGACATGACGGGAAACACCACGCCCGAGGGGCGAGGCCAGACCGGGCTGAGTGCCGGCGAACGCCTCGCCCTCGGGCGAAAACGCATCTTTGAGGTCTGTCTCCACGGTTCCTTTGATCCGGAAGTGCAGATCGCCTTCGAGCAGGAACATTCCGCCCTGGTGGACACATTTCTGATCGAGCGGCTCGGTGAAATCACCCAGGATACCATGACCAAGGGGGGGGCTTTCGCCGTCGTTGCCGTGGGGGGCTATGGCAGAGCTGAACTCTGCCCCCATTCCGATGTGGACCTCCTGCTGCTCAGTGAAAAGGAAATACCGGCCATGGCCCTGGATTTGGCGCAGCCGCTGTTCTTGACCCTCTGGGATCTTGGCTATGATCTTGGGCACGGTTTTCGGACCATCAAGGACTGTCTCGAGCTGGCGGCCAAGGATTTCCAGGTGCTGGCCTCGCTGCTTGACGTGCGGTTCATCGTCGGGGATCGTTCGGTGTGCGACACGTTACGCAACCGCCTGGAGACAAAGGTTTTCAGTAAGAAGCGGAACAAGTTCATACTTTGGCTTCAGGAAAGGCAGGAGCAGCGAACGGAGAGCTTCGGCGATGCCAGCTCCCGCCTCGAGCCCCAACTCAAGGACGGCATCGGCGGTCTGCGTGACTATCACCGCATGCTCTGGTTGGAGCGTTTCTTGGAGCCCGTGGGGTTGGAGTGCTCCTGTCAGGGAGCAGCCACCCTGGAGCGTTTACGCCCCCATTTTCCGGATGCCGAGGCCTTTGAGGATTTCCGCCGTGATGTCCGGTTTCTCTTCGCCACCCGCAATCAGCTCCATCTGCAGAGCGGCCGCAGGAACGACGTGTTGTATCAGAACGTGCAGCCCGCTGTCGCCGCGGCCCTGGGCTTCCGGGACACGGACCGGGCGCGGGCGGTGGAGGCCTTTCTGGGGCGGTTGCACAGAGCCATGGCCTCGATCAAGGCCCTGAGCCGTTCGTTCTGGAAATCTCACGCCGGTGTCTTGCTGGATGAGGATGCGGACCAGGCCCCCAAGGAGGTGGCGCCGGGCATCGAACTCGTGCCTGGCGGACTCCGGCTCCAAGAGGGGCGTGCAGTCACCCCCATGGCTTGCCTGGATCTCTTCAGCCAGTGCGCGCAACTGAATGCGCCACTGGAATGGGGGGCTCGCAAGACAGTACGCGGTGTATTGGACCAGGCGGCTGCCGTGGGGTGCTCGACCGAGGGGTGGGAGGCTTTCGTGGAGATTCTCTGCTCGGGCAACGCGGCAATGGCCCTGGAGCAGATGTTGGAGACAGGTTTTCTGGACGCTTTTCTCCCACCCTTTGGGGCTGTGCATGACCTGGTGCAGTTCGACGCCTATCATACACATCCCGTGGGCTGGCATACAATTGTCACCATCCGGGAGATGGAGTCCCTGCCCAGGCTGGAATCCGAGTCGCCTCGGCTGCGGCATCTGGCCGAGTTGTGGGCGGATCTGGAACATTGGCATATCCCGCTCCTGGCCGCACTGTTTCATGATCTTGGCAAGGGAGGGGAGGCGCATGAAGAGGTGGGCGCTGCGCTTGCTTCCAAGGAACTCACTGCACGGGGCATGACGCCGGATGTGGTGGAGACAGTGTCCTTCTTGGTGCGCAATCACCTGTTGCTGCCCGTGACCGCCACCCGCAACGACCTGGGAGACGAGGCCGTGGTCATGCGTTGCGCGAATACGTCTGGATCGGTTGCGCGCCTGCGGATGCTCTACCTGCTGACCTTCGCCGATTGCCGCGCCACCGGGCCCAAGGCCTGGAACGACTGGACAGCACGGCTGGTGGCCGAGCTCTACCACAAGGTGCTGCACATGCTTGAGGAAGGCGCCCTGGTGGGTGCTCGGGCCGCGCGTACCATCATGAAGACCCGTGACGACGTGCGAAGTCTGGCCAAGGCCATGGATTCGGATCTCGAACAACGGGATGTGGAAAATTGGCTTCAGGAAATGCCCCCGCAATATACGCTGCGTGTGTCGGCCAGAAACATAGTCCGTCATCTGAAGCTGGCCCATGAGCTGCATCGTGCCCTGCACGAAGAAAGGCGCCGCGTGGGTGAAGACCGGGCCGGACGCGGTCTCGTCACGCTGGACGCCCAACCCCTGCCCGATTCCGACATCTGGGAACTGGCGGTGGCAGCCAGACGGCAACACGGCCTGTTTTGCGCCATTGCCGGAGTGCTCTCCCTGCACGACCTGAACATCTACTCCGCGGACGCCTTCAACTGGGGGGACGGTACGTCCGTGGCCCTGTTCCAGGTCTCGGCGCCGCTGGATCCCTTGTATGCCGAAGAACTCTGGCCCCGCATCCGGGGGTCCCTGAAATTCGCCATGACCGGCAAGCTGTCCCTGGACTACCGGCTGGACCAAAAACGCAGCTCCATGCTGCGGATTCCCGGGGGCAAGGGGGACATTCAGGTCAATGTGGACAACGAGATCACTGATTTCTATACCGTAATCGAGGTCCTGGCTTGGGACAGGCCCGGCCTGTTGTTCGAGATAGCCAGCTCTTTGAATTCATTGCATATCGAGGTGCACATGGCCAAGGTCGCGACTCTTGGAAACCAGGTCGCGGACTATTTTTACGTGCGCGACGTGGACGGCCAAAAGCTGGAGGAGGAGGCGCAGATCTACGAACTGCGCCAGGCCCTGTTGCACCGGCTCTCGCGGGCCTTGGGCTGAAACGCATCTTTTCCCCCTTGAGTTTCTATGAGGAAGGGCCATGCCCAAGCGTGCGATTCTGACTCCCCTCACGCTGCCCATCGTTCTGTTCATGGTGGCGATCATCGCCGGAGCAGCGGCCCTGTCGCAGCCTGTGTGCCTGTCGCGGCAGGAACTCTCCTGGCTGGACGCCCTGTTCACTGCCACGTCGGCGGTCTGTGTCACGGGTCTGGTCGTTGTGGACACGGGAAGCCACTTCAACGTGTGGGGGCAGATCGTGATTCTGGTGCTGATCCAACTGGGCGGCCTGGGACTCATGACCTACTCCAGCTTGGTGTTCTATCTCTGGCGCCGGCGTGTCTCCCTCACCGACCGCATCGCCGTGGGGCAGAGTCTGCTGCATGATCCCGCCTTCGATCTTGGGCGTTTCCTTCTGTACCTGATGGCCATGGCCCTGGGCATCGAGCTGGCCGGAGCCCTGCTCCTGTTCGTGCTGGATCCCTCGGGCTTTGTGCCCTTCAGTGCAGTGTTCCATTCCATTTCGGCTTTCTGCAATGCCGGATTCTCGCTTCATGCCGACAGCTTGATGCAATGGCGCGGCAACGTTGGTGTCAATCTGGTGTTCATGCTGCTCATCACCCTGGGCGGACTCGGCTTTTCCGTGCTCAACGAGGGCAGGGGCATGTTGGTGGGGCGCTTGAACGGCAAAGGCGAGGGCAATCAGCGCAGGCTGAGTTTTCATACGGTGACTGTGCTCAAGGTCAGCGTGTTTCTCTCGCTGGTCGGCGGGGTGGTGTTGCTTGCGGTGGAACTGGCGGCGCCCCAAGGCGATCTTGCACGGGCGAGCGGCATTTCGACCTGGGAAAGCGCCTTGGCGGCGGTGTTCCAGTCCGTCTCCTGCCGTACTGCCGGCTTCAACACCGTGGACATTGGCAACCTGACCAACGTGGCGTTGTTCACCATGGTGCTGTTGATGGTCATCGGTGGTTCGCCGGGCTCCTGCGCCGGGGGGATCAAGACCACGACCTTCAGGACTCTGTTGGCCTTTTCCCTTTCCAAGCTGCGCGGCAGGGAGCAGACCGTGGTCCGCAACCGCGCCCTGGACCGGGAGACGGTGGACAAGGCCCTGACCCTCACCGTGTTCTGCCTGGTCCTGGTGATCGTGGCCACGCTACTGTTGAGCATCAGCGAGGGTGGCGAGACGCCGCACAGAATGCTCAGAGGGCAGTTCCTGGAGATACTCTTCGAGGTGGCTTCGGCGTTCGGCACCGTGGGCCTGAGTACGGGGTTGACCCCGACGCTCAGCGCGTTCGGCAAGGGAATGATCATCGCCTTGATGTTTCTGGGGCGTCTGGGGCCGATCCTCTTTCTTTCGGTGTTGCAGAGTTGGCAGGTCAAACCCAGATACCGTTGGGCCGAGGAAAGCATGATGATCGGGTGATGCAAGGGAGGTGCGGATGGTAAAAAACGAGGTGGGTGTCATCGGTCTGGGCAAGTTCGGCTTCTGTCTGGCCGAGACCCTGATTGAACTCGATCAGAGCGTGGTGGGTGTCGACACGAACGAAATACGGGTGAAGAACGCCCAGGGAGTGCTCTCGCAGGTCTACCACGCCGACGCCACGGACAGCATGGCCCTGAAGCAGCTGGGATTCCATGAACTGCCCTTCGTGGTGGTGAGCATCGGCGCTTCCATGGAGTCGAGCATCCTGATCACCATGAACCTCAAGGAACTGGGTGTGGAAAAGGTCTGGGTCAAGGCGATCAGCCAGGATCACGAGAAGATTCTCTACCGCCTGGGAGCCGATCTGGTGGTCTTTCCCGAGCGGTACGTGGCCAAACAACTGGCCCATCGGCTTGCGGTACCAGGCATGCTCAACTATCTTTCCCTGGGCGAGGGCGTGGTCCTGCAGGAATTGGTGGTGGACGCCTGGCATGGAAACACCTTGCGGCAGCTGGACCTGCCCAATAAGCACAAGGTACAGGTCGTGGCGGTGCGACGTCCGGGCGAGCGAGAGTTCAGCTTCGTACCGCAGGCTGACACCGAATTGCACAGGGGGGACGTGGTGGTCGTGATCGGCAGCGAAGATCATCTCCGAAAGCTGTAGTAACCGCTTGGAATGTAGTGATTGTCAGCAGGTGAGGGAAATCCTGCGAAGAATCCGTGCCGGGATACTTGCGAAGGGGCCTGCTCTTGAGGTAAGTGGAGGCACAAAGGAAAACAGAAAACCACACGTCATGAAAAAATATTTCGTTACAGTACTCTACTACATAGCCGAGGGCCAGACCAACGGGCACATGGAGGTCGAGGCCGACAACGAAACCGAGGCCATCAAGAAGGTCTTGGACTTCATGCAGAAGAACATGCGCCTGCACCCGGATTATCGGCTGAACATGGTGCAGGTGACTCCCCGCTGACAGGTCGGGCGAGGGAGTTTGTCGACGTGGCGAAGAGCGCCATGCTGTCCTGCGCTGAGTGGGGTCACCACCCGGCTTTCACGTAAGCATCGGGCACGAAGCGTTGGATCTGGCGCAGACGTTCTTCCGCATGGTCCTTGGCGTACGGCCCCTCCACCACGACCAGAAGTTCGTTTCGCAGGTTCGGGTATTCATTGGAATCAATGAGCCGCGCCTGGGGCACATTCTGTTGCGTCCGGGCAAGGCGTTCCAAAGCCTCATGTCGTGATGTCCGCGGGATGGAGGCCATGATCACGAACCACTTGCCATGAGCCGTGGGGGAGGGTGCGTTGACGTCCTGCTGCCTGGGCTGTGGTTGCGGCGTCGGCGGTGTGGTTTTCGTCCCTGCTCCGATGATCCCCACCATGTTGCGATACACCTGCCTCGCCCCGGCGGCGATGCCCTGTAGGTCGTCTCGGGCAAAGGCCTCTTCCGCCATGAGGATGCGTCCGTCAGCCACGTTGATCAACCGCGCGTCGATGGACAACTCTCCCTTGTACTGCGAGACCGAGCCGGTCATCACGGCGTCGGCGCCGAGCAACTGGCCGATCTGTTGGGCCACCGTACCGGAAATGCCCGAGTCGCCAAAGCGGTTTTCATCCAAAATGCGCTGGATGAGGTGACGCTCGACAACTTCGAACAGGTCGGATTTCACGGCTTCGGTGGTGATTTTTTCGGAGACTATGCGCCCCTTGTTGCTTTGCCGGGCTTCTTCGTTCACCGCGTCGAACTCGAGGATGGCGATGCGGGTGGCCGTGGCGCGCATGGGCACCGCCACGCCCAGAAGCAGGGCAACGACCATGAGCACCAGTGTTCCTTTGTTCAGGGGGGCGTGCATGTGATCCTCCATGGCGGAGATTGTCGGGTTGCCGGCTTATGGTCGTGGGAACGTTCCAGGACGCGGTGCTCAGGGCTTCTTGTCGGTCGTGCTCCTGTTCGCGAGCAGTCGTTCCTGGTAGAGCAGGCTGGAGCCGACGATGGCGAAGGGGTAGAGCAGGATATGCAGGAACGGTACCAGCAACGGCAGGCCGAAGCCCAGAAGCATGAAGGGGTGTTGCCGGACATAACGCAGGCGTGGGCCGAAGCGGGGCTCGTCGCGCGACAGGGAGAAATCCAGGAAATCCCACGCCAGGAGCAGCATGGCGAAGACCAGGCCCAACAACGCCCCGATCACGGGTATGAAGAAGAACAGCAGGGGCAGGATCAATACGAAGCCGGCCTTTTTCAGTTCCTCCAAAACGGTGCGCAGGATGCCGACCCCGGATCCCGGGCCGTGTCTGAGGGCGGCGTAGGTATCGTGATGGCCGATACGCCCCGCGATGTAGTCGTAGAGTGGCGAGGCCAGGATGTTGGCCACCACCATGAAGCAGAAGTACATCACGGCGAAGAGCAGCACGTAGAGGATCATCTTCAGCAGGTGGACGAAGAGCCAGTGCAGGGTGGCCATGAATCCCGAGGCCTCGGCGGTTGCCGGGTTCCAAATGGCCTTGACGAGTTGGTCATCGTAGAGGGTGAAGACGTAGAATCCCGCAGAGTAGAGCAGCAGGGTGAGACAGAAGGGTATGAACAGCAGTGGCAGGTAGCGTTTGTTCCTGAAGGCGAAGCGGATGCCGGTCAGATGGGCGCCAAGCCCCTGGCCGAATTCTCTGAGTATGTTCATGGCTGTGTCTCCCTGGGGCGCAGGTCATGCACTAAAGCCGCGCCGTTGCAAGCCGGTCGATCATTCCGGGATAAAGGCCATGGCGGCCAGGGGAGGCAGAGTCAGCTTCAGGTGCTGCGCATGTGCCGCATGCTTTCCCTGCCGCGCCGTGACGTAGCCGTCGTTGCCCACGTTTGAGCCGCCGTAGTGCCCGGCGTCTGAGTTGAATACCTCGCACCATCCGCCGGACCTGGGGCACCCCACGACATACTCCACGCGCACCACCGGTGTGAAATTGAAGATCCAGAGCAGGGGGGGGTGTTGCGGCGCGGTGCGTAGGAAGCTGACCACGGAGTTCTGGTAGTCGGTGCAGTCTATCCACTGGAAGCCTTCCCAGTCGTTGTCGTGCAGGTGCATGGCCGGGTAGTGGCGTAGGATGCGGTTGAGGTCGCGCAGCAGGGCACTGATGCCGGAGTGGGCCGGGAAGTCCAACAGTATCCAGTCCAGTTCGCTCTGGGAATTCCATTCGTTCCACTGGCCGAATTCGGCGCCCATGAACAGCAGTTTCTTGCCTGGATGCGCCCACTGATAGGAGAGCAGGGCACGCAGGTTGGCCTGCTGCTGCCATGTATCGCCGGGCATCTTGGAGAGCAACGCTCCTTTGCCGTGCACCACCTCGTCGTGGGAAAGGGGCAGGACAAAATTCTCGCTGAAGGCGTAGAGCATGGAAAAGGTCAGGCTGTTGTGGTGATAGGCTCGGTGTACGGGGTCCTTGGAGAAGTACTTCAGGGTGTCGTGCATCCACCCCATGTTCCATTTGAAAGTGAACCCCAGACCTCCGGTATACAGGGGGCGGGACACGCCGGGCCAGGCCGTGGACTCTTCGGCGATCATCATGGCGCCGGGATAATGGCCGTGGACCACGCGGTTGAGTTCCTTGAGGAAGTCGATGGCCTCGAGGTTCTCGTTGCCACCGAAGGAGTTTGGAATCCATTCGCCGTCGTTGCGGGAGTAGTCCAGGTAGAGCATGGAGGCCACGGCGTCTATGCGCAGGCCGTCGATGTGGAACTCCTTGAGCCAGTAGAGGGCGTTGGCCAACAGGAAGTTGCGCACCTCGTGGCGGCCGTAGTTGAAGATGTAGGTCCCCCAGTCCGGGTGTTCACCCTGGCGTGGGTCGGAGTGTTCGTAGAGAGCGGTGCCGTCGAAACGTCCCAGGCACCAATCGTCCTTGGGAAAATGTCCCGGCACCCAGTCCAGGAGCACGCCGATGCCGGCCAAGTGGCAGCGGTCCACAAAGGACTTGAACTGCTCCGGCGTACCGAAACGCGACGTTGGCGCGTAGAAGTGGCTGACCTGGTATCCCCAGCTCTCGTCCAAGGGATGCTCGGCCAGGGGCAGGAACTGGATGTGGGTGAAGCCCAGCTCCAGGACATAGGGGATGAGCTGGTCTGCCAGTTGGTCATAGTTCATGAAGGAGCCGTCCGGGTTGCGGCGCCAGGACCCGGCGTGAACCTCGTAAATGCTTATGGGACGGTCCAGGGGCAGTCCGCGTTCCCTGCGGTCAAACATCCACTGCCCGTCCCCCCACTGATAGTTGTCCAGGTCCCAGGTCCTGGCGGCGATGCCGGGCCGGAATTCGGTATGGAAGGCCATGGGGTCGGCCTTGTAAACGATCTGGCCGAAGGATTGCATGAGCCCATACTTGTACAGGGTGCCACGTGGAATATTCGGGGCGAAGCAGGCCCAGATGCCCGACGAACCCACGGGATAGAGCGGATATTCGCCGTAGCGCCAGTCGTTGAATTCACCCGCCAGATGCACTTCACGGGCGTTGGGGGCCCAAAGCGCGAAGCGGTAGCCCAGCCGGCCGTCCTGTTCGTGAGGGTGGGCGCCGAGAATGCGATAGAGGTCCCAGTGCTCCCCACGACCAAAGAGGTAGAGGTCGAACGGTTGCAAGTAGAGGGGAGAGGTGTTGTTTGTACTCATGGTTGCGAAGTCCTTGGTTCTGGTAATGGCAAGGGGGCTTAGAAAGTGACACCGATGGATTCGTAGGCTTGGAGATATTTCCGGGCGGCCTTGTCCCAGGTGAATTTCTGTAGCATGCCCCGCTGCCGAATTTGTGCCCAGAGCTGGGGATTCTCCCAAGCCTCCAAGGCCTGTTCGATGGCCTTGAGAAAGGCCTTGGCATTGGCCTCGGTGAAGGTGAATCCCGTGGCTCCGTCACGGGGGTGGGGCAGGATGGTGTCGTTGAGTCCGCCCACGGCCGTGGCCACAGGCGGCGTTCCGTAGCGCAACGAATACATCTGCGTCAATCCGCAGGGTTCGTAGCGTGAGGGCATGAGAAAAATGTCCGAGCCCGCCTGGATGCGGTGCGCGAGTTCCTCAGTGTAGCTGACATTGGCCGAGAGCCGCAAGGGGTAGTCCTCCATCAACCGCAGCAGCCCTTCCTCGTATTCCAGGGCTCCCTCCCCCAACACGATGATACCCACATCCTTGACGATCAGCTCCTGGAAGATGTCCAGCAGCATGTCGATGCCCTTTTGGGGGCGCAGGCGGCCGATGAATCCCAGCAAGGGGCGGTTTTCCAGGAATGGATTGAGCCGCAATTCGTTGATTAGCTCCAGCTTGCAGGTGCGCTTGCCCTGGACGTCGTATGGGTCGTATGTGGCCGGCAGGAAGGGGTCGCTGGACGGGTCCCAGACGGTGTAGTCGGCGCCGTTGAGAATGCCCACCAGCTTGTCGGAGCGCTTGGCCAGGATGCCCTCCAGACCACAGCCGAACTCCGCGCTGAGGATCTCCTTGGCGTATGTCGGACTCACCGTGGTGATCAGGTCGGCATAGGCGATGCCGGTCTTGAGCAGGTTGAAGTCGCCCCAGAATTCCGCGCCGTCCATGTGCCAAGCCTCCATGGGCAGGCCTGACTCGAAGAACAGGCGGCTGGCAAAACGGCCCTGAAAGGCCAAGTTGTGGATGCTCAACGCGGATTTGGTGTTGTACAACCGGGGATTGTGCCTGCGCCAGAAGTGCAGATAGGCCGGGATCAGGGCGGTCTGCCAATCGTTGGCGTGCAGCAGCGCCGGCGGCGAGTCCAACCGCTGGCTCCATTCCATGGCCGCCCGGCAGAAGAACACGAAACGTTCGCAGTTGTCGAAATAGTCACCCTTGTAGGTATTGTAGAAGTACTTGCGGTCGAAGAATTCCTCCCGGCTCACGAAATAGATGGGCATGCCGTGGAAGTCGGCCATGTAGATGTCGGCAGTGATCGGCGCCCAGGGATAGCCAACCGGCATGTCCGAATAGACCAGGTGCAGGCGGAATCCGGCTTTGCTCACCCTGGGGTAATACGGTGTGATGACGGCGGTGTTCACGCCCAGTCGATGCAAGGCCAGAGGCAATGCGCCGAGTACATCCCCCAGACCGCCGGTCTTGGAAAAGGGGTAGATCTCTGAAGTGATGAACAATACGAGAGGTCGCGACGAAGCCATGGAGCCTTCTCCTGATCTGGTGCTTCCGTAAGGTCTTGCAGGTACACATGTACACGAGTGGAGGTATTTTGCAAAGATATGGGCAGGTCAGGGTCGTGGTGCCGCGACGCCCGTATCGAGGAGACGGAAGAAATTTTCCAGGATGACGTCGTGGTCGAACGCCAGGACTCGGGGCAGCCCGTCGCGGGGGTAGAATTCCGCCCGAGCCGCGTCGTCCCCGGCGGCTAGTTGCGTGAGGTCGCGGGCGCGGGCCAGGAACACCACGCTCAGGGTGTGTTGCCTGGGGTCACGCCGCGGATCCGAATACACGCCGAGCAGTCCGGTAAGCTCTACATCCAGGCCGGTCTCCTCCTTGGCTTCTCGTACAGCCGCTTGTTCCACGGTCTCGCCCGCGTCCACGAATCCGCCGGGCAGTGCCCAGCCAAGGGGTTGGGAGCGACGTTCGATGAGCAGCACGCCCCTGTCCGGAACGTGGAGCACCACATCCACCGTGGGCACGGGATTACGTTGGGGAACGGGCTTGCCGCAATGGGGGCAGGGTTGTACACCGCTCATGGTCAGCCTCGCTCTGAAGGTTGAAGGAAGTGGAATGTGATCGACACCTGCATCGTAGTCCATAACGGCGCGCTTGGCGACTTCTTGCTCGGCTGGCCGGCACTGCTCTCTTTGGCGCGGGCACGCCCCGCTGTGCGGCGGATCTGGGCCGGGCGAGAGGAGCACTCCTTCTGGGCGGCGACCGCGGGGTGGGAGTCGGCACCGGCGGATCTGCACCGGGGCGTGACCGCCTTGTACCAGGGCACGTGGCCGAAGGTACTGGCCTCGGCCGAGGTGGTCTGGTTCGGGCTGCGCGCCTCTGCGGTACGCCGTCATTTGGGCGAGCGGATTCTCATGGACCCCCGATTCTGGCTTGTGGCTGGCATCCCGGAAACAGGGGCGGTGCCGTGGGAGTCCCCCAGGGAGACGGCGCGGCAGGCCCTGGCCTTGCGCAGCGTGGGTTGGGCACAGGACTGGCGAAGCGTCTGGCGTGAGACCGTGGGCAGGCACCCGTGGGAATCGGAAGCTTTCGAAGCCGACGCACTGCTTTTTCCCGGCGCTGGGCACAGAGCCAAGCAGTGGGGCCCGGTAAAGTTTTTTGAACTAGGTCGAATGCTCCGCGTGCGGGGCGTGCGGCCGTCATTCGTACTGGGACCGGCCGAACTGGAACGTGGGCTCGGCGATGTCCTGCGCGGTTGCGGTCCCTTGCCCGGACCAGTGCGCCCCTGTGACAGACTGGACAATCTGAGCGCCATGCTCTCTGGTGCGCGTCTGGTGGTGGGCAACGACGCCGGCCCTATGCATTTGGCGTCCATGTTCGGAACGCCGGGAGTGGCGATTTTCGGCCCCGCGTCGCGGCGGCAGTGGGGGCCCGAGGGGCTTCGCTGCCTGGCGGCTGGCGTGCCCTGTCGCCCCTGCACGGAAACCACTGCCGACATATCCTGTACAACCCCCCTGTGCATGGAGGCCTTGGCTCTGGACAGTGTCTGGCAGGCAGTGGAGGAAGTTCTGGACCTATGAAATACAAAACCGGCTGGCGGTCCCGCAACCGCAGCCGGCTCTGGCAAAAGAAGGAAGTTACTTGGGATAAAGCAACGACCGTGCCAGCCAGGGCACATTGTCTAGAAAAATTCGTTATGCGTGTTATTTCAAGAGATTGCCCAATGCCTACCACGCGTATCCGCATGATTTTGGGTCGAGAAGCGGTTCCAGAATTTGTACTTCCCCAGTGAAAGGCGGTGGTAATGGGGGTCCGGGGTTCAAATTTTTCCACCCTGTGGCGCGGGGCGTGAAGTAGGTGGGGCTGAGTCGGGCTGTGTAGCACGTGGGGCGCGGGGCGGGGGCAATACTGAGGTCGAAGACCCCGTGCCCTGAAAATACAAAACCGGCTGGCGGTCCCGCAACCGCAGCCGGCTCTGGCAAAAGAAGGAAGTTACTTGGAATATAGCAACGACCGTGCCAGCCAGAGCACATTGTCTAGAAAAACTTTTTATGCGTGTTATTTCAAAAGATTGTCCAATGTCTACCGCGTGTATCCGCATGGTTTTGGGTCGAGAAGCGGTTCCAGAATTTGTACTTCCTCAGTGGATGGCGGTGGTAATGGGGGTTCGGGGTTCAAATTTTTCCACCCTGTGGCGCGGGGCGTGAAGTAGGTGGGGCTGAGTCGGGCTGTGTAGCACGTGGGGCGCGGGGCGGGGGCAATACTGAGGTCGAAGACCCCGTGCCCTGAAAATACAAAACCGGCTGGCGGTCCCGCAACCGCAGCCGGCTCTGGCAAAAGAAGGAAGTTACTTGGGATAAAGCAACGACCGTGCCAGCCAGGGCACATTGTCTAGAAAAATTCGTTATGCGTGTTATTTCAAGAGATTGCCCAATGCCTACCACGCGTATCCGCATGATTTTGGGTCGAGAAGCGGTTCCAGAATTTGTACTTCCCCAGTGAAAGGCGGTGGTAATGGGGGTCCGGGGTTCAAATTTTTCCACCCTGTGGCGCGGGGCGTGAAGTAGGTGGGGCTGAGTCGGGCTGTGTAGCACGTGGGGCGCGGGGCGGGGGCAATACTGAGGTCGAAGACCCCGTGCCCTGAAAATACAAAACCGGCTGGCGGTCCCGCAACCGCAGCCGGCTCTGGCAAAAGAAGGAAGTTACTTGGAATATAGCAACGACCGTGCCAGCCAGAGCACATTGTCTAGAAAAACTTTTTATGCGTGTTATTTCAAAAGATTGTCCAATGTCTACCGCGTGTATCCGCATGGTTTTGGGTCGAGAAGCGGTTCCAGAATTTGTACTTCCTCAGTGGATGGCGGTGGTAATGGGGGTCCGGGGTTCAAGATTTTCAACCATCGCTGCTTTTCACCGTGAGGCCCAGACCGGCGATGGCTGCCGCGGATACCGCCCCAGTGCGTACAATGGTCACGCACGCTGTCCCGTCTTCTGCCGTGCCCACGAGGGCCAGGGTGGAGGGCAGGCCGCCCGCCGGTCCCGGTGTGTCTGGAGGCAAGGGGGCCAAGCATCCCACCGAGTGTACCAGTTTCGCGTCGAGTTCCTGCTCGTGCATGGCAGGGGACGCGCCATGCTGGTTGGCACTGGTCGCCACCAGGGGGGAGTCGAGTTTCAGGCAGAGGTGTCGGGCCACGGGGTGCGGGCTGATGCGCAACGCCACCAGGCCGTTGTCGCCGGCCACCCCCGCGGCCAGCCCAGCTCCGGCCGGGAGGAGCAAGGACAGGGGGCCGGGCCAGAAACGCTCCTGCAACTGGGCCACGGCTCCGCGTTGCGCAGGGACCATGGCCTCCATGGCGATGATGTCCACGGCCAAGGGCAGTTGCGCCAAGTCGCCGATGAGCACGGGCACCCCCTGGGTATGGGAGCGCTCTTTCATCGCCAGGAGTTTGGCCACGGCGCGGTGGTTGCAGGCATCGCACCCCAGGGCGTAGAAAGTCTCGGTGGGGTAGATGCACAGCCCGCCCAACCGAAGACTGTTCAGAGCGGAAGAGAGTACGTCGAAGTGGTTGCACATGGCCGGCATTGTGCATGCAAGTTGTACAAAAAGGAAGGCTCCATGCGAGTGATCAGGTGTGTGTATGTTGGCGCGTTGAAACAGCGTTTTTGGAAGGAGGCTGCCGAACATTACAGGGGGCGCCTGGCACCACATGTCCAATTGGAGGAACGCGAGGTCAGGGATGGTTCGGGCAAGTTGTCGGCCGAGGATCGCTCCCGGCAGGAAGGGGAGCGCATTCTGGCTGCGCTCAAACCCGGGGACATGCCCATCTGCCTTGACGAGAGGGGGCGGGAGTTCGACTCCAGGGCTCTGGCAGAGTATCTGGGGCGGGTTCTGGAGGACGGAAACCGTGTTCCCTGTATGGTTGTGGGCGGCCCCTTTGGTCTGGCCGACGAGGTGCGCGCGGCCTGCGCCATGAGTCTTTGCCTGGGGCGGTTGACATTGCCCCACGAACTGGCGCGGGTGGTGTTGTTGGAGCAGTTGTACCGCGCGGTTTCAATTCTCAGGGGCGCCCCGTATCACCATTAGCCTGCTGGAAGAGCGCCTCCACGTCCGGGGCATCGGGAATTTGATCCCGTTCCTTCACGATACTGAAAAAGGTGTTCAGCTGCACGAGCTGGAGGGTCTTCAAGGTCTGGGGTCCCGGCTTGTAGAGATAGAGCCGCTTGCCATGGGTCACGCACCGGGTGTGCAGGGAGACCATGAAACCGATGCCGCAACTGTTGATACCTTTGAGGTGCGCGAGATTGAAGATGACATCCGAGACGCCGTGATCCTCGAAGAGAGTGTCCACGGTATCTTTGGTGTTGGTGGAGCAGTCGTGGGAGATTTCCAGCGGCGCATGGATCACGAGATATCCGGCAGCTTTGTCTATTCGCATGATATCCATTGTTCTTACCTCAACTTCATGGTGATGGCGATGACCGTGGCCTCGGCCTCTCGATAGATTTCCAGTTTGTCCGCGAGTTGCGAGACAATGAACAGCCCCCTGCCGCTTTCAGCTTCCGGTGGAGGGTTGCTGATGGTCACGGGCAGTTTTGGAAAACCTGCTCCCCAGTCCAGGATGCGGACGTGGATGTATTTGTTCAGGGCCACGTGGAGTTCGATGAGCACATCACCCAGCTCGCGACCGCGATAGGCATGACGAACCACGTTGGCACACGCCTCGAAGAGCATGAGGTCGAAGTTGTAGAGCAGTTCCTGGTCTGAAAGGTTTTCGGCCACGATGCTCAAGGCGGCTTTGGCCAGTAGGCGGCAGTTCAGGGGCAGGGCCCTGGTGCCGAGACGGAAGGTGAGCATTCCGGTATCGACATCGCCGTGGATTGGGGAGTCGGGAGGGATGGTCATCTCTTTTCCCGAGTGTTTGATCCCAGGTATTCCAAGGCGCAGATGGTCACGTCATCCTTGAAATGCGCGTCGTTCCATCTGCGTACGGCAGTATACACACCCTGCAGGGAAGATTCGAGATCCTTCGAAAGTCCCGCCCTGAGCAGGGTACAGAGCCTGTCCATGCCGAGCTCTTCACCTCGGGTGTTGTGGGCCTCGACAATACCGTCGGTATAGAAGTAGAGTCTGTCGCCTGGGGCCAGGTGTATAGTCAGTTCTTCGAAGGTAGCGTTGGGCATGAACCCGACGGCGATACTCAGGGTCTTATGCGGCACGGGTTCCTTCTTCGGGCCCAGGAGGATGGGGCCTGGGTGCCCGGCGCTGGCATAGCGGAAGCTGCCGTCGCGGCAGTCCAGTATCCCGTAAACAATGGTGAAATATTGGTAGTTCTCGGGGTCCATGGGGAACTGCCGGTTGAGACGGTCACAGACTTCTCTGGGAGAGACAATCACCTGTTGGTCGTTTTCGGACATCTCCAACAAGATGGAATTGGATGTTTCAGGTTTGAGCAGCCGGGAGAGAGTCACAGAGAGTAATGCAGAAGGTACACCATGGCCACTGACGTCCAGCACGAAGACGCCCAGGTGGTCCTTGTCCAGGAAAAAGAGGTTGTAGGTGTCTCCGGCGAGTTCGTCGCAGGGTTTGAACATGCTTGCAAGCCGCACCCCTTCGTGGGTTGGTAGTTCCTGGGGCAGCAGGCTTTGTTGCAATTGCGCCGCGGCGTCCAGATCGCGTTTCATGCGGGCGTTCATGGACTGGATGGTTTCCAGGGAGTTGTTGATCTGCTGGATGTATTCCAGGTTCTCCAGGTTTTGTAAAATACGGACGTAGAGTTCCTCGCGCTGGAAGGGCTTGGCCAGGAAGTCGTTGGCACCGGCCTTGATCAACCTAACGGAGAGCATGGGGTCGGAGTGTGACGAGACACCGATGATGGCCAGTCGGGTTTTCGGGGTTTCCTCCCTGATGCTGGTACAGAGTTCGAAGCCGTCCATGCCCGGCATCTCGTAGTCCGTGATTACCAGCATGATTTCAGGCTCCTGTTTCAGGAGCTTCAGAGCCTCGATGCCGTTTTTAGCTTCGAATACCGTGAATCCGTAGCGCTCCAGGTATCTGCGGGTGATGCGACGTTGCAGTCCGGAGTCGTCGGTGACCAGGATTTTCACCCCCTGATTTCGTTCCAACCGTTCGACGATGTCCAGTACCTGGCGCACGGCGTCTCGGCTTTTGAGCACGTAGTCCACCACGCCCTTGGATTCGATGCTTTCCCGCAGTTCGGCATCGATCAGCGAGGTGAGGACGATGACCGGGAGTTTGTGGCTTATGGCCAAGTCCACCACTTCACCGTCCGGAGCGTCCGGGAGATTGAGATCCAACAGCGCGGCGAAAAATTCCTGTCCGGGCTGTTCAAGAATGGCCTTGGTTTGTGCCAGGGTGTCCGCCATGTCCACCATGCATCCCAGTTCGTGCTCCAGGCTGCGTTTGACAAAGGCGGAGATCATGCGGCTGTCCTCCACGAGAAGGATGCGTTTGCCCCCCAGACTGGGGTGCCGTGGACGTTGTGTTAGCAGTGGTTTTGCCATGCAGGCTTTGTACCCGAAACGCGAGCAAAAGTCAGGTCTGGAATAGGGAGAAACATCAACGAACCTCGTAGATTCGGACAACAGGGAAACCCTCGTGTACAAGCCGGAAGTGATTGGTCACCAGGGGGTTTTCCGGATCCGCGAGGAGCAGGCGCAGGGCCTGGCTGTCGTAGGCCAAGTCGTCCATCAGGAAATAATCCCGCGTGTCCGCGGAAAAGACCAGATGCAGTCCTTTGTTTTCAGGGTATTCGTAATGGTGCAGCCGCCCCTTGTGTATGGCGTCCACGCTCCGGACATGCATGGAGGTGTTGGAAAGGGGGAAGTTGATGCGACCCTCGTCGTAGTTCACATCGAAGGTCTCCCTGATGCGCACGACGTTGGCGTGGATCCCCAGTCGGGAGGTCACGTCCCAGGAACCGTAGAAGCCGATCCAGTGCAGCAGGGCGAAGTTCTCCAGTGTGACCACGATGTATTGTTTCGCGGCGGGTTCAAGCTTGTAATCCAGAACGCTGAGACCACGCAGGAAATCCTGTACCTCTTCCGCGGTGTATTTGTCCCAGACCCGCCAGGGCGTATAGTTCTCCCTGGCAGCGTATTTGATGAGTTGGCTGGACTGGAGCTGGCTGGGGGTGGTGAAGGCCAGGGCCAGGGTGTAGAGCCGTTCCCCGGTGTGCCGGCCGCCGTCGGAAAAGCTTTGTCTCCTGGCGTAGTACTGCGTCGCGTAGCCATAGTCCCACCACGTCCAGACCATGGCATCGGCGGGCGCGATATCCCGAAGTGCCAGTAAAGCCTCGCAGTGTTCTTTCTTGAGCACGGGCGTGGTTTCCAGCCGGGCATAGAGCGGCAGGGCCGGCATGGTGGCCGCGAGGCAGATGACAAAAGCCGCCGACACGAGCACGGGTCTACGCCAGGGATTCTCCTGGGCGAAGGCTCGCTGCGCCAGCCAAACCAGGGGCAGTCCCAGGCCCAGGCCGGTCAGCGGGCTACCGAACATGGCCATGCGCCCCCCAAGGGTGGTGGCCGTGAGCGTCAGGAACAGCAAGGGAGCCAGGAATACGGCCAGGGGCCGCAGGGCGATCACCAGCACGAAGCCCAGCAACCCCGAGGCAGCCAGCCATGGCCAGGGATACAGGCGGAGCAGCAGCTTGAGGGTATCCACATTCTGCGCCTCGATAATGCTCTGCATCACGGCGGGATAGACCACACGCTGGTTTTCGGGGATGACACCAACCACGGACTCCTGGTCCGGTAGCGCATCCGTGGCGTTCACGTCGGTTGGGGTAGTTTTGTTGTTCACTTCCTCGATAACAGGTTTCCCATAAGTATTGTGCAGCCACTGCCCTTTTTTGATCAGGGACTGGGCCACACCGGCCTGAGAAAGCACGGCCAGGGCCAGCAGCAATCCCAGCCAGGGGGTGCGGTTCAAGCGTCTGAACCAGGTGGGAGCGATGCCGGCCGACAGGGACAGGACGAAGGCCCCCACAAGGCCCAGGCGGCCGAGGAAGGCGCCGAGTCCGAACACGGCGAGGCCGAAGAACAGCTGTCCACGCAGGCCGGGTTTGGCCATGAGCAGGAACAGCACCCCTGCCATGCAGGCCAGCAATCCCGCAAACTGGCCGATCTGGCCGTGCCAGGCGTTGCAGAACCGCGCGAATACACCGAGCAGGAGCATGGCGGGCAAGAACGCGGGGCCTGGGTGTGCGGGGAGTTCCTCAGTTGGTGTGGATTGCCTTCTCAGGCCTTGGAAGCCTGCTGTCCAGGTTGGTTGCAGGAAGGGGCGGCAGAGATGCGCCGCTCCCCAGCATAGCAGCAGTGGGAAGAGCAGGGTGACCATGTCGGTGTCGTAATAGCCCAGCCTAGTGCGGTAATAGAAACCGGGAGCGGCGCTGGCCATGCCCGCTGCCACGAGCCCGGCCTCCAGGCCGCCGAGGGTCCAGGCCTGGAGCACGCAGACCGCGCCTACAAGGGAGGCCATGATCATCGGGGCGAAGAAGCCCAGGTTGCCGGGCTCGATGCCCAGGTACTGCTTGCCCCAACGTGGTAGAAGGGCCAAGGGGTGCTCCTGCGCCGAGCCGATGCCCTCCGCGCCTGCCAGCCAGTGGTAGGCGTCGTGGGTGGCCTGGATGTATTCACCCTGGACCTGCAAGTCGGGGTTGTCCCATTTGGGCAGGTCGATCATCCGCATCCCCGCCCCTATGCCATAAGCCAGCAGCACGCACAGGAGCAGCGGTTGCCAGTGGCGTTTGAAATCGGGCGTGAAATCAGGGTGGGGCTGGTTCATGTGTTGCCAATGTGTGGAGTAAAGAAGTCGTCTATCTGCTCATGAAGCTATCGAGCGTGTCGTGTATGCCCCTGAATCCTTCCCGGCATCGGCCGCGCAGGGTGTCTGAATCACCGCCGCATTCGGCGCGGAGCTTGAGCCTTGCTACCCGGAGTCTCCGATCGCGCGGTAGGTCCAGAGCGTGCAGAGGCAGTACCTCCGTGAGCCAGGGTTGTGGATGCCTGGCATCGAGATGGCGAATCACCGAGGTTCCTTCGACCTTTTTACAGACCAGCACTGGTTTGGGATCTTCGGTAGAGGGCATCCACCCTCGCGCTGGAATGCGTGGTGACAATACGAAAAAAGGTTCAGCGTATTCAACGGGATGGCTTCGCCGTATGATCCGAAGAAAAGGAATTTCCGCATCTGGATGCATTGCGGCATTGGAAGGCTCCATCGGTTGCGGCAGGCAGCTCCGCATGCGGTGAACGTTCAGTTGGTCCAGGATATCGATGACAGCCTATCGTAGGGAATAAGCAGGAAAAAGACAACAATAATGCCGTCACGGTCGTAATCGGATGATCTGTCCGCTATTCGCTTTGCAGGCTGTTGAAAACCAGCCTGTGCGCGCCAGGAGGGCGAAATAGAAAAGTCCAGGACGGTCTTCTCCAACATCCTGTTAGAGCAGGGTGTGTACTGTCGTGTTCTGTTGATACCAATTGCCGACGAAGTACAACTGCAAGGGCACCCCATGGACGGGTGTCTTGCCGAAAGATCAGATGATGCCCAGGCACAACGCGCCCCCAAGCCCCAGGAGCATGCACCCCACCAGCAGACGTACGACGTGGATGGTGATTTTCTTCAGGATACGCGCCCCCAGGAATGCGCCGAGAAATGCAGCCAGCGTGGCGGTGACCAGCAGGCCGAGGTTGTCCGAGATCATCTCCGAGCCGGCCAGTCCCGCGTACACGGCCAGGCGCGAGGCATCCACCAAGCACGCGAGCACTACGCCCGTGGCGATGAACGCTTCCTTTGACAGACCCGCCCCCAGCAGGAAGGCGCTGCGGAACGCGCCCTGGTTGCCGGAGAGGCCGCCGAAAAAGCCGCTCACGAGCCCGCCCAGAGGGAGCCAGGACACGGGGTGGGGCTTCTTCTCCTTACCAGGGCGTAGTTCGACAAAGGCGAAGAACACGATGAGCACCCCCACCAGGAGCTTGACTGGGAAGACGTGCATGGAACGGCCGAAGAGGGAGTACTGGAACAGGGCGGGCATGTCCGCCACCAGCACCAGAAGCCAAGCGCCCACGAAGCTGGCGGCCAGGGCCGGGACGCCAAAGCGAAGTACGACCTTGTAATCCGCGGCGCGGCCGAACAGTGCGAGCTTGAACAGGTTGTTGGCGAAGTGGACCACCGCGGTCATGGCCACGGCTGTTTCCACCGGGAAGAACACGGCCATGAACGGGGTGAGCACCGTGCCCAGGCCGAAGCCGGAAAACAGGGTCAGGCACGACGCGGCTAGGCTGACGACGCAGATGATCACAAATTCCATGGAGATATCCACAGCGTTACAGGGTCTTGGACTTGCGACGGGAGGTGTTGCGCCGGTTTCAGTACATCCGACATTTCCTCACTATAGCATGGCGGAAAGGAGATTGGGAATCACTCGTTGTTGAATATCTGGAAAGCCTCCCCGTTGGGCGCGGTCGTGCGGCGCTGCTGAAAAAAGTCCCGCAACAGGTCGGAGCACTCCTGCCGCAGGACATTGCCGATGATCCAGTACTGGTGGTTGAGAAAGCGCAAGGCGGGCAGCTCGATCTGGGAGAGCAACGCGCCGGCTTTGGGGTCCGGGGCGCCGAAGACCACGCCGGCCACCCGCGCCTGCACCAGTGCGCCGGCGCACATCATGCACGGTTCCAGGGTAACGGCCATGATCACGCCTGGCAGGCGGTAGTTCCGCGCCTTGATGGCCGCGGCCCGCAGGCAGCGGATCTCCGCGTGCCCCGTGGGGTCGTTGCTCGTCACGGGGGCGTTGCAGGCGGTGGCCAAGAGGGTGCCGTCGGCGGACACGACAGCCGCGCCCACGGGTACTTCCTCCAGGGCCACGGCCTCTTGGGCAGCCTTCAGGGCCACGCGCATCAGCGACTCCCAGTTCGGGAAACCCGGGGGCGTGTCCGGCGGCAGGGGCAGGGGGCGTGTCATCTAGCGCCCCTGCAGATAACGCACGCCGTTGGCGAAGAGTTCGGTGCCGAGCACGGCTTTTTCGCCGCGGGTCCATGCCGGGTGATTGGTGGGGTGGGCGTAGGCCTCGGGGTGGGGCATGAGTCCGAGGATGCGCCCCGAGGGGTCCGTGATTCCGGCGATACCTCGAGGTGAGCCGTTGGGATTGGCGGGATAGGCAGTTGTAGGGGCGCCGTCGGGTTCCGTGTAGTAGAGGGCCACGAGGTGATCGGCTTCAAGCCGGTCGAGCAGGGTGTCGTCCGTGGCCACTATCTTGCCCTCGCCATGGCGCACAGGGAGATAGAGGCGTTCGATGCCCTTGGTGAAGACACAGGGGCTTAGGCTGTTGACGCCGAGGTGGACCCAGCGGTCCTCGAATCGTGCGGAGTCGTTGTGCCCCAGGGATACTTGACGTTCGAAATACCTGCCGCCCTGGGCCGGGAGCAGTCCGAGCTTGACCAGGAGTTGGAAGCCGTTGCAGATGCCGAGGATGATGCCGCCGGCATCGAAGAAGGAGCGCAGGGCTTGTACAAGGGGCTGCCCGTCCGCGGTTTTGGCGTGACGCCAGCGCAGTGCCGCGGCCTGGGCCGCGCCCAGATCGTCGCCGTCCAGGAATCCGCCGGGAAAGATCAGGAAATTGAAGTCGGAAAGCGTGGCCTTGCCTGCAACCAGATCGGAAAAGAAGGCGGTTGCAACGGCGTCGGCACCGGCTTTTTCCGCCGCGTGAGCCGACTCCACTTCACAGTTGGTGCCATAGCCGGTGATTACCAGGGCGCGTGCCTGGGCCATGTGACTTCCCCCTTGGGCGAGAATGGTGGAATGTGTATCTAAAAATTGTCTTGACGTGGCCTTGTTCTTTAGCGAAACAGAAGTTCCAGGACCAGGGGCTATGCAAGGTCGGTGCTCATTCCAGAGTTTGGACTGGGCCGTGCGAGCCGGGAAAAAGCATAGTGCCCCGCGCGTTGGTCGTCAACATGTGGGACCGGGTCCAGCGTTGAGAAAGTCCGTCCTGGACTTTTTCAGCTTGGGTTGGCAAAAGCGCGGTTTCGCCGACCCACATAAGGTATCCGCGAGCTGGTGTATTACAAAGCTCCCGAGGTGGGAATCTGGTTGAAGGCCTGGATCGGGTGCGGCCGCCGCTGGACGGATGAGTCCGGTCAGGGCTGCGAAGGTCGTGGTACACCCGATGCCCAAGAGGATGCATCAGAAAAAAAGACAGGGAAATCATGAAGACCAAGTTCATTTTCGTCACCGGCGGCGTGCTGTCCTCCCTGGGCAAGGGTTTGGCCGCAGCCTCTCTGGGCGCCTTGCTCATCGCCCGGGGCCTGAAGGTCACCATCCAGAAACTCGATCCTTATATCAACGTGGACCCCGGCACCATGAACCCGTTTCAGCACGGCGAGGTGTTCGTCACCGAGGACGGCGCCGAGACGGATTTGGACCTGGGTCATTATGAACGTTTTTTGGATGTGCACACCAGCCAGAGCAACAACTACACCTCGGGCTCCATCTACAACAGCGTGATCACCAAGGAACGCCGTGGCGTGTATCTGGGGGGCACGGTGCAGGTCATCCCGCACATCACGGACGAGATCAAACAAGCCATCCTCAGCCTGGCCAGCGACGATCTCGACGTGGCCATCATCGAGATCGGCGGCACGGTGGGCGACATCGAGGGTCTGCCGTTTCTCGAGGCCATCAGGCAATTGCGCGGCGACCTGGGCAAGGAGAACATCCTTTACCTGCACCTGACCTTGGTGCCGTACATCAAGGCTGCCGGCGAGCTGAAGACCAAGCCCACGCAACACAGCGTCAAGGAGTTGCGTGGCATCGGCATCCAGCCCGACATCATCCTCTGCCGCTGCGAGATCGACCTGGCGCAGGACCTCAAGCGCAAGGTGGCGTTGTTCTGCAACGTGGACGAGGACGCGGTGTTTTCCGCGGTGGACGTGGACAGCATCTACGAGGTGCCACTCAGGTTCTACGAGGAGGGGCTGGACCAGAAGGTGGCCATCATGCTCCGGCTGCCGGCCAAGAACCCCAAGCTCCAACCCTGGCGCGACTTGGTGTACAAGCTCAAGAACCCTACCGGTGAGGTGTGCATCGGCATTGTGGGCAAGTACGTGGAACTCAAGGAGGCCTACAAGAGCCTGCATGAGGCATTGATCCACGGTGGCGTGGCCAACGACGTGGCCATCAGGTTTGTCTACGTCAATTCCGAAGAAATCACGGAAAAGAACGTGGCGAAGAAGCTAGCCGGGCTGGATGGCATCCTCGTTCCGGGCGGTTTCGGCAATCGGGGCATCGAGGGCAAGATACGTTCCATCCAGCATGCCAGGGAGAACGGGGTCCCCTTTTTCGGCATCTGCCTGGGCATGCAGTGCGCGGTGGTGGAATTCTCGCGTAATGTGCTTGGGCTGGATGCCAATTCCCAGGAATTCGACCCAAAGACTCCCAATCCAGTGATTTACTTGATGAAAGAGTGGTACGATTTCCGTCGCAAGCAAGTTGAGCGGCGCAGCGAAGGCTGCGACATGGGCGGCACCATGCGTCTCGGCGCGTATCCCTGCGTGATCAAACCCGATACCCGCGCCTTTGCGGCCTACGGCGTCAGGCGCATCGACGAACGGCACCGTCATCGCTACGAATTCAACAAAAAGTATGCCGAGGACCTGGGAAAGGCGGGCATGATCATCAGCGGTCTGTCGCCGGACGAGGCCTTGGTGGAGATCGTGGAATTGCCCGGCCACCCCTGGTTCCTGGGCTGCCAGTTCCACCCCGAGTTCAAGTCCAACCCCATGCGGCCGCATCCGTTGTTCCGCGAATTCATCAGGGCGGCCAAGGAGGAGGGCAAGGGTTCCAAGTAATCCGCTGCCCAGCCGTGCATGCAAGGGGAGTGTGCCCTGTCCCGCTTTTTTCCGTCCTGGACAAAGGTTCAGACTGCGGTGATAATCGGCCCGTCTCGTGTCTGATATCCGGAAACGGGGCATGTTGTGTGTTTCAATGCTTTTTGTGCCTTGGCAAAGCTGCTTCGGCCGGAGACAGTCATGGTGATACGGCGACGTGCGGTTGCGCACCCATCTGGACGTTTCTCCCGCAAGGCCCTGGCCCTGGCTCGGCGCGTGCGGATGTTGGTTCTCGACGTGGACGGGGTGCTCACGGACGGCGGGCTGTATTATGACCGCGACGGCATGGCCATGAAACGGTTCAATGTACAGGACGGCCTGGGGATCAAGCTGGCCCAGGCCGCGGGGCTCGAGGTCGCCGTGATCACCGGGCTGGATGCCCCGGCAGTGGAGCTCAGGGTGCGTGAGCTGAAAATCGAGGAGTATTTCGCCGGCCGCCTCAGGAAGCGCGACGTGCTTCTGGACATCTGCCGGCGTCATGGCCTGGAGCTGCATGAATTGGCCTACTTGGGCGACGATTGGGTGGATATCACCCCCCTGAAACTGGTGGGCCTGCCCATGGCCGTGGTCAATGCCCAGCCCGAGACCAGGCGATTGGCTGCCTGGATATCCAGCTCGCCTGGAGGGCATGGGGCGGTTCGCGAGGCGGTGCGCTTTCTGCTTCTGGCCCAGAACCGCCTCGAAGCCAGCCATGGGGAGTGGAGCTGACCCGTGCGGCGCATTCTTTTTTTCGCGGGACTACTTGCGCTGGCACTCGTTGCCGCCGCGTGGTACTGGTGGGTGCAGAGCAAGACTGTCGAGACCCTGAAGCGTGCCGCTTCCCGGGCCGCGGAGGTCGAGCTGCAAGCTGGTCTGGACGTGGATCTTTCGCTCAAGGGGATCATCCTTACCCACGGCCAAAAAGGGGAAGTGCATTGGCAACTCACTGCCAAGGGTGCGCAGTATGTACAAGAGACTGGCACCGTCCAGGTGGAGAACCCAACAATCGAGTACAGGGTGGCGGACAGCGGTGATCAACTCATTGTGCGGGCACCATTGGGAACCATCTACCAGGAGCGGCAGAATGCCAAGCTCTGGCCCGAGGTGAACGCCACCTATCAGGACAATCGGATTTCCGCCAAAGAGCTGCTCTACGACGGTGAATCGCGGACCTTGTTTCTTACGGGAGACGTGACAATCGAAGGGGCGAAGTTCACGGCCAGGACCGAGCAATTGCGCTACGACCTGCCTCGGGACGAGATAGTCGCCGAGGCGGGCGTCAACGCCACGATCTACGTGGCGCCCTGGCTTGAAGAACAAAAGGATACGCCATGAACTTTCGTATACTCTTTCTGCTGGTCCTGGCCTGTGGCCTGACCCTGGCGCGACCGGTGCTGGCCGGCTCGGTGCCCGTGAACATCCAGGCGGATACCATGCGCTACAGCCCATCGGGCAAGGAAGTGATCTTCGAGGGAAAAGTGCGGGTCGTTCGCTTGGATGTGACCATCGACGCCGCCAAGATTACCATTCATCTCGCTGGAAGCATCAAGAGCGAGCCAGGGGGCGTTGCCGCCATGGATCCCGGGGCCATCAGCCGGATCGTGGCCAGCGGCGGCGTGCGCATCAACTATCAGGGGAAGCAGGGATCCTGCGCTACCGCCGTGTATCATGTACCCGAGGGACTGTTGATCATGGAGGGGGCGCCGGTTCTCGAGGACGGCAAGAACAACATCAAGGGACACAAGATCAAGTTCTACCTCAAGGAGAATCGCAGCGAGGTCGTGTCCGGTGAAGGGCAGCGGGTCAATGCCACGTTTCACGCCCCCGAGTCCCTTCAGGTACCGGGACAATAGCATCCATGCGCGGACTCCATGCGGAAGGCCTGGTCAAACGTTACGGCAAGCGCCAGGTGGTCAACGGCGTCGCCGTGCATCTCGAGCAGGGGCAGATCGCCGGATTGCTCGGCCCCAACGGCGCGGGCAAGACCACCACGTTCTATATGCTGGTGGGCATCCTCAAGCCCACTGCGGGCTCCGTCTTCCTCGACGGAGTATCCATCACCCACTGGCCCCTGCATGAACGCGCCAGCAGGGGTGTCAGTTATCTCCCCCAGGAGAGTTCGGTGTTCAAGAAGCTCTCCGTGCGTCAGAATCTGGACCTGATATTGCAGTACACAGGGCTCGGCAAGGCCCAGCAGAAAGAGCGGGCCGAGGAACTCATGGAGGAATTGGGCATCGCCCACCTTGCCGGTCAAAAAGCCCTGCATCTTTCAGGAGGCGAGCGCCGAAGGCTGGAAATCGCCAGGGCTTTGATCCTCAAACCCAACTATATCCTTCTTGACGAACCCTTTGCCGGCATCGACCCGTTGGCCGTGGACGACATTCAGAACATCATCTGGGGATTACGTGACAAGGGCATAGGGGTTCTGATTTCGGATCACAACGTACGGGAAACTTTGACGATCTGCGATCGTGCCTATCTGGTGTACGAGGGGCGGATCATCCTCGATGGATCGCCCGAGGACATCGTGCGCGACGACCGCGCCAGAAGGGTCTATCTCGGCGAGGGGTTCAAACTATGAACTGCTCGCATATCCAACTGAAATGACAAGTTATGTCCTTCGCGGGATGCGTTCGTGTTGCCAGCATCCTGCTTCTGTGGCAATAATGTTCTGCGGGAAGAAGGTGCAATTCCGAAACCTCCCAAGGATTTGACATTCAGGCCCGATCGTTGCATGGAGCGCCGTCGCCTTCCGCACGTTCGGGAAACAGCGCCTTGGTGCGCTACAAACAGTCTTCGCATGGCGTGACATGGCTTTAGAACTCAGACAGCAACTCAAGCTTTCGCAAACGCTGGTGATGACGCCCCAGCTTCAGCAAGCCATCAGGCTCTTGCAGCTATCCCGTCTGGAATTGTTGGAGACGGTACAGCAGGAAATGCTTGAGAATCCTTTTCTGGAAGAAAAGGCCGACGACATACCCCAGGAAGCACCCGATGAAAGGGATGTGGGCACGGATAACAAGTCCTTGCCGGGGAGCGTGGAAGATCTTGCGCGCAACGCCGACTGGGAGGACTATCTAGGTGAATTCTCCAGTACATCTCGACAGATGCAGGTCCGGGAGACAGAAGTCCAGGAACAGCTTTCTTTTGAGGGACGCTATGCCGTCAAACCCTCGCTTGACGGACATTTGCATTGGCAGCTCAGACTTTCAGACATGAGCGAGATGCAGAAGGATATCGGGGAAATCGTCATCGGCAACTTGGATTCCAACGGCTACCTTCAGGCCAGCGCCCAGGAAATCGCCGAGATGGCCCAAGCGAGCACGGAAGACGTCGAGGCTGTCTTGCGGATCATGCAGACCTTCGACCCCGTGGGCGTCGCGGCCCGTACTCCCCAGGAATGCCTTCTGGTGCAATTGCGTGTTTTTGCTTTGGACAAGGATCCCGTGCTTGTCGAGTTGGTCAAGGAACACCTTGAGGATCTGGAAAAGAAGCGCTACAAGCCGCTGTGCCGCAAGTTCAAGATCGGCATGGAGGATATCAAGAACTACCTGACGATCTTGCAACGTCTCGATCCTTTGCCCGGTGCCAGCTTCGGGACGGGTGAACCCTTTTATGTGAGCCCGGATGTTTATGTTTATCGGTTTGAAGGCGACTTCATGATCCTGCTCAACGATGAAGGGCTGCCCAAGCTGCAACTCAACTCTTATTACATGGATTCACTGCATGCCAACGCCGACAAGGACAAGGATTACATGCAGGAGAAGATGCGTTCGGCCATGTGGCTGATGAAAAGCCTGTATCAGCGGCAGCGAACGCTCTACAAAGTGACGGAGAGCATCGTCAAGTATCAACGGGAATTTTTCGAACATGGCGTGACACGACTCAAGCCATTGATTCTCAAGGACGTCGCCGACGACATCAGCATGCATGAGTCCACTGTGAGCCGGATAACCACGAACAAATTCGTGGCCACACCACACGGCGTCTACGAGTTGAAGTTTTTTTTCAACAGCGGCCTGGGAATGGACGATGGCTCCCAGATGGGCTCGGAGAGCGTCAAGGCGACCATCAAGCAGCTCATTGGCGAGGAGAACCCCAAAAAGCCTCTCAGCGACGAACGACTGGCCGATATTCTCAAGGAAAAGCTGCAAGTCAATATCGCGCGCAGGACAGTGGCCAAATACCGAACAGCGCTGAACATCGCCTCGTCGTCCAAACGCAAGGAGGTCTTTTGATCACCGACTTGCAGTCCTGGGCAGCCCGACGCAGGAAAGCAGCGTCCTTTGTATGCCCGCCGGACATGCACCATGGCGTGATGTACCTACGATTCAGTCTGGTTGATAAGTGCGTGAAGTGCTTTTTCAACTGCTGATATATAAATGAGACCAAGGAGGAACGGCATGAACATCAACTTTACCTTTAAAAACTTTGAACCTTCAGATCATTTGAAGAAGTACGCACAGCGTCGCTTCGAGAAGATATTGAAGTTTCTCACCGAGAGTTCGGACAATACCGAGGTCGCGGTGAATCTGTCCGTGGACAAGTTCCGCCACATCGCTGAAGTCATTGTCGACTCTGCTGGAATGCACGTCACCGCCAACGAGACATCCGAAGATATGTACTCCAGCATCGACATGGTGCTGGACAAGCTTGAAGCGCAATTGCGCAAGGTCCGTGAAAAGAGAAAGGAAAAGCGTCGCAGCGGCAGGGACAACAAGTCGGTGCTGATGGAGTTCATCACCTTCAGTGAGAATTCCACGGGGCAGCGGGAGCGGACCATCACGGCCCGAGACCACTATGTGCCCAAACCTCTGAGCGTTGACGAGGCTGCCATGCAGCTCGACAACCTGAACTTTGAATTCCTGGTTTTCAGGAACGCTGAGACCGAACGGGTGAACGTAATTTATCGTAGGAAAAACAACGACTTCGGCCTTATCGATCCGGGGACTTAACACATGAAGCTAGGAGATTATCTGGACAAGGACCTCGTGCTGCCCGCACTACAAGCGAAGTCCAAGACCGAGGTCCTTACCGAACTCATCGGGCCCATTGCCCAGAAAATACCTGGATTCGATGTCCAGAGGGCGCACAAGGTCCTGCTTGAGCGCGAGTACCTCGGAACCACGGGCATCGGCGATGGGGTTGCCATACCCCATGGCAAGTTGGACAGTCTGGACGATATCATCCTGGTGGTCGGACGCAGTCCCGATGGTGTGGATTTCGAAGCGCTTGATTTCAAGCTATGCAAGATATTCTTTCTTGTACTGGCTCCTGAGCAGGTGGCCGGCGTGCATCTGCGCATTCTTGCGCACATTTCCAGGTTGCTCAAGGACGACACCTTTCGGGAGTCGTTTTTGACAGCGGACAATCAGGATGCACTCTGGGACCTGTTGACTGCAACCTGAACCGAGGGTGTGAACGATTCTGACGTCAACGCACGGGATATGGCTGCTGCCGGGAGGGCTTGATGGTGCCCCCTCTGTCTGCGACACCCCGGGCGTCTGCCTGCGAAGGGGGCCTGATGGAGCACGCGAAAGATTTCCCTCTGTTGCTCGTCACGGGGCTTTCCGGCGCCGGAAAGAGCACCGCACTCGACGTGTTCGAGGATTTGGGGTTCTTCAAGGTGGACGGTCTGCCGGCGAGTCTGGCCCCCCAGCTGGCAGCCCTCTTCCTTGCCCAGGGGGACCGATACCATAAGGGGCTGGTCCTGGGCTTGGCCATCCGGCATGGAGCGGTCAGCGGCGAGGAGTATGGGGACTGGCAAAAGGCTCTGGACGACATCAGGAAGCTGGGGATGGACCCCCAGATCATCTTTGTCGAAGCCAGGACGGAAGTGCTGGTACAACGCTATGCCACTACCCGACGCCCGCACCCTCTGGAGGGGGCGGAACGCGGTCTGGAGCAGGCTATCCTTCTTGAGCGCGAACGGCTCGCCCCCTTGCGTGACAAGGCCGCGCTGGTCCTTGATACCTCCATCTACTCGATTCACGATCTCAGGCGCACCATCCAGGTCAAGTGGGCTTCCATGCAGACGCAGGCCACGGGCATGCGGGTGCACGTCATCAGTTTCGGCTTCAAATTCGCACCGCCGACCGAGGCCGACTTGGTCTTTGACTTGCGGTTTCTGCCAAATCCTTTTTTCCTGGAGGAGCTGCGCGGACTCACGGGCCAGGATCAGACCGTGGCCGACTATGTCCTGGGAAATGCCCAGGGTACAACGTTCCTCACCAAACTGCTCGAGTTTCTCCACTACCTGCTCCCCCTCTATCAGGAAGAGGGACGCTATCGTTTGACCCTGGCATGCGGGTGTACGGGGGGGATGCACCGTTCCGTGGCCGTGGCCGAACAGGTCTATGCCTCCTTGAAAAACGCTGGATATGCTGTATCGTTGGAGCACAGGCACATGCATCGCGGCTGACCCTTTTGGTTTGGCCGCGCGTAACCCTTTGCCTACACGGACAACATGATACCTTCGCAAAACAACAAGCATGTCGGTGTCGTACTGGTGACTCACACCGAATATGGCGCCTGGTTGCTCAAGGCGGCGGAAATGATCCTCGGGTCTCAGGATCACTGCACCTCCGTGAGTGTCGACGTTTCCCTGGAGGTGGACGAAACCGTGTCCAACCTCAAGGCCGCGGTCAAGAAATGCGATGCGGGGCAGGGAGTGGTGTTGCTCACGGACATGTTCGGGGGCACACCCACCAACATCAGTCTTTCCTTGCTGGGATCGGGCAAACTGGAAGTCGTCACGGGCGTGAATCTGCCCATGCTCCTGAAGGTGCTTGGCATGCGGCAGGCACCACTTTCCGAACTCGCGCAAGTGGCCAAGGAGGCCGGTTGCAAGGGCATAGTCGTGGCGGGAGAGGTCCTGCGCAGCAGGATCAAGGACAAGTAGCACATGTTTTGGGCTCGCATTGACAACCGCCTTGTCCACGGCCAGGTTATCGAGACCTGGATTCCGTTCACAGGGGCGCGGGTCATGGTCGTGGCCAACGACAATCTGGCCCAGGACGTGGTGCAGCAGGAGATCATGTCCCTGGCGATCCCCAACGGGGTGCAGCCGTACTTTGTCGCCGTGGAAGACATTGCCGATTTCATGCGCAGTCTGAGTCGTTCGGTGGGGAGATCCGAGGTATTCGTGCTGTTCGCCAGCTGTTGCGACGCCTCGCGCGCCCTGGCAAAGGGGCTGCGTTTCACTTCCATCAACGTGGGAAACCTGCACTATGGACCAGGGAAAAGGCAGATTTTGGCCCATGTGGCCCTCTCCACCGAAGACGAACGCTGCCTCAGGGATTTTCTGCGACAGGGCATTGAACTCGATTTCCGCTGCATTCCTTCGGAATCCATACAGGTGAAGTTCCCATGGTGATCGAGTCCATGCCCGCTCCCCTGTGGATGATCCTGCTCGCTTTTTTTTTGCGCTTTTTTCACTGATGCGCTTTGCCGTGAACGTGGGCATCCTGGAGCGTCCGTTGACGCAAGGACTGCTTTGGGGCTTGCTCACCGGGGATATGCACACGGCCCTGGGTATCGCCCTGTTCTTCGAGCTGTACTGGTTGGATCAGATACCCGTAGGCACCTACATCCCGCCGAACTCGCTGCTGTCCACACTTCTGGCCCTGAGTCTGGCACAGTATTTCAATCTGAGCGATCCAGGCTTGGTGGTCTATCCCCTGGTCTGCGCCATCCCCGTGGCCCTGGTGGCTTCCAGGTTCGAGTATTTCCAGCGGCGCTGGCAGGATGCGGGGCACAATTCCCTGCTGCATTGGCAACGATCCTCGGGCAGATTGGCACATTCCCTGGTGCCGGAACGTCTGGTGTTCATTTCCCTGGTGCAGCAGTTCATGATGCAGTTTGCGTTGTTCATTCTCGGCATGCTCTGTCTGCTGGCCCTGTTGTCTTTTTTGCAGACTCCGGATGTACGGGAGACGTTGACCCTGCCCCTGCGTTGGACGCATATCTGGTTTCTGGCTGCGCTCGGGGGAGTGTTGGCGCTGCGCACCAAACATTCCTATGGCATTTTGGCCTTGGGCGTGGGAGCGGTGGCGTTGTTGTCGGTGGTTTGAGATTCAGGGAAACGACATTGTGTCTGGATGTCGGATCGCGCCAAATATGACCCACGGAACAACGGCACGGTAAAAGCCCTTGGCAGACGTCGCAGATTGTGCTATTTGGCGCAAACTTGGCTGGAAATTTGACGATGTTCCGTCGAATGAGATCATAACGGCTGCGTTTAATTGAAAAAAACATCCATTCATGCAGGAGGCTTTTTATGTCCATTCTTATCTACGGTCACATGAACCCTGACACCGACAGCATCGTATCCGCCATCGCGGTTGCCGACTTCTGGAACAAGTCTGGCCGTGGCGACGCCAAGCCCGTTGCCCAGGGCGCCACCAACCCCGAGTCCAACTTCGTGCTGGAGAAATTCGGCCTGAAGGCCCCCGAAGTGGTCACCACCTACGCCGGCCAGAAGGTCGTGCTGGTTGACCACTCCGACCTGGCCCAGAGCCCGGCCGACATCGGCAAGGCCGAGATCCTCGGCATCGTGGACCACCATAAGCTGGGTGACGTGACCACCCCCAACCCCCTGGAGATCTGGGTCTGGCCCGTGGGCTGCACCGGCACCGTGATCTACAACATGTACAAGTTCGAAGGCATCGAGATTCCCAAGGGCATCGCCGGCGCCATGATGTGCGCCATCCTCAGCGACACGGTCATGTTCAAGTCCCCCACCTGCACGGAGCAGGACAAGGTAGCGGTCGAGGCCCTGGCCAAGATCGCGGGCGTGACCGACTACATGTCCATCGGTCTGGAGATGTTCAAGGTCAAGAGCGCTGTCGCCGGCACCCCCATGCGCGACTTGGTCTTCCGCGACTACAAGGACTTCGACATGGGCGGCAAGAAGGTTGGCATCGGCCAGCTGGAAGTCGTTGACCTGTCCATCCTCGAGCCCTTCAAGGAAGGCCTCTACGCCGAGATCCAGAAGGTCAAGGCCGAAGGCCGCCACAGTGTGTTCCTGATGCTCACCGACATCATGAAGGAAGGCACAGAACTGCTGATCGTCTCCGACGATCCCTCCGTGGTGGAGAAGGCCTTTGGCAAGGGCGGCGACAAGACCGTCTGGCTGGACGGCGTCATGAGCCGCAAGAAGCAGGTTGTTCCCAACTTCGAAAAGGCCTTTGCCAGCTAGGATTCATTCCGTCCTCACTGATCGTGCGGGAGAGCCTCTAGGGGCTCTCCCTTTTTTTCGTCCTTGCTCCGGAAAGGGGCGGTTCGTGGTGATTGACTTCCCGGCCGCGCCCCGATATCACGACAATAGCCGGACATTGTTCACCCTTTCGCCCGTCAGGAGGCCAGTCATGCGTCTGCTTCCTTCCATATCCTTGTTGCTTGCATGCTTCGTGTGCACCCAGGCCCTGGCCACCCAGGACGCACCGGAAGGCAGTGGCTCCATGGTCATGGCCTTCAGCGAGTTTCCGCCATTCAAGATGGTCCTGGACGGTACTCCCACTGGCATCGACGTGGACTTGGCCGTCATGATCGCCCAGCGCATGGGGCTCACCCTGGAGATCAGGAAGTGCACCTTTGCAGACTGTCTGGAGCTGCTGCGGCAGGGCGAGGCGGATTTCATCACCAGTCTGCTGCGTCGCGGCGATCGTGACGACTACCTGCTCTATGTCCAGCCACGCTATCGCAACCGTGAGTCCAAGGACTTCTACATGCGCTCCGGTGAACAAACACTGGTGAAGACCTACAGCGACCTCGGCGCCCTGCGTATCGGCGTCAAGGAAAAAGTGGCCTATGCCCAGATGTTCGACACGGACGCGACCCTGACCAAGGTGGAAGCGGCCACCATGTACCAGCTCTTCCGCATGCTCATGAACAAGGATGTGGACGCAGTGCTGGCCAGCCGTCACGAGGGGGATTTCTGGGTCAAGGCCCTGGGCCTTGATGATCGGGTCGCCAGGGCACCCTTTGCCTTCGGGCAGCTGGACCCCGTGTACATGGCCATCTCCAGAAAATCACCCCTGGCCAAAAGGACTGGGGAGTTCGGCAGGATTCTCAACGAGTTGGTGGACAAGGGTGAATTCGAGAGCCTCCTGGAGGGGTACATGGACAGGGCTGGTGAAATGGCCCTGGAGTTCGGGGGGCGGCAGTGATCTCTTATCCGTCAGGACAAGGGTGTCACCGGGACTCCTCCCCAGTGCGCGCGACTTCTTTCCCGCAGACGTGCTGCAGCACACGCACCAAGTCTTCCAGACGGACGGGTTTGGACAGGTAGTCGTCCATGCCGGCGTCCAAGAAACGCTGCCTGTCACCTTGCATGGCGTGGGCCGTGAGCGCCACGATGGGAATGTTCCGCACGCGCGGGTCTTCCAGGGAGCGGATGCGTTGCGTGGCCGCCATGCCGTCTAGCACGGGCATCTGGATATCCATGAGCACGCAGTCGAAGCTTTCCCGTTGCAGGGATTCAAGGGCCTGTTCGCCGTTTTCCGCTTCCACGCAGGTGTGTCCCAGCTTGTGCAGCGAGCGCGTCACGGTATAGCGGTTCACGGAGTTGTCCTCCACCAGCAATACCCGAAGCCCTGGGGTCATGGCCGGGGGGACGACGATCTGAGCCGGCTCCATCTCCACCAAGGGCACCACGAAGGGTAGCACCATTCGAATCTCGGTCCCCTGATCCGGTGCGCTGCTGATCTCAATTTCACCATCCATCAACTCCACAAGCCGCCTGACGATGGAGAGCCCCAGCCCCAGGCCGCTGAAGCGGCGAGAGTAGGAGCCCTCGGCCTGGGTGAAGAGGTCGAACATCTGTTGTTGCTGTTCTTCGGCAATGCCCACACCGCTGTCGGTCAACGAGAATACCAGTCTTTGGGTGGCGTCTGGAGCAGGCAGGGCGAAAACTTCGAGATTCGCCCCACCCTGCGGGGTGAATTTCAGGGCGTTGGTGATCAGGTTGACCAGGATCTGGCGTAGTCGGCCCGCATCGCCCAAGAGCACGGACGGCAGCTCGGGATCGAGGCCGATGGTGAAGGTGAGGTTTTTTTTCTCGAACTGCCCCTTGTACAGCTGCTCAAGACCGAGGAGCAATCCCCTGGGTTCAAATTTCGTCACTTCGAGGCGGAGCTTGCCGGCCTCGATGATGGAGAGGTCGAGGATGTCACTGATGATGCCGACAAGCACCTGACAGGTCTGTTGGGCGGTTTCCAGATAGTCGAGTTGCTCGGCATCCAGGTCCGTGGTTTCCAGAAGTTGCAGCATGCCCATGATGCCGTTGAGCGGGGTGCGCAGTTCGTGACTCATGTTGGCGAGAAACTGCGTTTTGATCTGGTTGGCGCTCTCGGCCGCGCGCAGTGCCTCCTGAACTTGTCCTTGGGAGCGCGCGCGGAATAAGGCGATGGCGAAGAGGTCCGCGAACTGCTTGACCAACGTGAGATCGAAGGGGGTGTAATCGCGCCCCGGATTTGCCAGGGCCAGTTGCCCCAGCATGACGTTGTTGAACCGGGCCGGGGCGGAAATGAAACGTTTGATTTCCAAGTGTCCGGCAGGGAGGGCGCTGAGAATGGGGTCATCCTCCGGCGTGTTGGTATAAAAGGGTTCGGAACGCCCCCCGTGTCCCCAGAGCTTGCAGATGCCATTATCCTGGCATTGGAAGATATCTGACTTGAAAGGCACGGCGCAGACCATATCGTCCGCCATGGAGGCATGGGTCAAGCCAAGACTATTTCCGGTGCGGGGGTCCGTGGTGGCGATGAAACCATGCTTGCTGCCCGTTGCCTCACTGGCCAGCTCGAAGACCAAGGAAGCCGTTTGTTCGATGGAGGTTTCCCTGGAGATGAGTGTTGTGGTGATCGCGGCGATGCGGCCGGCCAGTTGGGAGAGGATCTGGCTCGGACCGGCACCCGCATCGGGTTCATGAACTCGTTGCGCCATCGCGAGGTGCAGGAGCGTTTCGCGGTCGAGGTCTTCGGTATCCAGGTCAAAGCTGGAATTCCTTGCCGGTCCGAATTTGCCTGGAATTCTTTGGTATCGCTCTTCGGAGAGGTCTCTGTCTCGAGGAATATCGAGCCAGTCGTCGAGATATGTGGAGGGTGCCTGCTCCAGGCATGGCAGGTCAAAGAATCCGAGCCAGCGTTTGTTGGCGAAGACGATGCGTTTATTCTCGTCGATCACGGCCAGTGCCGCGGGTGCGGCGTCGAGCCAGGAAAGTGTCTTACTCTGGTCGGGTGGTGGTTTTTCTGTGGCTGGACTCATGCGATCCTTGAATCGTGGAGCAGGGTAAAAATCCCATGGGCTTGTAGGTGGCGAGGTCAGATGCCCAGGCAAATTCAGGAGTGCTGGAGTGGAGTTTATCACAGGGACGGTGGACTAATCAAATTTTCAATGTCCACGTTCGGCGGGAGGTTGGATCATGGGAGCATGCGGAGCTTGCCGAGCATGACTTGACCACAAGGCCTGGCTTGGGTAGGACGATGGACAATGGTCTTTCATCTCCCGCAACACCAACCGACAACCAAGCGAGAACCACCATGCGATCCTTGATTGTATTCTATTCCATGTATGGACACATTTATCGGATGGCCCAGGCCGTGGCCCAGGGCGTGGCTCAGGTGCCGGGCGCCATCGCGGAACTCAGGCGCGTGCCCGAGACCTTGCCCCAGGAGGTGCTGACAAAGATGGGCGCGGTGGAACCACAAAAGGCCTGGGCCGACGTGCCTGTGTGCACGGTAGAGGAATTGTCGCAGGTCGATGCCATATTTTTTGGTACACCAACACGCTTTGGCAGTGCCTGCGGCCAGATGCGGCAGTTTCTGGACGCCACGGGCGGTCTCTGGGCCAAGGGTGCCCTGGTGGGTAAGGTGGGCAGCGTGTTCGTGAGTAGTGCAACCCAGCACGGGGGGCAGGAGTCCACCATTCTGGGTATGCATGTGAACCTTCTGCACCACGGCATGGTTGTCGTGGGCCTGCCCTATGCCTTTGCCGGGCAGATGACCATGGACGAGATCACGGGTTGCTCCCCCTATGGCGCCTCGACCATCGCAGGCGGGGATGGCTCCAGGCTTCCCAGTGAGAACGAGCTGGCCGGCGCCAGATTCCAGGGAGCGCATATGGCCGGAATCGCGGCCAAGCTCAAGGGATAATTCGGCCATGCACGATTACGACCTCGGTGTCATTGGGGGTGGTGCCGCCGGGCTCACAGTGGCTGCCGGGAGCGCCCAACTGGGCGTCAGAACCTTGCTCGTGGAGAAGGAGTCGGTTCTGGGGGGCGATTGCCTGCATTTCGGCTGTGTGCCCAGCAAGACACTGATCCGTAGCGCCGAGGTCTGTCATCTCATACGTACCGCCCACAGCTTCGGCCTTCCGGAGTTGGCTCCCCCCGTCGTTGACTTCGGCAGGATCGCGGAACGCATTCGCCAGGTCATCGCCACCATCCAAAAGCACGACTCCGAGGAGCGCTTCTGCGGCCTGGGCGTCCAAGTGCTCCACGGCGAACCGACCTTTCTCGACGAACACAGTATCGACCTCGGAGGAAGGCGGATCAGTGCCGCGAAATGGGTCATCGCCACGGGCTCCAGGGCAGCCGCGCCCCCAATCCCAGGCCTTGCCGACACGCCGTACATTACCAACAGGGAGCTGTTCTCCCTGCGGAGCCTGCCTCGCTCCATGGTCGTGCTCGGCGGCGGCCCCATTGCCCTGGAAATGGCCCAGGCCTTCCAACGCCTGGGCACCCAGGTGCAGGTGGTGCAACGCGGCGGTCAGGTGCTGCGCAACGAAGACAAGGATATGGCCGACCAAGTGGTGGAGCATTTGGCCCGTGAGGGCGTGGTCTTCCACCTCGGCACACAGGTCACGTCGGTGCGCGACCTGGGTGATGTCCGTGAAGTGCGTTTTGTCGATAATGGTGGAGTGGAGCACAGCGTCAGTGGTGAGCGGCTGCTTCTGGCCCTGGGGCGTTCGCCCAATGTCGAAGGTTTGGGCCTGGAGAACGCCGGGATTATTCCTGGAGAGCGGGGAATCGGCGTGGACAGCCGCATGCGCACTGAGCAGACCCACATCTTCGCCGCCGGCGACGTCACCGGGAGACATCAGTCCACCCACGCGGCGGGATACGAAGGGGGCGTCGTGGTGGCCAACGCCGTGTTCCGTTTGCCGCGCAAGGCCGACTACACCTTCATGCCCCGCTGTCTGTATACCTCGCCGGAGCTGGCCGTCATGGGACTCAACGAGCGTCAGGCACGGGAGCGGGGTGTGGAGTACAGCCTCTGGGAGGAGGAGTTCCAGAACAACGATCGCGCCCTGGCCGAAGGGGAGGCCAGAGGCAAGATTAAGCTGCTGTTGGACAAAAGCGACAGGCCCCTGGGCGTGCAGATTCTCGGACCGCGGGCCGGAGACCTGCTCGGAGAGTGGGCTGCAGTATGTGCGGGAAAGGTCAGGATTTCCAGCCTGGCCGCGGCCGTGCACCCCTATCCGACCCTTGCGGAAATCTCCAAACGTGTGGCCGGAGACGTGATCGGCGCCAAGCTGTTCTCGGACAGGGTGCGCAAGGGATTGAAATTGTTCTTCAGCTACAAGGGGCGAGCCTGTGAGCTCCCTGGAAAATTCGATCAACGTTGAGAATCGAGCACTGTCTACCAGCTCCTTCAGTTCCCGCAGTCTCTTCCACACACTGAAATATGGGCATTTGCCGTTTTCACCGTGTCACTTTGCTCCATTTGGGAAAAAAATAACATTATTGTTTTTTTGACAGATCTGTGTTTTACAGCTAGAGGATAATCAAGGAGAATGCGCAGTACAATTTGGGAGCTGTTTTCCCATAGAGTTTGCAAAGGAAGAGGCATGCAGTGCCCCCTGAAGAAGTATTCCCTAGAGTACACAAACGGCTTTGTGTGATACCGTCATGGACTCTCCAATGGTTGTCCGCCCCTCTTCGCTCGGGCTGTTGTGCCACATGTCGCCCTGGTGCGTTGTTTGAGCGAATCGAGGACTCTGGGCGGAGTTGTCGTTCACCTGTCGTGTCGTGGCACGGCGTAACGAGGAGACGGCTTTGCAGGTCAAGTCCATCAGTAGTAAGTTCAACGATTTCGTGGTGGAACGGGACAAGTCGCGTTGTACCAACTGCAAGGTGTGCATCACACAATGCCCCTACGGTGTGCATTTCTGGGACGAGCAGTTGGAGTGCGTGAACCACGACAGCTCCAAATGCATCGGCTGCCATCGCTGCGCCGCCATGTGTCCCGTGAGTTGTCTGACCATCCGCCATACACCGTCCCAGTTTCGGGAAAACCATTACTGGACCCCTTCCTACATCCGCCACATCTACAAACAGGCCGACACCGGAGGCATTCTGCTTTCCGGCATGGGCAGTCCTCTGGAGCGCCCCATCTATTGGGACAGCTTGCAGCTCGACGCCAGCCAAGTGACCAACCCCTCCATCGATCCCCTGCGGGAACCCATGGAACTGCGGACGTATCTGGGCAGAAAACCCGACGCCCTGGAGTTCGAGACCTCCGAGGGCAGGGTGGTGCTCAAGACCAGGGTGGCGCCCCAGATCAAGCTGGAAACGCCGTTGATGTTCGCGGCCATGAGCTTCGGGTCCATCAACCTGCATTTGCATCAGGCCATGGCCCAGGCTGCCGTGGAGACCGGCACGATCTACAACACCGGCGAGGGGGGATTGCATGAATCTCTTTATCAGTTCGGTTTGAACACCATAGTGCAGGTGGCTTCGGGGCGTTTCGGCGTACACGCCGCGTATCTCAACGCCGGTGTGGGCCTGGAGATCAAGATCGGCCAGGGCGCCAAGCCCGGCATCGGCGGACATCTCCCTGGAGAGAAGATCGACGGCGAGGTCTCCAGGACCAGGATGATTCCTTTGGGTTCCGACGCCATTTCTCCCGCCCCCCATCATGATATTTATTCCATCGAGGACCTGCATCAGCTTGTCTTTGCCCTCAAGGAGGCCACGGAGTACCGGCTTCCCGTGGCGGTGAAGATCGCGGCCGTGCACAATGCCGCGGCTATCGCCTCGGGCATCGTGCGCGCGGGGGCCGACATCGTCACCCTGGATGGCTACAAGGGTGGCACTGGAGCCGCTCCCACCATGATCCGTGACAACGTGGGCATCCCCCTTGAACTGGCCCTGGCCTCCGTGGACGAACGCCTCAGGCAGGAGGGTATCCGCAACCATGCTTCCATCGTGGTGGCCGGAGGCATCCGGTGCAGCGCGGACGTGCTCAAGGCCATCGCCCTGGGCGCCGACGCCGTGTACATCGGTACCGCGGCGCTCATCGCCGTGGGCTGTACCATGTGCGGGCGCTGTTACACCGGCAAATGTCCCTGGGGTATCGCCACCAACGATCCCAAGTTGAAGAAACGGCAGAACCCAAAGGTGGCCAGGCAACGTCTGGTCAACCTGATCAATGCTTGGAGCCATGAACTGCAGGAAATGCTCGGCGGCATGGGCCTGAATTCCATCGAGAGCCTGCGTGGCAACCGCGACAAGCTGCGTGCTGTGGGCCTGAATCAGGTGGAGTTGGACATTCTGGGTGTCAAGCACGCCGGAAAATAACCGGATTGGCACCGTCCCGGGGCGGACGTCCTGGACGACGGCATTTGCGAGGAGAAGGGACTCAATGCACGCTGCATTTGATCAATGGAATTATCAGAAAGACATCTCTGGTTGTGGCATTTTCGGCGTGATCCACAAGAAGCGGGAACTGCTGCCGGGCGCCATGCCCATCAACGCCATGTGCTCCATGCACGACCGCGGTAACGGCCTGGGTGGCGGATTCGCGGCCTACGGCATCTATCCGGAGCATGCCGAGCACTACGCCTTTCAGTTGATGTTTGACGACAGAGCCGCCCAGGACAGGGCCGAAGACGCCATCAGGCACTACATGGACGTGCACGAGGCCCACCCCATCCCAACGCGCCGGGTCTCACATGTCAAGAATCCCCCCATTGTCTGGCGCTATTTTGTCACGCCCAAAGCGTCGCGCCCCAAATGGCAGGATGAGGCCGAGGCCGACTACATGGTCAACGTGGTCATGGAGATCAACACCAGGATCCACGGTGCCTTTGTCTTCTCCAGCGGCAAGAACATGGGCGCCTTCAAGGGCGTGGGCTTTCCCGAGGACATGGCCGAATTCTACCGCCTCGACGAGTATGCCGCCTATTGCTGGACCGGGCACAACCGCTTCCCCACCAACACTCCGGGCTGGTGGGGCGGGGCGCACCCCTTCACCCTGCTGGACTGGGCCATCGTGCACAACGGAGAGATCTCCTCCTATGGCATCAATCGCCGCTATCTGCACCAGCACTGTTACGAGTGCACCTTGATGACCGACACCGAGGTGGTCGCCTACCTGTTGGATCTGTTGATCCGACGCCATGGCTTGTCCAAGCGCATGGCCAGTTGGGTCTTCGCTCCTCCGTTTTGGGACGACGTGGACCGCATGGATCCGGCCGAGCGCGAGGCATTTACGGCCCTGCGCATGGTGTATGGCTCGGCCATGCTCAACGGTCCCTTCGCCATTCTGGTGACTGATGCCAACGGCATGTTGGGGCTCAACGACAGGGTCAAGCTCCGCCCCTTGGTGGTGGCGGAGAAGGGTGACATGGTCTTCATGGCCAGCGAAGAGAGCGCGGTGCGGGAGGTCTGCCCCGACGTGGACAGAGTCTGGGCTCCGAAGGCAGGCGAACCCGTGATCGTGGAGTTGGAGAATTGAGCCCCATGAACGAGAACAGCGGTTTTTTCCAGATCGACGCCAAGGGCGTATACTATCGGCAGCTCAACGAGCGGATTCGCAAGGCCGTGCAGGAAGGTGTCACCCGCATCGAACTCCGCAACGTCAACGGTCAGCGCTATATCGCCGACGGCCTGTCCGGGGATTTGGAATTCCTGATCCACGGCGTGCCGGGGCAGGACATGGCCGCGTTCATGAGCGGGCCGCGCATCAGAGTCCTGGGTAATGTCCAGGACGGGGTGGCCAACACCATGGACAACGGCCTGGTGGTCGTGGAGGGGCTCGCCGGCGACGTACTCGGTTACGGTATGCGGGGTGGCAAGGTCTTCGTGAAGGGTGACGTGGGCTACCGCGTGGGCATCCACATGAAGTCCTACATGGACAAGTCGCCGGCCATCGTGGTGGGGGGCAAGGCCGGAGACTTCCTTGGCGAATATATGGCCGGCGGAGCCATCGTGCTGCTGGGCATGCATTCGGACAAGCCGGAGGCACCCATTGCCGGCCGCAGCCTGGGAACCGGCATGCATGGGGGGGCGATTTTCGTGCGTGAGGAAGTGCCTGCCCATCTGCTTGGTCCTGGGTTGCGGGCCGAACCGGCCGATGCCGACGACATGCGGTTTCTCCGCGAACAGGTGGAGCATTTTTGTAGGGAACTGGGTGGCACGCCTGAAGAGGTGTTGGCTAGGCCGTTTTTCACCATCAAGCCCTATTCCCATCGCCCGTACGGCAACATGTATGTCGGGACCAACTGACAACCCGGGCCCCAGAGGATTGGACCATGCTCTGTGCGTCTCGCGAAATGGGTAATCTGCACAGGATGTTACACGATAATTCCCGGACAGTCCGTGAAGCCGTTGCAGTGAAAACAAAAGTATATTAGTAAACTCCTTTTCGCATAACGCGCAAGGAGGCACCATGTTTTTCGATAATCTGGCATATGCCATGGGACAAGCATCCCAGGGTGGCGGGCAAGGGCAGGGTAATCCCATTGCGGCATTCGCCCCCTTGATCATCATGTTCGCCATTTTCTACTTTCTGCTCATCAGGCCGCAGCAGAAAAAGGCGAAACAGCACAAGGAAGTCCTGGGCAATCTCAAGCGTGGGGATTTCGTCTTGACCAACGGCGGTTTGTATGGTCGCATCACCAACGTGGCCGACGACATTCTCACCGTGGACCTGGGCAACAACATCGAGGTGAAGGTTGGTCGCAGTTTCATTGCCGGCCTCGTTGACAAGCCCGAAAGGTTCAAATCCGACAGGAAGAGCAAGGCCGACAAAGACGAAAGCAACGAGGATTAGTACTGTCGCGGCCGCGTTGCGTCGCATCGGCAGGCCATGTGCATTTTCCAGAACAGGAGAAGGACACATGCCTGCATTTTTCTTGTCCTGACGCGTTGTGTACGGCGCGGGAACCAGTAAGCCGCTCCGGTTCCGTGCCGCCATGATATTCTCCGCGAGGTGAAACAATGAAAGGGAGTCTGCGTTGGCGCATTGCGCTGACACTTGTGGTTACGCTGCTGGCCGTGTTGTATGCGCTGCCTTCGGTGATACCGGAAAACTCGTCCCTGCGGTCTTTCCTGCCGAAGCACACCATCAATCTCGGGCTCGATTTGATGGGCGGCATCCATCTTACGTTGGGCGTGGACGTGGACAAGGCAGTGGAGAACGCCCTGGCCCAGACCGGTCAGGACCTGCGCGCCTTGTCCCGCGAGGATGAGATCGTCATTCTGCGGCCCATGGTGACTCCCGACATGCGGTTGGAATTCGTGTTGCTCAAGCAGGAGCAACAAGATGCCCTGAACACCCTGTTGGCCAAAAGCTACAAGGTATTGACGCTGATCAAGAAGGAACCCCTGGAAGACGGCAAGATCAAATACATCATGGGGTTCGAGGACGAATACCGGCAGTATATCGCCAACATGGCCCTGGATCAGGCCGTGAAGACCATCCGCAACCGTATCGACCAGTTCGGTGTCACGGAGCCGGACATCCGCAAGCAACAGGACTACCGCATCCAGGTGCAACTGCCCGGTCTGGACGATCCGCAACGCGCCATCGAGGTACTGGGCAAGACCGCGCATCTGGAATTCAAGCTCGTGGACGAGGAAACTGACATTGAAAAGGCCAAGCAGGGTCTGCTTCCTCCGGGCAGTGAACTCAACGTCATGCGCGATCACAGAGCCGACGGTTCCTATGTCGAACGCCCCATTGTCCTGAAGAAGGATGTGTTGATGACCGGTGAGCACATCACCGACGCCAACACCAACTTTGATTCCTACAACCAGCCTTACGTAATGTTGAACTTCAACAATACCGGAGCCCGACTCTTCGAGCGCATCACCGGGGAGCACGTGAAAAAGCGTTTGGCCATCGTGCTTGACGGCAAGGTCTACTCCGCTCCCGTGATCCAGGAACGCATCATGGGAGGGCGTGCCAGCATCTCCGGCCGCTTCACCGTCGAGGAGGCGCGGGACTTGGCCATCGTGCTGCGTGCCGGAGCTCTGCCCGCTCCGGTCAGCGTGCTCGAGGAGCGTAGCGTGGGCCCCTCCCTGGGGCAGGAGTCCATCGACAAGGGCATCAACTCCGCCCTTATCGGCGGCGCCATCGTCCTACTGTTCATGATCGTCTACTACGGCATCGGCGGCGTGGTCACCGACATGGTCCTGGGCTTGAACATCGTGCTGATCATGGCCGGTCTGGCCGGTTTCGGCGCCACCCTGACCCTGCCGGGCATAGCGGGCATCATCCTGACCATCGGTATGGCCGTGGACGCCAACGTACTCATCTTCGAGCGCATCCGGGAGGAGCTGGACAAGGGACTCACACCCCGGGCGGCCCTGGACGAAGGATACAGTCGGGCCACCCTGACCATCCTGGACGCCAACGTGACCACAGTCATCGCGGCCGTGATTCTCTACCAGTTCGGCACCGGCCCAATCCGCGGCTTTGCCGTGACGCTGACCCTGGGTATCCTGGCGTCCATGTTCACGGCCATCTTTGTGTCGCGCATCTTTTTCGATCTCTGGCTGCTGCGCAAGAAAGCCGCCACGCTGAACATATGACGCACCGGTGTGCGGCAACACAGGAGTGAACAACCATGGGACTGCGGTTCATCAGCAACGACATCAACATCAATTTCATCGGGGTGCGCAGGATCGCCTTCGCCGCCTCCCTGATCCTGATTTTGCTGGGACTGGGCTCGCTGCTCCTCAAGGGCGGCCCTCGCTATGGCATCGATTTCGCCGGCGGCATCATGGTCCAGATATCCTTCAAGGACAATGTCCCGTTGGAGGACATCAAGAACAGCCTCAAGGATGCTGCAATACCGGAGATGGTGGTGCAACGCTTCGGCATGGAAGGCGACAACGAATTTCTGATCCGGGTCTCAGCCTCCGATCTTCAACCCGGTGATGTGCGCCTTGCCGTGGAACAGGCCTTTGCCAAAGATCTGGGAGACAAGGGCTGGGAAGTCCAGCGTCTGGAGATGGTCGGCCCCAAGGTCGGACAGGACCTTCGCAATAGTGCCCTGGAGGCTTTGTTCTACGCCGTGCTGCTCATCGCCATCTACATCTCGGGACGCTTCGAGCAGCGTTGGTGGGCGGCCGGGCTGATGGCCGGAGCCTTGGCTTTTGCCATGTATGTCCTGGGGCTGCTCAACGTGCCCGTGGCCTATCTCACCCTGGCTGCCATGCTCGTGACCCTGGTGCTTTGCTGGCGTCTGAAGTTGAACTATGCCCTGGGCGCGGTCATCGCCCTGATCCACGACGTGATCATCACCGTGGGCGTGTTCTCCCTGCTGAACAAGGAGTTCGATCTGACCATCGTGGCCGCGTTGCTGACCATCGTGGGCTACTCCCTCAATGATACCATCATTGTCTTCGACCGTATCCGCGAGAATTTGCGCCTCAAGATCTCCAGCAGGCTCTCCCAGACCATCAACAGGAGCATCAACCAAACCCTCAGCCGAACCCTGCTGACCTCGGGCACCACCCTGCTCGTGGTGTTCTGTCTTTATATCCTGGGCGGCGGAGTGATCCACGACTTTGCCCTGGCCCTGCTCATTGGCATCGGGGTGGGCACGTACTCCTCCATTTTCGTGGCCAGTCCCATTCTGTTGGCTTTTCAGCCCCGCGAGGAGCCCGAGGCGGCGTAACGACGCACTTCAATCCCGATACAACGTCGCGGAGAGCGAAGCCGGGATCGCATGAAATCCAATCAAGACCCCTCATTCATCCGACAGGATGTGTGAGGGGTCTTGACTTGCCCGTTGGAGCCAGGGATGAGCGCGCGTTCAGTCCGGCATCAGGATGGCGATGATGTCGGGGAATTGTGATAACCGCTCCAGGTCGAGTCTGCCGCTGGCTGCCGCCGGGATGATCACGGTGCCGCTGAAGCCCTGTTCCAGGACATTCCAGATGTCTTCTGGAGGGCAAGTGCGCATTTCGCCGGAGCACAGTCGCACGAGTTTGGCTTTATCCGACGGGGTGTACCGGGCATTGATCAACACACACTGTTTGGCCAGGGGACGGTCCTGTTGCACCAGGCCGTTGACGGTGCGCAACAGTGTATCTTCGTCCAGGGGCTTGGGCAGGGTGGCGTCGCCCTTGATGCTCGTGCTGCCGAGAACCGCCGAAATCACGACAACGGGAATATCCCGGGTCATGGGGTCTTGCCGCAACAGGTGGATGGTTGTTTCCCCGTCCATTTCGGGCATCAGCAGATCCATGGTGATGCAGTTGGGCAGGTGCCGTTTGGCTAGTTCCAGAGCAGTCGGGCCGTTGGCTGCCGTGAGCACGGCATAGCCTTCTGTCTCGAGAATATGCTTCAAATACAAGCAGATGGATGGATCGTCGTCCACAGCCAGGATCAGCGGAGCGTTGGAGTCCTCGAGTCGGGCCGTTGCGGCAGGAGGCGCGAGCTGTAATACATGCGAACCCTGGTCGGGATCATGCTGTGGGTGCAGGGGCAAGGTGAACGTGAAACTGCTCCCCAAGCCAGGAGCGCTCTCCACCCAGATCCTGCCACCGTGATGTTCCACGATCTCCCGTGAGATTGGCAGGCCCAGGCCGGTGCCCTTGGGTTTGTCGGTCATGGTGTTGCCCGACTGTTTGAACCGCTCGAAGACGCTTTCCTGATCACTCGTGGGGATGCCGATGCCGGTGTCGGTGACGCTGACGCGCAGATGCCCGTCTTCGAGGCAGGCGGCACAGTGAATGCTTCCATTATCAGTAAATTTCACCGCGTTGGAGATCAGGTTGACCAGTACCTGGATGAGTCTATCGAAGTCGCCCATGAAGGTGGGGAGATTCTCCTGGATGTTCATGGAGAACTTAAGGTTCTTCTGTTCGTACAGGCTTCGGGTCGTTGCGGCAGCGTGTTGCAGCACCTGTTCCATGGCCAGGGGTTGCAATCGCCACTCCATCTTGCCCGACTCCATCTTGGCGATGTCCAGCACGTCGTTGATGAGTTCGGTGAGGCGTTTTCCTTCGGCGATGATGATCTCTAGATTTTCAGAGACCTGGGATATGGCCCGGTCGATTTTTCTGTCTTCGAGGTTCAGGGCCGTATAGATACTGCTCTCCAGCTTTTTCTTGATGATCTTGGCGAAACCGAGCACCGAGGTGAGGGGTGTTCTGAGTTCGTGGGACACCGTGGTGATGAAGTCCGTCTTCATCATGTCCACTTCCTTTTCCACCGTGATGTCGCGGATAAGGATCGCGGCACCCAGGCAGTTATCGCTCGCGTGGCGTGAGGTGTCCTTGGAGGGATTGTTCGGCGTGTGGGGGGGGCAAATGGCCGTGGCCGAGGCCTTGCCGATACGGCCTGCAAGGAGGGAGACCTCCGCGTGGAAGATTTCATCGACTGTGTCCATGGCTGCATAGGCCAGTTTCAGGATTTCCTCGGTGAAAAGCAGCCTGACCTCCTTGCCGCGCAGGTCGGTTCCCATGAAGCCGTACAGCGTGAGCAGGGCGGGGTTGTACAGCGAGACCCGGCCCTCCTTGTCCACCACAAGCAACCCATCGGCCATGTTTTCGATGATGGCTCGCTGATGCGCAAGGCTTTCCGACAGTTCGTGGGTTGCTTTCTCGACTTCCTTTTCCAGGTCCGTGATCAGGCTGGAAAGTTCACTGGCCATGGTATTCATGGTATCGGCCAGGATGCCTACCTCGTCGTTGGTCCTGATGTTCACGGGAGCCGAGAAATCGTGCCGTTTCAGTCTCTTGGCATACTCGGTGAGCTGGTTCAAGGGGAGGGATATCCGGTTGACCACGAAGTAGAGCAACGCGGTGCTGCCCAGGAAGATGATCAGCATCAAAACCTGCATCCGCAGGATGGTGCTGCGGATGTAGCTGCCGATCAGCCCCATGTCCATGCCCACGTGCACATACCCGGCCACGCCCGCCATGATGGGCTTGGAGATATCGAGCATTTCGCCGAGTCCTTCCACATTGAGCCGCTTCACCATCATGCCGTGTGAGTCTGTTGGGATGTTCCGGACCTCCGGCGGTACCTGAGGAACAAAAGTATGGGTGACGATCTCTCCGTCGGAATCCTCCACAAAGACGTAGGCGGCACCTTCGATTTCCAGAAACTGGTCAACCATGGCCTGGACAGTGGAGAGATCGCGATTGATGATCACCTCCACGCTGGAGCTGGCGATGCTGCGGGCGATGGCGCGACCCTTGCTGATGAACTCCTGGGTCATGTGCCTGTAGAGGGTGACTGCCGAGAGCACGGTGGAGGCCACCGAAATGACGCCGAAGAGCATGATCATCATCATCAGGGTGCGTCTGAAGAGTTTGGTCCGTTTCATTTCGCCCAAACCTTCCAGTCCGCGATGGGCAGGAATTTGCCATCCGCCACCGTGGTGTAGTAGATCCTGTCCAGCCCCTGGTGCCTGGTGACCGAGAACCGCACGGGAGTGTCGATGCCTATGTCCAGGTTGTCGATGGACTCCGCGGCGAGGGCGAGGTCACGAGGAGAGGGGTGGGGGCCCAGATTCTCCAGAACCCTGGCCATGACCTTGGCGTTGAGGAATCCCTCGAAGCTGGTGAAGCTGTAAGGCAAGAGGACGTAGTTACCGGCTGAGAATTCCTCGGGAGGCGGCGGGGCCAGCTCATCCATGAGCGAGCGATACTCCCGCACCACGGGGAGACTGGTATCCTCGTAACTCGGCACTACCTGGGTGTTTATGAGATTGCGGGTGTAGTTCCGGCCGTTGTGCGAGCCGACCGTATCCAGGAGTGTGAGCAGGTTTTCGCTGCCCACGAAGGAGAGGTTGGCGATGGGGATGTCTAGTCCGGCGTCGCGTGCGTCGCGGATGAAGGCGGCGCAGGCTGCGTACGCGCCCACGGCGATGATGGCGTCGGGGTTGCCCGCGGCGATGATGCGTACTTGTTGAGAAAAATCCGAGGAAAAGGGCGCGCCCCTGGCATAGGTGGCCTCGGAGGCCATTTGCAGGTCGCGGGCCTTGAGACCGCGACGCACGCCATCCCAGCCGCTGCGACCGTAGCTGTCCGCCTGGTAGAACACCGAGATGCGGGTGCGTCCCACCTGGAGAAAATGATGCACCAGCCCGGCCGTCTCCTGGCGGTAGGAGGCGCGAAGGTTGAAGACGTAGGAATCGTAGGGGTACTGCCGGTGTGGTTCGGCACCAGTGAAAGGGAAGAAGAGGTATTTATGCTTTTCGCTGTACAGTTTGAGAAGGGGCAGTATACGGGTCACGGTGGGCGTGCCCACGTAATTGAACAACGCGATGATCTTGGGATTGTGCAGGAAGTCGAGGGTGTTTTCAATGGCCGGTGTGGGGTTGTAACCGTCGTCCAGGGGCATGATGACGACCGTGCGCCCGTGAATTCCCCCGTTGCGGTTGACCTTTTCAAAATAGGCCTTGGAGCCGCGGTAGAGTTCGATGCCCAGTCCTCTACTCGGACCCGTGAAGGCCGCGGACATGCCAAGGACGTATTCTCCGGAATCGTTGTAACGATCTGGGTCGGCTTGCTCATGGCCGTGAACAGCGCTCGCGAGACCAAGACCTAGCACGCACGTACACACCACCAGAATCAGAATGCTACGGCTTCTGCGAGAGGAAGCAACTGGAGGAAGGCGAGAGTCTTTCTGCAAGGAGCCTTGTTCTCCCTGGAAGGCGGTTAGGCGCAGTTACAACAAAATACCTCAGGCTCCGGTAAATATCAATCCGCCCGGAAATGGCAGCCTATGCTCCCCTTGTTGCGCTTTGCCGCGAGCGTGATGTTGTAGGCCGCCTGGGCACCGTGCACAAGGTCGATGATACTTTTTGAAAGCGGCGTGCGTTTGTAGAAATCCAGCAGGTTTTTGAACAGGTTGCGCAGGTCGTCCGTGGCGCGTTGCAACCGCTGGGTGTTACGTACTATCCCTACGTAATTCCACATCGTGTTGCGGATCGTACTCCAGTCCTGGGCAATGAGAGCGGGATCTTCGTTGTGTTCCTGCCCAGGGCTCTGCCAGTCGGGGATGGAGTCGAAGAGTTTGTTGCGGACGCAGTGCCGGGCGTTGAGGCGTCTGCAGATATCCCTGGCGGCTGTGGCGCCCCAGAGCAGCCCCTCCAGGAGGGACGTACTCGCGAGTCGGTTGGCGCCGTGCACGCCGGTACAACTGCATTCTCCGGCCGCATAGAGCCGCTCCAGTGTGGTTCGGGCGCGGGTGTCGGAAAGAACCCCGCCGCAGAAGTAGTGCGCGGCCGGCACTACTGGGATGGGATCGCGCCGGATGTCGATGCCGATCTGCATGCACTTGTCGAAGATGGTGGGGAAGCGCTGTGTGACGTCGGTCTCGACGAAATGGGCCACGTCCAGGAAGACACAGGGCTCGCCCGTATGCAGCATTTCCTCCATGATGGCGCGCGAAACCACGTCGCGCGGGGCCAAATCGCCACGCTGGTCAAAGCGGTGCATGAAGGGTTCGCCTTTGGCGTTGATCAACCGGGCTCCTTCCCCCCGCAGGGCTTCGGTGATCAGGAAACGGCGTTCAGCCTTATGGTACAGAGCCGTGGGATGGAACTGCACGAATTCGCTGTTCATGATCCGGGCTCCGGCGCGAAAGGCCATGCTCAGGCTTGAACCTATGGAGCAGGAGGCATTGGTGGTGTGCAGGAATACCTGCCCCACGCCGCCTGTGGCAAGAACCGTGAAGTCGGCCAGGATCGTCCGCACGCTTTTTGACTGGTCGTCAAAGGCGTAGGCGCCCAAGCACTGGTTCATGATCTGGTATTTGAACTCCAGACTGCGGGACTGGTGGTGGCTGGTGAGCAGGTCCACAGCGGTATGCTCATGCAGGACCTTGATGTTCGGCTGTTTGGCCACGGCCGCCATGAGTCCGTCCATGATGGCGCGGCCGGTGTAGTCGGCGCAGTGCAGGATACGCCGCTCCCCGTGTCCGCCTTCGATGCGCAGGTCCCACTCGCAGTTTTCACCCCTGACAAAAGGGATGCCCAGGCGCTGCAGCAGAATGTCGCGCACGGCCTGCGGACCTTTGCGGCTGAGGAAGCGCACGGCAGGAAGGTAGTTGTGCCGGCGCCCTCCTTCGAGAATGTCCTCTTCCAGCTGTCCGGGATCGTTTTCCATGGCGCGGAAGACAATGCCCCCTTGGGCCAGGGCGGTGTTGCCCGTGTCCATGGCCTTGCCGGCAGTGAGCAGTGTGGTTTCAAATCCTTCGTCGGCGAGGAGCAGGGCTGCGGTACAGCCCGCAATACCGGAACCGATGACAAGGACGTTGGTGCGGAGTCGTGTTTCCATGTCAGACCTTGTTCACACGTTATGCACTGACTGCCAGCATGCGTTCCAACGCTGTGCGGGCAGGATCGGCGATATTATCGGACACGCTGACTCTCGGAACCGGAGGTGCGTTGTCCGCCAGCCCCGAAACCAGGGCTTCCAACTTTTCCGTGGTCACCTTGGCCATGTTTGAGCAGGCAAGTTCCGCCAGGGGCAGGATGGTTTTTTGAGCGGCGTATCGTTGCGCAAGGCGGTGGACCAGATTGATCTCCGTGCCCACATAGATCACGCTTCCTGGTTTCGCCTCCGCGGCGTAGCGGATGATATGCGAGGTGGAGCCGGCGCTGTCCGCGGCCTTGACCACCTCTGGGGGGCATTCCGGGTGCACCACCACCTTGGCGTCGGGATGTCGCTCACGGGCGGTATGGATCTGACCGGTGCGGAATCCGAAATGGATGGCGCAGCAGCCTGGCCAGATGAGCAGCTTATGATGCGAGGTTGCCCGTGGGGATACCAGCTCGCCGTTGCGGCGGATGTCCAGGACCAGTCTCTGCCGAGGTGGTATGCCCATCTTGTCCGCGGTGTTCATGGCCAGGTTCTTGTCCGGCAGGAAGAGCACGGCGTCGCCTTGCTCCATGGCCCATGCCAGCATTTTGGGGGCGTTGGCCGAAGTACAGACGGAGCCGCCGTGTGCGCCACAGATGGCCTTCACGGCGGCCGAGGAGTTCACGTAGGTCAGGGGGATCACCTTTGCGCCTCCGGCACCGAGGCGCTTGAGCATGTTTTCCACCAGCGGCGCGGGTGCCATCTCGGACATGACACATTTGGCGTCGGGTGCGGGGATGTATACGTGCTGGTCGGGTGAGGCGATAATGGCCGCAGATTCGGCCATGAAGAACACACCGCAGAAAAGGATGTTCTTGGCCGTGATTTCCGGGATGCGGCGCGCCAGTTCCAGGGAGTCGCCCACGTAATGGGCCTGCTTGACCACGGCGTCGGCCTGGTAGTGGTGGGCCATGATCACGAGGCCGTTGTCCACGACTGGAGACTGGGATAGTTTCTGGGAGTTCAAGAAGCCTCCGGTGAGCCGTGTATGCGAGTGGTCTCTGGGGCAAGTTTTTCGACTCTCATGCTGATGTCCATGGAGCGCGCCCCGTGGGTGATGCGCCCCACGGAGATGAAATCCGCGCCCAGGCCGCCGAGCTGGGCAAGATTGGCCAAGTGCACGCCGCCGCTGATTTCCGTCTCGATGCCGGGAGGGATGCGTTGCAGGCATGCGGCGATACCCTCCGGCGTCATGTTGTCGAGCATGATGCGGGCAACCCCGGCCGCCACGGCCGCGTCCACGTCCGATGCGTCCCGGCACTCCACCTCGATGGGCGGGCAACGGGACAGGGCTTGCCGCAGTTTTTCCACGGCAGCCTGGATGGAGCCGGCCTGGTCGATGTGGTTGTCCTTGAGCATGAGCATTTCTTCGAGATTCTTGCGGTGATTGTGCCCTCCACCGACGAGTACGGCGTATTTCTCGGGATAACGCAGTCCGGGCAAAGTCTTGCGGGTGTCGAGAAGCCTGGTGCGCGAGCCGGCAAGGGCGTCGGCGTAGTGTCTGGTCAGCGTGGCGATGCCCGAGAGGTGGCAGAGGAAGTTGAGGATAACGCGCTCGGCCTTGAGTAGCAAGCGGGCCTGCCCACGCAATTGAGCCAGGAGTTCACCTGTGGAGGTGGTTGCGCCGTCCTGCCGCAGCAACCGGACGGTATAGGGGGCCTGGGGAGCGAATCCCGCGGCGCAACGTTCCAGGATGATGGAGACAAGAGGCAGTCCGGCCACGACCATCTCGTCCTTGGCCACGATGTCCGCCGCGAGCAGTTCATCCTCGGGGAACAGACTGTCGGAGGTGAGGTCTTCGCCATCCTCGGTCAGGGCCAGGTCGATGGCGCAGAGCGTGAAGCGCCTTGCTGGGCCGCGGAAGAAAGTCGGAAAAATATCTTTGTGCATGGTGCTTTCAGGTTAAAAGCTAATGTGGTAGAACCTCGGTGTTGTGCGGGGGGGCGCTCGGAGCGCCCTGTCTGGTTCACGGGACACTGATAAAGCGGATAGTTTATTGTGATGCAGGAAAAAAAGCAAACTCCGGAACAGCCCGAAATCCGACGTGCCGACGAACACGTGCCTGTTTCGTCCGGAGTCGAGTCCGTGATCCCGGCCAACGCACCTGAAGCTGACATCGTGCGCAGCGTCGAGGACCTGGAAGCCATCCACCCGGCCGATGTCGCCGACCACCTTGAGAAGCTCGACACACAGGAGCAGGTGGCCTGGGTCGGGCAGTTGCCGGTTGAATCCGCTGCCGCGGCTCTGGAGGAAATGGAGGGGTACCAGCGAGCGGAACTTCTGGAAAAGCTGGAAACGGGCTTGGCCGCGCGCATCATGTCCGAAATGTCCCCGGACGACGCGGCCGACGCCCTGGACGAACTGGATGAGGAGCATCGCGCCGACCTGCTCAGGCGTCTGAAAAAGGAAGACGCGGCGTTGCTCAGGCGTCTGATGCGTTTTGATCCGGATTCGGCCGGCGGCGTTATGACCACCGAATGCCTGGTTCTGGATCACCGTCTTTCCGCGGATCAGGCCATCACCTACATCCGCAAGGTGATCGAGGACAAGGAGATACCCTACTATACCTATCTCGTAGACGAGAACGACCGACTCGTGGGCGTGCCGTCGTTGCGTGACATCCTCCTGAGTCGCCCCGGCACCCTGCTCAAGGATCTGGTCAAGGGCAAGAACCTCATCGCCGTCCACTTCGACGTGGACAAGGAAGAGGTGGCGCACCAGATGCGTCACTACAACTTCCTGGCCCTGCCGGTGATCGATTACGATGGCAAGTTCCTGGGCGTGGTCACCCATGACGACGTCATGGATATCATCCACGAGGAAGCCAGCGAGGACATGCTCGGCATGGTGGGCGCGGGCCAGGACGAGACCGTGGACACTCCCTGGCGTTCCTCGGTGCTCAAGCGTCTGCCCTGGCTGTGCATCAACATGCTCAACTCCGGGGTCGCGGCGTATGTCGTCCATCTCTTCGAGGGCACCATCTCCCAGATGGCCATCCTGGCCGCGCTCATGCCCATCGTGGCCAACCAGGCAGGCAATACCGGGCAACAGTCCCTGGCGGTGATCATCCGGCAGCTGGCAATGGAGCGCTTCGACCGCAAACGCATCTGGTTCGCCGTGCTTAGGGAGGCCAAAGTGGGACTGGCCAACGGCCTGATCATCGGCCTGCTCGTGCTGTTGCTGGTCTTTGCCGTGACCCACAAACCCAAGCTGGCTCAGGTCATGTCCATGGCCCTTGGCCTGAATATGTTTTTGGGCGCCGTGGCCGGCGCCTCCATCCCCTTGATACTCAAGGGCATGGGTCGTGATCCGGCCCAGGCCTCAAGCATCTTTCTGACCACCATTACCGACTCCGCGGGATTTCTTTTTTTCCTGGGATTGGCCACACTTTTACTGTTCTGACGTACCACCGCTTTCCCTCCGCAAATCAGCTTTGGATATCCGCCCCTCGAATGTCTGCGACGACTGCGGGATGAAGCGCTTGGCCAGATAGATGAACGGGGTGTCCATTGCCGCCACCACCAGCTTCACCAGGTAGGTGGTCAGGAGGATTTCCAGCCAGACGCTCCTGGGAAATACACCGATGAAGGCGATGGCGCAGAAGATCGTGCTGTCCAGCAGTTGTGAGACCATGGTGCTCAAGTTGTTGCGCAGCCAGAGGTGGCGCCCTTGGGTGCGTTCTTTCCAGAAATGGAAGGCCCAGATATCGTGCAACTGGGAGATGAGGTAGGCGGTCATGCTGGCCACGGCCAAGCGCGGGAGCAGCCCGAAGATGGCCTGCAGATGTGGATCGGCGAAGTCGCTGGTCGCGGGGATGAACCGCAGGGCGATCTGCATGTAGACCGTGGCCAGAACCAGGGCCACGAAGCCCAGCAGGACGGCCTTGCGGGCACGTTCCTTGCCGTAATACTCCCCGAGCAGGTCGGTGGAGAGGAACACGCTGGCGTAGAGGATGTTACCCAAGGTGGTGGTCAGACCGAAGAGTTCCACAGTCTTGAGCACCTGGATGTTGCAGAGGATTAGATTGAAAACGATCAGGCCGTAGAGCCCGACGCCTCCGAAGTACCTGAAGACCACCAGAACCATGGTCAGATCGACAAGGGCGAAGGCTATCCAGAGCAGTTCATTGGTCATGGGGAAATCCATTGCGTTGATGTGGTTGCGAGGGGCCGCGGACGCCCGATGCCAGAGCATCCATGCGCACGGGGAGTCACCGTGCCGGGACAGCACAACCGAAAACGGCCCGTGCCGCTGTCGTGGCTCGGGCCGTCGTTATGGTTGGTTGCGGCCGTGCTGTCAATCCTTGGAGCGGGGCAGGAGCGCGGGGTAGGAATCGATTTTGTTTCGCGCCTTCAGCAGATACTCGTCCTGCGGAACGATGGATAGGGTTCGCACGGCTTCCCGCCATTTTTTCATGGCCATCTCGGTCTGCCCCAGATCTTCGTAGACCAAGCCCTCCTGGTACAGTTCCTTACCTTTCTGGGATATGGCCGGCATGAGCCGATCAATCTGCGCGATCGCCGCCTTGTGGTCGGGGTAGACCTCCAGAACGGCGCGCCACGCTTGCAGGGCCTCGATGGGATTGTCCTTGGCCAGCAGTTCTTCTCCGCGTTTGAAGTCCTTCTGGGTCATGTCGATCAATTTCTGCTCAAGCTCCACGGCAAGGCGCTTGGCGGTTTCGGTCTCCTCGCACTCGACATCGAGCGAGAGGAGGTACAAGAACTCGCGCAGGGCGTGGTAGAGCTGGTTTTCGTCCAGGTACTGCATGGCCTTGGCATGGGAATGCTTGACCTTTGCCAGGGCTTGCTCCTGCCGGGCGGCGAATTCATCCTGCACCACCTGTTGTTCCTCAAGGGCTTGTTGCACGTCGGCCAGGAGCCTGATCAAATCCGGGTGGTCGGGTGCGAGTTCCAGAGCCTTGTGCAGGACCTCCTTGGCCTTGACATAGTTCTTGGTGGCGAAGAGCACGTTGGCGTCCGTGAACAAGGGGTTGAGTTGCTCCCTGAGTTCCCGGGCGCGTTTCTCAGCTTGTTCCTTGCGCTCCTCTTCCTTGTGGATGAAGGCCTCTGTCTCGGCCAGCAAATTTCTGGCCTCGACATTGTCCGGCTCGAGTTCCAGCACCCGTTTGAAGCGGCTCCGGGCCTGAACGTAGTCGCGGCTCTCCAGGAACTGTTTGCCCTGGGTAAGATGTTCCGAAACATTACCCTCCTGGACCGCGCCCTGGATTCCTCCATGTTCTGCCCTTTCTTGCTTCGCCACGGATTGTGACGGCGATTCCTTTTCCGAGGGCAGCATGGCCACGACCAGGGCAGCCAGGGCAAAGACCGGGAGCAGGACGTAGATGACCATGCGCACCTTGTTGGGTTTGCCCTCGGTATTGCCCGTCGCCGCGCCGATGCGCACACGCAGCGTGCTTTCCCCGATGTGGAGCACGTCACCGTCCTCGAGGGGGGCGCTCGAGAGGGCCTTGTCGCCCAGCAACACGGGGTTGTTCTTGTCCAGGGTCGTGGCCACGAAGGTATTGCCCTTGTGCTCGATGCGCAGATGCTGTCTGGAAACCGTCTTGTCGTCGATGACAAGATCGCAGTCCACCTGACTGCCCACCAGAACCCTGTCGTCGAAGGCGAAGGCCTGGCCTTTGGACGGCCCCTCGACGACTTCGAGCAGGGCGCGTTTCTCCTTTTGAAAGGGCTGCCGAGTGTTGGTGACCTGGGTCGTGTCCACGGCATCGGTCCTGAATTCCTGGGTCCCGCCTGAAATGGTGTCGTCGCCGATCATCATTGCTTCTCCACGAGTTCCTCGCATTTGTATCCTGCTTCCTTGCACCGTTCGTCTTGCTTGCTTCCACTGCATTACGCCATCATGTTTCGTTCACTTCTGCCTTCCTCGCGGCGCATGGAGTTATTGGACAGAAGCCGTTGCTGGTGGTGATTGTCTACCCATTCGCCGAGTTCCTCCCACCACCAGGATATTGTGTTCGATGCGAAGTGAAACGCCCCCCCTGGGGGAGTGCTCCCCGTGACGCGTTTCGTTCGTAACCGAGTATGGCGCAGGATCATGTCGTAATCAAGAAGCAATCACCTGACTCTTGGAGCCGCGTCCTTGCCCTTGGTACTCATTCGTTGTATAGATTTCCGCATGCCCTCGGCCTTTATCCGGACCCTTTTCCTTTGCTGTGTATTCCTGATTCTCTTCCCCATCTTCTTCGGAAGCGCGGCGTTCGGGCAGCACTGGGGCGGGTTCCTGCACGAGAGACTGCACCTGGGCGTCACGGGTCGGTACCTCCAGTGCAACAGTCTCATCGAGCCTTACGCTTTTTCCCCGGTGGCGGGGCGGCTGCCCCCGGATACCGGCTGGAGGCGCACCTGGAGCCAGCAGGACTGGTACGCCAGCCTGCGTTTCGACCCCCTGGTCCACGAGCACCTAGCCCTCGGGCTGGGCCTGCATTTGGGCGTCAGCCAGGGGCGGTTCAGTGCCCGCAAGACCGACGGCTCCTTCACCGAGACTTGGCGTACCGAGCCTGCCCTGCTCTGGGGGCCTTTCGCCGAACTGGAACTCCGTGCCGCGCCGGATTCCGGCCCTTTTCTCGAACTGCGCTACGATCTGTTCATGGCCCAGGCTGGAGAGCGTAGCGAGAGCATCATCAGCCGCCCAGGCCAGGCGTTCGATCCAGACCACCGCCACGCCCACTTCCGTTGGACCCGCCATGAAGGCACCCTGGCCGCGGGCTGGCGCTTCGAGACGGCATTGGGTGTCATCGCGCCCAAGGCCGGAGCGCGCTGGCGCCATTTCAAGCTCGCCAAGCGTCTCAGCCATGCCATTCCGCTCACTGACCCCCTGGTTGCGGATGCGGACTTCGCGCTGGCGCTCAATGCCGTACCCAGCGAGTACCGCTACGGCCTGAGTTCGCGCCTGGCGCCCCTGCTGGGGGTGCACTGGCGTCTCTCGCCCCATGTTGTCCTGGAGGCCGCGGCCATCCTCTCCCGCGACCAGGATTTTTCCTTGAGCCTTTCTCTTTCACTCTAATCTTCCCCATTGCCTGCAAGGAGGCCGATGTATGGAGTTGTGTCCCTGCGGATCGAATCTGGAGTTCATGACCTGCTGCGCCCCCCTGCTATCCGGAGAGGGCCACGCGGCCACGGCCGAGGCCCTGATGCGTTCCCGCTATGTTGCCTTTGTGTGCAACGACATGCCCTATCTGCGGCGTACCCTGGACGAGAGCAAGCGCCCCGGCTTCGATGCCAAGGACGTGGAGCGCTGGAACAAAGGCGTGGTTTGGCAGGGCCTGCGTATCCTCTCCACCACCGCTGGGGGCGAGTCGGACAGCGCCGGAGAGGTGGAGTTCACCGCCAGCTTCGAGCAACAGGGCAGGGAGTACGAGTTGCACGAGCGCGGCAGGTTCCGCAAGGTCGAGGAGCGCTGGTACTATGTGGAAGGCAAGGCCGACCGCTGTCCCAAGCAGGGGAGCGCACCGGTGGTCCGGGAAGCGCCCAAGGTGGGGCGCAACGCCCCCTGCCCGTGCGGCAGTGGCAAGAAGTTCAAGAAATGCTGCGGCGCGTAGTCCGTAGGCCCGCTATATGCCAAGAATGCTGATGCCCGCGAGGGCCATGAACACGAAGGCCAGCAGCACCAGTACCACCCACTGCATGAACCAGAGCAGCAGCGCGTGCCCCCAACCGATGTGGTAGATGGACTTGAGCACCCAGAGGGTGGCGATGAGGCTGAGCAGCAAGGCGATGAAGGTGCCGGCGATGGGCAGCATGGAGAGCACCACGGAGAGCGCGGCGGAAAGGATGGCGTTGGCCAGGAAGGCCGTGACGGCCTTGCCGAAGGTGGCGCGGGGCACTCCAGAGAATTTAGCCGCCAGGTGCAGCAGCAGGGAACCGATGAAAATACCGGCCAGGACCACCAGAAGTGCCGTGAACAACACGCCGCCTGCGAGATTCATGGTGCCTCCTTGTGATTGGCAGTGAATCCAGTTGGTTCGACTTTTTCTGGATCAATTCAAGACGATTCGGAAAGTCAAGAAATCGTCTAAAGAATTGCCAGCTTTGTTCACGAAAATTTCCAGCAATACTCTTGCCTAGCCCTCGTGCCCAGAAAGGAAGCGGCGTTACCAGATCATGCGCATCTGCACACCCTTGCCCGAGATATATTCCTTGATCTCGCGGATGCTGTACTCGCCGTAGTGCACGATGGAGGCGATGAGCGCGGCCGAGGCCTTGCCCTGGGTCAGGGCCTGGTACATGTGCTCCGGGTTGCCCGCGCCGCCCGAGGCGATGATCGGGATGCCCACGGCCTCGCTGATCATGCGCGTCAGGGTGAGTTCGTAGCCGTCCTTGGTGCCGTCGGCGTCGATGGAGTTGAGGCAGATTTCGCCGGCGCCCAGCGCCTCAACGGTCTTGGCCCAGTCCAGGGCGTCCAGGCCCATGGGCTTGCGCCCCCCGTGGATGACCACTTCGTAGCCCGAGGGGATGGCCTTGGACTTTTCCACGCGCTTGACATCCATGCCCACTACCACGCACTGGGAGCCGAAGGCGGCGGCGCCCTCGCTGATGATGTCCGGGTTCTTCACGGCGGCTGAATTCACCGAGACCTTTTCGGCGCCGGCCAGGAGCACGCGGCGCATGTCGCTCACCGAAGAGATGCCCCCGCCTACGGAAAAGGGGATGAAGATGGTCTCGGCCACGCGCTCCACCACGTCGAGGAAGATGCCACGGTCCTCGTGGGAGGCGGTGATGTCGTAGAACACGATCTCGTCGGCACCGGCCTCGTAGTAAGCGCGGGCCGACTCCACCGGGTCGCCGATGTCGATGTTGTCCACGAACTTCACGCCTTTGGTCAGCCTGCCGTCACGGACGTCCAGACAGGGAATGATCCGTTTGGAGAGCATCAGGCAGCCTCCTGGCAATAGGTGTAGAAATTTTTCAGCAGTTGCAGGCCGGGGCGACCACTCTTTTCCGGATGGAACTGCACCGCCCACAGGCCAGGAGCGCCGTGCAGAGAGCAGAAATGTCGGCCGTAGGTGGTGAGCCCGATGATGTAGTCCGCCTTGGGATTGGGGTAGTAGCTGTGCACGAAATAGAACTCCGCGCGGGGGTCGATGCCGGTAAACAGCTCGCATTCCTTTTGCAACTGCACGCGGTTCCAGCCCATGTGCGGCACGCGGATGGGCGTTCCGTCCTCTTCGGTCCAGGCGGGGTTGAAGAGCACACACTGGCCGGGGATGATGCCCAGGGCCTTGGTGTTGTTCTCCTGGCTGTATTCCAGCAGGATCTGGCAGCCCACGCAGATGCCCAGCAGCGGCTTGTCCGCCTGGACCTGCTCCTTGATCACCTGGTCCAGTCCCGAGGTGGTGAGTTCGTCCATGGCTTGGCCGGCGGCGCCCACACCAGGAAAGATAATGCCCTTGGAGCGGGCGATGGTCGCCGGATCGGCCGTAATGGTGCAAGGTATTTCCAGATAATCCAAAGCACGGCGGACACTGGTCTGGTTTCCGGCCTTGTAGTCGAGTATCGCGAGCATGCGGGCACTCCTCGTTGAAAAACTGGTGGGTGGCGTTGTGTGGCCTACCAACGCCAGGCCCGGAGCGCAACTGTTTTTCCGCCCTGTATTGCATTTTCTGCATCGATACAACCATCTTTGTGAATTTCTGTAAAGAATACAGCTCCATGTTTGGGATAATCGACGTGCGGTGACGGCAATATCCCGTGCATGGCCGGAACTCCTTCCCCAGGGGCGTGCTTTGTCGTAGACTCAGGGCATGTGCGGCATCGCTGGATTCTGGGGTCCGCCCGCGCCGGTGGAGCATCTTGCCCCCATCTTGCGGGACATGACCCGAAGCTTGGCCCATCGCGGCCCGGACGGAGAGGGAACATGGTCCGCGCCCCAGGACGGCCTGGGCTTTGCCCACACCCGTCTGGCCATCCTCGACCTTTCCCACGCGGGGCGGCAGCCCATGTCCTCGGCCTGCGGCAGGTATTGGATCGTCTGCAACGGCGAAATCTACAACTTCATGGAGCTGCGCGCGGCGCTGGAACAGGAGGGTCACGCTCCCCCAGGGGGCTGGCGGAGCCGCTGCGACACCGAGCCTCTGCTCCAGGCCGTGGTTGTTTGGGGTGTGGAGCGGGCACTGGGGCGCTGCATCGGCATGTTCGCCTTGGCCCTTTGGGACAGCCGTGACAAACGGCTCTGGTTGGCGCGGGACCGCATGGGCGTCAAACCCCTGTACTTCGGCTGGTGCGGAGACAGCTTGGCCTTTGGCTCGGAACTCAAGGCCCTGCGCTGTCATCCTGGATTCCAGCCCCGCATTTCCAGGGCCGGCCTGGAGCAGTACCTGCGTCTAACCTGTGTGCCGGCGTCGGGCAGCATCTTCCAGGGGGTGTACAAGCTCCCGCCTGGGGCGATACTCTGTTTCGATCAGACCGATATCCTGGACCGGCGTGTGCCCCGCCCCCGCTTCTATTGGAGCTTGGCTGAAGTCATGGAACAGGGGCGACAGGCGCCGCTGCACGGCGACGAAGAGGAAATCACGGACGAGCTGGAGCGTCTGCTGCTGGACGCCGTGCGGCTGCGGCTCATCTCTGACGCACCTCTCGGTGCTTTCCTCTCAGGAGGGGTGGATTCCTCCACCGTGGTGGCGCTCATGCGAGAGCTGGGGGCGCGGCCGGTGCGGGCCTTCTGCATCGGGTCCCAGGCCAAGGGCTTCAACGAGGCCCACTGGGCCCGCGCCGTGGCCAAGCGTTTGGAGATCGAGCATTGCGAGCTGGTGGTCACGCCGCCCCAAGCCTTGGGCGTGATCCCGGAGCTGCCGCGCATCTATGACGAACCCTTTGCCGATTTCTCCCAGGTGCCCATGCTTCTGGTCTCCAGACTGGCGCGGCGGGAGGTGGCGGTCTGCCTTTCGGGCGACGGCGGCGACGAACTCTTCGGCGGCTACAACCGCCACTTCCACGGTCCACGGCTCTGGAGCAGGCTGCATGAACTGCCCCTGCCGTTGCGGCGGGTCCTGGCCAAAATCCTGCGCGGCCCGGCCGAGGTCTTGCTGGCCGGTACGTATGCCATGTTCACGCCCAGGGCGCGCCGCCCACTGCATTTGGGGCACAAGGTACATCAGGCGGTGCAGGCCCTGCCCGCGGCTGACATGGAGGCGTTCTATCGGGCACTGGTTTCGGCTTGGCCCGAGCCCGAGGACCTGCTGGCCGAGGCGAGGTCCGTCGTGTTGGACCCTGTTTTGGAGGCATTGACACCTCCCCCGTGTGCCGGGAACTTGGATTGCACCTCCTGGATCATGGCCAGGGACCAGGCCGAGTACCTGCCCGACGACATCCTGACCAAGCTGGACCGGGCAAGCATGGCCGTTGGGCTGGAAGCCAGGGAGCCGCTCCTGGACCACCGGTTGGTGGAGTTTTCCTGGCGTCTGCCCCTGGAAATGAAGATCGGTGGCGCGGTGCAGGCCGGTCAGGGCAAGCGGATCCTGCGTCGCGTGCTGGCCCGGCGCCTGCCTGCTGACCTGGTGGAGCGCCCCAAGCAGGGGTTTGGCCTGCCCCTGGCGGAGTGGTTGCGCGACCCTCTGCGCGAGTGGGCCGATGCCTTGCTCGCGCCGTCCGAACTGGATGCGGGCGGGTTCCGGTCCGCGCCCATACACCGGGCCTGGCAGGCGCATCTGAAAGGGCGTGACGCGTCCAGGCGGCTTTGGACCGTGCTCATGTACCAGGCCTGGCGTCGGGAGCACGGACTGTGAGCCGGTCACACCGCGTGCTGCTGATCTCGGTGCTGGACAGGAACATTCTGCTCTTCCGGCGGCAACTGATTCTGGCCCTGCAAGAGCGGGGAGCTGAAGTGCAGGTCTGCGTGCCCGAAGGCGAATGCACGGGGCAGTTGCGGGACCTGGGCGTCCGGCTGCTGCCCTTTCCCTTGCAACGCGGCAGTCTGCGCCCCGATTTCCTGTGTTGGGCGGTGCGGGGGGTGCGTCATGCCGTGGACCAGGGCGCGCCGGAGGTGGTGCACAGCTTCACGCACCAGGCCAACGTCATCACCGGACTGGCTTTGGCGCTGCCCCTGCGGCACAGGCCGCGAGTGCTGGTGCAGACGGTCTCGGGCCTGGGCGCGCTGTACCTCCGCACGGACCCGTTGCGAATGATACTGCGTCGCCTGGTGCGATGGGCTTATTGCCGTCGTTTTCCGGGGCGTCGCGCCCTGGTGTTCCAGAATAGTGACGACCTGGAGCAGTTCCGGGAACAAGGGCTCCCGCCCGGCGCCGATGTCCTCTGTATTCGAGGGAGCGGCGTGGATTTGGAACGATTCCGCCCCGACGTGCTGACGGCTGCCCAGCGGACAGAAAAGCGCCGGGAATTGGGCATCGATCCCGAGCGCGTGCTTCTGACCATGGCGGCCAGGCTGCTGCGGGACAAGGGCGCGCTGGAGTTTGCGACCGCTGCGGGGAGTCTGACCAGGCGACATCCCGAGGCCGTGTTCCTGCTGGTCGGCGCCGAGGATCCGGGCAACCCCGCGGCTTTGCGCCCCGGCGAATTGTCTGGGCTGCGGCAGTTCCCCAACCTTTGTCTGCTCGGTTGGCGTGATGACATGCCCGAGATATGGAATTGCAGCGACGTGGCGGTGCTGCCTTCCTTTCGCGAGGGCCTGCCCGTGAGTCTGCAGGAGGCCATGGCCTGCGGCCTGCCAGTGCTCGCCACCAACGTGCCGGGCTGCCGCGAGGCAGTGGAGCATGGGGTAACCGGCCTACTCACGCCCCAGGCTGATGCGGCAACTCTTGCCGCGGCCATGGAGGAGCTGATAACGGACAGGGACAAACGACGCGCCATGGGGCGGGCCGGCCGCGCCAAAGCCTGCCGGGAATTCGACGGCGCACGTATCGCCTTGGAGCACATCGCCCTGTATGAGCGACTTCTCGCCAATGCATGACAGCCACGGATTGGAGCGTAAACGCCCCCCATATCCCAAGCGCGGTCTTGATTTCGCCGCGGGCCTGCTGCTGCTTCCGCTGTGGTTGCCCCTGCTGGTGCTCCTGTCCCTAATCTGCCTGATCGTGCAGGGTCGACCCGTGTTCTTTGTGCAACGCAGGCCCGGCTTGCTGGGCCGCCCCTTTTCCCTGTACAAGCTGCGGACCATGCGCCCCGGTCCTGGGGGCGGCCATGCCAATGCGGCTGTGGGAAGTCCAAAGGCCGAGGCCGCCCGCACCACGCGGTTGGGGCGGTTGCTGCGCGCCACGCATCTGGATGAGCTGCCGGGCTTTGTGAACGTGTTGCGCGGGGACATGAGCCTGGTGGGGCCGCGCCCCCTGCTCATGGAGTACCTGCCCCTGTACGACGGCAGGCAGATGCGCCGGCACGCCGTCAGACCAGGGCTGACCGGCCTGGCCCAAATCTGCGGAGGCAACGTCTTGTCCTGGGAACTGAACTTCGCCCTGGACGTGGCCTATGTGGAAAACCTGAGCTTCGGCCTGGATATGGAGATTCTGCGACATACCTTCTTGATGCTGTTTCGGCGCGATGCGGTCGCGCCCAGCCATCGGGAGCCCTTTCGCGGCAATCGGAGGCAGGGGGCATGAGTCGACCGTTGTGTATTCTCGGCGCCGGAGGTCAGGGCCGGGTGGTGCTGGACGCCGCACGCACGACCCGGCTCTTCCCGGAATACTTCTTCGTGGATCAGGAGTCCGCGCTGCACGGCACGCTGGTCATGGGCGCCCTGGTGCTGGCGGAACTCCCACCTCCAGGGAAAGTGGTCGTGCACGTGGCCCTTGGCCACAACCGCCGCAGGCTGGAGTTGCTGGACGAGCTGCTCGCTCGGGGCTACGTAGCTCCCCCACTGGTGCACGAACGCGCCTGGGTATCCCCCCACGCCCGTCTGGAGCCGGGGAGCGTGGTACTGGCCATGGCCGCGGTCAATTGCGGCGCCGTGATCGAGCGGGGGGTGATCGTGAACACTGCGGCCGTGGTGGAGCACGACTGCCTGTTGCAGGCCGGGGTCCACGTCGCGCCGGGCTGCCGTCTCTCTGGCGGGGTCCTGGTGGGCAGTTGCGCCCACTTGGGTACAGGCGCCAGCACCCGGCAAGGCGTATGCATCGGCCAGGATGCCCTAGTGGGAGCGGGGGCGGTGGTGGTGGCCGACGTGCCGGAGAAAGCCATCGTGGCCGGGGTGCCGGCCAAGCCCCTTGCAGGGCGGGAGTAGGGCATGGGCAAACGCATTTTTCTCTCCCCTCCGGCCTGCGGCGCGGAAGAACTGGAGGCCGTGCGCTACGCCCTGGAGAGCGGGTATCTCGCACCCCTCGGTCCGGACGTGGAGGCCTTCGAACAGGAGCTGGCAGCGGTCTGCGCAGTGCCACATGTCGTGGCTGTGCAGTCGGGTACCGCTGCTCTGCACCTGGCCCTGCTCGCGGCCGGGGTGGCTCGCGGCGACAGCGTATTCTGCTCGGACGTGACCTTCGTGGCCACGGCCATGTCCATTCTTTACTGCGGCGCCACGCCGGTGTTCATCGATGCGGATATTACCACCTGGAACATGGATTCCGTGATTCTTGAGCAGGCCCTGCTGCAGGCCGCGAACCGCAACGCCCTGCCCAAGGCTGTGCTCCTGGTGCACGCTTTGGGCTTGCCCGCCGACGCCCCCAGGGTGATGAAAATCTGCGCGCGCTTCGGCGTACCCTGCATCGAGGACGCGGCCGACATCCTTGGCGGGCGTGTGGGGGAGCGCCTCGCGGGGGGGCACGGGCGCATGGCGGTCCTGTCCTTCAACGGCAACAAGATCGTCAGTGCCTCGTCCGGCGGCGCGCTGCTCTGCCAGGACGGTCGGGACGCGGCTCGAGCCCGGCACCTGGCCTCCATGGCCCGGCTGCCCGGTACCTTCTATGAGTATGCGGAGCCGGGCTTTTCCTACGGCCTGAGCAACATCTGCGCGGCCGTGGGGCGCGCCCAATTGCGCCGCCTGGATGAGCGGCTGGCGAAAAAGGAAGCCATCTTCAACGCTTACGTAGAGCGGCTGGCAGGCCGGGCACAAGTTCAGTTCATGCCCCTCTGGCACGGGGGGCGCCCCAACTACTGGCTCACCTGTGTATCTTTCGGCGCATCCGTTCAGGAACTGCTCACAGACGCGACAGCCTTGGCCGAGGCGCGGGTGTTGCGTGACGCGGCCCTGGCGCGGCTGCGTGCTGACGACATCGACGCGCGCCCCATGTGGGTGCCCATGCACAGGCAGCCGCTATTTCCGGGGGCGCGTTGCCACGGTGGCGCGGTGGGCGACGCGTTGTGCGCCGCCGGCATGCTTCTGCCCTCCGGGGCGCGGCTCACGGAAGAAGACCTGGACAGGATCTGCGCCCACGTCACGGCAGCGGCGATGTGACGCCGCCGGGCATCACTCCTCGATCCAGATGCAGTTGGCCTGGCGGCCGCTTTCCTTGTCCTTGCGATGGGAAAAGAACTGGCGGTGCAGGCTGCGGGTGCAGCAGTCCACGGAGAAGATACGCTCCGGCCTGAGTCCGGCATGTACGAGTTGGTCCCTGGTAAGCCGCCAGAGGTCCATGGTCTGGGTGGCGGGATCGAAGTAGTCCTGGAATTCCGCCCCCCATTCGCTGTCGAAGTTCACGAATTCACTGGCCGCAGGTCCCAGGCTCGGGCCGCGCACGGCCAGGAGGTCGTCCGGCGCCAGGCCATAGCGCTGGCAGAAGCGTCGTACCGCGTTACCGGGGAAATCCACGCGGTTGCCGCGCCACCCCACGTGCAGGGCCGCGATGTGTTCGCCGGCCGTATGGGTCAGGAGCACGGGCTGGCAATCCGCGGTCTTGATCACCAGGGCCAGGCCCTTGTGCCTGGTGGCCATGCCGTCGGCCTCGGGCAGGGTCACCCTGGCCTGCCACCCGGTGGGGGGGGCGTCGAAGAGCATGGCGTCGCCGTGCACCTGCCGGCACTCCTGCCACTGGCCGAAGCCCAGCTGGCGCTGCAGGGCCTGGCGGTTGGCGAGCACTTGGGGGTCGTTGTAATCGCCGTTGACAAAGACCACGTTGCCGAAGTCCGTGGGGCCTTCCGGGGTCTTACCGCCAACCAGGCGGGTTTGGAAGGCGCAGCGCACTCTGGGCACTCCGGGAAAGGCGAATGGGATGCAGATCAGGTCCATACAATCTCCGTTTCGGTGCAGACCATGTGCACGGGTTTGTCCCAGGGCTCGGCCGGCAGGGCGTCCAGGAGCTGGAAGCCGTAGCAGAGTCCGACGCGGAGGGTCTGCTCCAGCCTCCCTGTGGCGATCAGCCGGTCGTAGTACCCTCCGCCGTACCCCAGCCTGAAGCCCCGGCGGTCATAGGCCAGGCCCGGGAGCACGGCCAGGTCCACCCGGCACAGGTCGTCTGTCATACACAAGGGGGCGGGTTCCAGGATGCCGAAGGCCCCGGTCTCCAGCTGATGCACGTCGGCCACTGCAGCCAGCTCCAGTTCGCCGGTGAGGGTGCAGCCATCCGCGGTCTTGAGGCAGCGTGGCAAGAACAGGCGTTTGCCCGCGTCCCAGGCCTTGCGCATGAGCAGGGAGGTGTCGGTCTCTTTGCGAAAGGCGGCGTAGAGCAGCACGCTTCGAGCCTCGCGCCATACCTGGAGGCCGAGGAGGCGCGCCTGGGCCTGGAGCCCGTCGGCCTTGGCCCGCTGCTCCGGGAATTCGCCGCGCAGGCGCAGCATTTCCCGCCGCAGGATCTTCTTGTCGGTTGCTTTTGCTTCGCGCATGGTCGAATATCACCGGAAGGGCAGGGAGGTGCATTGTTCCAGCCCCTGTTCCGGACCTGTTTCGGAACGGTTCAAGTACAGTATCCGCTTGAAACCCGCAAGTAAACGAAGCGTCCCTCGGCATGTAACATGCCGGGCACAAGGACAATCCGCAAGGAGTACGGACATGGAACACAAACAGGACTTCTGGATCGGCGTGGGGGACATCCACGGCGAGATCGCCAATCTGGAGCGTATCCCGGAGCTTGAACAGGCGCAAGGCGTCATCGTCAGCGGCGACTTGACCACCCGTGGGGGCGTGGCCGAGGCGCGCAGGGTCATGGAGGCGTTCGAGGCCCGCAATCCCAGACTGCTGGCCCAGATCGGCAACATGGACACCCCGGAGATCGACGCCTACCTCGAGGGGCAGGGCTGGAACATCCACGCCCGGACAGTGGAGCTCGCCCCGGCCGAGGATGGGCTCCCGTCCATCGGCATCCTCGGTGTGGGGGCTTCCACGCCCACGCCCTTTGGCACGCCCAGCGAGGTGCCGGACAGCCGCATCGCCTCCTGGCTGGAGCAGGCCGTGGCCCAGGCCCGGAGCTTCGACCTCCTGGTGCTCGTGGCCCACGATCCGCCATACGATACCAAGGCCGACATGCTCCCGGACGGTAGGCACGTGGGCAGCCGGGCGGTGCGTGAATTCATCGAGCGCGAGCAGCCGGCCCTCTGCCTCACGGGGCACATCCACGAATCCCGCGCCTCGGACCGTATCGGCAACACTGTGGTGGTCAATCCCGGCCCATTGTTCGGGGGCGGGTACGCCGTGATCCGCCGCTCCGGCACGGGCCTGGAGATGGAGATGCGCAGGGCCTGATGCTCTCGAGACTACAGTCCGGCCAGCATGCGTTGGGCAGCGTCGCCGTAGAGCACGTAGATCATGCCGCCAAAGGACAGGAAGGGGCCGAAGGGCACCATGGTCTGCAAGGCCGCGCTGCCAGGCTTGAGCAGGTAGAACAGGCTGGCGACGAGGGCGGCCACGGCCGCGGCCGTGACCATCAGAGGCAGGGCCTGCCAGCCGAGCATGGCGCCGAGCAGGAGCATGAGTTTGATGTCGCCGGTGCCAAGGCCCTCGATGCCCTTGAGCCGGCGGTAGAGCTGCTGCAAGAGCAGGAACACGCCGGCGCCGGCCAGGGCGCCGATGATTGAATCCAGCAGGGAGGGGCGCCCCAGGGCGGGAAGCAGGATGAAATAGGCGCCGGCAAAGGCCACGGCCGCGCCCGGCAGGGTCAGGATGTCGGGCAGGATGTAGAGCTGGAAGTCGATGAAGCTGGCCACGATGAGGATACCGCCGATGACCATGTAGAAGGCGAAGACCGGCCCGGCGCCGAACTTCAGGGCCAGGGCCAGGGCCCAGAGTCCGGAGATGAGTTCCACGGCCGGGTAGCGCGGGCTGATGGTTTCCTTGCAGGAGCGGCAACGCCCCCGCAAGATGATGTAGGAGAGCAGGGGGATGTTCTCCCACCAGGCGAGCTGGTGTCCGCACTTGGGGCACTTGGAGCGCGGTCTGACGATGGATTCCAGGCTGACGTAGCGGTGCACGCAGACGTTGTAGAAACTGCCGAGGATCAGGCCCAGGACCGTGGCGATCAAGGGGAAGAGGGGGATGTCCAACTGATGCATGACAATGCTCCTGGTTGCGTATGCCGGACCGCGGGGGTGTTTTCAGTGCGTGTTGGGTCATCTAGTGGCATAAGCAGGGGGTTCTGGCAAGGTGTGGAGGCCGAAGGGGGCGGTAAGTCCCGATGTTGGGCTCGGGGATTGGTGAAGTGGGGATGGCGGTGTACATCGGTTGCGCTATCTGGTTGCCAAGGAGCACAGGTGCATCGCACAACAGGGCATTGTCCTGTTGCAGGAGGGGATCGCATCAAGGCTGGGAGCTTCGGAAAGGCAACGCGTGCTTGTTGCCACAAAGAACATGCTCGGTGTGGCCGGCCGCACCCTCCCTCCGATAGCCTGATTCGACAGTATCGTAACGTGTGAGGGCTCTTGGCGTAAGCGCCGACGGACCATGCTTGCCTGTTTTCCGCGGCAAGGGGTTGGGGCATCGGCGCCTCAGCCATGCTCCGCTTCTGCAGCACTGCCCGTTTCCGGCAGTGTGGAACATGCAAGGTCACCTTCCTGTCGTCAAGACCGTGTGAAAATTCCGTGACTTTTTCGACGCGGCATGCCCGAGCCACTACTGGCAAAGCGTTTCCCCGCGATCAACAGCAGACCCCGAGATACTCCTCGTAGGTGGTCAGACCGAAGAGTACCTTTTCCGCGGCGTCCACGCCCAGGGTACGCAGTTTTCCTGCCTCCACGAGCTGTTTCTTGATGTCCTTGGCTGGTGTGCGTTTCTGGATCATGTCCTGGAGGTCGCAGTCCATTTCCATGACCTCGAAGACGCCGAGCCGGCCACTGAAGCCCGCTCCTTCGCACTTGTCACATCCCCTCCCCCGGAAGAAATGCACTGGGTTTTCGGTATTGAGGAGTTGTCTGGCGGCGTGGGGGGGCGCTTCATAAGACTCGATGCAGTGCTGGCAGATGCGGCGCACGAGCCGCTGTGCCACCACGACCTGCAGGGTGGCCGAGAGCATGAATGGGTCCACGCCCAGGTCCAGAAAGCGGGCCACGGCACCTGGCGCGTCATTGGTGTGCAGGGTGGAGAGCACCTTGTGCCCCGTCATGGAGCTTTTGATGGCGATTTCCGCTGTCTCCGCGTCGCGGATTTCACCCACCATGATCACGTCCGGGTCTTGCCGCAGGATGGAGCGCAGACCGCTCGCAAAGGTCATGCCCGCCCTGGTGTTGAGCTGGATCTGCGTGACTCCGTCCACACGGGATTCCACGGGGTCCTCCAGGGTCATGATGTTGATGTCCGGGTTGTTGATGCGCGAGAGAATGGAGTAGAGCAGGGTGGTCTTGCCGCTGCCGGTGGGGCCGGTGGCCAAGATCATGCCGTGGGGTTTGAGGATGCCCCGCTCGATTTTCAGCCGCTCCGGTTCGCTCATGCCCAGGTCCTGGAGTTTCAGGTTGTGGCTGCTCTGCTCGTGCAGCCTGAGCACGACCTTTTCGCCGTAGATGGTGGGAATGGTGGAGGTGCGGACACTGACCTCGGCCTCCTTGATCCTGAAGGAGAAGCGTCCGTCCTGGGGAATCTTGGATACCGAGATGTCCAGATTGGAGAGCAGTTTGAGTCTCGAGACCAGGGGCAGGAAGTATTTCTTCGAGGGAGCGGGCTGCTCCCGCAATTCTCCATCGATGCGGAAACGCAACAGGACTTCGTCGTGCTCCAGCGAGAGGTGCACGTCGCTGACCTTTTTGACGTAGGCCTGCATCAGGACGGTATTGGCGATTTTCAACACTGGCGCGCCTTCGGCCATGCCCTGCAGTGCGTCGAGGGTGTATGCACCGGCCTCGGTGGATTGCTCGGCCTCGATCTCCGCATCGGCCATGAATGCATCGATGGAGTATTCCTCGTGGCCGGCGAATTCCCTGCCGTAGATCTGTCGGGAGAGTAGTCGCAGTTCCCTGTCCAGGCAAAGCACCGGCTCCACGTCCAGTTCGCTGATGCGGACGATTTCATCGCAAACTGACAAATCGGTGGGGTCGAGCATACCCACCAAGAGCAAGGCGCCATGCCTGGCCAAGGGCACAACCCGCAGTCTGTCCGCCAAGTCCGAGGGAATGAAGCGACGCAGATTGGCATCCAGCACATGTTTTTTCGCGTCATAGCGATGCAGTTTGAGTTGTCGGCAGACCGTATCGGCGATAATTTCTTCCGAAACCCAGCCCTTTTTCACGAGGTATTGGCCGAGCTTGGCCTTATGGCGGACCTGTTCGGCAAGGGCTTGGTTGAGTTGCTCCGGAGTGATCACGCCCTGCTCCAGCAGCATTTCTCCCAGGCGTCTTCTCGATCGTTTCATCGGAGTTATGATCATCCGGGGCAAGAGAGGGAGGATGGTCATGTCACATGTCCAATACGGCGCGGGCGAGGTTTGTCAATTCACGTGGACGAAAGGGCTTGGTCATGTATACATCTGCGCCTGATTCCAACCCCTTTTTCCGATCGAATTCCTGACCCTTGGCAGTGAGCATGATGACGTAGACATCGGACATGCCCAGTTCGTGCTTGACGATGCGGCAGACCTCGAATCCGTTCATGCGGGGCATCATCACATCCAGGAACACGAGTTCCGGTCGTCGATCCTTGATCATGTGCAGCCCTTCCTCGCCGTTGGTGGCAAAGAGCAGTGTGACGCCGTCGTCTTCCAGCGGTTCGAGGGAGCGCTCCAGGAGCATGCGGATGTGCGGCTCGTCGTCGACGATGAGAATGGTGGGAGCATCGCCTCCCGTGGTGTTCCAGATTTTTCGGGCAACAGCGGCGTCATGGGGCGGTGTGGTTTCCGTTGACTGATCGGGGGCGGTCTTATGTCCCCAATCGCTCCCCGTGAGTTTGCGGTAAGCGCTTTCACACCAGTTCAGGTTTTTTCTGTCGCGCACGTGAGCCGAGGCTTCCAACAACCTGGACAGGACGGCCAAAGCCCTTTTGTGTTGCTTCCTCGAGCGGTGTAGCAGGAAGAGGTTGTAGGCGATCACAGGATCAGCCGGCGTGAGGGCCGCGCCGTGTTCATAGAGTGCCAGAGCCTTTGCCGCGTTACCGTTGGATTTGTACATGTCGGCCAGGACTTTGAAGGGATTGAGCGGTTTGAGTCCGGCCTTGTAAAATTCGGCATGCAGTCTTGCAGCGTCTTGGAATCTGCCTGCCCTGACGCAAATCAGGGCAGCCTTGTTGCAGAAGTGCCTGGCCTTGTGCATGTCTCCCAGGCCGCGGTGGGAAAGGCCCAGGCCCTTGCAGGCGTCAGGGAAGCTGGGTTTGAGCTTGAGCGCGTCGGCAAAGGCCCGAGCCGCGGCGGTGTAGTTCCTTTCGCCCAAGGCCTTGCGGCCTGCGCCGTAGAGTTTCCTGGCCCTGGTGGTGGCGTCTGCGGGGTTGGAGATCGGTGGGACCGGCTGCCGTTCCGCCGTGTTGCCTGGACGGGGCGTCTGCTCCCGAGGCGGCAGGGCAACATTGGCATCGCCGTTACCTTCATGTTTACGTTTCAGGACTCTAGGGGAGGAGAGCACGGCCTCCTCGATTTTCTCGGGCAGCAGATGGGCGGGAATGGGCTTGGATATGTAGCTTTTCGCACCGAACTTGCTGGCGATGGCGATCAGCTCTTCGTCCATGCCGGGAACCATGATCATCAGCGGCAGTGTTTCAAAGACCTGCTTGTTTTGCACTTCCTTGAGCAGAGTGAAGTCGTTGGCCGAAACAATATTCCAATTCAGCAGTGCGAGATCGACTTCGTCGTTTTGCAGGTTCTCGAGTGCTGATTCAGGGGTATCCGCGAATATTGAGGGTTTGTGTCCGCAATAAAGCAGCATGTTGGAGAGAACGCGCTGCGTCACGGGATTTTCCTCGGCAACGAGAATGCGTAGATCCTTTAGTTCCTGCATGGCTGCGTCCTGTATTGTAGGAGTTGTTGTGCGCGGTGAATTCCGTCCTGGAGCTTCGTGTTGTTTGGCTTATGCAGGGCCGAAGAGTTCCGCGGCCTTGAGCAGAAGCTTCCCCCGCTGATGGTTTTGCATGGCAATGGCGATCTGGCAGGCGAGGGAATGCAGCAGCTTGAGATCCCGTGCGAGAAATGCGTCGGGTGTCTTGGAAACAAGCAGTAAGGCGCCCATGGCTTCCTCCTCAGCACGCACAGTAGCGCAGAGAAATGACGTTACTTCGGGCGATTGCTCCAGAGAGAAGCGGTAGTCGGTGATCGGGTCATGGACGATGTCCGCGTGCCCCTGTTGCATGCAGTCCAGCACGAACCCTTTGGCTTGATTCAGGACAGTGGAGAACAGGGTATCGTGGCCAAAGCTGGCCATGACTTGCAGCTCGGTTCTTTCGTTCCTGAGCAGGAAGGCGCCGCAGTCGGAGGTGAACAGGCTTTGCATCCAGGCAACGACCTGCGTGGCCAAGGTGTGTTCATCCTTTTCGTTGATCAGGCGGACAAGTGTCGGTGCAAGGTCGTAGAGCAAGGCCAGTTCGTTGTAGATGACCAGGGCTTCATTGCCGAGGGAAGCTTTTTCGTACTCAAGGGTGGCAATGCAGCCGAGGGCGGAGGCGACAAGGCCGGCAATAGCCATGTCGCCCCGCGCATATCCGACGGTGGCGGTCTCGACAATCACGGGTGCTTCGACGTCGTTGTCTACCGCCGGACCGAAGATCAGGCGGCCGTTCCTGTCCAGGACAGATACCGGGCGTGAGAAGGCGTCGGCAAAAGTCTGCAACAGTTCGGCTATGTTTTTTCTTGCGACAACGCGTTTGAGTTTGATTGGATGCATGTTTATTGAGGCCTTTGTTTCAGGCCAGGAGCACGGCGCGAACCGCAGCCAGGCCTTTTTCAAAGCGCAGGATGCGCAGCAGATCGTGGCGGGCCATGAATCTGGCGCCTGCGACAACGATGTGGGATCTCATTTTCAGGGCCGTATTCAGGCAGTCTTCGGGGTTCGAAGCGCGCTCCACGGCGTAGCCCTGTTTCCGCAGCAATCCGGCAAGGGAATCCACGATGGCGATATCGTCGTCGGCCACCAGCAATTGCCTGGACGCGGCTGGTTCGCGACCCTCCTGCAGGAGGCTTTCCGTGGCGAGAAGTCTGCATTCCTTCAGGAGTTCACTCCGGATTACCGGCCTGATGAACAAGCGGTCGAGGGCCATGGCGATTTCCTGCCCTTGGGTGCCCCCCCTGCACAGTCCCATGACGATGACGTCCTGGGTGCGGCGTTGTTTGCGCAGTACGGCGGCCATGTCCAGAAGGCGGTTACCATGGTCGTTCAGGTCCAGGATGACACAAGCCAGTGGCAGACGTTTGGAGGCGGCCAGCGCGTCGGCAATGGAAGAGGTCTTGTGGGGCGCCAAGCCAAGCGTTTCACAGTGGCGTCCAAGGTGGTGCAGCAGATGTTGTTCTTCCGAGACCAGCAGGGCGCCTGATCTGGGTTCTCCAGGTTTGGGGGCGGAGCCGTTGTCAAGGCCCAGGCGCCTGGCCAGCATCTGGAAGCAGGTCTGTCCCTTGGCCGAAAGGAAGATTGCGGCGGCTTGATTCACGGAATTGTTCGTGGTGGTCGCGCCAGGCAGAAAGAACCAGAATTCGCTGCCCTGCCCCAGGGTGCTGTTCACGCCGATGCGTCCCTTGTGGTGTTCGATGATCTGCTTGCAGATGGGCAGCCCGAGGCCCGTTCCCGCGGGTTTTTCCGTAAGGGTGTCCCCAACCTGTTTGAATTTTTCAAAAATCTTGAGAGTGTCCTGAGTTGCTATCCCTGTGCCTGTGTCCAGGACACTGACGCGCAGGCCCGTATTGTCTCGTGTGACACGACAGGTGACGGAGCCGTGGGCGGTGAATTTCACGGCGTTGGAGATGAGATTGACCATGACCTGCATGAGCCGCTCGCCGTCGCCCACGACGCAAGGCAGATCGTCCTGGAACTCCAGGACCTGTTCCAGTTGCTTCTTTCTGAACAAAGAGGCGGTGGAGGCCAGGGAGCGTCTGACGATTCCCGTCATGTCCAGGAGATCTGTTTTCCAGTCCACCTTTCCTGCTTCCATCTTGGCGATGTCCAGGACATCGTTGATCAACGATGTCAGGCGTTCACCTTCTTTGAAGATGATCTCGATGTTCTTTTCCACGTTGTTGATCGCACGCAAGACTTTCCTGTCCTCGGTGTGCAATTGAGGAAAAATGACGTTCCGCAGGTCGGCCTGGGTGATTTCCGTGAATCCCAATACGGAAGTCAGGGGCGTGCGCAGTTCGTGAGAGACAATGGATAGGAAGTCGGTCTTGAGCTGGTCGACTTCGCGCAACTTGGCATAGGCTTCGGAAAGCTCCCTGTTCATGTTTTCGGTCTTGTGATTCGCCAACTGGAGTTTCATGTTGACTTCCTGCATTTCCAGTGTGCGGCGATGGTGTAGAGCGGCCAATGTGGAGAGCATGTTTTCCACGGTGACAATGCCTTGGATCAGGTCCTGGTGGGTGACGATGACGTGGTCGAAGAGTTTGTCCCGGTCGCGTTTCATGGCCTGTTCGGCAACAATTTCCAACGGTTGGTCCGCATCGACCACAAACGGCGCCGGATCCATGACTTCGGCCACACGTTTCTTGTGATACAACGCCACGCCATATTGCTGGCTGAGCACCCGGTCCAGATGCAGGCTCATGATCAGTCCGACAGGTGTTTGTCCCGAGACCACAACCGCCGAATGGATAGGGTCTTTTTTCGAAGCCAGCCTGCGTTTGATGTCCCGCACCAAGTCGTCGGGCTCCACGTGGAAAGCCGGCTCCACGAGGTCGGCCATGGTGACGGCCCGATTCTGCTCGTATGCGATCTGCCGTTCAGGCAAGGGGTTTCTCCCTGCGGTTTGCGTGCGAATCGAGATGCCTTGGCCCATGAAGTAGGCATAATCGCTCAGCGTGGATGGTTATCCTGTCAAGACCGTGTGAAAATTCCGTGACTTTTCCGACGCGGAATGTTTGAGCCCCTGGTGGCAAAGCGTTTCCACGCCTCTTGTCAAGAGCCGTCTTGACGTATATGCACGGCGGCGTGCCTGCGCACCCGCGGGTCGGGACTTGCCCGCCATGGGCCTGATGACGTACACCTTCCGGACATTCCACAACGATCAAACGAAAATCACGGTATCCACATGCCCAAACGCACAGACATCAAGAAGATCATGCTCATCGGTTCGGGGCCCATCGTCATCGGCCAGGCCTGCGAATTCGATTACTCCGGCACCCAGGCCCTCAAGGCGCTCAAGGAAGAAGGGTACGAAGTGGTGTTGGTGAATTCCAATCCCGCCACCATCATGACCGATCCCGAACTTGCCGACCGAACCTACATCGAGCCTATCGAACCACAGACCGTGGCCAAGATCATCGAGAAGGAACGCCCCGACGCCCTATTGCCCACCCTCGGGGGGCAGACCGGGCTGAACACGGCCGTGGCCGTGGCCGAGGCCGGCGTGCTGGATAAGTTCGGCGTTGAGCTCATCGGCGCCACCTTGCCGGCCATCCAGAAGGCTGAGAGCCGCGAACTCTTCCGCAAGGCCATGGAAAACATTGGCCTCAAGGTGCCGGAGAGCGGTATCGCCCGCACTATTGACGACGTGCGCGCCCTGGGCGCGGCCATGCCGTTTCCCATCATCGTACGCCCCGCGTATACATTGGGCGGCACCGGCGGGGGCGTTGCCTTCAACATGGAGGATCTGGAACAGATCGCGGGCTACGGCTTGGCCGCAAGCCTGACCAACGAGGTCATGCTCGAGGAGTCGGTGCTGGGGTGGAAGGAGTTCGAACTGGAGGTGATGCGCGACAAGAAGGACAACTGCGTGATCATCTGCTCCATCGAGAATGTGGACCCCATGGGGGTGCACACGGGCGACTCCATTACCGTGGCGCCGGCCCAGACCCTCACCGATGCCGAGTACCAGCGCATGCGTGACGCGGCCATCGCCATCATGCGGGAGATCGGCGTGGAGACCGGCGGCTCCAACGTGCAGTTCGCCATCAATCCCCAGAACGGCGATATGGTGGTCATCGAGATGAACCCCCGTGTCTCCCGTTCCTCGGCTTTGGCCTCCAAGGCCACGGGTTTCCCCATCGCCAAGATCGCGGCCAAGCTGGCCGTGGGCTACACCCTGGACGAGATCCCCAACGACATCACCCGCGAGACCATGGCGTCCTTCGAGCCCACCATCGACTACTGCGTGGTGAAGATACCGCGGTTCACCTTCGAGAAATTTCCTGGCAGCAAGGACGTGCTGACCACCTCCATGAAGAGCGTGGGCGAGGCCATGTCCATCGGCCGGACCTTCAAGGAGTCGCTGCAGAAGGGGCTCAGGTCCCTGGAGATCGGCATGCCTGGTCTGGGGCGGGATTTCGTTTCCCGTGTCATGGACCGCGATGATCTCCTGCGAAAACTGCGCGTGCCCAACTCCATGCGCATCTTCGCCATCCGCCATGCTCTGCAGCAGGGCTTCAGCATCAGCGAGATCCATGCAGCCTCGGCCATCGACCCCTGGTTCCTGCACCAGATCAAGGATATCGTGGACATGGAGGAGAAGCTCAAGGCCTTCGGCCTGGAGCACAACATCTCCAGGGACAACCCCGAACTCCCGGCCGTGCTGCGCAAGGCCAAGGAATACGGGTTCTCGGACCGCCAGCTCAGCGCGCTGTGGAAACGCAGCGAAAAGGACATCCGCGTTCTGCGTAAGGAAATCGGCATCCTGCCCACCTACTACCTGGTGGATACCTGCGCTGCCGAGTTCGAGGCCTACACCCCCTATTACTACTCCACCTACGAGAGCGGCAAGGAACTGGAAGTCACCTCGCGCAAGAAGATCGTGATCCTTGGCGGAGGACCGAACCGCATCGGCCAAGGCATCGAATTCGACTACTGCTGCTGTCACGCCTCCTTCGCCCTCAAGGACATGGGTGTGGAGTCCATCATGGTCAACTCCAACCCCGAGACCGTCTCCACGGACTACGACACCTCGGACAGGCTCTACTTCGAGCCCCTGACCCTGGAAGACGTGCTGCACATCATCGAGTTCGAGAAGCCCGACGGCGTGATCGTGCAGTTCGGAGGGCAGACACCGCTGAACCTGGCAGTGCCGCTGCTGCGCAACGGAGTGACCATCGTGGGCACCTCGCCGGACAGTATCGACCGCGCCGAGGACCGGGAGCGCTTCCAGGCCCTGCTGATCAAGCTCGGCCTCAAGCAGCCGGCCAATGGCACGGCCTTCACCCTGCAAGAGGCCTACACGATCGCCAGAGAGATCGGCTATCCTGTGGTGGTGCGCCCCAGCTATGTACTTGGGGGGCGGGCCATGGTCATCGTCTACAACGAATCGCAGCTAGAGAACTACTTCGCAGAGGCCCTGAACGTTTCCAGGCAGGGAGCGGCCACCGAAGGGGAGCACCCCATCCTCATCGACAAGTTCCTGGAAGATGCCGTGGAGCTGGACGTGGACGCGCTCAGCGACGGCAAGGAGACCTATGTTGCCGGCATCATGGAGCATATCGAGGAGGCCGGCATCCACTCCGGCGACTCGGCCTGCGTGCTCCCCCCGCATACCGTGGCCCCCGAACTGGTGGAGGAGATCGCCCGGCAGACCAAGGCCCTGGCTCAGGAGTTGAACGTCGTGGGCCTGATGAACGTGCAATTCGCCATCAAGGACGACCAGATATATATCCTCGAGGTCAATCCCAGGGCCTCGAGAACGGTACCCTTTGTGAGCAAAGCCACGGGCGTGCCTCTTGCCCGGTTGGCCACCCAGGTGATGCTGGGCGCCAGCCTGAAGGAGCTGGCCCCGTGGAACATGCGCAGGACCGGCTACGTCTCGGTCAAGGAGTCCGTGTTGCCCTTCAGACGCTTCCCCGGCGTGGATATCCTTTTGGGGCCAGAGATGCGCTCCACGGGCGAGGTCATGGGCATCGACGAGACTTTTGGCCTGGCGTTCATGAAGAGCCAGTTGGCTGCGGGACTGTTGTTGCCTGCCAGGGGTACGGTGTTTATCTCTGTAAACGACAAGGACAAGCCCCACGCGGTGAACGTGGCGGGGATGTTTTTGGAGCTGGGATTCGAGATCGTGGCCACGGGCGGCACTGCGGACTACCTTGTGGGCAAGGGATTGCGCACCAGGCGCATCGCGAAGGTATCCGAGTGCGTGCGCCCCAACGTGGTGGACGCCATCATCAACAAGGAAATAGACTTGGTCATCAATACGCCCTCGGGCCTGGAGACCGTGCAGGATTCCCAACTCCTGCGCCAGACTACGCTGCTCTATGGCATTCCCTACACCACGACCATGGCCGGCGCCCGCGCCATGGTCCTGGCCATTGCCGAACGCGCTGGCAAGGGCTTTTCGGTCAGGAGTATCCAGGAGTATCACAATGGCTGATTCCCACATGGATTGCGGCGTGGGAGACTTGTTGTATTGGGTTTTGAGTACCGGAGCACCACTCCATGTTCACGCAACAGCGAAACGCGCGCGTGCCATGGAGCGATGGTGAAAGATCACCGAGACACACAACAGACGGTGTTGTTGAAATAGGGACCAAGGAACCTGCATTCATGAAAAAAGAGTATTGCGGCCTTTTCGGTATTTACAATCACGAGGAAGCCGCGCGCATGGCCTATTTCGGACTCTATGCCCAGCAGCATCGCGGGCAGGAGAGCGCAGGCATCGTGACCTGGGACGGAACCAAGATCCGCGAGCAACGCGGTATGGGATTGGTGCCCGAAGTTTTCAACGAACGCCACCTGGGCAAGGAACTCAAGGGGCAGGTGGCGGTGGGGCATATCCGGTATTCCACCACCGGCGCATCGTTGATTCGCAACGCCCAGCCCTTTCTGGTCCGATTTGGCGACATGCAGCTTGCCGTGGCCCATAACGGCAATCTGGTCAATACCGTGGAGTTGCGCAGGGAATTGGAGTCCAATGGTTCCATTTTTCAGACCACCATTGATTCCGAGTTGTTTATCCACCTCATAGCCAAGAATCTCAGGAATATGAGCCTGGAGGAGGCGGTGATAGCGGCCTGCAACAAGGCCAGGGGCGCGTATTCGCTCTTGATTCTCGCCGACCACAAGCTCATCGCCGTGAAGGACCCGCATGGGTTCCGCCCCTTGGCCCTGGGGCGCATGGGCAACGCCCACGTCCTGGCCTCCGAGACCTGCGCTTTCGACCTGCTGGACGCCGAGTACATCAGACCCTTGGATCCTGGAGAGATGTTGGTCATTGAGAACAACTGCATCACCAGTTACTCCCTGAACACCCCGGTGCCCTGCCGGCAGTGCATTTTCGAATTGATCTACTTTGCCCGCCCCGATTCTATGGTCTTTGGCGAATGCGTTTACGAATGCCGCAAGAACATGGGTTTTGCCTTGGCCAAGGAAGCCCCCGTGGACGCCGACTTTGTCATGCCATTCCCGGACTCCGGCATCTATTCGGCGGTGGGGTATTCGCAACAGTCGGGATTGCCCTTTGAAACGGCCATGATCCGCAACCACTACGTGGGGCGGACGTTCATCCAGCCGTCCCAGAACATGCGCGATTTCAGCACCAGGGTGAAGATCAATCCAGTGCGCCGGATGATCAAGGACCGCCGGCTGCTCATCGTGGATGATTCAATAGTGCGAGGTACCACCATCCGCACCAGGGTCATCAAGTTGCGGGAGTTGGGAGCGCGGGAGATCCACATGCGGGTGAGCTGCCCCCCGATTCGTTTTCCCTGCTTTTTCGGCATTGACTTCTCTTCCAAAGGGGAACTCATCGCGGCCAACAACAGCGTGGAAGACATCGCCCGTTACATCGGCCTGGACAGCCTGCATTATCTGAGCATCGAGGGTTTGCTGGGCGCGGTGAAGCATCCCGAAGACTATTGCTTGGCTTGTTTTACAGGAGATTACCCCATAGCTCCGGGAGAGGGGCAAGGCAAAATGTGTCTTGAAGGGAGTGTGGCTCTGTCCTGGTAGAGCGGATGGACGGCAACGGCGTGGTTACTGCTGTTGGCACTCCTGCAACCGCTGTTGCAGTGTTTCATGGCGTCTTTGCAGGGTGGCATGGTTCAGTTTGAGGGCATCCAGCTCTGCTTCCAAAACCGCGATTCTGTTTTCCCAGTTCACGAGTTCTCGGCCGGAGCGTTCGGGCGTGCCTCTATGCATCAGCACTTCTTCGTGCTTGTTGGCCAGGACTCCACGCAACTCCTCGATACTCATGCGTTGTTGCTCGATGATGGCATCCTTGCCCTGCAAGGATACAAGGCAGTCCCGCAACTCCTCCTCGTAGGTGGGATCACAGCATCCTGCCTGCAGCAGGCACAGGAGCAAGGCTGAGACAAGAGAGAGTCTGGTTGTCATTGCAGTATCAGCAGGAATTGCAGTTCCGGGTTCTCTTGGAAAAGGCCGCGCAGTTTTTGGCTCGTGGCGTTGTCAAGATGGTGGAATGCTCTGAAATCCAACGCGCCAAGGGCCTCGACCAGGGGATCAATGCCCCTGCCGTCGTTGTCACGGTAGAATATGTAATTGAGACGATATTTAGTGGCCCAGAGGCCTTTTTCGTGAACGTTGATGTAGCCCTTGTCCCGCAATCGCTGTACAGGAAGCTGCGCCTTGCTCTCTTCCTTGGCATGATAGATCCAGATCTCCTCGGAGCGCCGTACATTTGTTTCACTGGTTTCCTGTGCAGTGGCATTCTGCGTTGTATGCGGTTGGAGGGGGGCAACTTCAGGCGACTCCGCAGTGGTCGGCATATCCTGGATTGCCGTAGAGGCGTTCATTGGCACGGCCGTATCGGCTTCGGCAGTTGGAGGCGAGTCTTGTACAGCCATGGGGGCAGGATCGGGCAATGCCGTTTCGGGTGAGGGCGGAGCCTGGTCTGTGGCCCCGGCCGGTTCGTACGGAGTGTCCGTCAATGGTTTGGCAGGGGGAGCCGCCATTGTTTCGACCTCGGCCATGGGTTCCCTGATGTCGTTTCTCGGTGCGGTGTCGGACAACCTTAGGGATTCCGACGGTGCAGGGAGCGTCATCTCAGCCCGCGGGGTGTCCGTAGCAGTTGTCGTATGCCGGCTACTGTCAGGGGGGAGGGCCGTTTCTTGTGGGGAGTGGAAAAGGACAACGGCCACGACCACGAGCACCGCCAACAGGCCGATACCCATGAATGCTATGGTTTTAAGGACGCCACCGTCCGCGGCCGTGATGTCGTTGACGTCGGTGGGCGCGGACTCGCAGGCTGGACAATAGATACCGGTCCCGTTGATCTTCTTGCCGCACCGAACACAAGTAGTCTTGATATGCATGATCTGCGCTTCGGGTTGCACCGCACGAGCACTTCAGTCTGGTGCGATGTTATCCGATATTGGAGTCAATGAGTTTCAGGAATTCTCCCTCTCGCTCCAGTTTTCCTTGCTCCACCAGTTCATCCAGGGTGGGGTTCAATTTTTCCATTTCGTCGGGTTTCAGCACTTTCTTTGCCTCACCAAGTATGTAGTGCAAGGGCAGCGTGTTTGATTTGCCCCTTCGAAAAACCGCGAGGATATAACGTTTGTAGAACTGCGGTGCCTTGCTCATTGTTGCCTCGTGAATTTTTCTGCCGGTCTTCAGTACGAATAAGGCTCAATGCCGAAAGTAAAAAAAATGGGTTGGAGAACGTGGTTCTGCAGCTATTGAACACACGCTGATAGGATACGCATGATCATGCAGCATGGCAAGAGGCTTATTGCCATGAAATGTCATGATTTTTTGAGATAAAAAGTGAGCGGGAACTGATCACGTGCAAAGCGTATCATCTTGAAAACAAATGAATATATTGTCAGGATGGTGGCGAATCGATCCCTCATTCCGGAATGCTGTTCCCGAAGATGGATTGCGGGACAGGGACTGTGTTGTTGGAAGCAGTGTGCATACCGAGGCTCATACCACGGTACATTCACAACACCTCCTCTATGTCTGGATTGCCGCGGTCAAGTGAAACCGTGGTTTCACTTGGTCTTGCGTGAGCTTCGCTCGCGGCTTGGCGTCACATCGTGTGATATGAAGGTACGTTTATCGATGGCAACTCGATACCAGAACGCTTTTTCCGAACCTTCCGGCATGTGGATGTTTCAGGATACGCATGGCGTCCTACACCAGCGGAAGTGAATGTTCACCGATGACCGTTGGTGATGGCCAGGGTCGGTTTGGAGAAAAAGATATGAAAAATCTCAGAAAGATGGTGATCGGCCTGGGAGGCGGTGATGGCGAAAACGCTCTTTTTCAGGCCCAAGGTGTCCCAGGCCCGTACGTGAAAGGGGGGCGTCAAATCCAATGCTCCACCAATTTCGGCCTGCAAGGCATGGGCAGCCACATTCGCGACGTGCACCACGCAGGCCTCCGGTGTCATGTTACCCAACGACGGTGAGTGATGCCCGGCCACGGCAAGACGCAGTTCGATGGGGAAGTTCCAGGTTTCCAGCAACATGCTGCCGACCTGGGAGTGGTCGAAACCCAGAATCTTGCGCTCCATGGCCCAGGCCGGTCCGGACCGTGGCCCTGTCTGGGCGAGCACCGCGCAAGCATGCTCGGGAGCGTTCTTGAGAAGCAGCAATCTACCCAGGTCGTGCAAGAGTCCTGCGACGAAATATCGTTCTTCATTTTGCACTCGCATATGACCGGCCAGCAGCCTGGCCAGGATGCCGCAATAGACACTGTGCCGCCAATATTGCTCCATGTTCAATAATTCAGGAGGGATGTCTTTGAAGAGGGTGATGACGGAAATGCCCAGAGCCAGGTTGGTGAGGTGGTTGGAGCCGACGATGGCCACTGCCCTGGACAGCGTGTCGATTTTGTTTGGAAAACCATAGAAGGGGCTGTTGACGAGCCTGAGCAGTTTGGCGGAAAGACTGACGTCTTTGCTGATGACCTCTGCGATGTGGGCTGCGGAACTGCGAGGACTGTTAATAACCTCCACGATACGGGTGAAAATGTTGGGGAGAGAGGCCAAGCGGACCTCGTTCGCAAGCAGGTCCTTAGGCTGCAGCGAGGGAAGACCCTCCGTTCCGACTGAAAGCGGGGATGCCGGTTCGAGAGTGAATCCGGCGCAGGCATCTGGCTGGCGAACATGACTCGATTCGAGTCGTTTGGCCATCCGCAAGACTGCAAGCCTGGCGAGTTCGCGCATGACAGGGATTTGTGTGTCCACATGGGCGAAGCGTGGCGCCAGTACCTGTTTGCAGTGCCGCAACAGCTCGGGGTCGAGGTCGGTCAGGGATTTGGACTCCACACTTTCCGCATCCACCCCCTCGATATCGGCTTCTGTCACTCCCCATATCTTAAAAATATTCAAATGCTTATGGGTGAGTTCCGTGCCTTTGGGAAGCAGCATCCGGCCTTGAGGCGATTTGATGTTCTCGGCCAGGATCATGCCAATTTGAAGCTCATCGACGTTTATTATTGCCATGCACCGTATCCCGCCAACAGAGGATCATGATCAATCGCATCGGATGTCGTTGTATAAACGAGTCATTGTCGTGCGTGATTGATATTATAAAAGGAGTTCTCACAAATGTATTAATGCCAGGTTAAAGGCATGTATGTCTGGTGTTCCACGCTGGATTGTCATAACTTCTATCTACGTGATGCAGTACTCCATATACTCACCTTGGAATGGCATTGTCGCTGCAAAGAGAAAACAATGGCTCCTTAAAAGGGAAAAACTATTCCAAGAGTGTCCACCGAGTCCGGCGGCACAATTTCCGCGCGGTACGGCTGACTCTGCGTCATCGGCCATGCAACTACCTGGAGAATATATTCAATGCACAAAAGTGACCAATCGTCAAGAACGTTATTTTTAGAGCAAGGTCATTGTCAGTTCAGCAACGCTTTTGCAAAATCTTTGCCGCTGAATGGCCGCAAGTCTTCCATTTTCTCACCCAGGCCCACGAAGCTGATGGGGATGCCAAATTGCAGGGCCATGGCCACAACCACACCACCTTTGGCAGTTCCATCCAATTTTGTCAGGATGATTTCGTCCACTTGTACGGCATCGTTGAACAGTTTGGTTTGGGACAGGGCGTTTTGCCCGGTGGTGGCGTCCAACACCAGGATACTCCTGTGGGGGGCGCCGGGGTGTTTCTTGCTCAAAACTTTTTTAATCTTGCTCAGTTCCTCCATGAGGTTGGCCTTGGTGTGCAGGCGTCCCGCAGTGTCAACGATGACCATGTCGTAGTTCTCCCTGATGGCCAGATCCATGGCCTCGTAGGCCACGGCAGCAGGGTCCGCGTCTTGTCCCTTGGCGTGGAATCCAGCGCCCACACGCTTGGCCCAGATGCCCAACTGCTCCACCGCGGCCGCGCGGAAGGTGTCGGCGGCGGCCATGAGCACCTTGCGGCCGCGCATCTGTTCGCGATGAGCCAGCTTGGCAATGGTGGTGGTCTTGCCCACACCGTTGACCCCGATGATCAGCAGCACTTCGGGGGGGTTTACGGCGGCGATACGGCGCTGCGCCTTGAAAATTTCCTCGATTTCCTCGCGCAGAAGATCCTTGAAGCCCGAGGGTTCGGTGATATCGGTCTTGCGGGCGCGTTCACGAAGCTTTTCCGTGAGTTTGACGGTCGCCTCGAATCCTACGTCCGCGGTTATCAGTATCTCTTCCAGTTCCTCCCAAAAAGCCTCGTCCAGGGTCTTATGCGCGCTGGTCAAGGTGTCGATACGTTTTGTGATGCTGTCCTTGGTCTTGGAGAGTCCCTCGGAGAGTTTGATGAACAGTCGGCTGCGTTCGTCCTCCTCGTCCTCCAGGTCCAGAGCAAGGGCCATGCGGTACTGCAACTCGGAGCGAAATTCCTCCACGCGCTCGTAGCCCATGTCCGCAAGCCAAACCTTGAAACGCTCCAGAAAATCACGGGCTTCTGCCTGCGGAGCTTCCAGGGCCTCGAAGAGAAAAAGCAGGCGTTTCCAGAGTTCTTCCCCGGCGAATTCCTGCCCGATGACAACGATGTCGAGCCAGGCCGAGAGGCGTGGTTCGGCTTGCCGCAGAGACAGGGTCAACTCCGCGCGCCAGGTTTCCTGGTCGGCTTCAGGTTGTGGCATTGCCGTGGCCGCAGTGGCAGGAGCGGCCGCGGGAGTCGGGACAGCACTCTCTGGTTCAACATCGGGGCGGGGCGCCTCCTCTTTTTGCTTGCCCCAGAACTTCTTGATCTTGGAAAAAAAGCCCATTGTATTCTCCTTGGCCCTGCCGTTCGGTGTGTGTCGGGGCAGGGCTTGGGTGTTTCATTTGCGCAGATGCGTCCCGACGTCAAGCCGGCGATTCAGGGTGCCCAGGGCCGTCCCACCCGCGGGTGCCGAGCATGAAGATGCCGTAAGTGGCGCGCCACTGCGGCAGCAGGTGAACAACGTGCCCGGTGCTGTCATGGTAGTATGTATCGATGGGAGCGCTACGCAGGATGACAAATCCCATTTCATTGCAGAACCGCTGGAAATCCTTCATGGTGATCACCCGGATGTTGGGTGTGTCGTGCCATTCGTAGGGCAGCTCCCGTGAAATGGGCGCGCGCCCAGTGAGTAGGAGCGCCATGCGGATGCGCCAGTGGCTGAAGTTGGGGAAGCTGACGATACCCTGGCGCCCCGTGCGCAACATCTCGTGCAGCAGTCGGTTGGGATCGTAGACCTGCTGCAGCGTCTGGCTGAGGACCACATAATCGAAATGTCCGTCGGGGTAGTCGCGGATTTCGGTGTTGATGTCCCCCTGGACCACGGAAAGGCCCGAGGCGATGCACTCCATGACTTTTTCCTCGTCCAGTTCGATGCCCACGGCCTTGACGTTTTTCTGCTCACAGAGGTGGCGCATGAGGTCGCCGCGACCGCAGCCCAGGTCCAGAACGCGGGAGCCAGGTTCGATCCAGGAGGCGATGACCTGGAGGTCGAAGCGCATGGAGTTGACGTTCACAGCGCTCCTCGTCGGACCATGGACAAGGTGTTGTCCAGGAACCCGCGTACGAGGGCGAACATGCGTTCGTTGCGCAGCAGGAAGGCGTCGTGGCCGCAGTCGGCGTTTATCTCGCAGAAGCTCACGTCCAGGCCGCATTTTTTCATGGCCTGGACCATGTCACGCGACTGATAGGTGGGGTAGAGCCAGTCCGAGGTGAAGGAAACCACCAGGAAACGGGCCTTGGCCTTTTCAAAGGCGCCGGTGAGGGTGTCGCCGCCGTGCTGCAGGGCCAGGTCGAAGTAGTCCGCCGCCTTGGTGATGTAGAGAAAGGAGTTGGCGTCGAAACGGTCCACGAACTTGCGCCCCTGATAGCGAAGGTAGCTTTCCACCTGGAAGTCCGGATCATCCATGAAGTCGAAGGAAAAGGCGTCCTTGTTCTGGAGTTTGCGCCCGAACTTGAGGCGCATGGCCTCGTCCGAGAGATAGGTCACGTGCCCGATCATCCGCGCCACGGCCAACCCCATGCTCGGTCCCGGGGCGCCGTAGTAATCCCCCAAGCGCCAGTTGGGGTCGGCCATGATGGCTTGGCGGGCGATCTCGTGGAAGGCGATGTTCAGGGCGGAATGCCTGGTGGTGGTGGCCAGGGGAGCCGCTGCCACCACGGACTCGGGATAGCGCACGGCCCACTCCAGAACCTGCATGCCCCCCATGGAGCCGCCGATGGCGCAGAGCAGCCGCTCCACGCCGAGGTGTTCCAGCAGGCGTTTCTGGGCCTTGACCATGTCGCCGATGGTTACCACGGGGAAGTCCAGGCCATAGGGCTGTTCGGGCTTGTTGGGGTTTTCCGAGGCCGGGCCGGTACTGCCCATGCACCCCCCGAGTACGTTGGAGCAAACTACATAATATTTATCCGTGTCGATGGGCTTGCCCGGACCCACGATGATGTCCCACCATCCGGGCTTGTCATCGTCTTCGGTGTAATACCCGGCCACGTGGGAGTCGCCTGTGAGCGCGTGCAGGACGAGGATGGTGTTGTCGCGTTCCGGCGCCAGTTCGCCGTATGTCTCGTAGGCCAGGGTCACGGGGGAGAGCGTGGCCCCGCTTTCCAAGATCAAGGGCTCGTTCTCCCAGGACGTGAAAAAGTGCTTGCGAACCACCCCTACGCTGGGGGCATGGCTGTCTCGTTCAATATACTCGCTCATGGGGTGAACATATGTCCTGAGGGCCTCGAGTGCAAGGCGTCAGATTTTGAAGGGAATTTTGACCATGACGGCAGGATGGCTGCCATGTTTCAGACCATGGAGATAGGTTATGACTGACAAGGGGCACTTCTCAGAATCAGCTTCGTGAAAGAGGTCGGTGGAAGCGTTGGCACGGCAACAACGCAACAACACTTCTCGGTAGCTGGATACCTGTCTTTCGGGCGTCGGGATATCTCCGGCGGCTTCCCTGTCCTGCTCCCCCCATGTTGGTTCAGAGATTTCGGTAGAGTTTTTCTGCCAGCACGGCCAGGGTGCGCACGCCGAATCCCTTGCCTCCCTTGCCCAGTGGGCCAAGAGGGTCTTCCTTGCCGCCCGGGCCGGCGATGTCCAGGTGCAGCCATTTTACGCCGTCACTCACCCAGTTCCGCAAGAACAAGGTGGCCAGAATCGCACCGCCCATGCGGGTCTTGCCGGTGTTGTTGAGGTCGGCGATGGTGGTCTTGAGTTTTTCGGCATACGGAGTATGGACGGGCAGTTCCCAGAAGGGTTCTCCTGTCGCGGCGGCGGCTTCGAGCAGCAGGTCGGTGAAGGCTCGGTCCACGCCGAAGACCGCGGCGATATCCTCGCCCAACCCAACAACTGCTGCCCCGGTGAGGGTGGCGGCATCGATGAGGTAGTCCGGGTTTTCCTCGCAGGCCAGGGCCAGGGTGTCGGCCAGCAGCAAGCGGCCCTCCGCGTCGGTGTTCAGGATCTCCACGGTCTTGCCGTTTCGTGTGATGACCACGTCGTTGATGTGAAAGGCGCTGCCTGAAACGTCGTTCTGGACCAGGGGGGCATAGACGCTCAGGGCCAGGGGCAGACCGCAACGGACCATGGCGCAGGCCGCGGCGAACATGGTTGCCGCTCCGGCCATGTCGTACTTCATGCCCACCTGGGAGTCGGTAGGCTTGAGGCTGTAGCCGCCGCTGTCGCAGGTCACGCCCTTGCCCACCAGTGCCAAATGGCAGCGGGCGTTCTCCGGCCTCCAGAAGGCGCGCACCAACCGTGGCGCGCGTTGCGATCCTTTACCCACGGCCAGGATGCCACCGCAACGCTCTCTTTTCAAATCCGATTCGTTCCAGACCTCCACTTCCATGCCGCTGCTCCTGGCCATTTCGGCCAGACGCACGGCCAGGCTCTGCGGGTGGATTTCATTCGGGGGGGCGTTGCAGAGATCGCGGGCCACATTCACCTGCTCCAGGATCAGTGCGGCGCGCTCGGCATGTTGAAGCAGCGCAATCCGCTCTGTCTGGCCGCAGCCTGAGACGATTGTTTCGCAGAGGATGCGCTCCGGCTTTTTGGAAAGGTAGGGATCATAAATATACGCGCCGAGCAAGGCGCCTTCCTGGACGGCCAGGGGCAGTGCCAGCGATCCGTCATGGGCCAGCAGCACGCTTACTCGGGTCAGCTTCTCGCACCGAGCCTGATCCATGGCCTTGGACACGGCGGTCTTGAGGCTTTCGGCGGGAGGCAGGGCCGTGGTGTCGAGGCGAACACTGATGGCCAGGACAAAGCTGTTCTCGATACGGCTTGCATGGGCCACGCGCGTTCCTCCGGCTTCGAGAGCGGCGGTGGCATGTTGCAAGGCGGGAGGCAAGGCCTGGGGGGAGAAGCAGGGCGTCTCGCCATTGAGAAACGGCAACAGGAGCAGTTCATTGTCACGGGGAGTCCAGGTTTCTGAAAACGTGAAGGTGTGCATCAGGCTTCCTCGTTATCATTGTTGCAGGCAACCGCGGTCATGTGCGGCATGGGAGTTGGACGTAAACGACCCATGCTTGTACCTGAACTCATGGGGCAAAGGCAACTCGACCAAGGTGTTCACGCGAACCGGCCATGTACAGGACAACGACAGGACGGGATCCGGTACTGAATGATTGTTCATTTGCCGGGCATATCAAAGCGTCATGCTCGTCCTCCGAGGAGAATTTCCCTCTCTCTTTTCAGGGGGTTCTGAGAAATTGGTTGCGGAAGGGGGGGTATTTCATTACCATTGAGGATGGGATTGCAAAAGGTTGTCCTTTGGTTTTCGGAAGAGACTAGGGTCTGATCGTTGCTTTTCTCGGGAGACATCGGTGCAGAAGGTTTGAACAACCATTTAAATGGGGGTTCTCTTCCAGTATGCACCATGCGGAGCACGGGAGAACGGAGCGGGCATGGACAGTGAGCATATTGCCGCGATGGCGTCTTCGACATTGCAATTGCTGGCGGTATTGCCCCAACCGGCTTTGTTGGTCGCCCCAAACGGTACCATCATGGCCGTGAACCCTGCCTTGCGCCGAAAGACGGGGATGCAGGGCGATGCGTATCTTGGTATGCCTGTCACCTTGTTGGCTTTAGAGCCGGTGGAGTGGGAAGAGGAGATGCGTGCCGCATCCCTGGGTCGAGGCCGGAGGTTGCGGTTCGGATGCACCGGCCCGGACGGCAAGACAATCTCCATCACATGTAGAGTGATTCCCTTGGAATATGGCCGTGGGAACCAAGACACTCCTCCCGCGCTCGTTGTCTGTGATCAGGAGGACGTCTGCGTGCCCCCGGTATATGGACCGGCCCAACCGAGCCCACAAAGTACAGAGGAGCGCTACAGGGTGCTCTTCGAGAACGCCCCCTTGGGGGTGTTCACCTCCACCGGCAAGGGGCGTTTCATCAACGTGAACCAGACCCTGGCAACCATGTTGGGATACAACTCACCGGAAGAGGTGTTGGAAAACGTCAAGGACATCGCCAAGGACATATACGTGTACCCGGAGCAGCGTCAGGAGATCATTCAGCGCATCCGCAACAGCCCGGGCCTGGTGCAGTTCGAGAGCAGCTATCGGCGCAGGAATGGCAGCGAGTTCATAGGTTTTCTCAACGTCACGGTGTTGCAGGATCCTGACACCGGTGAAGACTATCTCTTGGGTATGGTTGAGGATGTGACCGAACGCAAGCGCGCCGAGGAGGCATTGCGGGAGTCCGAGGAGAAATATCACTCCATTTTTAAGTATGCGCCGATCGGCATATACCAGTCCCTGCTCGAGGGGCGGTATCTGAGTGTGAATCCCGAGTTCGCCGTGATGCACGGTTTTTCCTCTCCCGAGGAGGTGTTGGGAAACGTGGTGGATATCGGTGTGCAGCTTTATGTTGACCCCAGGCAGCGGGAGGAGATGCTGCGCATTTTGGAAAGGGAAGGGCAGGTTTACAATTACGAGGTACACTCTCGCCGCAAGGACGGCAGTACGTTCTGGTCCTCGCGCAATGTTCGCCTGATGCGTGACGACCAGGGCCATCCCTTGCATATCAAGGGATTCATCACGGATATTACCAAGCAGAAGGAGTTGGAGCAGCTGCGTGAAGATGTCGAGCGTATCACACGCCATGACCTCAAGAGCCCCCTGTTGTCCATGATTCTGGGCATGCGTTTACTGCAGAAAGAATCCAACATCTCCGAGCGGCAGAAGGAGTTGATGCGGGAGCTGGAGCTCACCGGCAGCAGAATGTTGGACATGATCAACCTCTCCCTGGACCTCTACAAGATGGAAACCGGGAGCTACACCTTCGAGCCCGAGCCTCTGGATCTCATGCAACTGTTGCGCGGCGTATCGGGAAGCGTTCTGAACAATCAGCGACGCAAGAAACTGTGGATATCCTTCGAGATGGAGGGAATTGAGCCGGGGCCAGAAGCGAGTTTCATGCTCGAAGGCGAGGAACTCCTATGCTATTCGATGTTTGTGAATTTGTTGCAGAATGCAGTCGAAGCCTCCCCTCCGGAGTGCGAAGTACGGGTAAGTCTGGACAAGAAAGGAGAGTGGGCGGAGATCGCCATCCACAACCAGGGTGCGGTACCCAAACATATCCGACCGATTTTTTTCGAGAAGTACAGCACGTCTGGAAAGCCCGGCGGTACAGGGTTGGGCACGTATTCGGCGCGTCGCATTGCCCAGACCCACGGCGGTGATATTACCTTCAGTACCTCGGAAGAATACGGCACAACCGTGACCGTACGCCTTCCCTTGCACCATGTTCCCGGTCGCGGAGTTGTCGCTACACTGTAACACGAATGACTACTTCACGGTTTTTCCTTGCTGAAACGGTCGATCTGTTTTATTGAGTAGAGTATTGCTTGGCGACGGAGTGCAGCGAAAGTTCAGCGTGCGTTCCGCGGGCGTATGACAGTGGAAGCGAACCCATACAATGACTTTAGGTACAAGGGGTAAGGAATCATGGGCAGTAAAACCGTGTTGTATGAAGGAAAAGAAAACCGCCTCAGGTATGATGTCGCAGTGGCCTTGCGCTCGATTGCCACCGGTCTGGCCGGCGGCACGCTGCAGATCAACGACGGTTTCGGCTCTGTCTGCATTTCCGTGGGAGACACGGTGGAATATGAGGTGGAGATCAAGGAAAAGTCCAAGGACAATGCCGTGAAGCGTAGCGTGACCATAGAGCTGAAGTGGTACGAGGGCGCGGAACAGGCTTCCGAGTAATCACATGCGGACGCCGCGGTCGTCTTGAGCATACCAAAACCGCGGCGTCCGTTTTCTTCTGATCAAGCCGGCCGTATGAATGGTCTGGGGCATACGCATGAAGAGTGCCGTGGCGGTGTTATTCCTCCTGGTTGTGGCAGCAGGCTTAGCTGTGGCTGGGAGCGAGGCAAAAGCACAGGAGCGGGGTAAGGTCCTTGCCAGGGGGTGCGTGTGTCATCGTGGCGATCTCGATGCAATGCCTGCGAAGAAGTTCGTTGAAAAGATGCTTGACTTCAAGACCGGCAAACGCACGCACAACGTCATGAATAAACAGGCTTCCAGGCTCACTGAGCAGGAAATCGAGGATCTTGCCGCCTGGTTCGCGGGCAAGTGACTCTTCGTTTCCACCGGCGGTGCTTTGGGGCCGCTCCTTGAGCAGGCGGTTTGCTTTCCTTGCAACATGGGCTAGTATGGGAGCATGCAAACCCGTAGACTCTCAACCGCATTCTTCTTCTTCGAAATGCCGCTTCCGTTGTTCCTGGCGGAGATTCTGGTCATTGTCGTTTTTATCTGCGCCGCGCCCGAGGCGGATGGATATTTCCAACACCAGTTCCAGGCTGACAAGGTTGTCAGGCTGTGGTTCGAGTATCAAGACGGGATTCAGGTGGAACGAATGCTCTCGGGAATGGGGAAACCCGAAATTCACCACGTATACCGGCTCGTTGAAACGCATCCCTTTATTCAGGAAGTCCGTGATGGGCGTCACGGGGCATGGAGCTTGCAACTATACTACAACTTGCTGCGATCATTCGATGATGCCTTGCAACATGATTGATAGACAGATTTGCTAAGGATATCATAAAGGGTAGTGCACCATCTTGTAACATTGTTATCTCATTGAGAACATGCACGACAGAATTCAGCCAAGGAGACAAGTATGTCCAAGAATGATGCATCCGGCAAGAAATCCGATACAGCGGCTCCTGCGCAATTTGATCCGAAGGAATTCAAATGGAGCGGTGGTATTTACGACAAGAGCGGGAAAGAGGGCCTGAAAAAGGACATCATTCGGCACATCGTTTCGAGCCTCGGCAGTGACTATGCACGCCATTCGCCCTACAGCTATTACCACGGCCTTGCCCTGGCTGTACGTGACCGCCTCATCGACCAGTGGATCAAGACGCAGCGTTCATACTACGATGAACATGCCAAGCGGGTCTATTATCTTTCCCTGGAATATCTGCCTGGCAAGTCTCTGCTGAATAATCTTCATTGCCTGGGTATTTACGAAATAGCTGAAAAGGTCATGCGCGACTTGGGATTCGAACTCGAGGATCTGGCAGAAGTGGAATGGGACGCTGGCTTGGGCAACGGAGGTCTTGGCAGGCTGGCTTCGTGTTTCATGGATTCCATCGCAACCTTGGCCATCCCTGGCTATGGCTATGGCATACGCTACGACTACGGCATCTTCCATCAGGTCATCGACGATAACGGCGAGCAGGTGGAGAAGAGCGACAACTGGATGCGCGCCGGGGATCCTTGGGAATTCGCCCGTGGTCAGTTCTTGATCCCGGTCAAGTTCTACGGACGGGTCATCGAGTACAAGGACGAAGAGGGACGTCTGCGGCACAAGTGGGTGGACTCGGAAACGGTCCTGGCCATGGCTTGTGATCTGCTCGTGCCTGGGTATCGCAATGGCCAGGTGATCAACATGCGTTTGTGGTCGGCCCGTTCGGACCAGGAGTTCAACCTGAAGTACTTCAACACCGGGGATTACATCGGAGCGGTGCAGGAAAAAGTCAAGGACGAGAACATCTCCAAGGTGCTCTACCCCAGTGAGGAGGCGGCAGGGGGGCGCGAACTCAGGCTCAAGCAGCAGTACTTCTTCGTGGCCGCGACCATCCGCGACATTCTCAGACGGTTCACCAAGAAGAACGAAAACTTCGACCTACTGCCGGACAGGGTGGCCATCCAACTCAACGACACCCATCCCAGTATCGCCATTCCTGAATTGATGCGCATCCTGGTGGACGAGGAGTTGTTGGAATGGGACAGGGCTTGGGCTATTTGCCGGCGCACATTCGCCTATACCAACCACACCATCCTGCCCGAGGCTCTGGAGACGTGGCCCGTCGAGCTGATCGGCCGTCTACTGCCCAGGCACTTGCAGATCATATATGAGATCAACCGTCGTTTTCTCGAACAGGTGGCACGGCGTTTTCCAGGTGACGTCAGCCGGATCCGCCGCATGTCACTGATCAACGAGGAAGGTCGCAAGAGTGTACGCATGGCCAATCTCGCCATTGTGGGCAGCGCCTCCGTCAACGGCGTTTCGGCCATGCACTCGGAGTTGCTCAAGGATTTCGTGTTCAAGGATTTTCATGAATGGCAGCCGCTGCTGCTGAACAACAAGACCAACGGCGTGACTCCCAGACGCTGGCTCTTGCAGTGCAACCCCATGCTCGCCGGCCTGCTCACCGAGAAATTGGGAAAGGGCTGGATTACGGACCTCGATTCGCTCAAGGAAATCGCCCCCTTGGCGGAAGACAAAAAGTTCATCGATCGTTGGCATGAGATCAAGCAACGCAACAAGGAACGGCTGGCAAACTACATCAAGCGCAAGGTAGGCGTCGAGGTAAACCTGGAGAGTATGTTTGACGTGCACATCAAACGTATCCACGAGTACAAGCGCCAGCTCCTGAACGTTTTGCACGTGATCACCATGTACAACCGGATCAAGGACAATCCTGGACTCGACTTCACCCCGCGTACGGTGATTTTCGCCGGCAAGGCAGCCCCGGGGTATTTCATGGCCAAACGCATCATCCGGTTGATCAACGCCGTGGCCAAATCCGTCAACGGTGATCCCCAGGTGGGTGACAAACTTAAGGTGATATTCCTGCCGAATTACTGCGTCTCCCAGGCCGAACGCATCATTCCCGCTACGGAGCTGTCCCAGCAGATCTCCACGGCAGGCATGGAGGCTTCGGGCACCGGCAACATGAAGTTCAGCCTCAACGGGGCGGTCATAGTGGGTACGTTGGACGGTGCCAATATCGAGATGCTCGAACAGGTGGGGGAAGAAAACATGTTCATCTTCGGCCACACCGCCGATGAACTCGACAAGCTGCGCGTCACGGGATACAATCCCTGGGATTATTACGAATCCCAAGGTGAACTGCGCCGTGCTCTCGAGGATATCCGCAACAACGTCTTCTCACCTCAGGAACAGGGGCTGTTCCTGCCCATCTACGATTCTCTGCTGCATCAGGGCGACCGTTTCTTCGTCCTGGCGGATTACAGGTCCTATCTCAATTGTCAGGACCGCATAGCCACGGTCTATCAGGACGTGGAGACGTGGACCCGGCATTCGATCATGAACACCGCGCACATGGGCATGTTCTCCAGCGACCGCACCATCCGCGAGTATGCAGACGAGATCTGGAAGGTGAAATCTCTGGTTTGAGTATAGCCACCGGCACTTCACGCAAGAGATCGTTGCTGCACGCGCTTCCGCCACAACGATCTCTTTCTTATTCATCCTGCGGGATGCCGAACTCCTCAGCTTGTCCGACCGTGCAGCTCGTCCATGCGACGGTTGACCCAGTTGGCCAGGCCAGGGATGTCGTCCTCGACAAGGGGCTTCCAGTTCAGGGCGCCGGGCTGTTTCACCCCGCCGGAAAAGAGCAGGAAGTGCAGACCGAGATCACGCCAGCCCAAAGGCAGCGGCTGGTTGCGGGTGACGCGCGCGGGAAAGCAGTATTCAAGCGGGGTTTCCCATTGCGGTTCCGGAAGAGCAAGCAGAAGCAAGAGTCGTGTATCGAGCGCCACATGCGTTCCGGAGCGTTGCAGGAGTGAGGCATGCACGTTGAGCCGCAGCCCGCCGGCAGAGATGTCCCGCAGCCGCAAGGCGCTCTCGGCCCCGGATGCGAGCTGGAGGATCGGTTCGACATTCTGCGGGGGGAGCAGGGCAGCCTCGGCAACGTCGGGTCCAGGCATCCAGGCTTTGATTCGCGGCATGAATCGTTCAGGGAGGGATATACGCCGCATACTGCGCTGTTCGACGGCATTCAAGGTCCGTGGCCGGGAGAGTACCACGCGTCCTGGGGTGGCGACGTCCACAATGGTGGCGCTGAAGTGCAGCAGCCTTGGGGTGAGGCCGGGAGCGTCCACCAGCAGCAATGCGCAATTGGCCAGACAGCCTTGCCAGGAGGCTGTCACATCGCCCCTGGTGATATCCAGGGTGAGGGTTGTGTCCTGGGAATCGCTGATCAGGGCCTCGGCAGCGGGGATCGGCTCCGGGGGGTCTCCGAGATAGAGCGATACCGGCGTCCTGGTGTGCAGGGCCTGACCGAGGATTTTCCCTACGCCGCGCAGGGGGGTGATGCCGCTTTTGAGAATCCGCGAGAGAAGGTGCATGCCGGCCTCCTTGTTGTGAAAATGTACGGAGGTCGGAGCAGGGTTGTCAACGCATCCGTGATGCAGCGAAAGGGGCTGTCAGGGCTTATGTCCTTGCTGGAAAAACAGGCTCGCCCAGGCAATTGATTCATAATACGCCTGCGCCGTATTGACAGGGTCGAGGCCCAGTTGGGGGATGAGTTTGTCCAGTTGGTCCCAATCCGCATGTTCAAAGGCCCGGGCCATATCCAGCCAGGGAGAGTATTCATTTGCCTGGTTACAAAGGGCTTTTTTGATGGCTTCCTCGAGGGGAAGGTTGGCGACGATGTCCTCCATGGGCATGGAAAGCATGGAGTCCAGAAGGGAAAAAAGTCCCAGAAGGAACAGGCCGTCCGGAAGCGGAGCGTTCAGATTGCCCGCTGCAGCGGCCAACTGGAAGAACCTGCCGCGTTGAACAGAGAGATAGGGCAACTCCGAAGGCTTGTCCAAGGGGTTTATATCCCGCAGTACGACGACGCGCAGCCAGTTCTTGATCTGTTTCCAGCCCAGCAGCAACAGTGCCTGTTTGATGGATTTGATTCTTTCACGCAATCCGATGGCCGGCGAGTTCAGGTAGGAAAGCAGGTTGTAGCTGATGGCGACATCCGCCTGGATGGTGGTGGTGAGCTTGTCGAAATCCGGCTCTTCCATTTCCATGATGGCGAAGAGGTTGAGTTTTGACATTTCATTGGCCGAGAGCTTACGGCCCACGATGATTTCCGGCCTGCGGAAGAAAAAGCCCTGGAACAGGGAGAAATCCAGATTCTTTGCGACGTGGAACTGTTCGTGTTCCTCGATGCGTTTGGCAATCAACCGAGGGTGTTTGCCCCTGGCCAGTTCGACCAGTCGCGAGACGTCGTCGATGTGTTTGCCGAGCATGTCGATCTTCAAGAAATCCGACAGATTGAAAAGGGCTTCACAGCCTTCTTTGGCTTCGAACCCGTCCAGGGCGATACGATAGCCGTCGCGTTTGAGCTGTTGCAGACATTCCAGGTAGCCGGGGGTGCTTGGAAGGGTTTCGTTGATCTCCACCACGGTACCGGAAGCGGGCAAGGCCTGCGGTACTTTTTCCAGGATGGATTGCTCGGAGAAGTTGATCAACAGTTTGCTGTTTTTAGAAAAACTCATGCGTTGGCAGGATGCACAGGCAGCCACTGCCAAGGTGGCGCTTTCCTCGTCGGAAAAAATGGCGGCAGTGGCGTCGCTGCTGTGGCGATACAGCAGTTCATACCCCCAGACGTCCTTGTTGGCGTCGAAAATGGGTTGACGCGCGATGAAGGTGGGGACGAATAGTGATTCTTGGGAGGTGATTTCCAGCATTGTCACGTTCTCTTTCCTTGATTGCATCGCGGTCTACGCAAACAAAGGCGATATTGCAAGCTGTGGGTTGCTACATCATAATCATAAGCCTATCCGTACAGCCGCTGAGTTATGCCAATGTGTTGAAAAGTCCATCCAGGATTGTTCAGCACGGGTAAGAAAAAGCTCGGTTTGTTAACCCCTATGGATTGTAAGTATCATGCGAAAGCGCACTCATTGCGCCGTGTCTTTCTTGCGTGCACAGGCTTATGGCAGCAGCTCCCGAAACATAACAATTAATTCATTGTACACCTGTTTCGTTATGGTGGCAAGGCCTTCTGGGGCGATTGCGGCCCGGTTCGTATAGCTTCAGGTACCGTTGCGGAGTCTACCGGCAAACAGTGCGGCCAGTCGTGACACCGCGGCCAAGTCTTGCTCCAGATAGTCTTGCGGAGCGTTACACAGTGCCAGACAGCCCCGCCGGGTTCCTCCGGGTTCAATGATCGGGCAGCACAAATAACGCGTGATGAACCCTCCCTGTTTTACGTTGTTCATGGGTGCGTTGGCCATGCGGGGAGCGAGCGCCCACACTGGGAGGGAGTCTTCAACTCCGGGCAATCGAAATGTCCTGCCTCCGTGTCCGTCGGAGAAGCGCTCCCATTGTTGACATAGCCGTCCTGTAAGGGCGAGACAGCGTAGGGCCGATGTATCGGCTTCATAGAGCCCCACCAGTCCTTCCTGACTGTTGGTAAGCTTCTGTCCGGCAACAAGAATTTTTTCCGCGGCATTCTGGAGTGGAAGGTCCTCGAACATGTTGTTGAGCAATTCACGACCAACGCTTTGGGCAATCTCCGCTTCCTGGAGTCTGAAGCGTGTCAGTTGCAAGGTTTGCAACAGGCTGGATCGGGAAACCGGATCTTCGGTTTCATCCCTGGCGCATTTTTCGAGGCAGCAGTGAGCACGCAGAAGACCATAAAGGGCATGGCTTTCGAGCATGTGGGCGCACGAATGCAGGACGATGCTCAAGAGGGAAAGAGCGATATCGCCCACTTCCTGTCGCTTGCAGGCGAGGAGACCGATGAACATACCCCGGACGCGCGAAGGTGTTGCCAGGGCATGAACCAGGAAATCGCCACCCATCGTGGCACCTTGGAAGAAAAGAGGGCGATTGCGCTCCAGGGCCCAGGCAAAGGCGCCTTGTTCGATGAGCAGTTCCACCTCGCGCTCGAGGTGTAACGAGAAGTCGTCAGGAGCGGCGTAACGCAGGATGAAATCGGAGTTGTCCTCCTCCACGAGATAAAAACCCGCGCCGGCGAAGCGCAGAAGGGTGCCGCACTTGAAGGCCGTCTCCTGGAGAATGGGAATAGGGGAGTCCAATTGATTGAAGCTGGTGTCGAAGTGCGCCACGTTGCCGGCCAGTTCCAAAGCCTCCATGGCCGCTATCCGCTCCTCCGTGAGAATGCGGAAGCGTTGTTCCAGCTTGTTCAGTCGTTTGTCGAGATGCATTGGCGCATCCTGCTTACAGGTTCCTGATTCCCCTTGTGTACACATCACGGGGAGGTGAAAACTACTTGACGTAACTCGGTAAACTGTCTGGCTGCCTGGTTGAGAATGGCGGCGATGACGTTCGGAGAGATATCCAGTGTGCTCCACGCCTTGGCCTGCAAAGGGGGTATGGGAGTACAGTCGCCGCGGCAAAGGCAGTGGCATCCAGCCAGGAGTTCTGCAACATGAAGCAGTGAGGGCTCGAGTGTGGGCATAGCCTCATTGGGGCTGCAGTGGTTGCCGACGATGTGTACCAGGGAGTGGGGAAAGTTCCAGTTGCTCAGGAGCAGCGCTCCGACGTGACCGTGGTCAAACCCCAGGACGGCGCGTTCCACCATGCAGAGGGGTAGGCTCATTGTCCATGCGTAACGCAGGATGGCGGTCTGCTCCTCCGGCATGAGCATGAGCATGGGCAACAGGCCGATGTCGTGCAGCAGCCCGGAGACGAAGAAGCGTTCCATGGACAGACCGGGTTTGTATGATGCCAGGATGCGGGCGCATACCGCACAGGCCACTGCGTGGTTCCAGAACAGCTCCATGTCGTAGAGGTCCTTTGGTACTTCACTGAAGGCCTCCAGCGCGGATATTCCCAGCACCAGCGTACAGAGTTCATTGGCGCCAAGCAGAGCCACTGCCCTGTCGATGCTTTCCACAGTTGCCGGGAATCCATAGAGCGGGCTGTTCACCAGGCGCAGCAGTCGGGCGGTGAGGCTGGGATCGCTGCCAACCACCTCGGCCACGTGTCTGGCAGTGCTATGTGGGGCGTTGAAAACCTCACAGACGCGGTGGTAGATATCCGGAAAGATTGCCAGGGAGGGATCGTTTTTCAGGAGTTCTTCAGGCCCACGCCGTTTGCGAGCTTTGGGCAGGTTTCCTCCGGATACCTGCGAGGGCGTGGCACCGCGCCTGCATCGAGGCGGAAGGCCGCTGTTGGCCATGCCTTGAGACGTCTGCAACAGGCAGACCCGAAACATTTCCTGGACCGCCTCCTGGTCGAGGCCGGTGTTCTGGAAAAAGGGGTTGAGGAAAGCATCACAGCAGCGGAAGACCTCGGGGTCGATATCCATGACCGTGGCGGCTTCGGCGGTGTCGCTGTCCACGCCGTCGATATCGACCTCGGTGACGCCCCAAATCCGAAGGATGCGCAGATGCCGTTCCTCGAGCATGGAACCTTCGGGGAGCAGCAGTCTGCCGTGTCGGCTTTCCAGATTACTGGCCAGGACCATGCCCGGTCTGAGATCAACGACGTTGATGATACCCAAGTCTGCTCACTACCTCATTCCCCACCCGTTTTGGGGTGTCCCCTTGAATGCCGGTTCTACGCAAAGGCGGCGCCGTTTGCAAGGGCATGATTGAACAGGGGCACTTTACCCTTTTCTATTCATTTTCGGAACTTGCGGCGGTGGCGAAAAATGCGTAGGTTCCCACGTGACGCAGCTTTATCACTTCGGGTCCGTAAGCATGGAAGCAGGTATGGCTGAACCACTATTGCAAATCGACAATCTTCTCACTGTGTTGGAGTCGTCACGAGGACGTGCGGCGGCTGTGGACGATGTCAGCCTGACTATCGCCCCTGGAGAGACGTTGGGCGTTGTGGGCGAATCGGGATGCGGCAAGACCATGCTTGCCCTGTCCATTCTGCGCTTGATTCCCATGCCTCCGGCGCGGATAGTGTCGGGCAGCATTCGATTCCGCGACAGGGAACTCCTGACCTTGAGCGAGGAAGCCCTGCGCTCCGTGCGGGGTAACGAGATCTCCATGATTTTTCAGGAACCCATGACCTCGCTCAATCCCGTGTTCACCGTCGGCGAGCAGGTGGCCGAGGCCCTGCGGCTGCATCAGGGAATGAACAAACGTCAGGCCCTGGATGCGGCGGCCGACATTTTGGGGCTTGTGCGGTTGCCCAACCCCGGGAGCGCGGCGAAAAGCTACCCTCACGAGCTTTCCGGCGGCATGCGGCAGCGGGTTGTCATCGCGATCGCCCTGGCCTGCGATCCTGATCTGATACTTGCCGACGAACCCACCACGGCCCTGGATGTGACCATCCAGGATCAGATCCTGGAGCTTATGCTGGACTTGCAGCGGAAAAAGGGCGCGGCTGTCATGATGATCACCCACGACCTAGGAGTGGTGGCCCAGACGTGCGGGCGGGTTCTGGTCATGTATGCCGGCAAGATTGTGGAGTCCTCCCCGGTGGAGGAACTGTTTGCCGAACCACTGCATCCCTATACACGCGGCCTGTTGCGCTCCCTGCCCGTACTTGGGGAGAGTGCCGGCGCCCGACGCGCGCTGACACCCATCCAGGGAGTGGTGCCTGGACTCTGGGACCTGCCCTCGGGCTGCGCCTTTCACCCCCGCTGTTCCGAGGCCTTTGAACGCTGTCGCCTGGAGCCCCCCCCGTTGCTGGAGCAGGAAGCGCAACGCGGCGTGCGCTGCTGGCTGTTCAGCTGAGTGTCTATTTCCCTTCAAGAACAGCTCTGAACAGAGTCCTTCCCTTGCGTGTGCCGTCGTACAAGCATGGCAGCCCCGTGAAGTACAAGATTGTCAGCTGGCCGTTACGATCGCGACTCCGTACGGTGCAGTCTCGGCTGAGCACACATGAATAGCTGTGATCAATTATATATTCCAATTATATATATCAATCAACTAGATGGCGTACGGTATTCTTCGGATGCACTGACACAGCGACATAAAGTGAGGTTGCAGGGCGTGTTCGTATGCGACGCCTCAGTTACTGTATGTCCCTTAAGTTACACAGTATGCGGGGTGCGTTCTCAATGAAAACAATTCTCACAATGGCGGTTCATGGATATCTATATTATGTATAATTTTGTGATCGACCAATAGGCGCGTTCAACATGTATTGCAGTAAAAAGTAACGGTGTGTTGCCACGATCTTCTCGTCATGGTAGGATGATTATCTATTCTTGGTGTAGTCCTGCCGTTGCTCGACACACGGACAACATTCACAACAAGCATGTCCATCAGGGGAGGAAACAACATGTTGAACAGAATGGGAATCGGTATCAAGCTGTCCGTTGTGACAGGTATCGTCACGGCCGTGATTTTTGGCGCAGTGCTTTGGCAGTCGGCCACCAAGCTCAATACGGTGTCTCGGGACAGGGTCTACGAGGCCGTGACAATGGAAGGACGCATCGGGGCGGAGCAGGTCCAGGCGCGACTGGGGGAATCATTACGCACGGCCAGAAACTTGGCGGAAGTCTTCGCCGAACTCAAGCTTTCCGCCGCTGCGGATCGCGACACGGCCGTGCATATCCTACGGGCGATATTGCAGGGACATCCGGATTATCTCGGTGTCTGGGTCGCCTTCGAGCCCAACGCCTTCGATGGCAAAGACCAAGAGTATGGCAACGCGCCAGGCCATGACGCCACGGGCAGGTTCATCCCCTACCTGAGCCGCTCCGAAGGCAAGATTCTGCACAACCCATTGGAGAACTACGACAAACCGGACCCCGGAGACTACTATCTCAAGGCGCGGAACTCGGGTCGCGAGACCATCATCAATCCCTTCGTATACAAGGTGGGGGGCAAGGATGTGCTCCTTATCAGCCTGTGCGTACCTGTCAAGGTCAACGATCAGGTCATCGGCGTGGCCGGCGTGGACCTCAACGCGAAGCAGATCCAGGACATTGTCGCGGAAGTCAAGCCCATGGGCCAGGGTTACGCCTTTCTCTTTTCCAACAACACTACGTACGTGGCGCATCCAAAAGCGGAGCAGGTGGGTAAGACGATACTGGAAGTTCGTTCCGACGCCCACGAACGGGACCGGGACGTACGCCAGGGGCGCCCCCGTGTCGAGGAAATCACTTCCCTTGTCACCGGCGAAGTCGCCTATTATGTCTTCACGCCCATCCGCATCGGCACTACCGACACGCCGTGGTCCCTGGCCGTCACCGTGAACATCAGCACCTTGCTGGCCGACGCCAGGAACGCTATGACCATGAGCGCCGTCTACGGCGTTTTGGGATTGTTCCTGATCCTGGCATTGCTGTTTATCCTCAACAGGGTTATGGTCACCAGACCAATGCGCTCCATGGTCACGGCCGCCCACGACTTTGCCCAGGGCGATTTCCACCGTCGTCTGGAGATCGCTTCAGGCGATGAAATCGGCCAGGCAGCCACCTATCTGAACAAGGCATTCGATATCGTGGTGGACAAGGCTTTCTGGTACGAGTCACTACTGGATTCCATATCCTTCCCCATTTCCGTGACGGACATGAACCGCAACTGGACCTTCATCAACAAGGCCGCGGAACAGGTGGCCGGCAAGAAACGGACCGAGGTTCTGGGCCAGCAATGCCATAACTGGGGGGCAGACATCTGCCGTACCGAGCGCTGCGGCATCGAATGTCTGCTGCGGGGGCAAAGCACCTCCACCTTTACCCAGCCAGGTCTGGAACGCGACTTCCAGGTGGATGTCTCCTTTCTTTTCAACCGCAAGGGCGAAAAGATCGGACACATCGAGGTGGTGCAGGACATAACCGAGGCCAATCGCATGCGCCGGCGGGCAGAGGAGGCCATGAGGGAAGGAATCCTCTCGGCCGCGTCCAAACTCGAAGGCATTGTCGAACGGGTCACTTCCTCTTCGCAGGAACTTTCGGCCCAGGTGGAGCAGATCAGCCTGGGAGCCGACCGCCAGAAGCAACGCATGGACGAAACCGCCACGGCCATGGAAGAGATGAACGCCACGGTGATGGAGGTGGCCAGGAACGCCACCGAGGCTGCCCGTAGCGCGGAAACGGCCAAGGACAAGGCCTTGACAGGGGCGGACGTGGTAAAACGCGCCGTGCAGGCCATTCAGGACGTGCGCGCCAAGACCATGACCATGAACGAAAACCTCGCCCTGTTGGGGCATCAGGCCGAGTCCATAGGTCAGGTCATGAACGTGATCAACGACATCGCGGATCAGACCAACCTCCTGGCGCTCAACGCGGCCATCGAGGCTGCCCGGGCCGGTGAGGCGGGCAGGGGATTCGCGGTGGTGGCCGACGAAGTGCGCAAGCTGGCGGAAAAGACCATGGGTGCCACCAAGGAAGTGGGGGCGAACATCCACGCCATTCAGGAGGCCACCAGGAAGAACATCACGGAGATGAACACCGCCGGTGATGTGGTGGCCAGGGCCACGGAGTTGTCCGAGGAATCGGGCCGCTCCCTCGCGGAAATCGTATCCCTGGTGGAGGCCAGTACCGGCCAGGTCCAGTCCATTGCCTCGGCGGCCGAAGAACAGTCCGCTGCCTCGGAAGAGATCAACCGCTCCATCGAGGAAGTCAACAGGGTGGCCGATGAGACAGCCACTTCCATGCGACACTCCTCCCAGGCAGTGGGGGAGCTTGCCGGCATGGCCCAGGAACTGCGTTCCTTGATCGAAGAGATGAAAAGCGGGGCCTGACAGCGCGACACTCCCGGCCGTCCAGCGGCGGTCGGGGGTTATCTGCCTGGGGCGGGATCGTTGCGGCGGACGGCCATGACCATGGCCACTGCCTTGATGCCTTTTTTTTCGCCGGTGAATCCCAACCCTTCCTCGGTGGTGGCCTTGACGTTGACCCATTCCACCGGGAGGTGCAGCAGTTTGGAGAGGTTGTCCCGGATGAGTTGTTTGTGTGGGGCGATACGCGGGATCTGGGCGATGACGGTGCAGTCTACGTGCCGCAGGCGTATGCCGTCGGCCAGGAGGTCTTCCAGCACCAAGTCGAGGAATACGGCGCTGTTCATGTTCTCCAAGCCGGGATCGCTATCCGGGAAGCGTTCACCGATATCGCCCCGGCCGGCACAGCCCAGCAGGGCGTCGGTAAGGGCGTGCAGCAGCACGTCGCCGTCCGAATGAGCCTGGACGTGGGGGGCACCGGGGATGGGAACGCCCCCCAGCTTCATGGGGCGGGCCTTGGTTGCGTCCGGAGCCACGTAACGGTGCACGTCGTACCCCCAACCGCAGACTGGAGTCTCCAGGACCGGAGGCTCTTGCTCCTGGAGCAGCCCCAGATCCTTTTTCGTGGTGATCTTCACGTTGGCTTCCTCGCCGGGAATGATCAGGACCTCGAGCCCCATGCGTTCCAGCATCGAGGCGTCATCCGTGACCTCCCAACCCTGGAGCGCGGCTTCCCGGTGCGCCTGGCGCAGGGAGCGCAGCCGGAAGGCCTGGGGCGTCTGCACGGCACGCAACTGACCGCGGGTCAGGGTCTGGAGTACGCGCTCCTCCCGCACCTGTTTGATGGTGTCGTTCACGGGCAGGCCGGGAATCACTCCGTGGGCCTGTGAGTCTGGCGCCAAGAGTGCGTCCAGCAGGGCGTTGCACAGGGCAGGGGAAGTAAAGGGCCTGGCGGCGTCGTGCACGAGCACGCTCTCGCAGTCAGAGGGAAGGGCCGCCAGGCCGTTGGCCACGGAATCCTGGCGTCTGGGGCCGCCAGCCACTGCCAGCCAGGGCAGCCCGAGGGCATCCCGTCCCATGAGTTCTATGATACGCTCTTGCTCCTGCAAGAGTTCCTGCTCGGGTAAGACCAGGACCAAGCCGAAGACACGCGGTATGTGCGACAGCGTATGGACACTGTGCCAATACAGGGGGCGTGTCTTCCATTGCAGGAACTGTTTTTTTTCGCCGATCCCGGCCTTCGCGAGCCGTGATCCGCTCCCCGCGGCAAGGATGATGGCCCAGGTGCTCATGGTGACGTAGGGTTCCTTAAAGAAATGGGAGTTGGACTGTAAGCCGGGTTCTGTTCCCCAGCCGTTTGCGCGGCAGGGGCAGCCGTCATTCCTCTAGGACCGTGGTTGCCCACGGCCTCCAGCGGCCTACCCGGGGGCACGGCCGGACCAGCCTTGACGCCCCCCTATTTGGCCTTGCTCCGGACGGGGTTTGCCGAGCTTGCCGCGTCGCCGCGGCAACTGGTGGGCTCTTACTCCACCGTTTCACCCTTACCTGCGGCCCAGGGGCCGCATAGGCGGTTTGCTTTCTGTGGCACTTTCCCGGGATCGCTCCCGCTGGGAGTTACCCAGCGTCCTGTCCTGTGGAGCCCGGACTTTCCTCCCCGGACCTCTCGACCCGCGGCGACGACCCGTCCAACTCCCACTAAGAAGATAATGCCGGCGCGGCAGGGGGTCAAAGCCCGCGCCGGCATCGAGGTCATTTTCCGCCCACGACCGCGTGTAATTCTTCGTCTGTTTCCGCCTGCACTTCTGGTGTCTCCGGTTCATCCGGGGTGAAGTGCTCGCACCAGTAGATGAGCCGTTGACAGTTCGGGCAGGAGAGGATCTGCTCCCCTTTCTGCAGTTCGTTGTAACTCTGAGGAGGAATGCTGATATGACATCCCTCGCAGACACCGCCCTTGACGCGGACGATGACAGGCGCGGCCAGTCGGGAACGGATGAATTCATAGCGGCCGAGCACCGGTCCAGGTACGGAACGTCCCGCATCCTTGCGCTGCCGCTTGAGTTCGTCGAGTCTTTGCATGGTCAGGTCCATGCGGTTTTTGAGACTTGACCGCCTGGCGTCGAGTTGGGTCTTGACGGCATTGACCTGCACGTCAAGTTCCTCCAGGGCCTCGTTCTGGCGCTGGAGTTCCTCGGCCAAGGCCAGACGTTCTTCCTCCCGAAGGCGGTTGAGCTTTTCAAGGTTGTCCATCTCACGCATCATGGCGTGATATTCCTTGTTGTTGCTGACCATCATCAACTTGTTCTTGCTCTTCTTGATCCGCAGTGAATCATCCTCGATCTCCAGAGACAGGCGGCTTTCCTGCTCCTTGAGATAGTTGACCTTCTCAACCAGCTGTTGACGCTGCTGATCGAGATCGTCGAATTCCGCCTCCAGGCCGACTACTTCCCGAGGGGCGGTGTCCAACTCACGGTGCAGTTCAAGGATTTCACTGTCAATTCTCTGCAAGGCCACAAGTTGTTCGATTTGTTTCAAGTACAAGCTCAAGGCTCGACCCTCCTCAAAGCTGTTGATGAACGGAATACGGCTCGCTCAGGGAACCGAAATTCCCTTGTTGTTCAGTTATTGCCTGTATATTCACGATGTTTCCTCATCCTTGGATTTCACGAGAAGCAGGTCGAATGGTTCACGGCCTGTGAAGAAAAGCAGTTGCAGTTCACTTAAAGCGGGATTCTCGCTCAGATCCAGGGTGAAACGTCGCATCATTTCCTCTTCCAGTATGAAATGTCCCGCGTCAATGACGCAGAGATCGTGCCCCAAAGCCTGATGGTACTTGACGTCGCCGGTGATGAAGATGTCGGCCCCGGCTTGTGCGGCCTTGGTGATCATCGAACCTCCGGAGCCGGGACAGCAGGCCACGCGGGAGACGATATCGGGTATAACGCCCGAAATCTGATAGAAACTGCGGTCCACGAACGTGGCCAGAGAGTCGAGGAAGTCGTTGATGGTCATGGGTTGGGGCAGATCTCCCACCAGACCGAACCCCCATTGTTTGGGCGGCAGGGCCAACTCCAGCAAGCCGAAGGCCGGGGATGTTTCCAGGTCGCGGCTCACGGCTTCTTTCAGCGAAGGCCAGACATCGGTATGGCAGACCAGGAGCAATTCGCCAGGGAGCGCTTCCTCCAGGTGCAATACCAGGGGGTGATTTTCGTACTGTTCCAGAAGTCGGCCGGTTGCGTCACCCACTTGGAAGCGTACGCCGCAATACGGTCTTGAGCGGGTGATATCCAGGATACGGAGGTCCAGAAGGCCAAGGGCGCGCGGCAGCCAGCTTGCCGGTCCATCAGGTTGCACGTCAAGGGAGGTGTGCGCGGCATAAAGCCAGGCTTGGTGCCGGAGCACGGCGGATACGATCCGATGATGGGTATCCAGTTTATTCAGGAAGCGGGGTTCGATGCTCAGGGGGTGGTGGGTGAGGATGAAGTCGGCACCCCATTCCAGTGCAGCGTCGATGACTTCCGGGAGTGGGTCCAGAGTCACGGCGATCTTGTGAAGTTCTTCGGTCAGTCCGGCGATCTGAACACCGCTGTTGTCCCATTGAGCCGCTCCCTCGAGGGAGGCGATTTCCTGGAGTATCCCCATGAATTCGTGGACGTTCATAGTTCTCCATGCTGTCAGGGGTTACAAAAACAAGGTGCTTCCCGACGGTATGTGCAGGGAAGCACCTTGAAAAAACGCTCTTGTGTGGCGCGGCGTTTCGGCTGTAAAAAGAGAAAGCGAACCAGCAATGGCATTCCTTCTGGTGGGCCTACCAGGATTCGAACCTGGGACCTGCCGGTTATGAGCCGGAGGCTCTGCCAACTGAGCTATAGGCCCACGATGATCACATATTAAGCAAACAAACATACTTCTTTGAATTCGCCATGTCAATGCTTAGTGTAGAAAGAGTTCTCGCTGTCTTTTCAGACAATTGCGCCCTGAAATCAGAATCGATATGTTTTTTTCGTGCCTGAAATTGCCATGATCATGCACAAGAAGCTTTCGGTGTTGGTGTTCAGCGTGGGGATCACGGGGATTGTCCATGGTCTCTGGCAGGGAATACTCACCAACACGTTGGCGGACGGCTGGAGGATGCTGGGTGGAGGCGGGGTGGAGCAGGCATTTGCAGCCAGGGACTTGGTGCTCTATGCGCCGCTGATCCTGGCCATGTTCGGTGTTGTGCGCCCGTGGCCACGGGTCATGAGGAGGACCATTGATGCGGTGGTTGTTCTCGGCGGGATATTGGGGCTGCTCGGTATGCTGGCCTGGCCGGTTCTGGCTGGGTACGGGATGCGACTGGGTGTTTTTCCTTGGCTCCTCCTTATCGCCGTTCTCTCGCTCTTGCGCGGAAGGTCAGGGTTTCATGGATCGGGCAACTGAGGCGGAGCCTCAGCTACTGACTCAGGACGATGCCACCTTGATCATCCTTGCCGACGTTGATGCTGGAGCCACCTTTGGGGCTGTTCAGTTTCTCTTTTCCGCAGAGAGTCCGCACCGCGGCATGACGATCCCTGAGGCTTTCCATATTACGATTGAGCACCATGCGCCAGTTGGGTATTCCGTGCAGGAATCAGGAGGGTAGGCGGCCAAGCGCAGGGTCTTTTCGTAGTGGCCGGCTGCGCGGCAGGGATCATTTTCATTGGCCGCTCGGTCGGCCTTGAAACCGAGATTTTCGATATCGTCGATGAATTTGGCGCACTTGTCATAGGAGTCACGCCTAGCGCCCCCAATGGACGTTTCACGTTGCTTCACGGTGGCGCTGTCGTCTTCTTCCGGTTCGGACGCTCCTGTAATGGAACTTGAGAAGAGCAGTGTGAAGATGCACAGAGTAATCGTAAGACGCATTGATAATCCTCCTGTATTCCAGGATCATTCACAGCATGCATAATAAACGTCTATTTCGCGTTTCGCATAATGTCATGTGGCTATCCCCTTAACTCCGCATAGGTGACCGGGGCTGCAAGGGAGCAGGCC